>CAZYXV010000044.1:0-27728 GCA_964651475.1 uncultured Anaerolineae bacterium | reverse complement strand
GCGGTCCTCAGATTGGCCGACCCCACGGTGTACCCCCAATTCTGCAACACTCTCTATCCAGGTAAGATACGACGATGGGGCAACTCTCGTCATGCAGGAGAGACGGTTGGCAGGCGAAACGTAAAGCGGCTGCCCTGTCCCAGCGCCGATTCTACATCGAGGCGCCCGCCGTGCGCTTCCACAATCCGCCTGGCCAGGGGCAACCCCAATCCGGTTCCTCGCGCTTCCATCTCTTTGGCCTGGGGCGTCCGATAAAACTCGTCAAAAATTTTGGGTTGATCCTCAAGCGCGATGCCAATGCCAGTGTCTTGGACGACGCCCACGGCCCAGCCGTCTTTTTCTTCCAGCGCGACCCGCACCTGGCCGCCGGGGGGAGTGTACTTGATGGCATTTGAAATCAGGTTTGTCCACAACTGGGACATTTGATCGGGGTGCGCTGCCACCATCGGGCGCTGGCGGATCTCGACGCTGCAGGCGATCTTTTTCTCCGCGGCCTGAGTTTGCAGCAGTTGCCATACCTTTTCCAGCACGTCGGCCAGGCCGATCGTCTCGCGTTTTTGAAGGGTATCTTCGTGTTTGACCCTGGCTAAATTCAACAGATCGTCTATCATGCGCAACAGTTCCTGCGAGCGTTCGACGGCGCGTTCGAGAAATTTTTGTTGCTGATCGGGCGAGAGATACCCCTTGGCGAGTGTGACGAGCACGCTTTGAATGGCCGACACGGGCGCGCGCAGTTCGTGCGCCACCGTCAGCGTGAACATGGTTTTAAAGCGGTCAATGCGTTCCAGTTCTTCTTTAGCGCGCGCCAACTCGGCTGCTTCTCGTTCGAGCGCTTGGAGGCGCCGGGATTCCGCTGCGAACCGCCGCCGCTCCATGCCCTGCTTCACCGTCATGAGCAGCACGTCGGCGGTGAATGGCTTGGACACAAAATCGTACGCGCCGGCTTTGATGGCCTGGATGGCCAACTCGACGGTGGCGTAGCCGGTGATGACGACGCACACCACCTCGGCGTCTTTTTGGTGAAGAAGCGGCAAGAGGTCAATGCCGCGCACGTCCGGCATCATCACGTCGAGCAGCACCAGGTCGTAGGGCTGCTCGTCGAATTTACGCTGCCCCTCGCGGCCGGTGGCCGCGACCTCCACGGCATAGCCCTCCGACTCCAATGTGCGCCGGCAGCCCTCGCGGATGCCCAGTTCGTCGTCAATCACCAAAATGCGTCCCATATTTTCCATGCTGTGCTCCTTGTCTCAGCCGATGAGTTGAGACGTATTGGCGGCCCTTTGATCTTGCTTCAGGTGTATGGGCAAGCTCACGCGGAAGGTGGCGCCTTGTCCTGGCTGGCTCTGGACGGTGATCTGTCCGCGATGTATCTTGACAATGCCATAGACGATAGACAGCCCCAACCCCGTGCCCTTGCCTGGCGGCTTGGTGGTGAAAAACGGGTTGAACAGCTTGCCCAGGTTTTCTTCTGGGATGCCGCAGCCCGTGTCCGAAACCTGGATTTCGATATAGGCTGCATCCAGCCGACGGGTGGCGATTGAGAGCGTGCCGCCGCTTTCCATCGCTTCAGTCGCGTTGTTCATCAGATTGATGAACACTTGTTGCAATTGAGCGGCGTCGGCCTGGATGGTGGGCAGGTTGGGATCAAGCTGGCTCGCGATTTGCACGCGCTCAAAGCTCGGTTGGAAGCGCACTTTTTCGATCACCTGCTCCAACAGCGCGTTGACGTTTGTGTCTTGCGATAGAATCTCTTGCTGCCGGGCAAAGTTCAAGAGATCGGCCACAATGTGCTTGCAGCGCGTGGCTTCTTTGACAATCATGTCCACGTCGCTGCGTTTCGGATCGCCTTCTGGCAATCCTTTGGTCACCAGCCCGGAAAACAGCAAGATGGTCCCTAGCGGATTGTTGATCTCGTGCGCGACGCCGGCCGCCAGTTGGCCCACCGAAGCCAGCTTCTCTTTGTGCAGCAGCTCGTCTTGCACATTTTGCAATGTCTCGACCATGGTATTAAAGGACTCGCCGAGTGTGACCAGCTCGCTGGTGCCGTGCGGCTTTACCCGGACGGTCATGTCGCCCTGGGCCAGGCGGCGGTGCGCGTCTACCAGGTGGTCAATCGGGCGTGTGATGAGGAGGGCGATGGGCATGGCGATGACGCCGGCCAGCGCCACGCTCAGCAGCGCGATCACAACGATCATGTTGCTGAACACGATGAGCGACGAGAACAGCGATTCGGGCGCGCCTACGTACAGGCTGCCCACTACCGCTCCCTGGTGATCGCGCAGCGGCGCGTAGCGGGTGATGTACCAGGCATTGACGACGTAGGCCCGCCCGGTATAATCGAGGCCTTGTTCCAATACTACCTGCCCCACGTCTTGCGAAATGCGCGTTCCCACCGCGCGTTCTCCCTGTTCCGTCATCACATTGGTGGACACGCGCAAGTCGCCGAAAAAAACGGTGACCGTGTCTATCCCGGCCACCTCTTTGATGCGATCCACCAGCGTGAAATCGTTGTTGAACAGGTAGACCGCCACCACCGTCCCAATCAGTTGGCCATTGTCCAGCAAGGGATAGACGCCCGTCAAGGTCAAGCCGGCTGCGCCTTCGCGGGTGTCAAAGGGCGTCGGGGCAGATTTGGGCGTAGTAATCAACGCGATGTGGGCCTGCTCGTCCAGCCCGACCTGCGCCAGAAATTCAGCTGGGACCACTTCGGTGCCCGATTGTCCTTCGCCAGACGTGAGCATCTTGTGGACGATGGGCAATTCACTCCAGTTGCCGCCCGAGACGGAGACTGAGGGCTTGCCTTGCGGCAGCAAAACTCGCCCGGCCAGAAGGTTGCCGTCGGCATCCAGCACTGCAATCAGGTGTGTGCCTTGCAGCGCGAGCACCGTGATTTTGTTTGTGATCTCTTGGTCAATGACGGCTCGGGCTGAGGCAGAGCCTTGCGCGGCGGCTGGCACGCTCGCCACCAGCGCGTGGTCCAGCACCAGCCGGTGGCTGATGGCGGCGATTTCGTCCAGCTTGAGCTGGTACAGCGCGCCAGCCAGCTCCATGTCGCGCGCCACGCGTTCGGACTCGGCGTTTGCCAGATAACCGTTGAGCGCGCGCGAAGTGACGATAGTATTCAGCCCGACGGTGAGTGCGGCCACCGATGCAAATGCGGCGATCAGCACGATCTGCAATCGCCCTCCCAAGGCCCACCGGCTAAGGCGTTGCATCTCACGCTCGACTCGCCAGAATGCGCCGGACGGTTTCCAGGATTTGAGTGGGGTCTACCGGCTTGCTGAGCCAGGCCTCAATCGGCAGTTCGATGTCCGCAGGAAATTCTGCTGCATATTCGGTCTGAGCGATGCCAGAGATCATGATCACCGGGATATTTTGCAAGTTGCGGTCCGCAGACATCCGGCGCGAGATGGCCAGGCCTTCTAGCGGCGCTTTCATCATCACGTCGAGCAAGACCAGGTCTGGTTTTTCTCGGCCAAGCTGCCGAAAAGCCTGCTCGCTGTCAGAGGCGGTGGCAACGTGGTAGCCGGCCTGGCTCAGCACCGCGCCGGTCAGGTCAACAAAGTCGGCGTCGTCGTCTACAATCAAGACCTTGGCGGGCTGAAGTGGGGACGCTTTGGGCGGGAGGGGCTGGGGCAGGCGCGGCTCGATCTCGACCGGCAGGCGCTCTTTGCGATAGACGAATTTGTGCAGCATCGCTGCCGCCACAGCGCCGCCCAACGCGCCGGCCAGGAACGCAACGGCAAATACCCCCCCCTGATTGCAGGGATAGTTGTCTGCAGAGTTCATTTTACTATCTTCTCCCAATAAGCGTTGAGGGCGCAGCGGCCCGCCTCAGCCAGTGCGCCGACGGCTTGCCGGATGCACCCTCAAACTTTTCTCGTCAGGTGATTGCACACATCACCTGGTTGATTTGCGTTGTCTTACTTTGAAGACAAGAAGCGCCGAATGGTCTTGAGCATTTTGTCAGGGTCCACCGGCTTGCTGATCCACGCGTCAATGGGAATATGCACATCGTCGGGCAGCGCGGATCTATATTCTGTGTTGTCAATGTTCGAAATCATGACGATGGGAACGCTCTTGAGATCAGGGTCGCGCTGCATCTTGCGCGAGACTTCGACGCCTTCGAGTGGGGTAGCCATCATCACGTCGAGCAGGACCATATCGGGCTTGCTTTGTTTCATAAGCCTGAGCGCCTCGTCGCCGTTGCTGGCCGTGATTACCTGGAAGCCTTCTTTGGCCAACACGGCGGAGGTGAGATCCACAAAATCGCGATCGTCGTCCACCACCAGGAGGCGGGTGGCCGCCTTGGGCTTGGCCTCGACCTTCTTTTGCGCTCTCAGGTAGATGAACCAGTAGACCAGCCCGACCATTCCCGCGCCGCCGATAATGTTGCCAATGGTGACCGGCAGCAGGTTGGCGATAAAGAAATTGCCCCAGGTCAAATTGGCGATCTTGGGCGCCTTGTCGCCCAACGAGGCCAGCCAGTTGGCGTCGCCGGAGATGAACAGCCCGATTGGAATAAAGTACATGTTGGCGATGCTGTGCTCGAATCCGGCCGCCACAAAGGCCGAGATGGGCGGGATGATGGCCAGGATTTTATCGGTGGTGCTGCGGGCGCTAAAGCACAGCCATACGGCCATGCACACCAGGGCGTTGCACATGATGCCCAGCGCCACCGCCTGGACAAATTCCAGGCCGCACTTGGAGTTGGCAATGTTGACGGCCGTAATGCCCACCGCGCCGCCGCCAAAGGTGTATTGCTTGCTCAGGAACATGATGCCGGCGGTGAGAACCGAGCCGACAAAGTTTCCAACGTAGACGATGACCCAGTTGCGCAGCAACCCGCTCAGGGGCACTTTGCCGCTGGCAAAGGCAATCATGATCAAGTTGTTGCCCGTGAACAGTTCTGATCCGCCGACGACGACCAGGATCAGGCCAAGCGTAAAGACCAGCCCCCCCAGCAAGCGTTGTATGCCATACGGCAGCGCGGATGTGCCGGCCAGGACTGTGGTGCAAAAGATAGCGCCGCAGCCAATAAACGCGCCGGCCAATATGGCGAGGGCGAACATGGTCCAGGTGTTGAGATTGGACTTGGTGACGCCAACATCTTCCATTCGGCTGGCCATCTTGGCAGGAGGAAAGGCATCGAAAGAGATTTCACCGTTGCTCATATTAACTCCTTTTGTTCAATTTTTTAGTGTTGGTATTCGATTTTTAGTTGTGGTTGTCATTATGCTTGTTTCTTTCGTTTACACCTCCCCCGGTAGTTTTCGCTGCCTCACACTGTGAGGTATAACTCCCATATACCCCAGCGTGGATTCGCCTGAACGAGCCTTTCTCGTGGACGAGTTCAATCCTTTAGCGCCTTTTTGACTTTTTCCAAAAGCGTTTCGGGTTCGATGGGCTTGGAGATGAACTCGATGATGTGCAAGTACTGGTCGGTCGGGAAAGAAGCCGCGTAGGGCGTGTCGGCGATGGACGACAACATCAGAATCGGCACGTTTCGGAGCTGAGGGTCCTCTGAAATCTCCTGGGTCGTATAGTATCCATCCAGGGGATTCGCCATCATCACGTCCATGAATACCAGGTCCGGTGGATGGGCGCGCATCTTGGCCAATCCCTCGGCGCCGTCTGACGCTTCCTCGACCAGGTAGCCCTCGCCTTCCAAGACCATGCGAAGCGCAAGGACGAGATCGGCATCGTCGTCTATGATCAGGATTTGTTTTTGCTTCATGATTTTCCTCCTATGCAGGCTCTACCCTTACCGCGCAGACTTTGTACTCTGGAATCTTGGCCGTCGGGTCGAGCGCATTGTTTGTTACCAGGTTGACATTTTGCTCGCCAGGGAAGTGGAAATTGGCAAAGACCATGCCTGGCGGCACGCGCTCGGTGACGAGCGCCTCGCCTTCCATCGAGCCGCGCCGCGAGGTGAGGCGCAATCGCTTCTTCCCATCAAGCCCCATCTTTTGCGCGTCTTGTGGATTCACTTCGATGAGCGTCTGCCCATAAATTTCCATCAGTCCCCTGGCGCGGCGGCTCATCTCGCCGCCATGATAATGGTACAGCACGCGCCCGGTCGTCAGCATCATCGGGTATTCGTCGTCGGGCAACTCGGCGGGCGGCACGTGGTCAATGGGCGCAAATTTGCCCTTGCCGCGCGCAAATTGCCCCACGTGCAAAACGGGCGTGCCGGGATGCGCGGCGTCTTTGACCGGCCACTGGAAAGTCTCGCCGCGCTCCAGCCGCTCAAACGTGGCGCCAGCATAGCTGGGCGTGAGCGCGTTGATTTCGGCCAAGATTTGCGCGCTGTTGGCGTAATCCCACCCGGCGTGCGTGCCGCCTTCAATCTTGCGGTCTCCTTCGGCCAACACGCGCCTGGCCAGGTCGGCAATGATGCGCCAATCCTGGCGGGCATCGCCCAGCGGCTCGATGGCCTGGCGCACCATCTGGATGCGCCGCTCGGTGTTGGTAAAGGTGCCTGTCTTTTCGGCAAAGCTGACGCCCGGCAAAAGCACATCGGCGTAAGCGGCCGTTTCGGTGGGGAAGATGTCTTGTAGAACGATGAAATCGCAGCTTTCCAGGCAGTGCTTGAGGTGATTGAGGTCCGGGTCGCTGGTCACGGGGTCTTCGCCCAAAATGTACAGCGCCTTGACTTTGCCCTCGGCCGCGCCGGGCATCATTTCCGTCACGGTCAATCCGACCTTGTTCGACATCGGCGCGCCCCAGGCTGCTTCAAACTTGAGCTTGACCGCATCAACCGTCACGGCCTGGTAGGCCGGGTAGACGTTGGGCAGGCCGCCCATGTCGCACGCGCCTTGCACATTGTTTTGCCCGCGCAGCGGGTTCACGCCGCCGCCGGGCACGCCCATGTTGCCCAGCAACATTTGCAGGTTCGCCAGATCCATCACGTTGCGCACACCCGTGATGTGCTGTGTAATGCCCATAGCCCAAATAACAGCCATGGGTTTGTTGGTCGCCAGGATTTCCGCCGCCTGGTACAGTTGCTCCACCGGGACGCCAGTGATTTCAGCGACCTTGTCCGGCGTGTATTGTTGCACGACGGCCTTGAATTCTTCATAGCCTTCGGTGCGTTCTTCAATATATGGTTTATCTTCCCAGCCCTTTTCCAGGATAATGTTCATCAGGCCGTTGATGAGGGCGATGTCGGTGCCGGGTTTGTGCCGCACGTGCAGCGCGGCGATTTCGATCAGGTCAATTTTGCGCGGGTCGGCGACGACGATTTTTGCCCCGCGCGTGCGGACGGCCCGCCGGAGCATGGTGCCAAAGACGGGGTGTTGCTCGGTGGTGTTGGAGCCAATCACGAGCATGGAAGCGGCTTGCTCGGCGACGTCTTTCATCGAGTTGGACATGGCGCCCGAACCGTAGGAGGCGGCCAGACCGGCCACCGTGCTGCTGTGTCAGAGACGGGCGCAGTGGTCAATGTTGTTCGTCCCAATCACCTGCCGGGCGAATTTATTCATCAGGTAATTTTCTTCGTTGGTGCATTTGGCCGAGGTGAGGAGTCCCACGCTATCCGCGCCGTGCGTGTCGCGCGTCTCGCGCAGTTTTTTGGCCGCAATGTCCAGCGCGGTGTCCCAGTCCACCTCAACCCATTCGCCCCGGTCGCGCGGGCGCTCTGTCCCCTCCAGTAAATATTTGCGCACCCTGGGTTTGAGCAGCCGGTCGGGGTGGTGAATGAAATCGTAGCCATAGCGGCCCTTGACGCACAGCGCCATGCCGTTGACGGGCGCGTCCGGGTTGGATGTGACGGCGATGACACGGCCGTCTTTCACGTTCAAGTCGAACTGGCAGCCCACGCCGCAATAAGTGCAGGTCGTCGTGACCTTTTTGACCTGGTGCGCGCGGGCGACGCCGTGCGACATCTTGTCGCTGAGCGCGCCAGTGGGGCAATAGGCCGCGCACTGCCCGCACGATTCGCAGCGAGCTTCGAGCATGGTCACGCCAGCCCCGGCCACAATTTGCTCGTCAAAACCGCGATAGGCCACCCCCCACACGTTGCGCCCCTGGATTTCGGCGCAGGCCAGAACGCAGCGGCGGCACAAGATGCACTTGTTGAAATCCACCCGCACAAATGGGTTGGGGTCGCTGTCTTTTTGATAGCGCGTGCCCTTGCTGCCCCAAGCGGGGATGCTCACCTGGTACTCGTAAGCCAGGTCTTGCAGTTCGCACGAGCCGCTGGCGGCGTCGCACGTCAGGCAGTCTTGCGGATGATTAGCCAGCATCAGTTCCAGCGTCTTGCGGCGCGATTTCACCACGCGCTCGCTGTGGGTGTGAACTATCATTCCTTCCATCACTGGAAAGACACACGCGGCCTGCAGGAAACGCTGCTTTTCCACCTCGACCACGCAGATGCGGCAGTTGCCGGTGGGGGTCAGGTCGCGGTGATAGCACAAGGTGGGGATGTGAATGCCCGCCGACTGCGCCGCCTTGAGGACGGATTGGCCTTCTTCGGCCTGAATTGTTCTGCCATTGATGGTGACGTTAACTAGTTTTGCCATGTTGCTCTCCTACCTGACACACACGCCCGCCGGGCATTTGCCCTTGGTATGCGCCTCGAATTCTTTGCGGAACAGTTTGAGCGCAGACATCACGGCGGTTGACGCCGTTTGTCCCAACCCGCAGAAGGAACTATCTACCATGTGCTCGCCCCAGTAGACCAGTTCGTCCAGTTGCTCAAGCGTTCCGCGCCCGGCGACCAGGTCGTTCAGAATTTGAATTTGCCGCTCGGTGCCCACCCGGCACGGCGTGCACTTGCCGCACGACTCAGCGCGGAAAAAAGCCGCCACCGAGCGGGTATAATCTACCATGCACGTTGTGGTGTCCAGCATCAAAATATCACCCGCGCCCAGCATCGCGCCTGCGGCCTGGCACGAGCCAAAGTCCAACGGCACATCTAGAAATTCAGGTCCCACAACAGCCCCTGCCGCGCCGCCCAGGTGGCACGCTTTGAACCTGGCCTCGCCGCGCATGCCGCCTGCGGGACCTTTGATGAGTTGGCGCAAAGTATATTTTCCCAGCGGCGCTTCCAGGCAGCCCGTCTTTTTGACGTGGCCCGAAATCGGATAGAGCTTGGTGCCAGGCGATTTTTCTGTGCCCATCTCTTTGTACCAGGCCCCGCCGTTGTTGAGGATGCCGGGCACGTTCCACAGCGTCTCGACATTGTTAACGAGTGTGGCTTTGGCGAACACGCCGTTGGTGGTGGGATAGGGTGGGCGCAGGCGCGGCTCGCCGCGCTTGCCTTCGATGCTTTCAATCAGCGCGGTTTCTTCGCCGCAGATGTAGGCGCCCGCGCCGCGGTGCAGGTGAATGTGAAAGTCAAAGCCAGCGCTCCCAATCATAATATTGTGGCCCAGGTAGCCGGCCTTTTCGGCCTGTTCAATCGAGTGCTGCAACAACCTGGCTTCGGCGACGTACTCGCCGCGAATGTAAATATAACCCTCGTGCGCGCCGATGGCGTAACCGGCAATGGCCATGGCTTCCAACAATTGGTGCGGGTCGCCAGCGATGAGAATGCGGTCCTTGAAGGTGCCAGGTTCCGATTCGTCGGCGTTGCACACCACGTAGGCTACCCCGCCGGTGGTTTTGGCCCCGCCTGCCGTAAAGCGCATCTTTAGCCCGGCCGGAAAGCCCGCCCCGCCGCGCCCTTGCAAACCCGAATCGAGAATGGTTTGAATCACATCTCCCGGCGTCATGGCCAGCGCCTTTTTCAGCGCCTGGTACGCGCCTGCTTTTACGGCGTCGTCCAGTGATTGCGGGTCTATCTTGCCGACGCGGCGCAGCAGCGAATGGGCCTCGTCGGCTTCGACGCCAATGATTTCATCCTTGAGCGAGAAAGGCCTGGGTTCTTTGCCGTCCAAAATGCCCTTGACGCTGCGCGGCGTGACGTGGCGGTAAAGCGCGCCGTCGTCGGTCAAGACCACCGGCGCGCAGCCGCACTGGCCGATGCAACTGGTGCGCCTCACCTCGACCCCCGCCTTTTCCAGCGCGCGGCGCACATCGGCGGCGCCCATGGCGTGGCAGGGGCCGTCATCGCACAGGTACACCGCTTCGGGTGGTTTTTTGCCCACCTTCCACATCGAGTAAAACGTGGCCGCGCCAAAGACCTCGCGCGGGGGCAAATGGAAATGCCGGGCGATAGCTTCAATCGCCTCAGGCGGGAGGTAACCTAACTGGCTGTTTACCTCGCCTATCGCGGGCAAGAGCTCGGCCCGCTCGTGGGGCAGCTTGGACAAGACATTAATTGTTTTTTGAGACAAACTCATAGTGCAGCTCCTTTATAGATGATCGCGCGTAATAGCGCCGGGTGGGTTGGGGGAGGTATTGACGCATCTCACCTCTTTGGGTGTGGATTAGATAAATTGATTTTGTTCACGCTAGTATAGCACAAGCTTGCACTAATGCCAATGATGTTCATCGTGTGTCAATTGTGACATGTCTCTTGAAGATTACAGGGCGCCATCTGTTGCTTTACTTACATGGATGATGATTTTTAGATGGGTACCCACGCCCACGGTGGATTCCAACTGCATTTCGTCGGCGCACGATTTGATGTTGGGCAGGCCCATGCCCGCGCCAAAGCCCATTTCGCGCACCCAGTCGGGTGCTGTGGAAAAGCCCGGCTGCATGGCTTTTTCGATGTCTGGGATGCCAGGCCCTTTGTCCAATGTTTCAATTTTAATGCGGTCGGGCCGTACCTCGGCCACAATTTCGCCGCCATCGGTGTAGACCACGACATTAATCTCCGCCTCATAAGTCGCCACGGCCACGCGGCGGATAATCTGGGGATGGATGCCCAGCCGGCTCAGGGTTTTCTTGATCCCGCTGGAAGCTTCACCGGCCCGCGTGAAATCGCGGGCGGCCACGTGGTAGCCAAAGACCAGCGCCGCCTGGTCCGCGACGATGTCTTCAAAAATGTGGCTGGCGCGGTAGCGGTGAATCTCTTCTTCGCGATAATCTATCTCAAGCCGTTTGAGCATCGCCCGCACAATGTCGCCTTGCGTGATGATGCCGACCAGTTTCCCTTCACGGTTGACCACGGGGAAGCGGCCAAAGCGGTATTGGCCGAATTTGCTGACGGCGTGCATCAGCGGCTCGTCGGCGTACAAGGTTATGGGGTCGCAGACCATTTTTTCGCTGACCTGTGTGCTCAACTCGCCGGCGGCCAGGGCTTTGATGAGATCCTCGATGCTGATGATGCCCACCATCTTTCCGTCGTCAACCACGGGCGTCCCGGAAGTGCGGCTGATACGCAACGCTTCCCGGAACTCGGCCATGGTGGCATCAGGGGAGATGGAAACCACGCTGTGCGTCATGGCCTGCTCGATCTTGAGTTCGTAGGTCAACTCTTGGAGTTTGGTAATCTCTTTCGAGTTTTTTTGTGCCACCTTGATCCCTTTTAGATGCTGGGTGAAGGCTTGTTACAAGAGCGTCTATGATTTTTCGAACGTGTCGTGCCAGCGCTGCAAGGTAAGCTCGAACAGGCCGCAGCTCGGCAGCCCGGCTTTGTACAATCGCCCACACGTTTCGAACATGGTGTATTTGGAGGCCAGGAGAGGGATGCCTTTTTCTTCAGCCATGGCGACGGTTTCTGACGGCGGGATTTTGCCGCGCACAAAAATAATGGCCTTGATGCCTGCCATCTCGGCCGTGCGCACGACCTGCGGATTGGTCAGTCCCGTCATCAACAAAGTGCCTTCCTGGGTGAACGCTAAAACGTCGCTCATCAAATCAGCGCCAGACCCCATCTGGACTTCCATGTCCAGGTTCACGTTTTCGGAAATGGGTTTGCCTTCGACAACCTCGAGCACCTTGCTCAATTTCATTAATCATCTCCCTGAAGCAGTTTGGGCCTTGTTGCTATGCTTGCAGGTATAGCAAAGACCTTTCCCAAGACAAGACCTTGCGCTGCACGCGAGGACAGCGCAAGGTTTTCGAAGAGGTTAGCCAGTTTCAATGTTCTACCGCTTGGTTGGCCCCAGCAATTGCGGATCAGGGTTGCCCGGCCCGCCGCATTCCGGCGTATAGCAGGTCGCGTCTGTAAAGGCGCACTTTTGCTTGCAGCTCGGGCACACTTCGGGCGGTTTGTCCGCTTGCAGAGTGTATCCACATTCTGAGCATTTCCACCAGTTTTGAGGTTGTTCCATTTTATTTTTTCCTTCACAACATCCTGGCCAATCGGCGCAGGTGCGTCTTTTCTTCGCGGATGATGCCGGCGATTTTTTCCTGGTCGGCCTCGCCCACCATATCGCGCAAATCGTAAAAGAACAGCAGTGTGTCTTTTTCAAAGCCAATGGCGACCTGGAGCGCAGTCTTTTGATCTTGGGCTTGCTGGGCAGCGGCCAGCGCCTTGTCTGGCCCAGAAAAGAGCGCATTGTCCAATGTGGCTTTGAGGTAGATATCATACTGGTCATAGTCTGCCCCGGCCAGGCTGGGCGCGCTTTGGATGTGGCCAGCCATTTTTTCAAAGGCGGCATAGTGCCGCTGCTCCTGTGCGGCCAGTTCTTGAAAGACCGCTTTTGCGCCGGGGTCGGTCACTTGAGCGGCCACCGTGTTGTAAAATACTTGGCCGTTCTTTTCGATTTCCATTGCCATTTCTAACGCTTCGGCGGCAGTGAATAATGCCATGTCAGCCTCCCCACGGCATCTGGGCGTATTCTTCAAAGGCCTTGTCGTGCATTTGCTTGAACAGCACCTCGTGGCCGTGTTCCCAGCGCGCCAGCATTTCCAGCACCTTTTTGGCCTCGCCCTCAGCCTTGCTTGCGGCGTTATCGTAAAACTCGGCAAAGTCGCGCTCGATGAGAAACGCCATGCGGAGCACCGGCAAATCAGGCACCATCGCCTCAATTACCGTTTGGTCAAGCAACTCGGTGGCAGCGCGCTGCGAGAAAAAGCCCTCCTTATCCATGGCCACGCCCATCGCCGCGCTGGGCGCTTGGCCCTTGTCCAGCGCGTCAATCTGGCTCTGGATGAACTCGATGTGGCGCTGCTCTTCGGCGGCCAATTGCTTGAACGCGCCCGCCGCCGCAGCGTGGCTTAGACGCTCCGCGTTTTGCTCGAAAAAGCGTTTGCCCTCGTGCTCGCGTTGCAATGCGTACTCGTAAATTTTCTTTATATCCATTTTTTCTCTCCAGAGGCTGGTGACTAGTGACTAGGAAACTTGGCTCCTAGTCACTAGTCGCTCAGGCTAATTCAACCTTAACCGCGCAAACTTTGTATTCGGGGATCTTGGCCACCGGATCAATCGCGGCGTTGGTCAGCGCGTTGGCGGCGGCTTCGGCAAAGTGGAAGGGGATAAAGATGATGCCGGGCTTGATGCGTTTCGTCACACGCACTCCAATCTCGATCTGCCCGCGCCGGCTGATGACACGCACGCGCTTGCCGCCGTTCAGCTTGATCTTGGCCGCGTCGTCCGGGTGAATTTCCACGTAGGCTTCGGGCACTTCTTGGTGCAGCTTTTCCGAGCGCCGGGTCATGGTGCCGGTGTGGAAGTGGAACATTAACCGACCGGTGGTCAGCGTGAAGGGGAATTCCTGGTCGGTCAACTCGGCCGGCTCTTTGAACTCGATGGCGTGGAAATGTCCCAGCCCGCGCGAGAATTTGCCCTTGTGCAGGAACGGCGTGCCGGCGTGGTCGGGCGCGGGGCACGGCCAGTGCAAAAAGCCCAACTGCTCCAGCCGCTCGTAGCTGACGCCGCCGTAGGCGGGCGTCAATTTGGCGATTTCTACCATAATATCTTGGGGCGTGGCAAAGTCAAAGCCGCTCGCGCCCATCTTTTTGGCCAGCTCGCAGATGATGACCCAATCACCCTTGGCGCTTCCTGGCGGCTCGACCGCCTTGCGCACGCGCTGGACGCGCCGGTCGGTGGCGGTGAAGGTGCCATCCTTTTCAGCAAACGCCGCGCCGGGCAGCACCACGTGCGCCAGCTTGGCTGTCTCGGTGAGGAAAATGTCTTGCACGACCAGGAACTCGGCGTGCTCCAGGCAGTGGTAAGCGTGGTTGATGTCGGGATCGGCCACCAGCGGGTTTTCGCCCATCACGTACAAGGCGCGCAGCTTGCCTTCGCCTACTGCGCTGACCATTTCTGTCACAGTCAGCCCCACCTTGGTATGCGCTGTGCTGCCCCAGGCCTCCTTGAATTTTTTCTGCACGTCTTCCGAGGTCACCACCTGGTAGCCGGAGTACACGTTGGGCAGGCCGCCCATATCGCACGCGCCCTGCACATTGTTCTGGCCGCGCAGCGGATTTACCCCGCCGCCGGCGATGCCCATGTTGCCCGTCAGCATGGCCAGGTTGGCGGTGGATTTGACATTGTCCACGCCGGTGGTGTGCTGTGTGATGCCCATGGCATAGATAAAGGCCGAGGGTTTGTTGGTAGCATACATGCGCGCTGCTTTGCGCAGCGTGTCGGCGGGGATGCCGCTGATTTCCTCCACGCGCTCGGGCGTGTATTTTTCTACCACCGCCTTCATTTCGTCGTAAGCCTCGGTGCGCTCGGCGATGAACGCCTTGTCTTCCAGACCCTCGGCGATAATGACGTTCATCAGCCCGTTGATGACGGCGACGTCCGTGCCGGGGCGGAACGGTATGTACAGGTCGGCCAGGCGCGCCATTTGAATGTTGCGCGGGTCAATCACAATCACCTTGGCCCCGCGCTTTTCTTTGGCCGCCATGATGCGGCTGGCGATGAGCGGATGGCCTTCGGAGGTATTGGATCCCATGATGATAAAGCAGTTTGTGTCCGTCTCGAACTCGGGCATCGAGTTTGTCATGGCGCCACTCCCAAACGCTGCGGCCAGACCGGCCACGGTGGGAGCGTGTCAGAGGCGGGCGCAGTGATCAATGTTGTTCGTGCCGATCACCGCGCGGGCAAACTTGTTCATGAGATAGTTTTCTTCGTTGGTGCATTTGGCCGAAGTGAGCAGAGCGATGCTATCCGGCCCGCTTTCCGTTTTGATAGCGCCTAGCTTGTCGGCGACGAGCGCCAGAGCCTCGTCCCAACTCGCCTCGACAAACTGCTCGCCCTTGCGTACCAGCGGCGTCTTGAGCCGTTCCGGGTCGTTGACAAAGCCGGTCACGTTCCAGCCCTTGATGCACAACTTGCCCTGGCTGATAGCGTGCGTCTTGGACGGCCACACGCCGGTGATCTGGCCGTCAATCGTTTCGATGTACATGCTGCAGCCGCAGCCGCAGTAGATGCAAGTGGTCAAAGTATTTTTATAGTCCATACTCTATCTCCTTTAAGGACACGGATAAACGCGGTTCTCATTATCCACGAAGGGCCACCAAGTTTTATCCTTTTGTTGTTATCGGACAAATCTTTTCCATTCTAGCCTGCCGTGACTGCCAAAGTTGATGAGCAGCCCGACTCGCAAACCGGTGGCCTTCAAGTAGTTTAGGATTTGAGATTCTTCTTTTCCCGTCAACCGATCAATCGCCTTCAATTCAGCAATGAGTTGCCCATAGCAGACCACATCCACCTCATATTCTTTTTGAGAGGTTGTCCCTTGTATAAAACCGTCGGTATCTTGTGCGACTCAAAAGGAATATGACGGTTGGCTAACTCGATCTCTAGCGTTTCTTGGTAAATTGCTTCGAGAAATCCAGGTCCAAGCTCGCGATGCACCTCTATCGCAGCGCCGATGATGGCAAAGACCTCATCCTTCAAAAGCAATTCCGTCATTACGTTTCTATTTGCCAGGCAAACCAGTTAAATCTCTTTGTGTCCCTTTGTGTTCTTTGTGGATAACAAGTTGCTAGTGCCCTGCTTCCACGCGCAGCGGCGTTTCTTCGAGCGTGACCGAAAGCGGCGGGCGGGCGTTAATGTCTGTGCCGGGCAAATAGCCCAACAGCGTTTGCATGTCGCGCCGCATCAGGTCGTACAGCACCGTGAGCGGAATGTGCGCCGGGCAAGTCAACTCGCACTCGCGGCAGGCGATGCAGCGGCTGGCCATGTGCATGGCGCGAATCATGTGGAAGGCGGGGAAAGGCGGCGCCAGCAGTCCCGGCTCGACCCAGGCTTTATCTTCCATGGCGCACGCTTCGCAGAAACATTCCGGGCAAATGTTGCGGCAGCCGTAGCACTTGATGCACTTGTTGAACTGCTGCTTCCAGAACGCGCGCCGCTCGGCGATTGACATCGAATCGTATTTGGCGACGAGCGGATTAACCTGCCCCGGCGCGGCCGGCGCGCCTACAATCAACTGCTTCGGATAAGGCTCAAGGCAATGGCACGTTTGCGCGTCTTCCGCCGTGCAGGCAAAACCGATAATGTACAGCCGCTCGGGGTCAATCTGGTTGCGCTTGGCCATTTCGATATAAGCGCGCTCGTCGCAGCCGCGCGCCACCACGCCCAGGCGAATCTGGGGAAAGCGCTTGTGCAGCTTGGAAACGAGCGTCATCACTGGGTACTTGGGGTTGATTTCCAGCCCAGCCAGGTCATTGCCTTTTTGGAAAACGTGCGGCGCGACGCCTTCGGGCGACCTTTTCAATGCTACTACGCCATCCAACGCATTCAGTCGCTCTGCGACCGCCTTGCGTATTTCTTCCATCATCGTCATTCTGTTACCTCCTGCGCCAAAGGCCCTAGTTGGCGGATTTTATCTGTAAACGCTTTGGTGACCTCGACAAAGCGCGGCGCTTCGGAGGCCGAAACCCAGTGCAATTCCATCCGTTCCGGGTTGACGCCAACGTAGCCGAGCAGGTTTTTCAGCAGCGGCATGCGCTTGATGGTGCGGTGATTGCCGCTGCTATAGTGGCAATCGCCCAGGTGGCAGCCCATTACCAACACGCCGTCGGCCCCGGCGCGAAACGCGCGCATGACCATTTCTGGCGAGATGCGCCCAGAGCACATGACGCGAATCGGCAACACGTTGGCCGGTGAAGGCAGCCGCGCCACGCCGGCGTTATCGGCCCCCGCGTAGGTGCACCAGTTGCACATGAAAGCCACGATTCTCGGTTCGAAATTTACGCCCATGCCAGCACCCCCTCAATTTGAGCGACAAGTTGTTCATCTGTAAAGTGCAAGCCCTCGATAGCGCCGGACGGGCAGGTGGCCACGCACGTGCCGCAGCCCTTGCATAGCGCGGGATTGACCTGCGCCTTGCCGTCTACGCGCGTGATGGCGGTGTACGGGCAGACCGGCAGGCAGTCGCCGCAGCCCACGCATTTTTCGCGGTTGACCTCGGCAGTGGCCGGCGAGATGGTCACCTCGCCCTTGCCCAGCAGCGCCAGCACCATCGAAGCTGCCGCGCCGGCGTGCGCCACCGTATCGGGCACATCCTTGGGGCCTTGGGCGCAGCCGGCCAAAAAGACGCCGTCGGTGTTGGTTTCCACCGGGCGCAATTTGGGATGCGCTTCGGCAAACCAGCCATCGGCGCTGCGGCTGAGGCCAAACAGCGCGCCAATCTTGCTTGCGTCTTGGGGCGCTTCGATGGCGGTGCTGAGGACGACCATGTCCACATCCACCATCACCAGCTTGCCCAGGTTGGCGTCTTCGCCTTTCACGCGCAGCTTGCCCGAAGGCAACACTTCTACCTCCGCGCCGCGCCCGCGCACCATCGTCACGCCTTCTTCCTGCACGCGCTCGTAAAATTCTTCGTACGCCTTGCCAAAGGAACGCATGTCCATGTAGAACTCGTATACCTCGGCGCCGGCCTTGTCTTTGACCAGGTGGGCGTGCTTGAGCGAATACATGCAGCAGATGCGCGAGCAGTATTCGTGCGCGTTGTGGTCGCGGCTGCCCACGCAGTGGATAATCGCCACGCGTTCCGGTTTTCGCCCGTCGGCCAGCAGGATTTTGCCCAACGTTGGGCCGCCAGCGTTGGACAGCCGCTCAAATTCCAGCGCGGTGATAATGTTGGGCGACTTGCCGTAAGAGTATTGGCTGAGCTGGGTTGGATCCCACATTTCGAAACCGGTGGAGACAATGATGGCGCCCACGTCCAGCTCGACGGTTTCATCTTTTTGCGTAAAGTCAATCGCGTTGGCCTCGCACAGTTTTTGGCATGCGCCGCAGGCATCGGTGATTTCGCCGTTGCTGCGGTCGTATTGGCGGAAGCGGATGCAGCTATCCGTGTCAATGACGGGCACGCGCGGGACGGCTTGCAGCGAAGGAACGTAGATGGCGCGAGTTGGGCCAAGCGGTTTCTCTTTGTAGATGGCGTCTTTTTCCAGAATGATCTCGATAGCGCCGGTGGGACAGACGATGGTGCACGCGCCGCAGCCGATGCAATCGCGGGTCTTTTCGAGGAAGGGCGGCCCCACGACGCGCTCGGTGCCGTGGTTGTAAAAGTTGATGACGTGCGCCTTGACCATATCGTTGCACACGCGCACACACTGGCCGCACAAGATGCACTTTTCTTCGGGGTGCTCGGTGGGGTAGGGCGGCTCGGTGATGCCGTATTTGAGCGCAAGTTCCTGGATTTTCGGCACATTGGGTGCGCGCGAAAGGATCAGCCCCAAGATGACACGTCGGGCTTCGACCACGGGCGGGGAGTTGGTCTTGACTTCCAGGCCGTCCCAGGCCGGATGAGTGCAGGAGGTTTGCAGGCTTGACCAGCCCTTGCGAATGACTTCGACGGTGCACAGGCGGCACGCGCCATACGGCTCCAGCGCTGGATGATAGCACAGGGTTGGAATATTGATGCCGTTTTTCTTGGCGACTTCCAGGATGGTCAATCCTTCTTCGGTTTCGATCTTTTGACCGTCAATCGTCAATGTAATTTTACTCATGCAACCACCTCTTTCACTGCTCTCTTGACTTCTGCCCTGGGGATGATCTTGATGGCATTGAGATTACACACCTCGAAACACGCGCCACACTGGATGCATTTGACCTGCTCAATGTAATGCATCTGCTTCGGTTCGCCGGTGATAGCGCCCTGGGGGCAAGCCTTGACGCACAGCCCGCAGCCCTTGCACTTGTCGCCGATAACTTCGTAGGCGACAATCTTGCGGCACACGCCGGCCGGGCAGAACTTGTCTTTGATGTGCTTTTCGTATTCCTCGCGGAAATAGCGCAGCGTGCTGAGAACCGGATTAGCCGCCGTCTTGCCCAGGCCGCACAACGAGACCGCCTGCACCACGCGGGCTAACTGCTCCAGGCGATCCAGGTCTTCCAGCGTGCCTTCGCCCAGAGTGAAGCGGGTCATGATCTCGTGCATGCGCCGGATGCCTTCGCGGCAGCTCGTGCATTTTCCGCAGGATTCGTCGCGCAAAAAGTCCAAAAAGTAGCGCGCCACATCCACCACGCACGTCCGGTCATCCATCACTACAACGCCGCCGGTGCCCATCATCGAGCCGGCCTCGGCCAGGGTCTCATAGTCCATCGGCATGTCCAGCAAGCTGGCTGGCAGGCAGCCGCCGGAAGGCCCGCCGATCTGGATGGCCTTGAACTGGCGCTTTTTGGGAACGCCGCCGCCCAGGCCAAACACCAGCTCGCGAACCGTAATGCCCATGGGCACTTCGACCAGGCCGGTAGTGTTGATCTTGCCAGCCAGCGAAAAGACTTGCGTGCCCTTGCTGGTGGCGGACCCGATGCCCGCAAACCAATCGCCGCCGCGCAGTATGATCTCTGACACCATTGACCAGGTTTTGATGTTATTCAGGCAACTGGGCCTATCCCACAAGCCCTTGTCGGTGGTGTGGACGTGTTTGGCGCGCGGCTCGCTGGCCTTGCCTTCAATGGCGTGCATGATGGCGGTAGATTCGCCGCCCACGAAGGAGCGCGCGCCCATGCGCAGCTCGATGTCAAAATCGTGGCCGGAGCCGAGAATGTCTTGGCCCAGCAGCCCGTACTCGCGCGCCTGGGTAATGGCGATTTTGAGGTTTTTGGCCGCCAGCGCATATTCGTAAGGCAAATAGATGTATCCCTGGTGCGAGCCAACCGCGTACGATCCGATGATCATACCTTCGATGACGGCGTGCGGGTCGGCTTCCATCAGTGCGCGATCCATAAAGCAGTTGGGGTCGCCTTCGTCGCCATTGGCAATGACGTACTTGATATCGCCGTGCGCCTTGCGGGCCGATTCCCATTTGCGGCCGGTGGGAAAGCCGGCCCCGCCGCGCCCGCGCAGCCCGGATTTTTTTATTTCCTCGATGATGGCCTCTGGCTTCATCTTGAGCGCCTTGCCGAGCGCCTGGTAGCCGCCAATGGCAATGTACTCGTCAATCGAGTTGGGGTTGATCAGGCCGCAGTGGCGCAGCGCGACGCGCATCTGCTTGTTGTGGAAGGGAATGTCTGAATAGCGCGCGATGCGTTTGCGCGTGGCCGGGTCCTTGTAGGTCAGCCGCTCGACGATGCGCCCCTTGACCAATGTTTCTTCGGTCAGCTCGGGCACATCAGCCGGCTGCACCCCCAGGTAAAAAATGTCGTCGGGTTGGATCAGCAACACTGGCCCCATGTCGCAAAAGCCGCGGCAACCGGCCGAGACGACCTTGACTTCTTTTTCCAGACCACGCTGTTTGATCTCGGCTTCGAGGGCCGGGATCAGTTCTGGCGCACGGTCATGGAGGCAACTCACCAGTATATCAGCTCGGTGTTGCTTGCGATCTTGAGATTGTTCAGCCATTTCTTACCCTCCTACGTCCGCGCGACGACCCACTCTTCAATCACGTGGTTGTTGACCAGGTGATCTTGGAGGATGCGTGATACCATGACTCGCGTGACGTTGCCGTAGGTGACGCGAGGTTGGTCGCCTACCTGGACATCTACCAACGGCTCTTTGGAGCACATGCCGATGCAACCGACGGTGGTCACATGAGCGTCCAGTTTGTACTCGGCCAGTTTGTCCAGTATCTCTTGCATCACTTCGCGCGCGCCGGCGGCAATGCCGCAGGTGCCCATTCCCACGGTAATGGTGGCTTTGGCCTCGGTGCGAGTCTGGACGTCTTTTTGCAGTTGCTGGCGCAACTGTTGCAACTCTTCTAAACTCTTGATTTTGGGCATGGTGTTACCTCCTACTTTTTAGCGCGAGCGGAGAAATCCTGAACGATTTCGTTGACGCGGGCCGGCCCCATCTGGTTAAAGGGTTCTTCATTGACTCGCACGAAAGGCGCCTGGGCGCACGCGCCCAGGCAGGCGGTCGCTTCCAACGAGAACGCACCGTCGGGCGTGCTCTCGCCGGCCCGGATGCCCAACTTGCGCTCAAACTCGGACAAGATGTTTGGCCCGCCGTGGACGTGACAGGCCGTGCCCAGGCACACGCACACGCGAAACTTGCCTTTAGGCTTGAGGCTGAACGTGCGATAGAATGTAGCTAGTTGATAGATGTGTCCGCGCGGCAAGTTCAGCCGTTGCGACACCATTTCCATAGCTTCGCGCGGTAGGTAGTTGAACTCTTGTTGAATCTCTTGCAGCACGGCCAGGCTGCAGGCTGGGTCCGCGCCATAGCTATCAATGATTTGATCAACTCGTTCTGTGTTCATCGGTCGCCCGGCCTCCTTTCACCTAAACTCATATCGCCCATCTTGATGAGCTTGAGCTGCGGGATGCGCTTGGTAAAGCACTCTGACCAGCATAGGCCGCAGCCGGTGCATTTTTCAGGGTCAACGTAGCGTGCCTTTTTGCGCACTTTGACCTTGAAATTACCAATATAACCCGAGACCTCTTCGACCTCGCTGTAGGAGAGCAGTTCAATGTTGGGATGCCGACCGGCATCCATCATCTTGGGCCCGAGAATTCAGGTGCTACAGTCGAGCGTGGGAAAGGTCTTGTCCAGTTGCGCCATCACGCCGCCGATGGAAGGCTCCTTTTCAACCAGGTAAACCTTGTAGCCGGCGTCGGCAATCGTCAGCGCGGCCTGGATGCCGGCGATACCGCCGCCTACAATCAGCGCCGTGGGCGTCACTGGCTCTTTGCGGGCGAACAGCTCTTCTTGCAGTGCCACGCGTGCCACCGCCGCACCCACCAGCCGCTTGGCCTTGTCGGTAGCTTGTTCCAGATCTTTGACGACCCACGAGACGTGCTCGCGGATATTGGCCATGGCAAAGTAGTAGGGATTAAGCCCGGCTTCGGCGACGGCGTTCTGGAAAGTCACTTCGTGCATGCGGGGCGTACACGAGGCCACCACCACCCGGTTGATGCCCAGGTCCCGAATGTCGTTCTTGATCATGTTCTGGCCTGGCTCCGAGCAGGTGTACTTGTTCATGCGCGCCACGGCGACGTACGGCAGAGTCCTGGCAAATTCGACCACTTCCGGCACGCTCACCCCGGCAGCAATGTTCACACCGCATTCGCAGATGTAAACGCCTATCTTGAGTGGGTCCATATTTTGCTACACCTCCTTGTTAGATTTCAGATTTCGGATTGCAGATTTCAGATCTACACTCTGCAATCTGCGCTTCGCTCTCTAAAAATACTCTACTGTCACAACTTTTCCACGCGCTTGCAAATCGCTTATCAATCCTTCGATGACAATCTGGCGTATTGGAATTTTGCCGGCTTTGTCGGCCGTCTGGGCCGGATTGATGGCAAGGCCGACGAGAACATTGATTTTGTCTGCATGTAATAATGATCGCGCCAAGCGTGTCGCTCCATCCTCCTTTCGGGGCAGGTCGCGCGCGCTTTTTGCGCTTGCCATTCGTTCGCGCGCCTTGCCTATTGTCACTACGCCTTCTGTTACCAAGTCTACCCCCGCCAATTGAGAAACGGGCGGAACCTCTGCCCACCCGTTCTGGGGGCGAGCTTCCATTTCAATCTTGGCGCCCATCAAGCGGGCGGCGATCTCGGCGCTGGTGTCGCCGCAGATGATTCTCACGCCTGTTTCAGCCATCAGCTTGTTCAGCATTATTTGCTCCGAGTCCCGCTTGACCGGCGGCCCGCTCCACACTGTGATTGTGCGCAGCGGGCGGATAAACATTGCCACGACGCTCACGTCTCTTGATGGTTCGCCTGTGGCCAGTCGTTGATACGAGCGTATTAACGCCCCCAGCAATTGCCCGGCGTCACAGCGAGTGTCGGTGAGGCGCTTGATGGATAAGGCAATATCACGCCAGCCCCACTGCCGGCTCCAGCCCTTGGCCTGGATATAGCCCTCGCTGACCATTGCCAGGTGGTCGCCGTCTTGCAGTGTAAATTCACACTCGCGGATCAGCCGTCCGCGCAGTTCTTCTTCCACCACAGGCAGCAAAACCAGCCGCCCTTTACGCACGAAGAAAAGGGGAGGGGCGTCACATTCTACCAGCCTAACGGTTAATTGCGAAGGGTTAATTGTTAATGGTGAAGGATGAGCGTGAAGAATGGCAAAGGGCGCATGCTCATTTTGAGGCAGTTGGGTGAGCATGTCTTGCGCCACGGCGTTCAATGGTTTTCCCTGTTCTAATGCAGAGGCCGCCTTTTGGGCAATCACGGCCGCTCCACCCTCCGCGTTATACGCTCCACTGATGACGATGGCGGTAAATTGCTCTTCGGTTTGAAAGGTGCTGACGATGTCGCCGCAAGCCTGGACATTGGTTCCAACCAGGCTTTGATAGGCGGCTTCGACCCAGAGCTCCAAATGCCACTCCTTAAAAGTGCCGGCTGGCGAGGTGAACATCTTGCGTCAGGTGCTCTCGGGTGCGGCGAAGCCTGGCGCTGATAATTGCCGCTACCCTTCGCATCACTACCATCCCGATTGAGGGATGCTCTTCAAGTAAAGCCATCAATTCTCTCCCCTCAATTGTGACAATTTGGGCATCGGTAGCGCAGGCTGCGGTTGCCGTGTAGACATTGGGCTCCGCCAGGCCCGACCAGCCAAAGAGGCTATATTTTTCCTCCACCGGCTGCACGACAATACTCTGAACCTCTGGAGCCGGCTGGATGCGGATCACGACAATGCCTTCCTTCAGCATGTAGACTTTGTTGGCTGGGTCGCCTTCGGAAAAAAGCACCGTCTTGGCGCTGTGAGGTTCCTGGCGGCAGAGCGGCGCAATCTTTTCCAATATCTCATTGCTCAAGCCGGCAAAAAGCTCACTGTTGCGCAAGAACTCGACGATACTTGATTCTTGGTCGGCATGTTCTTTCATCACCGCAATTAAGCTCCTGTTGAGCTAATTCCATCCACCCACACGCCGCGCCCGCCTTCGCCGGCCAGGGCCAGTGCAAGTTCAGCCACCGTCGCCTCGACCATTTTGAGCGTCGTGCGTCGGGCGATCTCTTTCAGGCGGTGCGCGTCGCCGCTGGCCACCAGGCTATAGCCTGCCAATTGCGGGAAGCGCGCGCGGGCCTCTTGGGGACTGACGAGATGAGAAATCTCGACGCCCCGAATGCCCAAATCAGGTGGGATAAACCCCAGGTTGGCAATCAGGCTATACGCGGGCCGATCTACGTGGCACGGGATGCACAGGCCACCTAGCCCTTTGACGTGCTGGACGACTTGTTCGACTGAGAAAAATGTCGAAGTCGCAAGCAAACGGTCGTTATAGCCCACAGGGACTCCATCGGCGCCTATCACGATTTGGGCCCCAAACACGTTCTCTTTGTTTTTTAAAGGCGGCAGGTGAGCATACACGGTTTCCTGCCAGCTTGCCGCCTGTTCGAGCGTATCGAACAGGCACAGCATGTGTACTTCTTCTCGAGTCTGCACTTCCATTCCGGGCAGCACCTTGATCCCTGTGCCGTGGGCGGCGGCGACCACGGCGGCCGCGTTTTCTGCCGAGTTGTGATCGGTAACCGCGATGAGGTTCAATCCCAACTCCTGCGCCCGTTCGATGATAAACTCGGGCATCATTTCCGTCTCGGCGCAGGCAGACAGAACGGTATGGATGTGCAGGTCCGCGATAAAAAATTTCGACATCAGATAGAGACGGGAGGGAGATAGGAGAGGCTCTCTATTTCTATCTGGACTCTCTATCTCAACTCTTGTTCTCCTTCGGCGATGAATTTTTGCAGCCACTGTTGCACGGCCGGGTGCGTCAGCGGCGCGCCATCTAGTTCAGCCTTAATACTGGCCGTGTCAAACTCAAATTCTTGAGCTGTTCCTTCCCGTTTCACCCGATGGATATAACGAATGTCGGCAGTTCCCTTTAGGATGGCTGCCATCAATGTGCTTTTGATGTCGCCCAAGGGCGCGCGGTCAATGTGGCTGTGCTGAAATGTTGCCTGGACGGTTGCGCCCTGCCCTGGTTGGGAAGTGATAACCAAACCTCCATTGCAGCGCTCGGCGGCGGCTTTGAAGAGAGGCAGTCCCAGACCGACGTGCCGCGTGGTGCGCGTGGTGTAAAAGGGATCGAAAACGCGCGCCAGTTGTTCCTGGCTCATTCCGCGCCCATTGTCTTGGACGGTGATGGTCAACCTGTCCGCCGTCAAGTCTTCTTCAATTGTTAATTCAACCCGCGTGGCGCCGGCCACGAGCGAGTTTTCCATAATGTCCAGGATGTGCAAACTCAGTTCGCGCATGCAGGCCGCCCAGTGATCTACAACGGGTGATTCGATGCTTCTGGATGCGCACTTGCGCTCGGCGTCCGACGCCTCCTCGACGTCTTTTCCCAGAATCACCGTATGCCCAACTCGTACATCTTGCCAGCCACGCCATACACGGTGAGGGATGTCGTCAGGATAGGAATGCCTTCCTGCTCGGCCCTCTCCAATGTGGCTGGCTCCGGCATTACTCCCTCGGCGAGGATGATACCCGCAAGGTTAATCAGGCTGGCCACGGCTACGATGTTGGGATGGGCCTGTATGGTGATCCAGACATTGCCTGCCTGCGCTTTGGCCATTACCCAACTCAACAGGTCAGAAGCGTATCCGCCCGTGACTTGAACATCTACTTTTCTATTTGCTGTTCGCACTTCCAATGCAAGTTGCTGGACAAGTTCTTCTAGTTTCATGGTCTTGCCTCGTTACAGGTCTTTTCAAACCTTGTCACTTCGCGTCAACATGCGGGGGTCCATTTTGGGCCTACGCGGCCGATAGTCGCGCCAGCACGGGCGTCACTGGCACAACGTGCCGCTTGAGTAATAATTGATCATCCGGCAAACCAAAGGCCAGCCCGATGAGTTGCGGCAGGAACAAGACCGGGATACTCAGGGGCTTGCCGATGACATTAGAGGCCTTGTCCTGGTAACTGTCCAGGTTCATGTGGCACATGGGGCAGACGGCAGCGATGCAGTCGGCCGGGCTGGCGGCCTCCAGGATTTCACCAGCGATTCTAAAGCCGACATCGGGCTTGGTGGTAAGCAGCGCCGTGCCGCAGCAGGTCGCCTCGTGCGAGTAATGATAGACTTGCGCCCCCAACGCCTCGATCACGCCAACCATTGAGTTGGGGTGTTGCGAATCATCGTAGGGGCTGTAAGGGCGGACCGTCTGGCAGCCGTAATAAGGCGCAATTTTTAGACCGGTTAAAGGTCGTTTGACGCGCCCGGCGATGGCCTGCGGGTCAATGTCATTGGCTAACACGTCCATCAGATGGCGCGTTTGTATCTTGCCCTGGTACGTGACATTTTCGACTTCTAGCGCCTGGTTAATTTTGGCAAGCGTAGCGGGGTTCTGAGCAGCGACCGTCGTGCGCCTGAAATTGGTATAGCACGCGCTGCAGCCCACCAAAAGTTCTTGGCCATCGCTGGCGGCCTTTTCGGCCAACGCCAGGTTGCGCGCCGGCATAGCCAGGCCTAAAAGATCGCTCATCACCGAAGCGACGCTTGCGCCGCAGCAGGTCCAATCGTCCAGTTCTTGTATCTCGGCGCCCAACTCCTTGAGCACGGCCAGCATCGAGGTTTGATATTCCACGGCGGCGCCGTGCATCGAGCAGCCTGGATAGTATAGATATTTCATTGCTGCGCCTCCAGTTCTGCAACGCGTTTAAAGAGCTTGTCTAGCCGGCCCTCGCCGCTCAACTTGGGCAATTCGGGTTTGAGCTTGCCGCGCATGAGCATCGTCACCGCCATGCCCGTAAAGCCAAAGGCAGTGAGCGGATTAGTCATCAAAAAGTAGCGCGCCATAAATTCCACCTCGCGCATGCGGCCATAGATACGCATCACATCGCTAAAGGCCCTGTAGAACTGGGTGCTCTCTCTGTATTTCTCGTATCTCTTTTGAATGGCCAGATGCTTGAGTTTGGCGATGGTTTCGGTGAGGGGAATGCCGCGCGGGCAGCGCGCGTGGCACTGGTAGCAGATGGTGCACAGCCAGATGGTTTTGCTGTGCAGTACCTCGTCTTCCAATCCCAGGTTGACCATGCGCCACATCTGGCGGGGCGTGAGGTCCATGTCGGCGGCGGATGGGCAAGAGGCGGTGCAGGTGCCGCATTGTATGCAGGTGCGGAGCTTGTGCGTGGGTGTGAGCTGGTCTGAAAAGGCCGGGTTTCGTTTCACTTCGGTCAGATTAATGACTTCGGGTGCTGTTGCGGTCAAAGGAAACCTCCTTGTTTTTTTCAAGCATACAGTTTGCGTCTTGAGGTGAAAATTGGAGCAAACATGTATCTCAGGGCCATATCCATGAAAGGTTTACAGGTTACAATTACCTAGTATACATCACCTGTAAGGGCTAGTTCAATAGTTACAAAGCGCCATTTTCCCCCTGGTAGATAATATTTAATGACTAATTTTCTCCAGATGCGACGCGCGCCATGATGCCAGGTGAGTTGCTGTCACTGGATGCTTGTATACACTTGGGGATTATAAACAGGCGCCAGGCTGTTCATCACGTAAACACTGGATCTAGGCTTGATTGTAATTGCTCAGCCTGTCATTCTGAGAATCCATATCGCCTTGGCGCTCTGTTCAAGGCCAGA
>CAZYXV010000043.1:0-31742 GCA_964651475.1 uncultured Anaerolineae bacterium | reverse complement strand
CCCATATGAGGGCAGGGGCAAGCCCTGCTTCTACATCCCATTATTGAGAAGGTACAAGGTATGTATGGAACGTCGCATCAAAGAACGCTACAGTGATAACATTCTACAAGAGGCCACGCGGCGCTTTGGCATTGCCGACGGGCAGATACGCTTGCTGGACGGCTTTGAAAGCTTTATGTACGAATTTGAAAAGAACGAAAGCTCGTACATTCTCCGCATTGGCCACAGCTTGCGCCGCAACGTGGCGCTCATCCAGGCCGAAGTAGACTGGATCAATTACCTGGCGGCGGGCGGCGCGACGGTAGCGCGGGCCGTGCTTTCGGAGCGAGGCAATCTGGTCGAGGGCGTGGACGACGGGCAGGGCGAGCAATTCCTGGCGACGGCCTTTATCAAGGCCAGCGGCGGGCCGCCGGCTCAAGATGTATGGAACGCCAGGCTGTTCGAGCGTTACGGCCAACTGATCGGGCGCATGCACGCCCTGAGCAAATCGTACGAACCGCCGCGGCCTGAATGGCGCCGCCCGCATTGGAATGACGCCGAGATGCTGGAGGTGGACAGGTTGCTGCCGCCTTCGGAATGGCGCGTGCTCGAGCGCTATCACGAGTTGATGGAGCGACTGGCGACCCTGCCGCGAGACCGGGAGACGTATGGCCTCATTCATCAAGACGCTCACGGTGGAAATTTTTTCGTGGACGACGTGGGGAACATTACGCTGTTCGACTTTGACGACTGCGCCTACAGCTGGTACGCCAACGACATTGCCATTGTGTTGTTCTATGCCGTGATGTACCCCAAGAGCGCCGACGACATCCGCGAGTTTATGATCCCGTTTCTGAAAGGTTATCACACGGAGAATCGCCTCGACCCCGCGTGGCTCCAAGAGATCCCTTATTTTCTCAAGTTGCGCGAGATTGACATGTACGCCGTCATCCACCGTAGCTTTGACGTGAACAACCTGGACGATCCCTGGGTGGCTCGCTTTATGGCCGGCCGCAAGGAACGCCTCGAGGCGGGTACGCCGTATCACGATTACGACTTTACAGAATTGGCAAGGAGAAATTTCGACGAGTGACAAGCAACCTTTCTATTCTCCTATCACCTGTGCTATAATCTCGCGCGTGCGCGGGTGGATGTCAAAATCCACGTGGATGATTTGCTGCCAAGTGCCCACGGTCAACCGCCCCTCGACGAACGGCACGACCAGCGACGGCCCCAGCAAAGCCGCGCGCACGTGGCTGTGGCCATTGCCGTCGTGCCAGGTTTCTTCGTGAGCGTAATATTGTTTCGGCGAGGCGATTTGGTCAAAGAGGCGCCTGAGATCGCTCACCGCGCCCGGCTCGAACTCGATCGTCGTCAGGGCGCTGGTGCTGCCGGGGCAAAACAGCGTGACCGTGCCGGAATGCAGGCCCGCTTCGCGCACAGCTTGTTGCACGGCGTCAGTGATGTCGTGCATGTCGGCATTGCCGCGCGTTTGGAGAGAGAGCTTTTTGGCAATAACCATTTGCATTACCTTTCTAATGTTTGTAAACCTATCATAGCACAAATCCAGGGCATTGCGTCCTTGCATCGGAATATCACCATTGAGGACGTGGGCAAAGACGGCGCTGTGGTTGTGCAGCGACCTGACCGGCGCTGTGACTGGAGAAGTGGTGTAGGTGGGTGCAGGCTATAATATTTTGAGAGGGGGCGGGTTGAATGAACCGGGATAGCAAACAACATCCAACAGTTCCATTGAGAATTCACGGGGATAACATTCTTGAGTGCGAACGTACCTTGTGCTTAATCGCCGATTCATTTTCTGCTGCCGTGCGCTGGATCCCCAGTCCACCGTTTGTGCCGCGCTATGAAATAGTGCAAGGTAGAAAAGTCGTATTCACAATTGAGCTATTTTCAGGTCATGGGCGATGGAATGTCAAATTGCAGGAAGTGCTTCAGTCTCATGGCGCGCCTCTGCGTGAAGCCGCTGATGCCATAGTGACGCGAGTATCACCCGATGGGCAGCAAGAAGAGATTATCATGGCTTTTGAGTTTTGCAATGCACTCCCTGCTGGGAACAATGCCTGGCAACGCAGCGGTCGGGCTTTAGCCTGTGCTGCGGTAGGTGTGCCTTATCTTTACTTTGCTGAGATTGGCGGCGTCGAGCTTGACGCTTCCCGTCATATCAAAGCCCCGCGCTTTCCTAATCCTATCATTCCATTCTCATATCTGACCGCCGGCAAGTCGTTCAAGGTTGTGTGTTTACCGGTGTATTTGCCCAGCCCCTCAAGTTCAGAAACCATCCGCGCTCGGTTCGCGCCGGTATTCGGCCTCGAAGAAGGGCAGCGATTGGTAAAATGTATCTTGGAGGATGCCACAATAGATGATCCCCAAGAGAAGTTGACCCGAAAGGCGCTGACCATCACCGAAATACTTGCCACTCAACGGAAAAGTATTGACACATTGCGGGAAGAACAATGGGGCGAATTGCTGGATATCGAGATAGTCAATCAAAAAGCGGATTGGCTAGAACAAAACCGAATGGCTTGGTCACGAAAGAGCGCCAGTAAAGTCCGGCTAACACAAACCTTCCCAAGTTTGGTCAAGCTATTCCAAAAAAGCAATGGCCTCTCTGTTGGAGCAAAGGATATCCCCTTTTGTCTGATTACATCCTCTGCGCGCGAGAGCCTTGCCCAAAGCCTATCAACACTCTACGGCAAGGCAATCACATCCAAGTTTGTTGAGTGGGTCGCCTCTCCGAATTCGCCCCTGATTGTGGTGTGGATTACCGGCTTTAAACCACAAGGAGAAGATTCTCGACCAGACAGAGGGCTTGTGCCATTAGCGCGCATGCTGTTCGGTGACGAAGCAAGCATCCTATCCATTGTTTACGGACCGGCCAAGCCAGCAATGTGGAAAGTCTTGCAAGAGTCTCCGGAGCAACTTGCCAGGCAGAATGGCTTATGGGAAGCTATCGTCAATCTCAGCGATGCTGTTTTGGTAGATAGCGCCACAATGGCTAATGCCCCACACTCGCTTTTGCTTGAACGAAAGCCGGTCCACTTCCGAGGAAAAATCCGTTTCCCGGCTGCTTCGCCTACCACCACGTTTTCCGAGCACGATGTAGATTCCACACTCCATTTGTTATTTGCGCGACAAGAATCTCACCACGTATTCGAAGCGATGTGTAATCCACCTGGTGGGGATTGGAGTGGGCTGTCTCTCCTGAATTTTCGGACCAGAGAAGAATATCGCTGGAGTTCACTACCGCGAGTTTCGGGCGTGGAAAGCAAGCGTCCAGACCACGTGATTCAATTTGCGCTGGAAGATGGTCGTGTTGCGTTGCTGGCTATCGAATCCAAAAATAGGCCATCTGACCTTGAGCATAAGGTTGGCAGTCGTTTGAAGACATACATACGACAATTGATCAAGACGCCGCCCATTATTTCCCGGACTGTAAATGCGGAATGGGCGTTATGGCAAGGTGATGCTATCCCACAGCTTGATTTCTTGTTCGTAGCGGGCGGGGCATTTTGTTGGACGGGGGAAAGAGAATTGGAGAGCTCACTTGCGCGAGGTCGGCTCGACATTGCCTTTGCTGTAGAGTTCAAATCAATCGAGCAATTGGCCCTGTTGCATATCAAGGCCCGCAAAACGGCGCGCCCGCTGTTGCCCCAGATTGACAACTTGGCTCGACAATTTAGTGGCCGGCTCGAAATTCAAATACACTGACTCTACAACAGCATCTACTCCTATCTTCATAAGTTTAGTAAAGGGAGAATTGCCTGTGGGAAAGGCAAATCGCTCTTTGTAAAGATTGGAAGGAATGCTTGTGGTGTAAAACCGATTGCCGGCTATTCCGTCGAATGTCAATATCCACTTGACGCCAACGGCATTTAATCTTTCCAGTTCAGTATAGAATTCGTCAAGATTAAATTCATCTGGGACATACCTGCCTTTTGTCCCACCATAAGGAGGGTCTAGGAAAGCCACATCATCTGCGCAAGCGGCGGCAAGCGTCTGACGATAATCGGCGGCGAGAAACTCGACGCCTTGAAGCGCAAAACTCCACTGATAAATCACATCTCTCAGTCTGGCCGGGGCAATGCCTGGCCGGGTGTGGTGCAAAGAATTGTTGAATTCTCGGTTGGTATTAAAGCGCACCAAGCCATTGACGCATGTCCTCGTTAAGAATAAGAAATCGTGAGGGTTGCGCGTGGCGTTAAACGAATCTCGAATAGCATAATAGGCTGTATGGCCTTCAGTTTGTAGACGAGTCCAGCGGATTTCGTACTCGTGGGCAGTCAGCTCAGGCGCGTCACGAATCGCTTGCCACAACCCAATCAATTCGACAATCACATCCCCAGCAATTGCTGCTTGACACGGACGAAAGGGTAACATGGCCCCGCCACCGACAAATGGCTCGAAATAACGTTCGGCGTCTGGCAACAAGTTCGCCAAGAGGGAAGCCATAGCCCGTTTGCTACCAGACCACTTGATGACTGGGTCGAGAGGAGTAGCACGCTTTAACATTTTGCAAGTTCCAATGGCAAGGCACTTGCCTGCTGATCAACTTTTGCAGCAACACGTTTACATGCCAGATCAAAATATTCCGGGTCAATCTCAAACCCGACACATTCCATCCCATAGCGCAGCCCGGCAATCATCTCTGTGCCCGAGCCGGCAAATGGCACTAGCATTCGCCCGCCATGCACGCCAGCAATGAGCAATATTCTCTCCGTCAAGCGTAAAGGTTTCTGTGTGGGATGTGTGCCGAACCTTAATTCTTCTTTCGTTTTATTGTTGGGAATATCCCATACGGTGCGAAGTTGCTTGCCGCGTTCCTTGAGGTTATCTTCAGGAAAAGAGGCGGCCTTGACTTGTTCGTAATTGAAACGGTACTCGCGTTTGCCATTGCCCGTGTGTACCCACAAGATGGTTTCATGGCTGGCTGTCAAACGGCGCGCTGCAAGGTTAGGAAATGCGTTGCGCTTGAACCAGACGACCTCATTGATGATTTCCATGCCAAGTAGTTGGCAGGCAACGTTGATAAAGCCAGAGTTGTGATACGTTGAGTGAACCCAGATAGAACCGGTGGGCTTGACCAGCCGCTTCAATTCGGCCAGCCAGCATAAGGTGAAATCAAAACCTTCAATGCCGCTGAACATATCCCAATCATGTGAAGCCAATTTCCACGCGCCGCCAAAGCCCGGCAAAGAGTGTCCTTTGTCTAGCTTCCACGTGGCGTTGGTGGAAGCGCCATAAGGCGGGTCGGCAATCGCCAAGTCAAATGACTGATCGGGCAATTTTGACATTCCCTCAAATGCATCTTGAAGGTATAATGCAACCTTATCAAGCGTAAAACAAGTCACATTGCTCATTGATGTTCCTTTGAATAAGATGACATACGCTCTTTGACAATCTTTACAGCTTGCAGTGTTGCGGATTGATAGCCATATTCTAGAACGATTTTATCTGCTATCGCTTTGGCAGCCAGTTCGTCTAATGGTAGACCAAAATACTCGGCAAGTCTGGTAATTTGAGCTTCGGTAGGTAATCTTTCACCGCGCTCGATTTTGCTGAGGAGGGTCGAATCAATTTCAACAGCGGCAGCAACGACACGCAATGGCTCGCTTTTTTGTTTTCGCAGAGCGCGGACGGTTTCACCAAAGGTTGACTGTGTTTTCATAGTATTGTCTTGCCCAGTCTTGTCTTGACAACTTTTGTCTATTTTATCATATCGGCAACTCAATGTCAAGAAGCAAATTTTTAAGGCACATTTTACGCGGTGGAGCAAGGGTTACTTTGTCTTGCACCGTCCGCTTGCCGAGGCGATAAGGTGGCTATGCTGTAAAATGGTTGGCAGATCAAAGAGAAAAGGAGAACATGGGATTACTCGACGGCAAAAAAGGCTTGATCTTTGGCGTGGCCAACGACCACTCCATCGCGTGGGGCATTGCCCAGGCCCTGTACGCGGAAGGCGCAGACCTGGGCTTGTGCTATGCCGGTCGCGCGCTGGAAAAGCACGTGCGCCCGCTGGCGCACGATCTCGGCTCTACGTTCGTCGAGCCGTGCGACGTATCACGTGATGACGAGATCAAAGCGCTTTTTGACAAAGCCAGGCAGGTGTATGGAACGCTCGATATCCTGGTTCACAGTATTGGCTTTGCCAACCGTGAAGAGCTGGATGGATCGTTCCTCAAGACCACGCGCGAAGGATTTCACCTGGCGTTGGATATCAGCGCTTATTCGCTGATCGCATTGGCGAAAGAGGCCGCGCCGATGATGAATTCCGGCGGCAGTATCCTCACGTTGACGTATTACGGCAGCCAGAAGGTGATGCCCAATTACAATGTGATGGGCGTGGCCAAAGCCGCACTGGAAGCCAGTGTGCGTTACCTGGCCTACGACCTCGGCCCGCGCCACATCCGCGTCAACGCTATTAGCGCCGGACCAATCCGCACACTGGCGGCGACGGGCGTGAGCGGGTTCAGGATGTATTACAAAGCCTTTAAGGACATTGCGCCCTTGCACCGGAATATCACCATCGAGGACGTGGGCAAGACGGCGCTGTGGTTGTGCAGCGACCTGGCCGGCGCCGTCACCGGCGATATTGTCTATGTAGATGGAGGTTACAATATCCTCGGAGTTGGTCAGGTGGATTGAAACTTTTCCCGTTCTACGGTGTTTCAATAATCGGTTTTACTTGTCACTTACTTGTTACTCGTTACTCGTCACTCATTGGGGAGGTTTGCATGCCACCTGCCAGGCCATACAACTCGATCGTGCTGGTCAAGCAAGTGCCCGATACGCACAACATCACCGGCGAGGTGATGAAAGACGATGGCACCATCAATCGCGCGGCGCTGCCGGCCATTTTCAACCCGGAAGATTTGAACGCGCTGGAAATGGCGCTCCAGGTCAAGGAAAAATATGGCGGCCAGGTGACGGCCGTCACGATGGGCCCGCCGCAGGCAGCCGAGGTGCTGCGCGAGGCGCTCTATCGCGGCGCGGACAAGGTGCTGCTGCTCAGCGATAGAAAATTCGCCGGCGCCGACACGCTGGCAACCTCCTACACACTCAAGTGCGCGGTCGAAAAGCTGGGCCAGTTCGACCTGGTGTTTTGCGGGCGGCAGGCCATTGACGGCGACACGGCGCAGGTTGGACCGCAAACGGCGGAAAAGCTGGGCATCCCGCAAATCACCTACGCCGAATCTATCGTGAGCCTGGAGGGTGACGAGATGGTTGTGGAACGCGCCTTTCCCCTCGGTCGAGAGTGGGTGAAATGCACGCTGCCATGCTTGTTGACAGTCGTCGCCTCAGCCAACCTGCCGCGCCCCCCTTCGGTGCGCAAGCGCATCGAATACAAGCTGGCCGCCGCGCCGCTCGAATACCAGGCTGTGTTGAAGCAGTGGCCCGCTTTCGAGAGCGAAGAAAAGCTCGACGCTTACCTGGCAGAGCGCCATCTCAAAATTCCCCTCTGGACCGCCGCCGATTTGGGCGCGGACGAGGACAAGTTGGGGCTGGCCGGCTCGCCCACACAAGTATACAAGGTCAACTTTGTAGTGCTGGAAACGACCGAGAGCAAACAAATATCCGCCGACCAGGAGGGCATCGCGGCGCTGATGCAAGAGCTGGTCAAGGAATACATTGTGGGTTAAACAAAAGGAATAAGGAAGAATCATGAGCCAGGCGAATTCAAAAGACGTTTGGGTTTTCATCGAACAGGAAGATGGCAAGGTGGCCGATGTCAGCCTGGAACTGCTGGCCAGAGCTCAAGATCTGGCCGGGCAGTTGAATGGCCAGGTGTGCGGCTTGCTGTGCGGCCACCAGGTGGCGGGGCTGGCGCAGACAGCCATTCATCACGGCGCGGACCGCGTGCTGCTGGCCGACCGTCCCGAACTGGGAATTTATCGCACATTGCCCTACGCGCGGGTGGCGGCGGATTTGGCGCGAGAGCGGCGCCCCTATATCTTTTTGCTGGGTGCTACACCCATCGGGCGCGACCTCGCCCCGCGCGTCGCCAGTTCTTTGCGGGTCGGATTGACAGCCGACTGCACCGATCTTCAAATTGGCGATTACACGAAAAAGAGCCAGCTTTACCCTAACCTGCTCTATCAGATTCGCCCCGCGTTTGGCGGCAATATCATCGCCACCATTGTCAATCCCAACACCCGCCCGCAGATGGCGACCGTGCGCGAAGGCGTGATGCGTCGCCGGGAGCCGGACACGGCGCGCCAGGGGGTGGTTGAAAAGATTGATCCGCGGTTTGACAATAGAGATTGGGTAGTGGAGATTTTGAGCCGCGAAATGCGCCCATCCAGCGTCAACCTGAAAAGCGCGCCGATTATAGTGGCCGGCGGCGCTGGCGTGGGCAGCAAGGACAAGTTTGAGTTGGTGCGCGAATTGGCGAGCTTGTTGGACGGCGAGGTGGGCGCGTCGCGCGCGGCAGTAGACGCGGGCCTGATTTCTCGGGAGCACCAGGTGGGGCAGACGGGCCTGACCGTGCGGCCTCGCCTGTACATTGCGGCGGGCATTTCGGGCGCAATTCAACACCGGGCGGGAATGAGCGAATCGTCCAAGATCATTGCCATCAACACCGACCCGAACGCGCCCATTTTTCAGATCGCCCATTACAAGATCGTGGGCGACGTGGCCGAGGTGCTGCCGATGATGATCCGCGCGTGGCGCGAAAAGACCAGGTAGGGGCGGGCCTCGCGCCTGCCCAACCTTCAGGTATTAGGGATTGGAGATTAGGGGTTATGGCCGAAAATTTTTTCCTGGATAATCTGGACCTCCAGTTTCACCTCGATCACACTGACTTGAGCCAGGTGGTCGCACTCAAAGAAAAGGGGTACACCTACAGCGAGCAATACCCGGCTGCGCCGCGCAGTTACGAGGACGCCCAAGACAACTATCGGCTGATGCTGCAAGTGTTGGGCGAGATTTGCGCCAACGTGATCGCTCCGCGCGCTGCAGAGGCGGACGAGGAAGGCGTGCAGTTTCGGGATGGGCAGGTGCACTATGCGGCGGCCACTCAGGACGCGCTCAAGGCGTTGAAACAAGCCGAGTTGCACGGGGTCATGTTGCCTTGGGAGTACGGCGGGATGAACTTGCCGGAGACCATTTACCAGATGATGATCGAAATGGTCTCGCGCGCCGAGGCTGGCATGATGACGGTGTTTGGCTTGCAAGAAATCGCCTCGTCCATCAGCGAATTTGGCAGCGAAGACATGAAGGCGCGCATCTTGCCGCGCTTTGCCCGCGGCGAGGTATCCGGCGCGATGGTGCTCACCGAACCGGACGCCGGCTCGGACCTGGGCGCCGTGCAGACGCGCGCCGTCTACGACGAGGCGGCCGGCGTCTGGCGCATCAGCGGCGTCAAGCGTTTCATCACCAACGGCGGCGCCGATATTATGGTGGTGCTGGCGCGCAGCGAGCCGGACTCGAACGACGCGCGCGGCCTGTCGCTCTTTTTGGTCGAACGAGACGAGACCGTCACCATTCGCCGCATCGAAAACAAGGTCGGCATGCACGCTTCGCCCACGTGCGAGATACACTACAACAACACCCCCGCGCAACTTGTCGGCAAGCGGCGCTTTGGGCTGATTCGTTACGCGATGACGTTGATGAACGGCGCGCGGCTGGCCGTGTCCGCCCAGGCCATCGGGATTGCGGAGGCGGCCTTTCGCGAGGCGCATCGCTACGCTCACGAGCGCGTCCAGTTCAATCAGCCCATCCGCAACTTGCCGGCCGTGACCCGCATGCTGCTGTTGATGCGGAGCGAGATCGAGGCGGCGCGGGCGCTTATGTACGAGTCTGCGCGCTGGGTTGACCTGGAAAAGGCTTACGACAAGCGCCTCGCCGCCAGCGCCAGGCCCGACCCCGCCGAGCGCCAGGCGCTCAAGCGCGCGGCGCGGCTGGCCGAAGTGCTGACCCCGCTCACCAAGTATTATTCTACCGAGATGGGCAACCGCGTGTGCTTCCACGCGATGCAAGTTCACGGCGGCGTGGGCTATATGCGCGAATTTAACGTCGAGCGACACTATCGCGACATGCGCGTGACCAACATTTACGAAGGCACCAGCCAACTGCAAGTGGTGGCCGCCATCGGCAAACTGCTGGGACACGCGCTGGACGATTTGCTGGACGAGTGGGCGGCGCTGGATTACGGCCCCGCGTTAGAGCCGCTCAAAAAGCAGGCCGTGGAAGCAACCGCACTGTTCAATCGCTGCGCCGACCACCTCCGAGAATGTGAGACGCCCATCATTGACTATTACGCCTCCGACGTGACCGAGATGGCGATATGCGTGCTCAATAGCTGGCTGTTGTTGCAACTGGCGCGGTTGGACGAGAGAAAAAAGGCCATCACACAGGTATACGTGGCCGAGCATTTGCCCAAGATGCGCAGCGCCGTCGCGGCGGTTCAGGCCGCCAGCCCTGCCCCGCTGCAAAACAGAGATGTGATTCTGGCCGGGCCGTTTTGATTACCTGAGGTAACTGCTCAGCCCGCCGTCCTCGGCGGGCGTTACTGGCCGCGCATAGACCGCGCCGGGGTAGTATGCCGAATTGTGTGTAAATTCGTTCCGCCCGCAGTTCAACTGCGGGCGAACTGGCAAATTACACAAGACTTGCGATACCGCCCCGCGCCGGGGACGGCGCGGTGAGCGAGGCTGAGTAGTTACTACCTGAGAGGCTTTTTGGCCGGCACGCCGGCGCGGCGAGGATACTTGCCTGGCGTGGCGGCAATCTTGTCTACGATGACGAGGTAGCGCGTTTCGGCAATGCCGTGCAGCTCGAGTGATAATAAGCGGTTCACGCGCCCGCCCAGATGGCGGATGGCCGCTTCGGCGGCGCTTACTTCGGCGGGCGCGCTTTCGCTTTTTTGCGCCAGCGCTTTGCCGCCTATCCTCACCAGCGGCAGCAGGTACTCGGCCAACGTCGCCATATCGGCCACGGCGCGCGCCACTGCCCAATCGTACTGCTCCCGGTAAGCCGGGTCGCGCCCAACATCTTCGGCGCGCGCTTTGACCACCGTCACATTGCGCAGCCCAAGCGTGGCAACCATGTGATTCAGAAAATCGGCCTTTTTGCCGATGGCTTCCACCAATGTCAGGCGGACAGTCGGGCAGACAATTTTGAGCGGCAATCCGGGAAAGCCCGCTCCCGTGCCCACGTCCACCACTTTGATATCTGGCCTGATGTTCAAAAGCTCGGCCTGCAAGTTTGAAATTTGCGCCTTGCATTCCGACATCCCAATCAGGCAACTGAGCGAGTCCACAAAGTGCTTGATCTGGACGCCTTCGTCGTTGGTGATGGCGGTGAGATTGGCGCGTGTATTCCACGTCACCAGTTCGTCGCGGTAACGTTGGAACGCGGCCCGTTGTTCGGACGTGAGCGCCAGCCCCAGTTTTTGCAAGCCTTCTGCCAGGTGTTTCATCGTCATTCTGCCAAGCCTGGATTTCGCAGTTCGCGCACCCTTATGCGCGAACGTCCCCAGCAATCGGCTTGCATGGAGACGCAAGCCTACGGGGTGCGGAAAACGGGCTAGGGATTAATCTTTGGCCCTAATTATAAACGGGCTGTGCCTTCTTGACAAAGCGGGCCAGATGTGACAAACTAGAGACCCAAAAGAAAGTCCGGCAATTATCCCAGGAGCAACACGTGAACGAATTGCTTTCACTTCAGGCAGACCAACCGCTTTGCGCCGAGGTCTATACCGACGGCGGATGCGATCCCAATCCCGGCCCCGGCGGGTGGGCCGCCATCGTTCGTTTGGGCGAGCGTGAATGGGTGCTGCACGGCAACGACCCGGACACGACCAACAATCGCATGGAATTGCAGGCGGCGCTGGCGGCGCTGGCGCTGCTCGAGCGGGCGGTGGGGCGTTGCCGGGTAGATCTGTACACCGATTCTCAGTACGTGCGCCAGGGCATCACGGAATGGATCGAGGGGTGGATGCGCAATGGTTGGCGGACGCGCGACAAGGAGCCGGTCAAGAATCAGGATTTGTGGTGCGTCTTGCACCAGCTCACGCAAGCGCACGACGTGACCTGGCATTGGCTGGAGGGGCACGCCGGCCATCCGTTGAACGAGCGCGCTGACCAGCTTGCCACGCAGGCGCTGCGCTCGCTTCGCTCTTTCACGGCCCCGGCGCAACACACGCCTCAGGTGGATCGCCTCACCGCGGTGGAGCTTTGTATCAAGGCCGCCGGCCGGGGAAGCGGGCAGCCGGGCGCGTGGGCGGCGGTGCTGCGTATGGGCGACCACGTTCGCGACCTCAGCGGCAGCGACGCTGCGGCCACCATCAATGCCTTGTTGATCCGCGCGGCTACGCAGGGTTTGCAGGCGCTCACGCGCCCGTGCCGCGTGACGGTTTATTCGGATGCTGAGTACCTGGTAAAGGGCGCGTCTCAGTGGATCAAGGGCTGGCAGGCGCGCGGATGGCAGACCAAAGACGGCAAGCCGGTAGCCAATCGCGCCGAGTGGGAGGCGTTGCACGAGGCGGCCGCGCGGCACCAGGTCGCGTGGCAAGTCGTTGCCGGCGAGAATGCGCCGCCGGACATGGAACGCGCCGCGCACCTGGCTGCCCAAATCATCGAGGACCTGGCGGCGCAGGACGTGTGATATGAAACACACTGACGCTGTTCCCGTCGCGCTGATTACGGGCTGTTCCAGTGGGATTGGCCGGGCGACGGCGCGCTACCTGGCCGAGCGCGGCTGGCGCGTGTATGCCACCGCGCGCCGCCCGGAAAGCGTGGCCGGTCTCGCTTCGGAGACCATCACGCCGCTGGCATTAGATGTAACGCTCGAAGCAAGTTGCGCCGCGGCGGTGGACCACGTCTCGCGCCAGGCCGGGCGGATGGATGCGTTGATCAACAATGCCGGTTACGGCGTGTTTGGGCCGCTGGAAGATATCCCGCTGCAAGAAGCGCGCGCGCAATTCGAGACAAACGTGTTTGGCGCGCTGCGCTTGTGCCAGCTCGTCATCCCCGCCATGCGCCGGCAAAGGGAAGGGCGCATCGTCAACGTGAGCAGCATCGCCGGCCGAATCGTGGCGCCTTCCAGCGGCGTGTATTCTGCCAGCAAGTTTGCGCTGGAGGCGCTGAGCGACGCGCTGCGCGTGGAACTGCGCCCGTGGAATATCAAGGTGGTGTTGATTGAGCCGGGCAGCGTGAACACGCATTTTGCAGACGCCGCCGCTGGGCGCGCGCGGCGAATTTCGAGCGAGGCCTCGCCGTATGCCGCCTCGCTCAAGAATTTTGAATATTATCAAGGCGCTTACACGCCGGCTGCACCCGGCCCGGAGGTGGTGGCAAAGGTTATCTACAAAGCGCTGACGGCGCGCCATCCCGCGCCGCGCTACGTGGGCACGCCCGGCATAGGATGGACAGTGTTGCTCGCGCTCTTGCCGTTCTTGCCCATTCGTTTGACGGATGCCCTGAAAGCGCGCGCGTTCGGGTTCAAGTAAGGCGTTTCTAAAAAATAAACATCCCCCAGTCGTCCGCGCATGAGTGCCCTCCGGGCGCGATACTCGCGCCGGGACTTTTAACCCGGTACAAAGCTCCTATTGAATAATCAGGGTGGATGGGGTATCATAGTAGAGTTGACCAGCGTGTTGGAATGTTGTAAAATGCTCACGTTTGCTCCTTACCAGTGATTCATAATGTTGATTGTTCATCCATTGTATTCGCAACTTGTCCTCTATTTATCACACAGCGTTTACCTCGTCTATCCGGCCCATGTTGAACCAGGTTTTTGATATACCCAATCAAATTAAAAACAAAAAGGAGGTCGTAAATGAAAATCTACAACGATAAGGGTTTGACCTGGACGCGCCTGCCAGGACGCGCCGCAATAATTGTGCTGCTGGTATGCATGATGACGCAAAGCCTTCCATTGTCTCCCGCGCGGGCCGCTGTTCCCGCCCCTACACTGATCAGCCCCGCTTATGGAGCGCACACCACCGGCAATCCTGAGGATCCTGAACCGGGCCGCGAGCTATACGAGCCGCTGGGCTTGCCGACCTTTTTGTGGCAGCCTGTGCCCGGCGTGTCCAAGTATTACTTGCAAGTGAGCACTATTTCAGACTTTAGTGGATTTCTGGCAGTAGATAAAAAAGATCTGGTATATGCCGGCTATACGCCCATACACGATGATTGGCGCAAAGATACGTTTTTCAATGTCCAACATCCCCTGGAAAATCAGTTGTACTACTGGCGCGTGGGTTCGTATGACTCTAGCACCCAATCGTGGCAGTGGTCGTCTACGTGGTCCTTCACCCGGCATTGGGGCAAGAGTCCGCTGCCTGTTTCGCCGCCCAACGCCGGCCCGAACGAGTTTTTGGAATTTAACCCGGTGTTTGAGTGGATGGCCGTGCCAGGCGCATCGTTTTACGAAATCCAGGTCAGCACCTCGACGGCGTTTGGGACCTCGTACACTGCGTTCACGCGCCAAACGACGTTTGCCACTACGGGTCTGGCGCCCTTGTCCAATGATACCGATTATTATTGGCGCGTGCGGGCGTACGCGTTTGCCAATAATGCGCTCAACGCCAACGGCGGCGCTTCAGGCGATTGGAGCTGCACGGCCGGGGTGACGACGGATTGTCCCCGTTTTCGCATCCGTTGGAGTTATTACCAGGCCGATACAGAGTTGGACCGCCGGCCGGTGCCGCTCACGCCGGTGAACAATGCCACGAATGTGGGCATGCCGTTGTTTAGCTGGACGCCGGTCGAGGGCGCGGCCCGCTACGAATTGCAAGTGTGCCCGGACCCCGGCTGCACGGAAGGCTTGCAAAAGGTCAAACTCTCTGGAGGCGATGCTACGCCCAATACATTCTGGAATTACAAGCTGGCTCAGAACTGGGATCTGAAGCCAAACTCGACCTATTACTGGCGCGTGCGCGCGTGTATGGTCGAGTGCAAGACAGGCTACTATGGGCAGTGGACGAGTGAAACCCCAAACCTTACCTTCCAGTTTACCACCGGCTCGTACACTCCCACCATTCCCAGCTTGTTTTATCCGCCGTACTATTACGATCCGTCCATCAACCAGGGCAACTTTGAAGACCGCACCGTTGCCGTGCCGACCTTTATGTGGGATCACGAGTACAACGCCACCGAGTACATTCTCCAGGTGACCGATCCGGTGGTTGATCCCAACTTTCTCAACCCGCTGTGGGTGGTGCACACGCACAACACCAGCGCCGTGCCGACGACGAGCGTGCCCATCACGCAGGGCATTTTTGTATGGCGAGTGTCGGGCGATAATGGCGCGACGTGGAGCCAGGATTGGAAGGCGCGCATAGACGTGACGCGGCTTGGCGGCAGCACGCCCTTTTCGCAGCCGCCCCAACTATTGCGCCCTGATTACAGGCCGGCGCCGGACGGCAACACCTATGGCTACGATAGCGTGGATGCGTTCCCGCTGCTCGAGTGGATGCCGGTGCAAGACGCCACCTCGTATCACGTGCAAATTGCGCGCGACCCGAATTTTGAGGAGGTGGTGGACGAAACCGACACTCTGTTCACCAACTATACGCCGCTGGATTATTGCCCGCCCACTTTTGGCGCGCTCGGCGATTGCCAGCTGGGGTGGGGAACGTACTATTGGCGCGTGCGGGCCTATAACGTGGGCAGCGCCCAGTTTGGCGCCTACAGCACCCCCTACCGCTTTATGGTGTCCGCGCCGCTGCGCATGGTATTCGATCAACCGTCTGGCCAGGTCAAGCCCTTGCCGGCCAAAGCCTTGTTGGCCACAGATTCGATGAGCGATGCGCCTGATTCAACGCTCGAAGTGGGGGATTTGTACTTTGCTTCAGACAAAGACAACTTGTTAATCAGCTTTGGCGCTCAGCCCGGCAGCACTGCGGTGACATACGTTATTTTGATGGATACTAACCACGCCGACGGTGTGGGCGCATCCAGCCCGCCCGGTATGAGCGGAATCACCGCCGCGTTGCCGCATCGCCCCGACTATGCGATTGTGGCGACTTTTAATAATGCTACAACCGTCTTTACACCTACGCTCTACGCTTGGCTGCCGGCCTCTAGTTCGTGGGACGCGGGGCGGCTATTTTCGTTCCTGAACAGCAAGGCCTACTACGACTCGGCGGTTCAACTGGCCGAATTGCGCCTGGCGCGCACGACAGTGCTGAACCCGGCCAGCATCGCGTTTAGCGTGTTCACCTCTTCAGGCGGCGCGGTGGCAGACGCGGTGCCGGATGCGCTGCCCGGCGATCCCAATACCTATCTCTCCCAGTTTGTGGCGCACAGCCAGGCGCCCGCGCCGGTGCTGCCGCCGGCCCAGGTGGTGGAAGGCAACCATGTGATGCGCCAGACGCCGCTGATGATGTGGCGCACCATGGATGATGTGTGGAGTGCCAGCGGCCCAACTCGGCTTGGAACCTATCGCGGGCGCGTGGCAACCGACTATGGCTTTTCAAATATCTACAAACCCAAGAATATTTTACAAGAAGGGTGGACGCCGAACATCATGCCGTTTTCGTACTCCAATTCGTATTACATCCCTCACATGGATACGTTCGAAGACAACCCCTTGTACTATTGGGATGTATCGGCAAATGTGCGCGCTATACAGCTCCCTTATAGCCAGCCCTTTGTGTTTTCCAAGTCCATGTTTTCGCCAGTGGATCCAATCGTCACGCCGCTGGTCGTCAGCGGCACCATCTCGTACACGGCGCAGACGCCCACACTGAGTTGGACTTCTGCCCAGGGCTCAAAAGGCTATCTGTTGACAGTCAAAGAAGGCGGCACCACGGTTGTCAAAGATTTTCCTTTGTATACTTTTAACACGACTCACGCGCCACTCAATACGCTTAAAGAAGGTTTTTACACCTGGCAGGTCCAGACAGCGGATGGGGACGATTATCTCAGCGCGGATGTCTCGGGCAGCGCCAGCTCGTTCACCATCGTTTATCCGCTCGTCCGGCCGGTGTCTCCTCTGCGGGGCGGCTCGATCACCAATCCATTTGTGTTCAAGTGGGCCAGGTCGGAAGGCGCGGCCTATTACGAGCTTCAGGTGGATTTGACGGACCAGTTCTCGCCGGGGCCAAACCTCAACACTTACAAAACCTTTAACACCACGTATATACCGCCTGTAAAACCGACCGCCTTGACCAAGGGAAACCTGTTCTACTGGCGCGTGCGCCAGTGCAAGGGCGACGGCGCAAGCTGCGGCGCGTGGACGACCCAGATCTTTGGCTACGAGGTCTTTTTGCCGGTCCTGCTTAGAAATCTCTAGGCCTGGCCGGCTGTCGGAGTGGCCGACGCATCCCTGTGCGTTGGCGGGGCTGGCATAGGATGCCAGCCTCCTCTCCGACAGGCTGACAGATCTCGCGGGAAACAGGCTCTGAGCAGAACGACCCGGATGGTTTATTCATCCGGGTCGTTCTGTCGTCCAGTTCAGCTTTTCGTAGGTCACGAACCTGCGAAAAGTTTTATTTGAGCGGGTTAGGCCCCAGTGCTTTGATGCGCTCGGTCATCTCGCGCGCGGCCTGGGCGAACGTCTCGCCTTGCCCGCCGGACATAAAGTATATTTCCAGGCGTTGGCCGCCCAATCCCACTTGATCCAGAATCGCTTTAGCCTTGTTCACACGGCGCAGAGCGCGCTCGTTGCCCCGCACGTGATGGCAGTTGCCAATCGGGCAGGCCACAACGTACACGCCGTCCGCGCCTTCCTCGAACGCTTTTAGAATGTAGCGAATATCGGTTTTGCCGGTGCAGGGCAGCTTGATGAGCTTGACGTTGGCCGGGTACTGCATACGCAAACTGCCGGCTGTGTCGGCGGCCATGTAGGCGCAGTAGATGCACATAAAGCCGGTGATCTCGGGTTCGAATCCATTGTCGCTCACGTTGTTTCCTCGTAAACGCAACCTAGGTTGTTTGCCACGCGCCCATCCAGTTGGGCACGCCCAGTATTTGCGCATCTTGATAGTTTGCCAGCTGAATGGCCGAAGCGGGACACTCCGCCGTGCAGGTGCCGCAGCCCTGGCACAAAGAGGGATCGATCCACGCGGCGCCGACAATATGCCCCACGCCGGTGTGATCGGGCCGCACCTGCGGAATCTCGAACGGGCAGGTGCGCACGCACGTCAGGCAGCCGACGCACTTGTCTGGATCCACCACGGCGATGGCCCCGCCCACGTACATGGTGGACTTGGAAAGCAAGGTCAGCGCGCGGCCGGCGGCGGCCTGGGCGTTGGCCACCGCTTCTTCGATGAACTTGGGATAGTGCGCCATGCCGGCCACGAAAATGCCCTCGGTCATAAAATCCATGGGGCGCATCTTGAGATGCGCCTCCATATAAAATCCCTCTGAAGAAAGCGGCACGTGCAACATGTCTGCCAGCTCGGCGGCGCCATCGCTGGGCACAATCGCCATCGAAAGCGCCAGCAGATCCGGGTTCAGCGTCAGTTCGCGCTTGAGCATAGGTTCCCACACCCGTACCTCCAGGCGGTCAGGCGATTGGGGATCGGGCACGACGCGCGGCCTCGTCTCGTCAGTGTAGCGGATAAAAATCACGCCGCGCTTGCGGGCCTCGGTGTAATATTGCTCGCGGAAACCGTAGGTGATGACGTCCTTGTACAACACAATCACCTGGCATTCGGGATTCAACAGCTTGATGCGGATCGAGTTCTTGACGGTGTTGGTGCAGCAGATGCGACTGCAATATTCTAACGCGCCTTCGGGCCGCACGCACTGAATCATTACCACCTGTTTCATAGCGGTGATGTCTTCGGGGCGGTGGGCGATAATATCTTCTAGCACTTGCTGTTCGATCACGCGCTTGTGCTGCCCAAGCAAATAACGTCCATCGTGGCTCTGCTGCCCGCCGGTGGCGACGATGGTTACACCATGGTCAATGGCATAGGTTCTATCGCTAACCTGGATAACACTGTGAAACTGTCCCACGCTGCCCTTGTGTTCAAGGACCTGGGCGCGCGTGAACACGTCAATCCGTTCGTGGCCGCGCACGCGGTTGACCAGGTCACGCAGCAGGCGCTGCGGATTTTGCCCTTCGGCCACGTAATAGATGTGGCGCAAGTTGCCGCCCAGCGCTTCGTCGCGCTCGACCAGCGTCACGTCGTAGCCGGCGTCGGCGATCACGAGCGCCGCCGTCATGCCGGCCACACCACCGCCGATGACGAGCGCCCGAGGCGTCATGGGCAATATATCCTTGCGCACTGGCAGCCGGGCCGAAACGTGTGCGGCCGCCATGCGCACCAATTCTTTGGCTTTGCGCGTGGCTTGTTCCGGCTGTTCGATGTGGACCCACGCGCACTGCTCGCGCAGGTTGACCATCTCCAACAAATACGGGTTTAGCCCTGCCTGGCGGACGATGCGCTGGTACAAGGCCTCGTGCGTCCGGTGGCTGCACCCGGCCACCACCACGCGATTCAAGTTCTTTTGCTCAATCGTTTTGTGGATGAGGCATTGCGCTTCGGGGAAGCACGCGTAATCAATTTGCTGCGCCCAGGCCACGCCCGGCAGGCGGGCGGCGTATTCGGTGACTGCCGCCGTATCTACCACGCCTTCGATAGTCGGCTCGCAGCGGCATACAAATACGCCCGTGCGCACCGGCTCGCCGCTCACGTCGCGCTCCGGGCAAAAGTCGCCTTTAGCCAGGAAGGGATACTCGCGTTGAGAGGGTGACGTATTGAGCGCGTCGTGCATGAGCTGCATCACAGTGCCAGCGGCGCCGGCAGCGTCAATAATGGTCTCGGCGATTTCTTTGGGCGAACTGAACGTGCCGCACACGTACACGCCCGGCTGGCTGGTTTCCAGCGGCATGAACTTGTCGGTCAGGCAAAAGCCAAACGGGTTAAGCTCAATGCCCATGGCCTGCGCCAGCGTCTTGGCCTCCGGCGGCGGTTCAGTGCCGACCGACAAGACGACCATGCCGAAACGCTCCTCGACCGGCGCCTTTTCACCTTCAGGCACATAGCGCACGAGCAGGTCGTGCGTTTGGGGATCTTCGCGCAAGCCAGACACGCGGCAGCGCGTGTATTGCACACCCAGGCTTTTGGCCTGGTCGAAATAGGCGTTAAACTCTTTGCTAAAGGCGCGTTCGTCCATGGCAAAGATGCGCGCTTCCACGTCTTGCCCCAGGCGCTGCTTGGTGAGCATGGCTTGTTTTGTGGCATACATGCAGCAAATCGTAGAGCAATAGGGATGGTCTTGCGTGCGGCTCCCCACGCACTGCAACCAGGCCACGCGCTGCGGCGGCTGCCCATCCGTAATGCGCAGCACCTTGCCCTCGGTAGGGCCAGAGCGCGACGCCAGCCGCTCGTACTGCATCGAGGTGATAACGTTGCGATAGCGCCCAAAGCCAAATTCTTCGGCCTCCTGCGGATTGAACAGGCGATAGCCAGCCGCCAGGATAATGGCGCCCACGTGGATTATTTGTTCAATGGGTTGTTCGTCCAGGTGAACGGCGCCGGTTGGGCACACTGCCTCGCAGCGGCGGCAGCCCGGCTCGCAGCGCGCGCGATCTACCACGTAAGCGTTGGGCTGTGAGCGGGGCGCGGATTTGTAAATCGCCTTGCGCATGCTCAGGCCGCCCTGAAAGCCGCTTGGAGCGACCACCGGGCAGACGGCTTCGCACAGGGCGCAGTTGGTGCACCGCTTGGGATCTACGTAGCGCGGGGTGGTTTTCAAGCGGACGGTGAAATCGCCGGCCTGACCAGTTACACGCATCACCTCGGTGTTGGTAAGCACCATGATATTGGGGTGCGCGTTGTGATCGGAAAACGCGGGCGAAATCGTTGGCCGAGTGCAGCCATAGCCATGATCCGAAGTGCCCCGGCACAATACACAGTCGTGCGTGGGAAACATGAACCCTAACTGGGCCACGCGCCCGCCCAGTCCGGGCGTCATTTCTACCACGATAACGTTCAAGCCCGCTTCGGCCAGGTCAATCGCGGCGCGTTGGCCGCCCACGCCGCCGCCTACGACCAAGACCGTGCAAGCTGGTTTATTGAAACTGAATCCCCACTCGTCCATTCCATCCTCAGGTGTAAAGTATAGAACGTGAACAATATCACAGGGTATTATATATCGCGCCCTTGCCAGCGTCCATGACCCGTCTGGACAGTGATGTTAGTTCTAAAGAGCTATTGAAAATGTTGCGATTTCCACTATCTTTATGCGGGGTTTTGTGGTATCATAACTTGCGAGCGTGTATCACATTCCTTGTGTAAAAGGGGGGATGTTTATTGACAAACCACATTGGATAACTTGTCCGCTCGTTCGTTTGTTCCTCTTGTTCCTCACATAATCCAGTTCAGAAAAGGAGAATACCCGCGATGACGATGATAGGACACTATTCACGACGTATTATGTGGGCCGCCGCACTGTTGGCGGTATTGAGCATGGCACTCAGCGCGTGCGGCGGAGGCGCCAAGGCGAACGATTTGCTCAGCCAGGTTAAAACCCGCGGCGCGCTCAAGATCTCGACCGATCCAAACTATGCCCCACAAAGTTTTCTCAACGACAAAGGCGAATTGGACGGCTTTGATATTGACGTAGCCAAAGAAGTCGCCAAGCGCATGGGGGTCAAAGCTGAATTTACGACACCCGACTGGGACCTCATCACGTCTGGCAACTGGGGCGGGCGTTGGGATCTGTCCATCGGCTCGATGACGATCACGCCAGATCGCAAAAAGGCGCTGCGCTTCAGCACGCCGTACTATTACACCCCGGCGCAATTCGCCGCGCCCGCTGACGCCGGCTTTACGTCGGTAGATGACTTTGTCGGCAAGACGGTTTGCGTGGGTGCTTCGACCACTTACGATAGCTACCTGAATGGCCAGCTCGTGCTGGAAGACGAGAAAATCGTCAAGCAGCTCACCGGCGTCAAAGTGTATACCTTCTCGACCGATCAAGAATGCATACAGGCCTTGCAGGCGGGCCGCAAAGAATTTCAGGGCGTGTTGACGGCCGCGCCTACCGTAGAAGAAGGCATCAAGGCCGGCGCGCCGATTGTCAAAGTGGGCGACCCGGTTTATTACGAGGCCCTGGCGGCTGCCGCAGACCTCGGCCAGGCTGGCAGCGAGACGTTGATTGCAGAGGTTTCCAAGATTTTCGACGCGATGCACCAGGACGGCACGCTCACCAAGCTCTCGATCAAGTGGTACGGGATTGATCTCACCAAGAAAAAGTAGATAGAAAATGAGCAAGTAGGCAAGCACTCCTTGCCTACTTGCTTACTTTACGAGAGAGGTTAACCATGAGCGCACTGGCTCCTTCTACGCCTCGCGACGAACTGGCCGAACACGAGGTGACGCGCCTGGCCCGCCAACAATCTGTCTTTAACAGTTGGGTGGCGGCTGTCTTTGTCGTCATATTCCTCCTGATTCTCGCGTTCTTTACGTTCACTCAATTTGACCGGGCTTTTCTATTCGACCTGTGTGTGGCGAGCGGCGACAAGGTGTGCACGCCACCGGAACGCATTCCCAGCGGCATGGTGCACCTGGGGGCGGTCGCGATCATGTGGAGTGGGTGGGCGCCTTTTATCATCGGCGGCATTCCCATGACGCTGTTCTTGTCCGTGGCCTCTATCGCATTGTCCGTCGTCCTGGCCCTGTTTGGCGCGCTGGGACGCCTCAGCAAGAACCCGATTTTTTTTGGGCCGGCTACTTTTTACGTTTCGCTGTTCCGGGGCGTGCCGCTCCTGGTGCAGATATTCATGTGGTTCCTGGCGCTGCCCCAGATCAAAATCCCCCTCTTGTTCCCGGATGGCATTATCATCGCGCCAGTGCCGGCTGGCATCTTGGCCCTGGGCGTGTGTTACGGCGCGTACATGACGGAGACGTTTCGGGCCGGGATTCAATCTATCAGCAAAGGTCAAACCGAGGCGGCCATGGCGCTGGGAATGACTCAGCGGCAGATGATGCAGCGCGTCATCCTGCCCCAGGCGCTGCGCGTGGTGATTCCCCCCATTGGCAACGACTTTATCACGATGACCAAAGATAGTTCGATGGTGTACGTGATGAGCGTGTGGGAGCTATTGTTCCGCGCCAACAAAGTGGGCCGGCAAAACTTTCGCAATTTCGAGACGCTGGTTTTGGCCGCGGTGTTTTATTGGATCATGACGATCATTTTGCAATATTTCCAATCTAAACTTGAGACCCGTATGGCGCGAGGAGATCGCTGATGGCTGAACCAATTGTACGTGTCCGCAATCTGCACAAGTGCTTTGGCCGCTTGCACGTTTTGCGCGATATTTCGTTTGAGGTGTTCCCGCGCGAGGTCGTGTGCATCATCGGCCGCAGCGGGTCGGGCAAAAGCACCTTGTTGCGCTGCATCAATTTTCTGGAAGAGCCTACCGCCGGCGAGATCGAGGTGAATCACATCGCCGTTTCGGCGGGCGAGCGCGGCCCGGAACGCCGGGAAAAGATTCGCCAGATTCGTATCTCGGCCGGCATGGTGTTTCAGAGTTTTAATCTATTCCCCCACATGAGCGTGATCCAAAATATCATCGAAGCGCCGGTCACGGTCAAAGGTATGGAGCGAGACAAGGCCATCGCGATTGGCGAAGAATTCCTGGCCAAGGTTGGACTGATGGAAAAGCGGGACGAATATCCCGCGCGGCTTTCCGGCGGGCAGCAGCAGCGGGTGGCGATTGCCCGCGCGCTGACGATGGAGCCGGCCGTCATGTTGTTTGACGAGCCGACCAGCGCGCTGGACCCCGAGTTGATCGGCGAGGTGCTGACGGTGATGAAAGAGCTGGCCGAGGAAGGCACGACGATGATCGTCGTCACTCACGAGATGGGCTTTGCGCGCGAGGTGGCCGACCGGGTGGTATTCATGGATGGCGGCGTCATTGTCGAAGACAGCCCGCCCGAGGTTATTTTCACCCGGCCGGCTCACGAGAACACGCGCCAATTCCTGGAGCGCGTCTTGTTGGGCGATGCGGAGCGGCACGGAAAGTGACAACAATGTGATGGACAAACGCGAGTTACTCGTCAATCTAAACGCGGCGCGGGCAACACTGTCCCGCGCCTTGTTAAATATCTCGGCGGCAGAGTTTGAAGCAGCGCGGGTAGTGGGAGATTGGAGACCGCACGACGTGGCGGCCCACATCGCCGCGTGGGAACGCTGGACGTGTGACGCGGTGCGCGCCATGCGCGCCGGGCGGCCGGCGCCTGTGGATCCGACCATTCATCAGGAAGACGTGTTCAACGCCAACGCCGTAGCGCAGCGCCGCGATTGGCCGCTCAAACAACTGTTGGACGAATTCATCATCGCCCGCCGCCAATTGATTGTGGCGGTGGCCGGCGCCAGCACCGAGCAGTTGGCGCGCGAACACGATATTGATGGCAAGCCCTTCACCATCGCCGGCCTGGCTGCCTCGATCATCGAGCACGACGAGGAACACGCGGCGCAGGTGGACGAGTGGAAAAAGTCGAGACCGGACGCCGTCGGCCCCAAGCTCATTTTGCAGATGGCCTTGGAGACCAACCGCTCGGCTTTGATGGCCTTGCTCGACACCATCCCGGCGGAAGCACGTGAGAGCCTGGCAGTGGAGGGAACGTGGACGGCGCGAGACATTTGCGCGCACATTGCCGATTGGGACGAGGTGTTTGTCGAAGCGATTTTTGCGATGGAGCGCAACGAGCGCATCAGTTGGCAGCCGGATGATTACGGCGAGGGCTGGAACCAGCGCCACGCGCTCGAGCGCCAGACCCATAGCTGGGCGCGGGTGCACAAAGACCTGATAGACCGGCGCGGCACCATCGTCACCGAATTGCAGGAACGCATTTTAGAGCCTGACCTGGCGCGCACATTGCCGGTTCCGTGGGGCGGTGAAGTGACATTTTATCGCTGGCTATGCCTCCCTTGCGAGCACGACGCTCAACACGCCGCGTCGTTATTGCACTGGTTTGGCGGCCCGGCTTCATCGGCGCGCTGACGCGCCAAGTGAAGCGAGCGACTGAAGCATCCGCCCGGCCGGGCTGCGGGCGTCATTTCATATTAAACGTAGTATAATTAATGTGATGAATGCCTGGACGGTGTTGATTGTTTTGGCGGTGTTGATTGTTGTGGTGGGGGCATTAATCGCCGCTTTGCTCGTCACCCGGCCGGACAGCAGGACGGGACAAACTCGCCCGCCTGCCAGTGCCGAGAGCCGCGTGTGCGCCGGCTGCGGACAGCCTGTACCATCAGGAGCGGCATATTGCCCGCAGTGTGCGCAACAAGCGCCTCCGCTGCCTGCCGACAAGCTGGTGATTGTGTCTGGCCCTGCGGCCGGCCGCTCGTTTGCGCTCCGGCCGCCGCCGCGCGGCCTGGTGATTGGGCGCGATCCCGACAACGATATTGTGGTGGACGTGGCTATGGCTTCCAGGCATCACGCCCAGGTGATGGTGGAAGATAAGCAGGTGGTATTGTACGATCGCGATAGCACCAACGGCACCTGGTTAATTGATGGGCGCCGCGTATCGCGCCACGTGCTTTCAGCGGGCGACCGCTTTCAAATTGGCGAAACTGTATTTGCCTATGCGCTGGAGGATCAATCTTTACCGGCCCCATCCCCGGCCCGTCCAACGCCGGTGGTTGAACTTGCGCTGCAGATGTATTTTGAAGGGTATTTGCTCCTGGATGTGTTGGGGCGCGGCGGCATGTCGGTCGTCTACCGCGCCCAGGCGCCGAACGGGTCTTGTGTGGCGATCAAGATTCTGGATGCGGCCGACGAATGGGTGGCGCGCAAATTTCTTCAGGAAGGCAATATTGGCGCGGCGCTGCGCGATCATCCCAATATCCGCGTGGTGTACGATTTACGCTATAGCCAGGATAGACGACCTTATCTGGTGATGGAATACATCGAGGGGACGTCGCTGCGCAGGCTGGCGGGGGCGCACATGCCCATCCCGCAAGTCATTAACATCATTGGGCAGGTATGCGACGCGCTCGAGTTTGCCCACCAGCGCAATATCGTGCACCGCGACATCAAGCCGGAAAACGTGCTGGTCACGCGCGACGGCACGGTCAAGGTGACCGATTTTGGCATTGCCAAAATGACCTCGGCGGTCACGGTGACACACGACAGGATTGTGGGCACGCCGGAATACATCTCACCGGAACAGGCCAAAGGCGAGGACATTCGCCCCGCCAGCGATATTTATTCGTTGGGCGTGGTGCTGTACGAGTTATTGACGGGACAAGTGCCTTTCCCAATGATGCCCGTTGGCGACGAGCGGGATCCGCGCGGCGCGGCGTATGCCGTCATTCGCCAGCACATTCATGCTGCGCCTGCTCCGCCGGGGCGCTTGAATCCTGCCATTGCTTCGTCGCCGCTTGAAAAGGCCACGCTCAAAGCGCTGGAAAAGGACCCTCGCAAACGATACGAGGGGGCGCTGGCGCTGGCAGGCTCTTTGGGCTATACCTCGGCTCAAATCCTCCCTTCAGAGACGCGCGGGCGGGATGGGGGTGAAACGAGCGGAGCGCGCCTGGTGATGTTGAGCGGTCCCAGGTGCGGCCAGGAGATGCTTGTGAAAAGCAGCCCGTGGGTGCTGGGGCGGGCGGTGCTGAACCCCAACGACCTGCAAATCTCGCGCCAGCACGCGCTCTTGATTAAAAAGGGCCGGGACTGGTGGGTACAAGATACCTCGATGAACGGAACGTGGGTCAACGGGCAGCGTTTGTATGGCGAGGCCCCCCTGACCGGCGACCGGCTCATCGAGATCGGCGATCACAAGATGCAGTTGCAGATTGAGCAAAGGAGGCAAGGATACGATGGATGATCAACGCACGGTGGGTATGAACTCGGGCGGGGGGTGGCCATCTGATTCGGAATACGCGCCAACGCAGCTTGGCGACGGCGGGAGAAGCCAGGACCGCCCTACGCCGCCGACCATTCCCGCCGAGAATATGGGCGCGTGGTCGTCGCCTTCCACTCCGCCTCCTTCTGCGCCTTCCTCGCCGTTTCGCTCGACGTCGGAGCCGTTGGGCGGGGCGGCCCCGTCTCAGGCCGGCGAGGGCAAAACCATGTTGATGCGGACGGAGCCTGAACCGCAGATTCCGCTGGCGTGGCTGGCGGTGACGGATGGGCCTGGCGCCAAGCGCGGCGCGGTCTTGCTGCTCAAAACGGAAACGGTTGTGGGGCGCAAATACGGAGATTTTCTTTTGGGCGGCGACCCCACCGTATCGTCTCAACACGCCAAGGTGCGGTTGGAGCCGAAAGAAGAAGGCGCTGAAGGCGACCAGGTGTTTGTTTTGTACGACCTGGCCAGCGCGAACGGCACGTTTGTGGGGAGCAAAGAAACCTATCGCGACGACGAAAGCCGCATATATCGGCGCGAGTTAAAAGACGGCGATTATGTGTTATTGGGCGAAACGACGTTGGTATTCAAGCAAGTCTGAAAATGAACCGTGCTGTGTGGAACGCACGCCGCATCGAGAGGGCGCAATGAAAAAAATTCCAGGCTACGCTGATCCAAGAATAACCCGCCTGCTCAATCTCAACCTCACCCTCATTCTGGTTGGGGTGATTGTGCTGATGGCCGGGCGGATCGCCGCGGCACAGAGCGCCGTCACCGTCAAGGTGGACGGGGTGGAAGCGAGTGGGTTCCCGCGCGTCACCGCTCACGCCACCATCATTGACGAGAGCGGCTTGCCTATCTTGGGACTGACGGCCGATCGCTTTGAATTGGTCGAAGATGGGCAAGCCTCGTTCCCGCCCGATACGGTAGAGACCATCAAGAACGACAAGGCGGCTGTATCGGTGTTGATCTTGATTGACCTGGGTGGGACGATGAACGGCAAACCGCTGCAGGCAGCCAAAGAGTCCACCGCCAAGTTTTTGGAAAAACTGCTCAACGAGGGAAATGATCCAGATAAGGCGGCCTTTATTGGCTTTGGACGAAACGTGGACATCAAAGCCGTGACGCTCACGGAGGGGGCGCGCGAGGTGCCGTTTACGAACGATATGGGACGCTTGCTTAACGTGGTCAACTTTTTGGAGGTGGAGCAGGGAACGGGCACGCCGCTGTACGACGCCGTGTACCGGGCAATCAAGATTATGGCCCAAGAATCAGGGCGGCGCGCCATCATCGTGATGACCGATGGCAGCGACGTGGGCAGCGCGCTCAAAGAAGACGACCCCATTGACGAAGCGCGCCGCCAGCACATTCCTGTCTTTCCCATCGGCCTGAGCAACACTCGCCTCGACAAGACCTACCTCAATCGCCTGGCCGAGTTGACCGGCGGGCAATATCAAGAAGCGCCGACGCCGGATGAGTTGGGCCAGAAATTCGACGAGGTATTGGCCCAGATCAAAATCCAATACCGGCTCACGTACCAGTCGCGCTTGCATGTGGACGGCCAATACCACAGCTTGCTCTTGCGCGTCACTACGAATCGGGGGCAGGGCTTTGACGAAGCCAAGTTTCAATTGATCCAGGCGGCAGCTCCCTCTCCACCAGCGCCGACGAGCGCGCCGCAGCCGCTGGCAACACCCCCCATCGCAAAAGGAGAAACTGGCATGCTTGACGGGATTATGACGTGGATTGGACAGAATACCTTGCTCGCTATTGGCATTATTGGAGCGGCCTTGTTGTTACTGCTTATGTTGATCGTCTTTGTGATTTTGTTGATACGCCGCCGCTCGGCCCAGCCCGAGCCGGCGTGGGGAGAGAGCAGCGCCTACCCGCCTGCGCCGGCCTGGCCGTCTGGGGCAACCTCGCCCAGGGTAGATTATCCACAACCAGGCGCCGCGGGCGGCGTGGGGCTTCCCACCAGCGCCGCGCCGCTGGGTGGGTTGGGACCGTCGTCAACCGAGGCCGGCACTCAGATTGCGTCTGGCGCGCCGCCAACCTCCAGCCCATTTGGCGTCCCTCCCGCCGCGCCGCCCATCGCACCTCCGCCTGCGGAGCGGCCCGCGCCCAAGCCGGCTGCCCCTGAAGCGCCAGCGGGGGGGGGCACAGTAGTGATTCAACGCGGTCCCAAGCCCAAGTTGTTAGGCATGTTGGTGGACCGCAAGCAGTCTTCGCGGCGTTACGATATCGAAAAAACAACCACGCTGGGGCGCGCGCCGGGTAATACAATCGTGCTTGACCATCCTACTGTTTCACGCCAGCATGCTACTATCAAGCTGGAAGGCGGCGAGTTTCGGCTGTACGATTTGGGCAGCGCGAACGGGACCTTTGTTGGCGACCAGGCGAGCGGAGCGGGCAAGCGCCTGCGCGAGCCGGTGACGCTTGTAGATGGCATGTTGGTCCGGTTTGGCGAGCTAGAGTTTACGTTCAAGCGGGTGTCTTTGGAATAAGCTTTCTGTTATGAAACTGGTCATTAAACAGGGGCCGGGCGCCAGCGCGGAATTTGCATTGGACAAGCCGGTGCTTGTCATCGGGCGGAGTGTTGACGCTGATGTCGCCATTCCCGACGAGCGCGCCTCCCGGCGTCACGCCGAGATTCGCCTGGCCAGCGGACAAGTATTTATCGCCGACCAGGGCAGCCGGAATGGAACGCTCGTCAATGGCGCCCCGGTTCGCGGCACGCAGACCTTGAGCGCCGGCGACGAGATTCGCATCGGCGACGTGGTCTTGGAGCTGCGCGAGGGGCTGGCGCGAGCCGGCGCATCGCTCGCCCCCAGCGGGGGACATCCGCCCGCAGCTGCCTCCGGGGACGGCAAGCGGTTATGGGCGTTGGCTGGCGCGGGGGCGTTGCTCGTTGTGCTTGCTTTGATGGGCGGTCTGATCGCTTTACTGGCCAATGGCAGGCGCGCGGCGGGCGATCAAATGGCAACAAGCCGGTCGGGCTTTGCCGCCACGCAGACGCCGCCATCCATCGTGGTGGCGTCTGCGGCAGCATCCGTTCAGAATCCCGGTGAGATTATCCATGCGACCTTGACCGTGCGCGTTACGAGTCCGCCGCCAACGCCCAGGCCCGGCGCGCCTCTGCCGGCTGGCACGCCCTTGCCGCAGACGGCGCCATTCACTGTACAGTGGAGCGGGGGGCGGTACGAGGGATGGGCGGAAGGTCGCCGCATGAGCAGCGACCTGACCATCGAAAACATTTCACTCTCTCAAATCAGCCCGCCCTACCAGCCTTATTTCATTATCAGCGATTTGAGCGGCGCAATGCGCGTTGGCGAATTGCACGATTATAGCGGCCCCGGCAATCCTTTGCCCGTGTTGTTGGCCGGCCAGCGTGTGGCCTGGACGTGGTTCACGGTGACGTCTGACCAAGAGTGGGTGCGCGGCAGCGTGTTCCGCTACAGCGGCTGGAGCTGGGCGCAGGCGTTCGAGCCGGATGGTTCGCCGGACGGCCCGCCCAGGGTAGTCAGCGATCAACAATTGATCCCGTTTCTGCCAGTGCAAATTCCCCCTGAGCAACTGGCTACGGTGTTGCCGTCTCTGGCCCCGTCGTTCGTGCCGACCCGCGCGCCGTGATAGGCGGCCGACGTCGAACGACGAAAGACGAACATCAATGGTTGGCCGTCTATCCTTCGTCTTGACAGGTGAAAGATGAGATCACCCCAAACGTCAACTTCTCCAGGCGAATTGTGGTCAGTTGGATGCGCCGCGGCGATGCTGGGCATAATGTTAGCCGCGTGCGGATTGGGCGCGGTGGGATTGATGACGGCGTTTACGGCGCCGCTGGCAGCGCCCGCGCCGCCCGATCCACTGCAAGCCGACGTGACGATCACGATTCAAGAAGCTTATTTCGCGCACATGCTGGCTCAATCGTCGTCTGCGCCGTGGGGCAATGCTTTCACCCTCGATATACAACCGGGCAATCGCCTGGCGCTGGCGGGGCGCGTCAGTGCGACGATAGTGGGGCAGACGCTGGAGGGGGACGTTTCTGCCGTCATTACGTTGAGCGCCGACGACGGGCAACTGCGCGCCGTGATTGAACAGGTCAACGTGAGCGGCCTGGCTATTTCAGGGATGGCCGAAACATTTGTGAACGAATTATCTGAGCGTATCAGCCTGATGATCAACGACCAGATCCAGTTGGGGCTGGGGCAAGGCGCGACGATTTTGAGCGTGGCGACGGACGAAAAGCAATTGGTTATCCGCGCGCGGTGGCCTTGAAGGAGGGACAGTGAGAGATAAAACTCTGGCCGTGTTGATTGGCTTGATCGCTGGTATGCTGGTGTGCTGCTGCGGCAGCGGATGGTTTTTGGCGTCCGGGTCTGTTTCGCCGCTGGCAGAGCCATCCCAGGCGCCGGCAGGCGCTGCTATCGAGGCCGCCATTGCGGAGAGTTATGTGAACCGCACCTTTGTCCAGAGCGCGGCTGACTATCCTTCGCCGTGGCCGGTGTACGGCGGGCTGGTAGACGTGTTGCCCGGCAATCGCGTGCGCTTTACGGTCCAGGTCGAGTCGCCGGGCGGGTTGGTGACGGTCAACGGGATGATTACGCTGGCGGCGCGCGATGGGAACCTGGTGATCCGCGTTGCCGATGTGCGCCTGGGCCAGTTGCCGGTGACGGCTTTGGCGCGGCCTTTCCTGGCGGACCTGGAAGCGCAGGTTAATCAGCAGGCCAACCGGCAGTTGCGCGAGCGCATGGCGCAAGCCGGTATGACGCTGGCGGGCGTGAGCAGCGATGACACGCAGTTGCGATTTTTCCTGGCCGTAAAGCCATAAGAAAAAAGTTGAGCGCGCCTTTCCTCGTCGCCTGGGGGATGGCGCATCGGTCCAAATTAGCCCGGTCGCTGCAGCAGACCGGGTAGTGAGATAGCGATGATTAGTTGCTAACCGACAGCGCATGCGTGACATTTTACCGACAGCGCATGCATGACA
>CAZYXV010000042.1:0-32461 GCA_964651475.1 uncultured Anaerolineae bacterium | reverse complement strand
TTTCAATTATGCGGTCACAGTAGGCAGCAAGTTTGCTTGTCGGCATAAATCACCTTTCGTTTTCCCTCATCGGCATGTCGGGACGTGTAGAGACCTGCTTGGTATGAGGATACAACGTTTGGGTTGAGGAGGGGTTGCTGTAAGATTGAGATTTCTCAATCTTACGGTTCGAAGGTATAGCCGATGCCGCGCACGGTGAGGAGGTGGACGGGGTTGCCTGGATCGTCTTCCAGTTTCTTGCGCAGGTGGCAGATATGCGTGTTGACAATATCTGCGTCCATCACGTCGGCTTCGTATCCCCACACGGCATCGAGCAATTGTTCGCGTGTCAGGATGCGTCCGGGGTTGCCAGCCAGGTGGGCGAGCAGGCGGAACTCGATGGGCGTCAGCCATACCAATTCTCCGCTCTTTTTCACCTGCGCGCGGGCGCGATCAATGACCAGGCTGCCGCTCACAATCGTCTCTGTGGCGGGCGCGGCAGCCAGGTCGCCGGCGGTGCGGCGCAGATGCGCCCGCACGCGGGCCACCAATTCTCGCATGGAGTAAGGCTTGGTGATATAGTCGTCCGCGCCAACTTCTAGCCCCAAGACTTTATCTGATTCTTCTGCGCGCACAGTCAGCATCAAGATGGGGGCGCGCAGCCCGCTCGCGCGCATGGCGCGGCACACGTCAAAGCCATTCAGGTCCGGCAAACGGATATCGAGCACAACCAGGTCTGGCGGGCTGTGGCGCGTTTCGTCAAGCGCCACCGCGCCGGTGGGCGCCACGGTCACCGCATAGCCTTCGTCAGACAGGCCATGCCGCAATCCTAGCGCGACGGCGGCGTCATCCTCGACGACGAGAATTCTTTTTTGTTGCATAGCTCGAAAGCTCCTGGGAGCTTGTCGGAGAGGCGCTCCACGCGCCGTCCCTGCTTGCACCCCGGAACGCAGTGAAGGGGCTGGCGCGTGCGGGCCGCCGAGGACGGCGGCCTGAGCGGGGTTCTCCGACAGCCTGGTAGCGGCCCGGTCAGGGTGCGGTGATGGCTCGCTCTTTTAATCCATTCAATAACGCCGGCTCTTCACCCGGCAATACCGTGCGCGGATCAAGCACGAGCCGCCCGGCTTCGATGCGCGCCACGATGGGAGGATCGCCTTGCCGCAGTCGCGCCGCTGCGGCGTCGGGCGAGTCGCACGCAATCGCCACCAACCGCGTGGGCAAGGTTTCGCCCGGCAGGCTGCCGCCGCCAATGGTGCTGTGCCCCTGCATCACCTCGGTGTGGAAGCCTGCCTCGTCTAGTTGGCGCGCCCACTTGTTTGCGCGCTTTTCGATGTCTTGGAGCGGCGCGGAGATCATTTGCCAAACCGGAATATGTTGCACCGCCTCGCCTTTCAGATAGTGCGTCAGCGTGGCCCCGAGCGCGGCCAGGCACAACTTGTCGGCGCGCAGCGCGCGCGCCAGCGGGTGCGTTTTAAGCATGTCTACGTACTCTTGGCGCCCGACGATGATGCCCGCCTGCGGGCCGCCCAAGAGCTTGTCGCCCGAAAAACACACCAGCGCCGCGCCCGCTTTCAGGCTTTCTTGCACCATAGGCTCGTGCGCCAGGCCATAAGCGGATGTGTCCAGCAGCGCGCCGCTGCCCAGGTCGTCAATGACGGGGATGGCTCTCCAATCCTCAAACTCGTCTGTGCCGGGAATGCGCCCATACTCGCGCCCAATATCCACCAGTTCGGCAATATCTACTTCAGCCATAAAGCCGACGATGCGATAGTTGCTCGAGTGCGCGCGCAGGATGGCGGACGTGTCTCTATCGAGCGCCTGTTTATAGTCGCGGCGATGGGTGCGATTGGTTGTGCCCACCTCGACCAGGTGCGCGCCGCTCTGCTCCAATACTTCGGGGATGCGAAAGCCGCCGCCAATCTCGATCAATTGGCCGCGCGAGATAACGACCTCGCGCCCGCGCGCCAACGCGCTCAACGCCAGGAGCACCCCCCCGGCATTGTTATTGACCACCAGCCCGGCCTCCGCGCCGCTCACCTGGCACAAGAGTTTTTCCACTGCCGCCATGCGGTGGCCGCGCGCGCCTTGTTCCAGGTTGTATTCCAGATCCGAATAACTGCGCGCCGCGTCTTGTACCGCGCGCTGCGCCGCCTCCGAAAGCGGCGCGCGCCCCAGGTTGGTGTGAATAATCACGCCGGTGGCGTTGATGATGGGGCGCGGGCGGGGGCGCGTCCACTCGCTCAACATTGCTTGGGCGCGGGCGAGCAATTCGGCGCGCCCCGGCGCGTGCGCTCCACCCTGGATGTTATTCCGCGCTTCTTCAAGTGCGGCCCGCAGCGCCTCGGTGGTTAATGCGTGGCCGTGAGCCGTGAGCAGTGTTTGGGCGGCTTGTTCCGCCAACAATTTGTCTACGCTGGGCAGTTGGCGCAGCTTTTCATTGATCGGCGTCATTATTGGCCTCCTCGCGTTTTGCTTCTTCGCGTTCGCGCAAGATCAAGAGCGTTTCGAGCAATCCAAACATGCCGGCCATCGTCACAACCAGCGGCAGCGTCAGAGCGCGGTCCATTTGCAGCCACGCGCTCAGCGTTCCCAACGCGGCAACCCAGCCGCTCTGCCGCCAGACACGGATGGGAAAAGCCCGGTGAGTCAGCCGTTGATTGATGGCTAACAGCACAGGCCAGGCTGTGCCGAGCCATGCCATCGCCCACAGCGCCAAAAAAAGCAGGCGCGCTGGGGAGGTAGGATGAGCGTGTGTGACCAGGTAGTACAGCCCGCTCCATCCCACCACAGACAACGTCATGGCAAGGGCGAGCCAGGTGGTGTTTGAAATACTGGATTTTTGGTTGTTGACCTTTTTTGAACCGGTGCTCATGATTGATGGTTGGTGACGAGTATCGGAGTGTATTATAACTTATAAATGGATAGGTGGGAATGGGGGTTGGGATGGTTGACCAGCGGCGCGTCTGATGTTACAATGCGCCAGAGGTGACGCAACCAGACTGTAACACGTGGAGGCAAAGCCATGAGATCTCGTTGGGCCGTTATATGGGCCATTGTGCTTATCTTGGGTGGCGTCTTTTTGCTGGCGCAAAATTTTGGTTTGTTGGGCGAGTTGAGCGTCCCGGTGTGGTCGGTGCTGTTTGCCGGGCTGGGGATATTGTTCTTGCTGAACTTTGTCACAGACATGGCGCAGTGGTGGTCGCTCATTCCCGGCTGCATTTTGTTGGGGTTGGGCGCGGTGACCCTGGGGGCCGAGTTAGACGTACAGGGCGAACTGTTGGGCAGCTTGATGCTGTTTAGCATTGGCTTGCCGTTCCTGTTGATCTATCTGGTGCAAACGGCGCGCGGCCAAAAGGACTTTTGGTGGGCCCTCATCCCCGGCGGCATACTCATCTTTATGGGGTTGGTTGTATTGGCAGCGGCGCGGGTGCCGGGCGAGGTGATCGGCACAGTGATGATGTGGGGGATCGCGTTGCCATTTGTGTGGGTGTACTTGACTGACCGCCCCAAGAATTGGTGGGCCCTCATCCCCGGCGGCGTGATGTTGGTGATTGGCGCCATGCCGCTTTTGACGCTGGCGACTGATTCACCCAACATACTCGGCGGCGTGTTCTTTTTGGGATTGGGGGCCGTGTTCGGCGTAATCTATGTGCTGAACCCGACGGGCAACGATAGGGCGTGGGCTATTTATCCTGCGGCCGTGTTGGTTGCCATTGGCGTGGGCATTGCCATCCTTGGCCAGAATTGGTGGCCGGTGGTGCTGATTGCCATTGGCGTGTTGATGTTGGTGCGCACGTTGCGGCCCCGTACGGATTGACCCCCCCACTGCAGGAGATTGATCACCGTCCCCAGTCGCGCGGATACAGAAAATCTACCCCGATGGTGCGAACGCTAATCTTGGCGATGATGGGCGGGCGGCGCTTGAAATGGTTGGCCGCCACCATGCCCCACACGCGGCGGACGTAGGCCGCATCAAACCCGGCGGCGATAGCTTCTTCGGGCGTGTATCGTTCGTCTACCAGCAGGTACAAAAGCCGGTCCACCTCCGCATACGTCAATCCCAATTCCCCCTCGTCGGTTTGCCCGGCCCACAAATCGGCTGAAGGCGGCTTGCGCACAATGTCTTCCGGCACGCCCATGGCCTCTGCCAGTTGCCAAACTTGCGTTTTATATAGGTCGCCCAGCGGATTGATGGCGCACGCCATGTCGCCGAACAATGTGCCGTAGCCCAAGAGCAACTCGGTTTTGTTGCTGGTGCCCACCACCAGCCCGCGCCACGCTGCCGAGCGGTCGTACAACACAATCATGCGCGCGCGCGCCATAATGTTGCCCTTGCGCGTAGGGTCTATCTCTGGCGACTGCTCAATCAGCGGGTCAACCATTGATGTGATGTCAATGGTTTCGCTTGCCAGCCCAAGTTGATCAATCATGGCCTGCGCGTGCTGCAAGCTTTCGGGCGACGAGGCGCGGTAAGGCAGGCGCAGCCCAAACACATTATTGGGGCCAAGCGCCTCGGCGGCCAGCGCAGCGGCCAGCGCGCTGTCCACTCCGCCCGATAGCCCAATCACAGCGCGGCTGAATCCAACTTTGGTGATTTCGTCGCGGATAAACGATACCAACAGCCGGCGAACCAGGTCAGTGTCAAGTTCTAGTTTGGGTTCCACGTGCTTACTTTTCACTTTCCACCTTCCACTTTCTACCTGGCCTCCGGCTCGTGATACTCGCCCAGGATTCGCCGCAACTCGCGCAGCGTGAGCGCGGTGCGCTCGTCGCGCAGCAATGGCAGCCTGGCCCGCGTGCGGCGAATGGCGTTCAGGTCAACGTCTGCCGTCAGCAGCGCCGGCTCAAAGTACGGCGCTTGCGCGATCAATTCACCGTTTGGGCCAAAGACGCTCGACCCGCCCCAAAAGTTAATGCCGTCTTCCCACCCCACGCGGTTGGCGTGAATGACCAGACTGCCGAACAAGCTGGCGTAGGCCTGATTGACCACCTCGACAAAGTGCATGCTGTCGAGCTTGTCGCTGGGCCCCAGGCCGCGCCCCGGACTGGCCGACGTGAGCAGCAGAATGTCTGCGCCGTCCAGCCATAGCAGGTACGGCGGCGAGGCGTGCCAGAAATCCTCGCAAATGAGCAGGCCCGCCCGCCCAAAGCGGGTATCGAACGAGCGCACATCGTCGCCCCAGGCAAAGTAACGCCCTTCGTCAAACAGGGCATACGTAGGCAGATAGACTTTGCGGTGAATATGCGCGATGCGCCCCTCGGAGAGATAGGCGCCCGCCGTGTAAAGCCGCCCGCGCCGGTCTCGTTCGACAAAACCGACGACGAGATCCAGCTTGCGGCTGGCGGCGATTAATTGTCCAAACAAGGGGTGGTCATCCGCAGGGACGAGCGCCACTTCTTGCGCCAGGTCTTGCACGCTGTAGCCCGTCAGCGAGAGTTCGGGGAACACCAGCAAATCAACCTGGCGAGAAACTGCCTCGTCTATCAGCGCCAGGTGCTTTTCCACATTTGCCGCCACGTTGCCCAGGGTGGGATACATTTGTGCCAGTCCAATAGCTAACTTCATAATGACCCTCGTGATGGCTTGCTTGCGGCCTGCCGCCGGAAGATGAGATAGGCTGCCGATAGAACTGTAAAAGCAGCATCTATGATTTGGTCGAGCCGCAAACTGCCCAACGTGATTGTTTCGTCGCCGCGCACAAAGCCAAGCGTAAACATGCCCGCGCTGTAAAGGCACACAAAGAGCGCCAGGCGCGCCCCGGCCCAGGGCGGCCAACGAACAACCAGCAACAAGCCAACCAGCGCCGCCCACCCCGCGCCCAGCAGCTGCACCGGGATGCGTGGTTCCTGTATGCCATACGTGTCAGCCAAATCCATGGCCAAAAACCACAAGCTTTGACCGGGCCAGACGGGGGCGCCGTAGGCGCAGTTGTCCACGTAACATGCCAGCCAACCTAAAGCGCACCCGAACGCCAGCCCCGGCGCCAGCGTATCCAATATGGTCAGCGTGGGCCAGTGCTTGCGGCGCGTGTAAATCGCCGCGGCGGCCAGGCCAATGACCAGCCCCGTCTGCCAGTGGAGGCCGCCCCGCCACCACTGGAACGCTCTGCTCAGGTGATCTTGAAAATAGCCCCAATTCAAGGCCACGTGGCCGGCGCGCGCGCCCAGCACGCCGCTTGCCAGCGCCACCAGCGCCGTGTCAAGCGCCTGGAGGGGGGGCAAGCCGCGCCGCCTGGCCTCGATCACTGCCAGTCCCAGCCCGCTCGCAAGCGCCGCCATCATCCATCTAAAGTAATTCATCAGGCAAGTATAGCACGGAATGTTTAAGGGTCAATGTTTAACGTCACGTCTCCACCTGCTGCGCGGAAGAGGCGATCTTGAATGGCCAATCCAATGCCGGTTGAGCCAAAGCTGCGCGCCAGGATGACGTCCACGCCCAGGCTGTCTAATCGGCGCATGGCAGCAAAGAGCGCCCGGGCGATTTTTGCCAGGTCGTTTCTAGATCCCAACGTTTCGAGATGTATGTCTTGGAGCAATGGGCGATCTTCGTCTGCGATCAACGCTCCCACTTGTTTGCCGGCCGCCACGAGTTCGCTTGCCCTGCGCCGCATGTGTTTGAGCGCGGCGTCTTGATCGCCAGCGAAAAACTCGACGCGCGCGCGGGGTGCATAGTGTTTGCTCAACAGGCCGGGCGAAGGCTGCGCCAGCGTTTGATCCGCGGCGGCGCCGCGATGCGCTACCTGGATGGAGGGCAATATGGCCTGAAGCGCTTCAAAGCTTGTGCCGCCTGGCCGAAGGATTGTTGGAGGATGAAGCGTCATATTGACCACGGTGGATTCTACGCCGATGAAAGTTGGGCCGCCGTCAATCACCATGTCAATGCGCTCGCCCAGGTCTTCCAAGACGTGCTCGGCGGTGGTGGGGCTGGGCCGCGCGAACAGGTTGGCGCTGGGCGCGGCGATGGGCAAGCCGCACGCGGCAATGAGCGCCAACGCGATCTCGTTGGCCGGCATCCGCACCGCCACTGTATCGAGTCCGGCGGTGACGTTAGAGGGGATGGCGTGTGTCTTGCGCAAAATCAATGTGAGCGGCCCCGGCCAAAAAACGCGCGTCAGGGCCTGGGCGTCTGTTGGAACCATGGCTGCAATGTCCCCCAGTTGCTCTTCGGCGGCGATGTGGACGATCATCGGGTCATTCGGCGGACGTCCCTTGGCGGCGAACACGCGCTCCACGGCTCGCGGGTCGAATGCATTTGCGCCCAGCCCATACACCGTCTCGGTGGGAAAGGCCACCAACTTGCCAGCGCGCAGTAACGCAGCGGCGCGCGCGATTTTATCGGGTTCGGGCGCTATAGGATCAACGGCTAAAATTTCAGCTTGGCTCATATGCAAAGTGTTAAACGTGAGATGTGGGCAGAGTATACCACAGATTGAACATCCAAAGAAAAATGTGCTACAATAAGTCCAATTGCATTATAGACCAGGGAGGATGCTATGCAGAAACGCGGGAGCATTTTTGGCGCGCTCGTCCTGATCGCGCTGGGGCTGTGGTTTTTGGCCCGGAACCTCCACGTGCCGTTGCCCGGCCTGGAGGCCATGTGGCCAATCGTTTTACTCGTCGGCGGGCTGGTGGCGCTGGGTAATTTTGTTTCAGGGCGCAGCCGCGATCCAGGCCAGGTATTTGTGGGCGTTGCGGCCTCGTTGCTGGGCGTGTTCTTTTTCTTGTTCACGCTGGAAATAGGATTGCCCTGGCCGGGGCTGCGAGAGGGCGTGCAGTGGAGTGACATGGGACGGCTGTGGCCGGCCTTTTTGTTGATTGGCGGCGCGGCCATCGTGGCTCAATTCCTGGCCGATCCACGCCACGAGTGGGGCGAGCTTGTATTGGGTGTGCTGGCGATCATAATCGGCCTGGTCGCGTTTCCATTCACGCTTGGACTCATGTCTGGCAGCCTGGGCAGGCTGCTGCTCAATTTGTGGCCGGTAGTATTGATCGTGCTGGGGGTGGTGGCGTTGCTGCAGGCCCTGGTTCGACGGCGTTAACAGGCTGGGGATTGAGAATCGGCATTGACGCCAGCCGCGCCGCCGCCGCGCAGCGCACCGGCACCGAGGCGTATTCGCTCCACCTGATTCGGGCGATGATTCAGACGGCGCCGGAACAGCTTTTTCGCTTGTACTTTAATCGCCCGCCGGAGCGGGGGACATTCGATGCGCTGAACGTCCAGCAGCGCGTCATCTCGTTCCCGCGCCTGTGGACGCACCTGCGGCTGGCGGCGGAAATGTGGCAGCATCCGCCCGACGTCTTGTTTGTCCCGGCGCACGTTTTGCCGCTCATTCACCCGCGCCGGAGCGTGGTTACCGTTCATGACCTGGGGTACCGTTACTTTCCGCAGGCGCACCCGCGGCGGCAGCGTCTGTACCTGGATGGGGCCACCCGCTGGAACGTGCGCGCGGCAAGTTGCGTCTTGGCCGATTCGCAGGCCACCAAAGACGACATTGCGCGTTTTTACGGCACAGATCCCGGCAAGGTCGTGGTAGCCTACCCCGGTCGAGACGAAAGCCTGCGCCGCGTGGAGGACCCGGCCGTTGTCGAAGCCGTGAAGCGCCGTTACGGCATCGAGGGGCAATACATCTTGTATATTGGCACGCTTCAGCCGCGCAAAAACTTGAGGAGGCTGATCGAGGCGTTCTCGAATTTCAAATCTCAGTCTTCTTCTTTTCACTTTTTACCTTCTACCTTCCACCTGGTTTTGGCTGGCAAGAGGGGCTGGCTGTACGACGATTTGTTCGCGCAGGTCAAGCGGTCGGGATTGGAAGGCCAGGTTATTTTTCCGGGATACATTGCTGATCAAGACAAGGCCGCTCTGATTTCCGGCGCGGCGGTGATGGCTTTTCCTTCGTTGTACGAAGGCTTTGGATTTCCGGCGCTGGAGGCGTTTCAGTGCGGAGCGCCGCTGGTATGCAGCAACATGTCATCGCTGCCCGAGATAACGGGGCAGGCGGCGCTGGTGGTTGATCCGTTGAGCGTAGACGACATCGCCGCTGCTCTGAAGCGTGTCGTGACGCGTGAGGACTTGCGGAATGATTTAGTTGAGCGTGGCTACGAACAAGCGCGGCGTTTTTCGTGGGGAGCGTGCGCCCGCATCGCACTAGACGTTCTCTGCAATTGCTCTGAAAGCTGCGCGGGGAGGCTGAGGTGAAAGACGAGGAAAAAAGCAAAGCCCAACTTTTGAGCGAACTGGCGGAATTGCGTCAACGCGTTGCCGAGTTGGAAGCGATGGAAGCCGAGCGCGAGCAGGCAGAGGCGGCCGGAAAATCGCGCAGCAGGGCGCTGCACGAGATGCTTGAGGAGAGTGAGGAAATTTTTAGATTGTTCATGGAATATAGCCCGATTTACGTGTTCTTTAAGGATGAGAATACCAGGCCAATCCGATTAAGCAAAAATTATGAAAAAATGCTCGGCAGACCAATCGAAGAACTGCTGGGAAAAACCATGGATGAGTTGTTTCCGTCTGAACTTGCCAAAAGCATGACGGAAGACGATCTGAGGATTTTAAGAGAGGGCAAACCGTTCGAGGTCGTGGAGGAATTGAACGGTCGCATTTATACAACTACAAAATTCCCGATTATAAAGCAGGGCAGACCCAGCCTTCTTGCAGGTTTTACGATTGACATCACCGAGCGCGTGTCTGCCGAACAAGCCGGCAAGCGGGCAGAAGAGGCGCTGCGCCGCCAGAATGAATATCTGACCGCCTTGCAAGAAACCACGCTGGACCTGATTTCCCGGCTCGATTTGGACAGCCTGCTGGAAAATATCGTCAGGCGAGCCGGGCAACTTGTAGGGACGACCGCGGGCTTTCTCGACCTGGTTGAGCCAGGAGTGGACCGCCTTCAACCTCGGGTCGGGATGGGCGCTTTGACGGAATCCCTCAAGTTTCCGGTAGTGCGCGGCGAAGGCCTGGCGGGTCTGGTCTGGCAAACCGGCAAGCCTTTAGTGATTGATGATTATGACGTTTGGCCGGACCGTATAGGCAATTTTAGCCGCGACATGATTTGCTCTATCGTTGGAGTGCCGCTGTTGTCGGGATCGCAAGTGTTGGGGGTGCTGGGGCTGGCTTATGAGGCCGCGACGAAGCGGACCTTTGGCCCCGAGGCGGTCGATCTCTTGACCCAGTTTGCCCGCCTCGCTGCCATTGCCATCGAAAATGCCAGGCTGTTTTCGGCTGTTCAGCGTGAACTGGCCGAGCGCAAGCGGGCAGAAGCAGCCGAAGAGCAGCACAGGGAGGCGCTGCGCAACAGCCAAAATCAACTGGAACTCATCGCCAACGAAATCCCGGCGCTGCTTGCCTTTATTGATTCTGAGCAGCGTTATCTCTATGTGAACAGGCGTTACGCAGAGTGGTATGGGCACCCTAAAGAGGCGTTCATTGGAAAGCACATCTGGGAAATTTTGAATGAAAAAGCCTATCAAAAGTCCGTGCCATATTACACGGCTGTGTTGCAAGGGCAACAGGTTTCGTTTGAGAATACAGTGCGCGACAAAAGTGGGCAAGAGCGCACGGTGTGGGTTACACTTGTCCCGCATTTCGATAGCCAGGGGAGCGTGCAGGCTTTTTTCGGATTGATTCAAGACGTCACCGAGCGCCGGCAAGCAGAAGATGCGCTGCGCCAGTCCAACCTCGAACTCCAGGCGCGCAACGATGAGCTGGACGCTTTTGCTCATACCGTAGCGCACGACCTCAAGACCCCGTTAGGATTGGTAATCGGCTACGCCGAGTTATTGGCTCAATACTATGACACATTATCGGACGCGCAGCGCAAGTCGTCCGCGCAAGTGCTGGCCAAGAGCGGGCGCAAGATGTGCAACATTATCGAAGAGTTGCTCCTGCTTTCAGCGGTGCGCAAATCAGAAGTGGAAACGTCCCCGCTGGATATGGCGAGCGTGGTAAATGAGACGCGGCAACGCCTGAGCGATATGCTGGCGGATTCCAAAGCCCAGCTTGTTGCGCCGGACAAGTGGCCTGTGGCGATGGGATATGGCCCGTGGGTGGAAGAAGTGTGGGTCAATTATATGAGCAACGCGCTCAAGTACGGCGGCCGGCCGCCGCACGTGGAACTGGGCGCCGCCGCTCTGCCGGACGGCGCGGTGTGTTTTTGGGTGCGCGATAATGGCGATGGTATCTTGCCTGCCGACCAGGCCAAGTTGTTCACGCCCTACACGCGGCTCGAACAGGCGCGCGCCAAAGGGCACGGCCTGGGGCTGTCTATTGTAAAGCGCATCGTGGAAAAACTAGGCGGGCAGGTGGGTGTGAAAAGCGATGGCGTGCCGGGCAAGGGGAGCGTCTTTTTCTTCACCTTGCCCGGCGTGATTGGAGAGGAAAAATGAAGTTGGCTTTTTTGCGTCGAGAGAAACCGCAACCTGCTACCTGGACGGAGCGATTGTGCGTGGCGATTGACCGCGCCTATCAGGCTGGCCGGGTGATTTTTGAGCCGCTGGGCGAAGGACTGTATGTGTATGCCTTCCCGCCAGTGTATAATTTTGAACACGACCGCGAGCGCTTTAATCGAGAGGCGCGAGAGGCGGCGCTGCAAGCGCTGGGTGAGCAAGGCCCGGGCTTGCACACGCTCGTCAAATTCCAAGACATCCGCGACGGCAACGAACCGTACGCGTTGGATTACACGGCGTGGGCGGGCGAGTATGCCCAGGCTATTGCCGAAGAAGTGGGATTGTACTTTATGATTCGCGCCCAAGAATTTTTTCCGTTGGTCGCGCAAGAGTGCGAACGCGCCGGCGTGACGCACGAAGAGCGCATGGGTTGGGACGTGCATCTCATCAAGCCGCCGTACCGCGCGCTGTTTCCCACCGGCGATGTGTTGCACGAGGCGATTGGACGGGGCACGCCGTTTCAGACGGCAATCCGTGAAAAGATTGAAGCGCTGTTGCTGCGTTTCCCGCGCTTTGAGGCGTTCCACAAGGCGGTGGCCCAAGCTTTGCCTGAATTCAAGATAGAAATCGTCGAACACGAGTTGGCGCTGGCAGGCCCGCAAGGACAGCAAGCGCGGCTGAATTACTGGCGGTTGCCGCGTGAGATTGGGACCGGCGGGGCAGAGTTTGAAAAGTATATGCAAGCTATACGCGATAGCGTCAAACGTGAAACGTAAGGTCAGCCAGGCCGGGCAAGTCGTTGGCACAATGCGGCGCACATAAATGTTCGAAATCGGCTGTCAGCTTGCCGCCGGAGGCCGCGCTGGCGTTGGCGTAGCGCCGGCGGAAATGGTGCGAAAAATGAGCGCCAGTTCCCATCGGCCCGTTGGATCGGTTGTGGCGCAGCGCGCGCGCCAGATGCCGGCGTGAGGTGCAATGTTGCCTCGATCGAAACGATAGTGCGCCAGGCTGGCAATCATCACGTCGCCCAACAAGGTCAACATGGCTCGAATGGGTGAGCCGTGGCTGACCAGCGCGATGCAGCGGAGCGACGCTATCTCGGCGCGCTCGTACCAGAAATTTGCCGTGCGCGCAACTACCTGTTCGCCGCTTTCTTCGCGGCGTTGTTCGGCGAGGCGTTCGTCAATCGCCAGCGGCACGTCGAGTTGCGCGGCGATGATTTGCGCCGTCTGCACGGCGCGTTCGAGCGGTGAGGTATAGACGACGAGCGGCGGGGCACTTTGAATAAAGTGCGCTGCCATGGCTGCCTGCGCCCGTCCGGCGGCGGAGAGGGGCGGGCCAGGCGGCACGTCGTAACGCAGGCCTGCGTCTTGCACGTTGGCGGGTTGTGCGTGGCGGATGAGATAAACGATATGGTCGCGGCGGCTGTCGCCAGACGATGTAGAAGAAACACTGACCATTGACTCAAATGCTCTTTTGAACGATTGACGAACTTTTCCTCTCTTGCGCGCAACTACTCGGCTCAGAGATTCACACAGAAAAAAGAGCTACAGAGTTTTTTTCTTTTGTTCCCTGTGTTTCTTTGTGCGTTCTCTGTGTAAGACTGAGTAGTTACTGTTGCACTTTTACCCCTGGCGCAAGCAATCCGGCATTGATGCAAGTCACCAGAAAACTTTCGACCAGTGGATCGGCTATCGTATTACGTGAAATGATTGCCATCCGTAGCGATGTTAGAAGCTTGGAACACAGTATACCACATAGGATTGAATGTACAAAAGAAAAATCGTGTTACAATAAACAATCTTTTTGATGCGTGCTGGCAGAGATGCGTGGACTAGCTCGATCTGTAGCGATACATCGTGTCGTTTTCAAATTGCCCGGCGAGTTGAGCATCGCCTTGCTTGCGCTTGCGGCGCTGGCGATGGTATACATTGCTTCGCGCCAGACGCGCGAGGCCGTGGCATCTGCGGCGCCGGTATTTTCTGTGCCGGGAGGCTATTACGAACAGGATGTGCGGTTGGAGCTGGATGCTTCTGAGCCAGGCGGGGAGGTGCTGTTTACGCTGGATGGACAAGCGCCAACGCGCACGGCGGGGGCGGTGTACACGCAGCCGATCCGGTTGAGCGCGGTGACGCCGAACGTGACAGTGGTGCGGGCGCGTGTGGCGCGGCCTGATGGAGAGCTGGGCGAGGTCGTGAGCGCGTCGTATTTTATGGGCGTGCCCGCCACACTGCCGGTGATGTCGTTAATTATAGCGCCGGGGGACCTGTGGGACGTTAAGCGGGGGATATACACCAATGCGGAGGCGCGTGGGATGGAGTGGGAGCGTCCGGTGGACGTGACGTATGTGGATGTGGATCGCCATTCGGGGTTTCACATTTCGGCAGGAGTGCGCATTCACGGTCATTGGAGCCGGTGGTTTGATAAAAAATCGTTTCGCCTTTATTTTCGCCAAGAGTATGGCGTTAACCGATTAGAGTACCCACTGTTTGCGGATGGCGACGTGCGCTCGTTCAAGCGCCTTGTGCTGCACGGCGGCGGAGAAGATTGGAGCGTTTTTGATAACACGAACTGGACGCTCTTGCGCAATGCGTTGACCTCCAGGCTGGCGTTCGAGCTTGGCGGCAATGCCGCGCGCAGCCGGCCAGTATTGCTGTTCATTAACGGCGAGTCGTGGGGCATCTATCAACTCCGCGAATGGCTGGATGAATACTTTTTGGCCGATCATTATGGCGTCCAGGCCGCTGACAATTTGCAATCGCCCGAGTATTACACGGGCGGCTCTATCGTCACAGGCGACCGCGAGGGTTGGGATCATCTGACGCGCTTTGTCGAGACGCACGAATTGACCGATCCGGCTAACTATGCTTATGTGCAGACCCAGGTGGATATTCCGACTTTCATTGACTACAATCTCTTGGAAATCTATACGGCCAACATTGACTGGCCAGAAGACAATATTCACCAGTTTCGCCCTCGCGTGCAGGGCGGGCGCTGGCGGTGGATGTTGTGGGATAACGACCGCGGCTATGGAATGTATTTAAACAGTTCCGTCAGTGCCAATATTATCAGGCGCTTGTTGGATGATTCTAGTCCGCGAACGACCGGTCGGGATGTGTTGTTGATTCGCAAGCTGTTGGAGAATGAGGGATTTCGGGGGCGTTTTCTTTCGCGAGCGGCGGACTTGCTGAACACGGTGCTGGCGTCCGAGTCAGTGGTGAGGCACATAGACGTGCTGGCGGCGGAACTGGCGCCGGATATGGCGTACGAGGCCGAGCGGTGGACGAGCACGACGGATTGGGGGGCGAACATCCAAGAGATGCGCGAGTTTGCGCGGGAGCGGCCGGGGTATGTGCGGCAGCACATGGTCAATCGGTTTGACTTGGGCGGTGTGGTGCGGCTGAGCATCAACCCACCGGCGAGTGGGGAGGGGGGAGTAGCGGTGAATGGGTGGCTGGTGCCGGGCTTGGGGTGGGGGGGGGAGTATTTTGTGGGCGTGCCGGTGGAGGTGATGGCGGCGCCGGAGGCGGGGTATCGTTTTGCGGGGTGGCTGCCGGCCGAGCTGCCGCAATCCGCCGTCATCACGTTGACGCTGAGTGCGCCCTTGACGTTGACGCCGCGCTTTGAGCGGGTGGGGAGTGAGGAGGCGCGAGCGGGGGATGTGGTCATCGCGGGCTATCACATTGACGAGGAGGGGGAGATAGAGGGGGACTGGTTCGAGTTGGAGGTGAGGCGCGGGGGAGGGATAGACCTGCGCGGGTGGCGAGTGACGGACAACGATGGGAAGGCGGCGAGTGATGAAGGGTCGTTGGTGTTTGGGGAGGCGTTGGGGTGGGTGCCGCAAGGGACGCGGATTGTGGTGGTAGCGAGTGAGACGGAAGGAAACACAGCGCGCTATGGGGAAGATGATGTGAGCGCGTGGTGGGATGGGCGGCTGGTGGTGTACGTGGGCAATGGGAATATGGAGATGGAGGGGTGGTTCGAGTTGGGGCCGCGGGACAACCTGGCGCTGCTGGCGCCTGGGGCGAGTGCGGCGTTGGGGGATGACGTGGGGATTGACTTTGTCTCGTGGAGTGCGGCCGTCACGCCCGCCTCTTTCGGCGTCTTGACCGACGGCGTGATGCCCGCGCGCATTGACGTTGGTTCTTGGCCTCATTAGTGTTAGGTGGAATGATACGTGCGCCGCTTGATCTTACGCTCTAGATACCCCTCTCACTTGTGGTTGATGATCCTGGCGCTCCTGGCATTGGCGGGGCTGGGGTGGGTTGAGGAAACTATGGTCCGCCGCTCATTTGCGGCGGGGACGTCTGCCCTAGAGCCTGTTTTTTCCTTGCCGGGGGGCTATTATGACCATGACCTTCAACTAGAGCTTGGCGCGCCCGATCCTCACGCCAGTGTAATCTTTACGTTGGATGGCCGGGCGCCAACATACATGGTGGGGGCGGTGTACACGCAGCCGATCCGGTTGAGCGCGGCGACGCCGAATGTGACGGTGGTGCGGGCGCGTGTGGCGCGGCCTGATGGAGAGATGGGCGAGGTCGTGAGCGCGTCATATTTTATGGGCGTGTCTGCCACACTGCCGATAATGTCGTTGATTGTCGAGCCGGACGACCTGTGGGGTGCAGAAAGTGGTATTTTTGCCAACTTTACTAAAAAAGGGGTCGAGTGGGAGCGCCCGGTAGATGTGACGTATGTGGACGTGGATCGCCGTTCGGGGTTTCATCTCCCTTCTGGGCTACGCGTCTTGGGAGGGTATAGTCGTTACTTTGGCAAAAAGTCGCTGCAGCTTTATTTTCGCCAGGAGTATGGCGCCAGCCGATTAGAGTACCCGCTGTTTGCAGATAGCGAGGTGCGCTCGTTCAAGCGCCTGGTTCTGCACGGTGGGGGGCAGGATTGGCACGTCTACCGGCCTACCAATTGGACCATGATGCGAAATCAACTGGCATCCAGGTTGGCTTTTCAGGTTGGCGCTTTTGCCACTCACAGCCGTCCTGTTTTGTTATTTATCAACGGCGAATTGTGGGGGATATATCAAATCCGCGAACACATGGATAGATATTTTCTGGCAGACCAGTACGGTTTCAAGTCAACCGATTTTTTAGAGACGCCTGAATTGCCTGGGCAGCGCCTCGTTATTGCAGGGGATGACGAGTATTGGGATCATCTGACGCGCTTTGTCGAGACGCACGATTTGGCCGATCCGGCCAACTATGCCTACGTGCAGACCCAGGTGGATATTCCGGCTTTCATTGACTATTATGTTCTTCAAATCTATGCGGCGAATATTGACTGGCCCCATCACAACGTTCACCAATTTCGCCCTCGCGTGCAGGGTGGCCGCTGGCGCTGGTTGTTTTGGGATAGTGACCACGGCTTTGGAATGTACATGCGCAGTTACGTGTCTACTAACATGATGAAACGATTACTAGATTCTGACGATCCAGAGACAAAGGGTCGGGATGTGTTGTTGATTCGCAAGCTGTTGGAGAATGAGGGATTTCGGGGGCGTTTTCTTTCGCGAGCGGCGGACTTGCTGAACACGGTGCTGGCGTCCGAGTCAGTGGTGAGGCACATAGACGTGCTGGCGGCGGAACTGGCGCCGGATATGGCGTACGAGGCCGAGCGGTGGACGAGCACGACGGATTGGGGGGCGAACATCCAAGAGATGCGCGAGTTTGCGCGGGAGCGGCCGGGGTATGTGCGGCAGCACATGGTCAATCGGTTTGACTTGGGCGGTGTGGTGCGGCTGAGCATCAACCCACCGGCGAGTGGGGAGGGGGGAGTAGCGGTGAATGGGTGGCTGGTGCCGGGCTTGGGGTGGGGGGGGGAGTATTTTGTGGGCGTGCCGGTGGAGGTGATGGCGGCGCCGGAGGCGGGGTATCGTTTTGCGGGGTGGCTGCCGGCCGAGCTGCCGCAATCCGCCGTCATCACGTTGACGCTGAGTGCGCCCTTGACGTTGACGCCGCGCTTTGAGCGGGTGGGGAGTGAGGAGGCGCGAGCGGGGGATGTGGTCATCGCGGGCTATCACATTGACGAGGAGGGGGAGATAGAGGGGGACTGGTTCGAGTTGGAGGTGAGGCGCGGGGGAGGGATAGACCTGCGCGGGTGGCGAGTGACGGACAACGATGGGAAGGCGGCGAGTGATGAAGGGTCGTTGGTGTTTGGGGAGGCGTTGGGGTGGGTGCCGCAAGGGACGCGGATTGTGGTGGTAGCGAGTGAGACGGAAGGAAACACAGCGCGCTATGGGGAAGATGATGTGAGCGCGTGGTGGGATGGGCGGCTGGTGGTGTACGTGGGCAATGGGAATATGGAGATGGAGGGGTGGTTCGAGTTGGGGCCGCGGGACAACCTGGCGCTGCTGGCGCCTGGGGCGAGTGCGGCGTTGGGGGATGACGTGGGGATTGACTTTGTCTCGTGGAGTGCGGCCGTCACGCCCGCTTCTTTCGGCGTCTTGGCCGACGGCGTGCGGGGGCGTGAATCTCAAATTCAAAATCAGTAGGAGGTTTTATGGGTAATGTGTTGGGTCTTACATCGTCTGCGCCGCTTTCGTTGACCACACTGGCGGTCAACTTGCTGCTGGGCATTGTGCTATCCAGCGCGCTGGCGTGGTTTTATACACGCCACGGCAAATCGCTGTCGAATCGCGCCGCTTTTGCGCAGACCTTGCCGGTGTTGGCCTTGACGACGACGCTGGTTATTTCGATCGTCAAATCCTCGCTGGCGTTGTCATTAGGGTTGGTCGGCGCACTCTCGATTGTGCGTTTTCGCACTGCCATCAAAGAGCCGGAAGAACTGCTGTATCTCTTTATGGCGCTTGCGATTGGCCTGGGGCTGGGCGCCGATCAGCGTGTGCCCACTATCCTGGCCATGTTGTTAATCCTGGGCTACTTGTTTGCCCGGACGTTTGTAGTGCCCGCTTCCATGAAGAATAATCTATATTTGAACGTGCTGGCGCCAGCCGGGGATAATTCTTCTTTTACCCAGATCAACGAGTTGTTGCTCAAACACGTCGAGGCGGCTGACTTGCGCCGGCTCGACCGCAGCGCGCCGCATCTCCAGATGACGTATTTGATTGCGTGTTCTAGCGACAAGGCGCTGGTGTCTTTGATGGACGACTTGTCTGCTCAGCTTCCGGGTTGCGAATTTAGCTTTGTCGAGCAAGATAACACGTTAGGTGGATAGCGATGAAAATTGGTCAGCAGCGGCCCGCCCGCCTTGGTAGGTCAGACGCGCACTGGTTGGGCGCGCTCGTCTTGGCTTTGATTGTGGTGTTGGGCCTCAGCAATCCAGGCTGGTTCAAGACCATCCACCTGCCGCAGGCAGTTCAACTCCCCACTCAAGCTGAGGATTTGCCGTCGCTGGTTGTTGACGTCAAGTTCAAGTCCTACAATCGCCTCCTGGAACAGCGAGAAGAGGCTTTGCAAGCCGGCGTGTATATTCCATCGGCGCAGGATTTTGTAACGGCCACCATGCGGTTGGGCGACTCGGTGGTTCCCGTCGTGATGCGCCTGATGGCCGGCCCGGCCAATCGCCTGGGCGAAGACGAGAAATGGAGCTTTCAAGTGCGCACCCGGCAAAACCAACAACTTGAGGGGATGCAGCAGTTTTACCTGCTGGACCCGGCGATCAATAATTGGCTCAACCAGTGGGCGTTTGCGCGCACCTTGGAGCGCGAAGGCGTGCTAAGCGCTCGATACCGCTTTGTGCGCCTGATCTTTAATGGAGAGGAGCGCGGCGTGTATGCGCTGCAAGAGGGGTTCGGCAACGAACTGCCGCTAGCGCAGGGCCGCCCGGAAGGCGTGATGGTCGAGTTTGACGCCGACCTGTTGTGGGCCTCCATCGCGCATTTCCAGGGCGATGCGCAGGCCGCCTACGCCGACCCGGTTTCCAATCTCTCTGCGGCTGATTTTCAATATTTTGAGGTAGATACATTCCGCGATGCGGCGATTGCTGCCGACCCGAACTTGTCGGCTCAAAAGGATCGCGCCATTGGCTTGCTGCGCGCGCTACAGGCCGGCCAGCTCCAAGCGTCCGAGGTGTTTGACGTGGAGCGTTACGCTCGCTTCCTGGCGTTGACGGATTTGTGGGGCGCGACGCAGGGAACATCGCTGGTCAATTTGCGATACTATTACGATCCCACCACGTCTCGGCTGGAACCCATTGGTTTTAATGCCAATGCGCTTGGCTCCGACGCTCGTGTTTCACTGGCGGCTGCTTATGACGATCCGGCGCTGCAGGCGGCCTTGGCGCGGGAAGCGTGGCGCGTCAGCCAGCCCGAATATCTCGAACAATTGCGAACCGAGTTGGAGCCGGAATTTAAACACTTGCAGCAAGCCCTCAGCGCCGAATACGGCGACCTGGAGCCGCCCTGGGACCAACTGCGCGAGCGCCAGGAGCGCCTCCGCCGCTCGCTTGATCCCGTGCAGCCAGTGTTTGCCTACCTGGGAGCGCCTTCGCTGGCGATGAGCGGGACGCTGCGCGTTGAAGTGGGAAACATTGTCAATTTGCCCGTCGAGATTGTGGGCTTTGACATTCACGGCGCGACGTTCTTGCCTGCCGAGCGCCGCTGGCTGCAGAGCCAATCAGAAGCCTGCCTGCCGGCCGCTTCCGATCTTTTGACCGACGACGCCGACAAGGTTATCTTGCGCGCGTTCGATACGGCGCGCGCGCCTGTGATTCATTACGCCTGTTTTGATATCCCACTGGCAGAGATTCAACGCCAGGATAGCGAGTTGGATTACATGCAAGAGTTGGACGTGCACGTGGCCGCCCGCATTGCAGGCCTTTCCAAAACACACATAGTGCTGGCGCGGCAAGGCTACCCGGAGGTTATTCATGTTGGGGATTAGGGATTGGGGGGTAGGGATTGGAGATTAGGGATTGGAGATACGAGCTCAAGCTGGTCTGTGATGCACATTGGCTGCCGCAGGCGCGTTCGTGGATACGCTTGCATCCGGCGGGATTTGCGGCGACGTATCCCCCGCGCCGGGTGAATAGCTTGTACCTGGATACGCTGCACCTCAGCAGCCTGAACGACAACCTGGCCGGCGTCCGCGTGCGCCAAAAGCTGCGCTTGCGCTGGTATGGCGACGCAATGGCCGAGGTTCAACCCATCCTGGAGCTTAAGCAAAAGCGTGACATGCTAGGCAGAAAGGAGCAGTTTGCATTGCCGTGCAAGCTTGACCTGGCCCGCCCGTGGGCGGACATCTTGGGTACGCTTCGCGCCAATGTCGCGCCCGACTGGCGCGTATTGCTGCAGACGGTGAATCAGCCTGCATTGCTCAATCATTACCAGCGCGAGTACTATGCCACACCGGATGGCGCGGTGCGGGTCACGCTCGATTATGCGCTGGCTGCTTACGACCAACGCCTCACTCCCCGACCCAACGTGCGCGTCCGGCTTCCTATTGTGGATAGAGTGGTAATTGAGGTCAAGGCCGCGCAAGAGCATGGGGAACGCGTGCAAGAAGTGGTGGCTCATTTTCCTCTGCCGCGCAGCCGCAGCTCCAAATACGCCAGCGGGCTGAGAATGGCTGTGGGGTGCTAGGGGGATTGCACCTGAATAGAGTGTAAAATCAAGACGCGGTCGGTTTGTTCGGCGCCGTGCTCGTCCCACACCGGCAAGCGTTCCAGGCTGGGCCAACGATACATGCCCACTTGCAGCCAATACGCGCCCGCTTCAAGATCGGCGGGGAGTGCGATGCGGTGCGTATCGGGCACAACCTCGTTGCCAGGGAGCCACGCGCGGGTGGGATAGCGCCCTTCCATAGGCGGCCCATCGTGGCCGGCCACGAATTGCCTGTCTGCATCCAATACGTGGACGAACACCACGTAATTATCCTCTGGCGATTGCTGTGCTTTCCAATACAACGTCACGTCAAATTCGTCCCCGGCGCGCGCACTATCCGGCGCTTTGAATCCTGCCAGGGCGATTTGATGTCCAACATCGGCGTTCACCGGCCGGGCTGCTTCTGGTTGGCCTTGCCAGGGCGCGGCCACGTAGCCTATCGAGATATGCTCGAGCGGCGTGGCGTCGTCGCCCCGGTACATCGGTAAAAAGCCTTGCGCGTCGGGCGTGACCACAGACACGTCAAGCTGGTACGCGCCGACAGGGAGATCGGTGGTCGTCGTCAATGCGAATCGCTCTGCGATGACCTGCCCGGCCTGCCACCAACCGAGCGGGACGCTGTGAGGAATGATCGTGTCGCGTTGGGACCAACCTGCGCCGTCGTGCGGCGAAATCATCCGCACTATGGTGCGCAGCGAGCGGGTGAGTGGCTGCGTGGCCTGCAAGTAAAGCGTCACCTGCACTGTGTCTCCCGGCTGGATTCGCTCCGGCCAGTATTGATAGCCGACCCAATTGATCGCGTCCGGCAGGCGGGCGTTCATTGGCTGGCGCTCTTGTGCGTCAAGCTGGCTTGCCTGGTAGCGCCAGATGACGTGGGGAGAACTGGAATCGTACGGCGACTCGAATTTTTGCACAAGCGCATAGCTATCCTGGAACCAGCTTGTCTGTATCAGGCGCTCCCAGGCGATGCTGTGGAACGAAACGCAATAGTCGGCTGGATTTAGATTTAGCGTTTGCATCAAGCGCGCCAGTTTGGCCTGATTGCTTTCGCTGCCGTCCCACGGCAGGGTAGGGCGGTCCGCCAGGTACCCCACTTGCTCGGTTCCCAGTATGGTTGCCGTCGGCTCAGTGTGCGCGCGCAGCCAATCTCCGGCTCGCCGTTCGAGCGCCTGGCGAGCGACTGGCCTGAGCGAATAACGGTGCGTCAGCGAAGATGCCTGCGCGATGCCCAGCGGCAGCCCGGCTATCAACAAAATGCTTGCGGCCAGTTGGAGATGGCTGAGGCGAAGCGTGCGTGTGCTTAGCCAACCGATGCTCCATTCGATGCCTAGCCCGGTGAGACATAATCCCAACGAGACCAGCATTGCCCAGGCGGCCTGACCGCCGCTCAAAAGCGCGACGACGGCCCATAACAGAAGCGCGTAGAGCAAGTTGCGTTGCGCGTGTACTGCGTCCACTAGCCCCAAGCCCATCCACGGCAAGAATAGCCAGTAAAACTCGCTTTCGCTCAACAAGCTGGAGATTGGGCGTTGGAGATTCAAGATTTCCGCAGAAAAGGGAGCGCCGAATTGCCGCGCGGCGATTAGGCCCCATCCCAGTGCGACGATTGCCAAGACGAGGCCGTGCCGCAGCGCGAGGCGCTGGCGCTCAATCCATTGAACGGCCCACAGCAGCGCCGCCAGCGTTATCGTGCTCAGGTCAAAATGCGCCAGCAGCATCAGCGCCAGCGCGCCGGTTTGAAGCCCCCATCGCTTTTCTACGGAGAACGCCAGCGCGATCCAGGCCAGCGCCACAGCCCAGGGAATGTTGGTTCCCAAGACGGATACGAGTACCGGGCTGAATATCATCAGCAGCGCAGAGATGAGCGCGGCCACTGGGCGCTTTGTCACGGCGGCGCGATACGCGGCAATCGCGGCTATTCCCCACCCCAGTGTGCTGAGAATCAGGCTGACTTGGGGCAACGCCATTCCCACCAGGCGCGGCAGCGCCAGCGCCAGCGCGTAAAGCGGCGCAACGAGCGAGGGCTGCTCCGCGGCTGCCACTCCGCGCAAGAGTATGCTGTTGACGTGGTGAAATGTGATGTATGCGCTGTCGTCGAGATGGGCGCCCCACATCAGGCCGAGGGTCACGGGGATCATTAAAAGCGCCGAGAGCAGCGCAGCCTGAAAGCGGTTGAACTTGATTTGATTCACTTTTTCACCAGCGGGGGGGGTGCGCTCAAGCGAACGCTATGCGTTCGCCGCTGCTGTAGATCGTCATTCGGTTTCCACGCACGTAACAGACGAGCGTGATATTCCACGCGCGCGCCATCTGCACCGACAGGCTGGTGGGCGATGTGCGAGAGATGACGATGGGACAGCCCATCCGCGCCGCTTTGTTGAGCATTTCGCTGGAAACCCGCCCGGTGGTGGCCAGGACCCCATCCCGCGTTTCGAGGCCGCGCAGCGCGCAGTCGCCGCGAATCTTGTCCAGCGTGTTGTGGCGGCCAATGTCTTCTGCCAGCGAGACAACCTGCCCGCCCTTGAACAGCCCGCTGGTGTGCGTGCCGCCGGTCAGGCGATGCAGCGCTCCGGCCTCTTGCAATGTTCTGATACATTCCAATACCTCTTTAACCGGCATCGAAACCTTGGAATCCAGCGGCGGCAGCGCGCGCGCCAGGTCGTCGAATGTCACCCCACCAGCGCAGCCGGAGGTGAGAATGCGGCTGGTGGGCGCGCGCGCCGCGTGGTATAGCCAGATGTCCACGCACGACCCGGCGGCGCATCTGTGCGCCGCGCCCACCTCGTCCATGCCACTGATGATGCCTTCGTTGAGCATAAAGCCTAGCGCCAGTTCTTTTTGTTGAATCGGCGTGCAGGCAAACGTCACCATCTCGACGCCATTGATGTACAGGCTCATCAGGGCTTCGGTGATGGTTTCAATGTCCTGAGGCTCGGGTGGATTGGGCGGTTGGCAGTACGTGACTGAAACGATTTGGTGTGGCTGGATTAAATTGTTCATGGCACGTATTATGCCAGAAAACGTTTTAAACGCCAGTCCCCCGTCCGCGGGGGACTGGTATAAAAACTTTGAAATCCAGGCTCGTTTGAGTCGTTCTTTTATGAACAGCAGCGCGCGCCGCGCCGCAGTGAACTATGAATGCGCAAGTCGCCCGTTGGAGTCGCGAGATGGCGATGGACACGCAATGGCCGGCGGCGTGACGAGGATATAGCTCGCCAGGGACTAGCGACCAGGTAAGATACCTGGTCGCTAGTTGCTTATGCTAACTCGACTTTGACAGCGCAAACTTTGTATTCTGGGGTCTTGGTAACCGGATCGAGGGCATCGTTCGTGAGAACATTGGCGGCTGCTTCTGCCCAGTGAAAGGGAATGTACACAACACCGCGTCTGATGTCATTCGTAATGCGCACGCCCAGTTCGATTTGCCCTCGTCGGCTCGAGACGCGCACGCGCTTGCGACCATTCAAGCCAATCTTTTCGGCGTCGTCCTCGTGAATCTCGATGTAAGCTTCTGGCGCTTCGCTTTCCAGTTTTGGCGAGCGGCGGGTCATTGAACCGGTGTGGTATTGGAACATTATGCGGCCCGTGGTCAGCAAGAGGGGGTATTCGTCGTCGGGTAGTTCAGCCGCTTCTCTGAACTCGAGGGCAAAGAATTTCCCCAAACCACGCGCGAATTTACCCTTGTGCAAGTACGGTGTTCCAGGATGATCCACAGATGGGCAGGGCCATTGCAACCCCGAGGTCTCTAATCGCTCGTAATTGATTCCGCCGTAACTGGGGGTTAATCGGCTGATTTCTTCCATGACGGCCTGGGCTGAATCGAAATTAAAAGCTTTAGAGCCCATCTTTTTGGCTAATTCGCATATAATGCGCCAATTTTCTTTTGACTCGCCAATCGGCTCAATCGCCTTGCGCACTCGTTGAACGCGCCGATCAGAGTTTGTGTACGTGCCATCTGCTTCGGCAAATGAGGCGCCTGGCAGAACCACGTGGGCCAACTGGGCTGTCTCGGTCAGAAAAATATCCTGGACCACCAAAAAGTCTGTATGTTCCAAGCAATGGCGGACGTGGTTTGTGTTCGGATCAGCGACCATGGGATTTTCACCGAAAATATATAGGCCGCGTATTTTGCCTTCTCCAGCGGCGGGAAGCATTTGTGTGCTCGTCAGGCCGACGGTTAACGGTCCGGCTGAGCCCCAGGCGTCCTGGAATTTTTTCTGCACGTCCTCTGATGTGACCACCTGGTAACCGGGGTAGACGTTGGGCAGTCCTCCCATATCGCAGGCGCCCTGCACATTGTTTTGGCCGCGCAGCGGGTTGACGCCGCCGCCGGCGATGCCCATGTTGCCGCATAACATAGCCAGGTTTGCGCAAGATTTGACGTTGTCCAAGCCAGTCGTGTGTTCGGTGATGCCCAAGGTGTACAAAATGGCAGCCGGTTTAATTTTTGCATAGGTGCGCGCAATTTCATAGAGACCCTCTACCGGAACGTTGCATATCGCGGCAACTTTTTCCGGGGTGTATTTAGCAACCACGGACTCGAGCGCCTCAAAATCTTCGGTGCGCTCCTTGATAAAAGCTTTATCGTGCAATCCCTCGCTGATGATAATGTTCATCAATCCGTTGATCAGAGCCACATCCGTTCCCGGTTGAAGCGCATAATACATATCTGCCCAATGGCCGATTTGAGTCTTGCGCGGGTCTACGACGATCAGCTTCGCGCCCCGTTTGTGGCCCTGTAGGACGTGCATGGATAGCAATGGATGAGCCTCTGTCGTGTTGGAACCGATAATAAAAAAGCAATTGGTGTCTGTTCCAAATTCAGGAATTGAATTTGTCATCGCTCCACTCCCAAACGCCGCGGCCAGACCGGCCACGGTGGGAGAGTGTCAGAGGCGGGCGCAGTTGTCAACGTTATTGGTTCCAATCACCGCGCGGGCAAATTTTTGCATGATATAGTTTTCTTCATTTGTGCACCTGGACGAGGTGAAGAAACCGAGGCTGTCAGGCCCGCTTTGAGCCTTGATCTCTCCAAATTTATCAGCGACAAGTTGAAGCGTTTCGTCCCAGCTCGCCTCTTCCAGCTTGCCGTTCTTGCGAATTAAGGGCCTTTTCAGGCGGTCGGGGTGGTTGACAAAGGCATGCGCGTTCCAGCCTTTGATGCATAATCCGCCCTGGCTAATCGGGTGGCGCTTTGCCGGTAATATTCCGACCAGCTCATTATTCAATACCTCAAGCCAAAGTCCACAGCCTGTGCCGCAGTAAGGGCAGGTGGTTAGTACATTTTTATATTCGATCATGGTATTTTATCCTTTACATCACTTTCTCGATTTTGATAGCGCAGGCCTTATATTCCGCTGTTTTGGTGTCGGGATCGAACACGTTGTTGGTAAGCCAGTTTGCGTTTCCTTCACGAAAGTGGAATGCCATCCACACCAGCCCGGGTGGAATCTGTTCGGTCAGCCGGGCCTTGACCTTGACCGATCCGCGGCGCGAGCTGACGATAACGTATGCCCCATCGGCAATGCCGAGGTTAGCCGCATCCACAGGGGAAATATCGGCCGTTTCTTCCGCAAGTATCTGGTCGAGGCCAACCCGGCTTGTCTGCGTCCGGGTGTGATAGTGGAACAGACGTCGCCCCGTGCTGAGGACGAATGGATACTCTTCATCCTCGACCTCCGCCGGAGGTGTCCAGTCAATTCCCTTGAACAGCCCCTTGCCGCGAGAGAACTTGCCGTCTTTGTGCAGGAACCGCGTTCCGGGGTGGTCAAGGCTTGGGCAGGGCCATTGCAGCCCGTCCTGTTCGATGCGCGAATATTTTATCCCGGCGTAGGCTGGGGCGAGCATGGACACCTCGTTGTCCCATATCTCTTGCGCGCTGTTTGACGGCCACTCTTGGCCCATCCGCCGGGCGAGCTCTTTGAATATCCACCAGTTTGGCTTGGCCTGGCCCGGGGCGTCCTTGATCTTGCGCACGCGGTTGACCCGCCGCTCGCTGTTTGTGTATGTCCCATCATCCTCGCACCAGGCTGCGGCTGGGAGGATGACGTGGGCAAAGCGGGTGGTTTCGGTCGGAAAGATATCGTTGCACACGATGAACTCTGCCGAAGCGAGTTCGTGTTCCACGTGGGTGATGTTTGGCTCTGAATTGGTCAAATTCTCTCCAAAGATGTAAAACCCTCGGATTTTTTTCGTTGGGAGGCCAGCCATCATCTCTGGTATCGTAAGCCCAAATTTGTCAGAGAGATTGTCCACTCCCCACACCTTGGCGAATTTGGCCTTGCTTTCTGGATTCGTGACGCTCTGATAGCCGGGATAGGTCCCGGGCAAAGCCCCCATGTCGCACGCGCCCTGGACGTTGTTCTGGCCGCGCAGCGGGTTCACCCCGGCGCTTTCCATTCCCATGTTACCGAGCAGCATCTGGAGGTTGGCTACTGACATGACATTGTTTTTGCCGCAAGTATGTTCTGTGATGCCAAGTGTATAGCAGAGCATTCCAGGCTTTATGGAGGCCATGGTACGGGCGATCTCTTGAATCATTTCGACCGGGACGCCGGATATCTGCGCCGCCCTTTCAGGGGGGTATTCCATGACCTTGGCTTTCAAATCCTCGAAATCGGTACAGTTCTCCTCTACGAATTTCTTGTCATAGAGGTCTTCAGAAATGAGCACGTGCATAATGCCATTGAGGAAAGCCACATCTGAGCCGACTTTGATCTGGGCAAAGATGTGGGCTTTTTGGGCGAGGGCATGTTTCCGTGGGTCGGCGACGATAAGCTTGGCACCTTTCAGCACAGCTCGCTTGACGAAATAGGACGCCACGGGATGCGCCTCGGTCATGTTTGTGCCGATAAGGAAAAAGAGCTTGGCGTTTTCAAATTCGCTGAACGAGTTGGTCATTGCGCCTGAACCGAATGATGTTGCCAGACCGGCAACCGTGGGGGCGTGTCAGGTACGGGCGCAGTGATCAATGTTGTTTGTGCCAATGACCGCCCTAAAAAGTTTTTGCATGCTGTACGAATCTTCGTTGGTGCTCCTCGCGCAGCTTACTCCCGCTATCGCATCCGGCCCGGATTCTTGGATGATTTGCTTGAATTTGTTGGCGACAATGTCCAGTGCCTCGTCCCAACTGGCCTCGCGAAAGCCATCTCCATCTCTAATGAGCGGAGTGGTGAGGCGATCCTTCGAATAGATAAAGTCGTAGCCGTAGCGGCCCTTGACGCACAGGTGGCCCTGGTTCGGCTGAGCGCCATCCACACCCTTGACCCGAACGATTTGGTCGCCTTTGACGTGAAGCTCGAGCTGACAGCCAACGCCGCAGTAAGGGCAGGTGGTCCTGACGCGTCTGGTTTCCCAGGCGCGGGCCTGGCCTATCGCCTTTTTGTCAATGAGCGCGCCCACCGGGCAGAGCTGGACACATTCGCCGCACTGCACGCAGGTTGACTGGCCCATGGGTTTATCTGAATCGCAGATCACTCTGGTATGTCTGCCTCTGAACCCGAAATCGAGCACTTCGTTCACCACCAGGCGATTGCAGCCCTCGATGCAGCGCCCGCACTGGATGCATTTGCCGGGGTCGCGCATGATAAAGGCGACTGATTCGTCTCTAGGCTCCCATTGCTCAACCAGAAAAGCGGGCACTTGAATTCCAAGATGGTATGCCGCGTCCTGGAGCTCACAATCGCCATTCGCTTCGCAGGAGAGGCAATTGTGATTCCCGTTCGCCAGGAGCAGGTTGACCACCAGCTTGCGGGCCTCGATAACGCGCGCCGTAGCCGTTTGGACCTTCATACCCTCTGTTGGAACCAGCGTACAGGCCGTTTGCAGTCCCCGCACTCCTTCTACCTCCACCACGCAGACGCGGCACATGCTCGCCGGCCCGAGCTTGGGATGATAGCATAGGGAGGGGATATAGATGCCGTTCTCTCGCGCCACCTGGAGAACGGTTTTGTCTCCTTCAAACGCAATCTTTTTCCCATCAATAAAAAACGTTTTGCTCATAGCGGATTCTCCTTATTTGATCAACGCTTCAAATTCCGGCTTGAACTTGGCCACCATAGCCTGTATCGGCAGCGCAAAAGCCTCTCCGGTAGGGCATATAGTAAGCCCGCGGATGTTTGCGCACAGGTGCAAGATCAAATCAATGTCCTCTTTTTTCCCTCGCCCTTCAACGAGCGCGCGGAGCTTGCTGGCGATAACGAGCGTGCCTTCTCGGCACGGTGTGCACTGGCCGCACGATTCGTGCTCGTAAAATTCGATGGTCCTCAAGGCAAGCTGGGGGATGGGCACGGTGTCGTTGATCACAATGATGCCCCCTGAACCGAGCGCCGTTCCCGCTTTGATGCACGAAGCATAATCAAGAAGCAGGTCTTTGGCCTCCGCCGCGGTGAGGATGGGAACGGAAAGACCACCAACAATCACACCTTTCAATTTCCCTTTGACCCCGCCTGCTGCCTCGAGTATGGTATCAAGCCTGGTGCCCAACGGATACTCGTAAACGCCGGGCTTGTTAACGTGGCCGCACACCCCATAAACCTTGGGGCCATAGTCATTGGGGCCCCCAATCTTTTTAAAGGCTTCAGCGCCGTGCTGGATGATATATGGTATGTTGGATAGGGTCTCGACATTATTGACGACGGTCGGGCATCCGTACAATCCAAAGCTAGCGGGAAACGGTGGCTTGGACCTTGGATTGCCTCTCTTGCCCTCGATGGATTCGATCTGGGCGGTTTCATCGCCGCACACATAAGAGCCTGCTCCCCGATGAACGACAATGTCCACGTGGGCAAGCTGTCCGTCTTGCTTGGCTTCTTCGATAGCTGTTTCGAGAATGTCGGCAATCCACCCAAACTCGCCGCGGATGTACATAAACGCCTTGGCCGCGCCGATGGCATAGGCGCTGATGGCGATCCCCTCAATGAGCAGGTGGGGATTAAACTCCATAATCTGCCTGTCCTTAAAAGTGCCTGGCTCGCCTTCATCCGCGTTGCAGATGAGGTACACAGGCCGCGGGTCGTTTTTAGGCAGAAACAACCACTTTAGTCCGGCGGGAAACCCCGCGCCGCCGCGCCCACGTATGCCCGACTCTTTTACCTCGCCCGTGACATCTTCTCGCTTCATCGCCAGGGCCTTTTTCAGGGCCTGGTATCCGCCGCTCTTTTTGTAAAACGCAAGCGTGCGGCAATCTGGTCGGGTTCGATCATTCAGCAATATTTTGCACTTGGATACGACATTCATTGAGGGGTCATTGTCTGGCTCTCGCCCTTTTTTCAGTGCCTCGATGAGCTGGTCGGTATTTTCCACGGTCATGTTTTCATAGTACCGATCATTCACCTGAATGACCGGCGCTGTCGCGCAGGAGGCGAGGTCCTGCACCGTGGACAGCGTAAACAGCCCGTCCGGCGTGGTTTCGCCGACGGCAACGCCGAGCTTTTCGCAGAGATGCTTGACAATCTCGTCTGCCCCGTGAAGAAAACCCGGAACGCACGTGTCCACTTGCAGGTGGTATTTCCCGACTGGTTTAGGATTGAACATTGTATAATACGTCGCTATGCCATAAATGCGGCTCGCACTCACACCGAGCGCTTGAGCGGCATCCTCCATCGCAGACGCGCTCAAATGGTTGTCGTTCTCTTTTTGTAAAAGTTGCATGATGGGCAGAACGGCAGATTCTCTTTTGGGGTATCTCCCGATAATATTGCTCACTCTCTCTTGAATTTCTGTTTTCATGATACCTCCTGAGTATGAGTGTTATTTCACTGCGATCGAGATGCTAAGGATTTAGAATTAAACAACTTGCTCATAACGGTGCCATAATCCACGCAAAGCAAGCTGCAACAAGTTATTTAACCCTTAGCCATAAATGTAAAGGTCCATTCCCTGGCACGCCCGGCACAGCCCGCTGTCGTTTTCGGGATATGCTTCACCACATGATGTGCATAATGCGATATGGGGCGCGGCGGGCTTGCCGAGGAGCGCCGGCGAAATCCTGACGGGTTTTATCGAAAAAATCTCGTGCCCTGCCGCCCGGATCTCGCTGATCAGCGTGCCTTTATCTTGCTCGCGTTTTGATGTTAGCCGCATAAACCAGTTTTTAATTTCCGGGTAGCGGTCCAGTTTTGACGCGTCCATGCTGACGCGGACCCCCTTCCCGCTTTTTTTATCATACAGGGTTATGGCAAAGCGGCCCGTATTGACTATTTTGAGCCAGCCGTTGCCGACGGTGCAAGGGGTGAGAATCTGTATGGCGTCGGGGAGGCAGTCGGTGGATTCGCATATCGCGTCGAAAAACTCGTATGCAGTCATTCTTTTTACTGCGGCATCAACCATAAACCCGCCAAGCAAGACGCCTGGGGCCAAGTTGCTATGGAATTCGGTGAGTTTATCAATATATTGTTCAACAGTGTAATGGCAAATCGTATTCATTCCATAACCATAATCCTGCCAGGGTGAGTATAAACATTCAGACCGTTCCCCCGAGCAAAACCTATCAACGTAATCCCCAATTGTTCAGCCAGGTCTATGGATAAACAGGTCGGCGCTGATCGGGAAACCACGACTGGCGTACCTATCTGTGCTACCTTGGTCAATAACTCGGAAGAGATGCGGGCGCTTTGTACAACAGCCTTGTCGGAAGTATCAATGTCATTGAGAAACGTGTAGCCAAGTATGCGGTCAAGGGCATTATGGCGGCTAATATCTTCATAGTAGACAACAAAACTTTCTCCGTGCGCCAAAGCTGCCTCATGAACTCCACCCGTGAGCTTGAAGGTTCTCGCCTCCTCCTCGAGTAATGCGGCCAAGCTCAACAGTTCTTTTACCGTAAACCTTGATGTATGGGTGATTGGTGTGGGGCGCCTCTTAGAGCTATTACTCTGCGTTGCGCCATTAACTGTATCAACCCATACGGTTCCCTGTTCCGGTCGGCACGATATATTCTTCAGATCGTTGCGATTTTGAAGAATTCCTTTGCTCACTAAAAACCCGATGGCCAGCAATTCAAATGAATGTGGCGAACATACCAGAGTTGCCAGTTCTTCTCCGTTGAACATTATGGTTAATGGCGACTCTTTGACTATGGGATGCCGGGCATTGCTTTTTTTCTCATCTTTGTATATTAATAGTTCACGGTCTTTAAATATGGTATGTCTCCGTCATCTTTATGCGCGTTTTTTCACGAGTTTTGTTATCGGTCAATCTTTGGAGTATGTGTTGTTTCTTTTTTCCGATGAATTGGGATATTGTCACGCTGAGCGTAGCATCCCAAAGGAGAAATCAGCGACAACCGGGCGGGTCGGCAAAATTGCTAGAGCAATCAGTGCAGTGAGCTGGCAAGAGAGTTGCATGTTTTTGGTATGAAATTTGTGTCGTTATGTTATTTAAACATAACGCAATTGACCCAAAATGTCAAATCGGCGAATTCTTGGACCTCTCTGAAATCGCCCCCATGAGGTGAGAATATGGTATGTATTATGCTGTTGAAGTTTAGACTATTTTTTTGAACCTTAAAAATCTAACACGCTCTTGTGTCAC
>CAZYXV010000041.1:0-33633 GCA_964651475.1 uncultured Anaerolineae bacterium | reverse complement strand
CGTGGAACTTTCAATCGTTCGAAAAAGTCCAAATCTCAACCGTTTAGAGTATATCACGCACAACAGATACCATGAGATTACAGACAAAAGTTTTTGGCCGCATTATTCGTCATTGTGGCTGTTCCAAACAACAAAATCACTCTCAATTCCAATTGTTTAGCAAATTCACAAGCGATCCAATCTTTTTCGTCTATCGTAATTGTTACAACAATCCAGGTCGGCTAACTTGGCTGTTAGGGCAAGATCAGGGTTTCCAGACAGAAACTAGTATAGGCGCTCTATTGAGTGCAATTACTCACCCTCAGAGCTTGGTACATGCGCTCTTGGAGTTGGATGCAATCACATGCTTCCGACCATTCGAGCGAGTCGCACCCATGCAGGGGGAGCCGCCTTCTTGTTTACGGTACGTCCGTCCTCTCCGGAATTTGTGCTGCTTGCAAAATAAGCCGCAGCGCCTTATTGACGGCTTCATCAGAAGGAAATGCCCGCACCAAATCCGGTTCTAGCAAGATGACATTGCTACCAACACGCCGTTCTGGCGCATAGCGGCCTTTGGGCATAATAGGCAGCTGGGAGAGGTCATATTCCTCTTGCAAATCATAATCATCATTCGGCTTCTTCATAAAATCGTCGCTCATTCTTCGTGGCCTTTCGGGCACTGATAATGCGAATTGCTCCCTCACGGTCAGTATGGGCTACCAACAACAATTGGTTTCTATGGGATAATCCCATTGTGATGTATCGCTCTTCGCCGAGCAAGTGTTCCACATCCAGAAACGTGATGAACAACGGATCATCAAAAACGGTACTCGCTTCCTCAAAACTGACTCCGTGTTTCTTGAGATTGATTTGGGCTTTCACTGGATCCCATTCTACGGTTACTTTCATTATAGCACACTCTCTTGTGAATGTGGTTCTTGTGTATCGCGGTGTGGGGTGCGCAACGTGGCGGCTAACTAGTACTTGAGCGGCTGTGTGCGCCTGACGCGATCGCGAAAGACCCAATAGGTCCACCCCTGGTATATCAACACGATTGGCGTAAAGACAAGCGCCACAATGCTCATCACCTGCAAGGTGTACGGGCTGGACGAAGCATTGTAAATCGTCAGGCTCCACTGCGGGTTGAGGCTAGATACCATCACGCGCGGGTATAGCCCGCCAAAGGCCGACACCGTCACCAACGCAATCGTCAAGCCATTCAAGATAAAGGCCCAGCCGTAGCGTTCCTTGCGGATGAACCAGCCAGCGGCGGCCAGGGCCGCCAATGCGCCGGTGGCCGTGACCCAGGGCAAGCCATTGCGAAACAGATCGGTATAGGCGACGCTAAACAGGGCCAGCATCACTACCAATGTCATGGACGGTATCCACAGTCGCTTTGCCGCGGTCTGAGCCTGGCTCGCCAACTCGTCGGTTGTCTTGAGGCTCACAAAGAGCGCGCCGTGCAGTGTGAACCCCACCAGCGTGACGAGTCCCCCCACCAGGGCATACGGGTTCAGCAGGTTAAAAAATCCGCCCACGTAATTCATATCGGAGGCAATCGGCGTGCCGCGAACAATGTTGGCCAGCGCCACGCCCCACAACAGCGCCGGAAGGGCGCTGCCCACAAAGATCATTCCATCCCACACCGCGCGCCAGGTGGGATTTTTATCTTTGCTGCGGAACTCGAACGCCACGCCGCGCACGATCAGCGCGAGCAGCATCAGCACCAGCGCCACGTAAAACCCGCTGAACAGCGTGGCGTACCAGTGCGGAAAGGCGGCAAAGATCGCGCCGCCGGCGGTGAGCAGCCAGACCTCGTTGCCATCCCAGACCGGGCCAATTGTGTTGATCATCACGCGGCGGTCGGCGTCGTCCTTGGCCAGGAAGGGCAACAAAATGCCCACGCCATAATCAAACCCTTCCAAAAAGAAAAAGCCCGTAAACAGCACCGTGATCAAAATGAACCAAAGCGTGTTCAAGTCCATGGGTCATCCTCCACCGATCAATAAGCGCCCACCGGTTGGGGCAAGTCTTCGCTCGCCTCCCTGGCGCCAGCGTACCTGGAAAGCAAGTAAATATCCGCCGCCATCAACGCGCCGTAAAGCAGCGTAAAGCTCACCACAGAAAAGGTCACCATGCCGGTGGTGACGGTGGGCGAGACGGCATCGGCCGTCTTCATCACGCCAAAAACCACCCACGGCTGGCGGCCCAGCTCGGTCATCAGCCAGCCCGAGGTGTTGGCTACATAAGGCAGCGCAATCGCCAGCGGCAGCCAACGCAGCAGCCAGCGGTTTTGCTCGATCTGATTCCTGGCGACCACGTACAGGCCATACACAGCCAGCAGCGCCATCAACACCCCCGCGCCGACCATGAAACGGAACACCCAATACGTAATGGTGACGGAAGGCGCGTAATTGCCCGGCCCGTATTCTTGCTCGTACTCGGCCTGGAGGTTCTTGATGCCCTTCACCTCGCCATCCAGGCGGTTATAGGCCAGCAAGCTGAGCGCGCGGGGGATCCTGATGTTGACAATGTCGCGCTGCGCTCGCTCGTCGCTGAGGGTGAGTAACGAGAACGAGGCGGGGTCCTCGCTTTCCCACAATGCCTCGGCGGCGGCCATTTTCATCGGCTGGGTTTGTATCATATGCTGCGCCTGGCGGTGGCCCACCAGGATCACGGCCAGGCTGCCAATCACGCCGTAAACGACGGCGATCTGGAAAGAGCGCCGGAACAACTCGGCGCGGCCATTGCGCCACAGGTGATAGGCGCTGATGCCGATCACGAAAAACGCCGCGGTGGCGACGCCGGAAAAGAACACGTGCGGGAATTGCACCCAGACGTTCGGGTTGGCGAGCAGGGCGAAAAAGTCTGTCATTTCGGCCCGCCCGTTGCGCAAGGCAAATCCCACCGGCTGCTGCATGAACGAGTTGGCCACCAGGATCCAAAACGCCGAAAGGTTCGAGCCAATCGCCACCAGCCAGATGGTGGCCGCGTGCGCGCGCCTGGAAAGCTTGTCCCAGCCAAAAATCCACAGGCCCAAAAACGTGGATTCGAGGAAAAAGGCCAGCAGCGCTTCGATGGCCAGGGGCGCGCCAAAAATGTCGCCCACAAAGCGCGAATACTCGGACCAGTTCATGCCGAACTGAAATTCTTGCACGATGCCGGTGGCCACCCCCATGGCGAAATTGATCAGAAAAAGTTTGCCCCAAAACTGGGCCATGCGCTTGTACAGGTCATTCCCGGTGCGGACGTAGACGCTTTCCAGGATCGCCACCAGCAGCGAAAGGCCTAACGTCAGGGGGACAAAGAAAAAGTGGTAGACGGTGGTGATTGCAAATTGCCAGCGCGCTAAAGCGAGTTCCATTGTCACTCCTTCCAGTCCTATGGTTTCCACACTTCCCATACTTTGCCGACCAACGCCGGGCCGGGCTTGAGCGTGAGTTCGCCGGGTTGCCAGCCCGAAGGCGTTACCTCGCCCGTCGTCCTGACGTGCTGAAAGGCCTTGACCTGGCGGATCAGCTCGTCCGGGTTGCGGCCCACTTCGGGCGTCAGCATCTCTACGGCGCGGATGACGAAATCGGGGTCAATGATAAAGCGTCCGCGAATATCCACGCCGGCGTCCGGGTCGTACACGCCATAGACCGCGCCGACCTTGCCGCCGGCGTCGGAAAGCATTGGGAACGGCACGCCGCCGGGAATCATTTTGGATAACTCGTTTTCTTGCCAGACTTTGTGAACAAAGCGGCTATCTGCGCTCATTGCCAGCACCTGCACTCCCAACGCGCGCAACTCGCGGTAGCGGGCGGCGACCGCCGCCAGCTCGGTGGGTCAAACAAACGTAAAATCGCCGGGATAAAAGCACAGCACAATCCACTGGCCTTTGTAATCCGATAGCTTGATGAGTTTAAAGCCCACCCCTTCGATAAATGCGTTCGCCTCAAAATCGGGCGCCTCTTTGCCGACGCGTGCAGACATCTCACTGGCCTCCTGTGATAATGAAACAGCCCCCACGGCTGGGGCGGCGAGCGGTGCCGAGGGAACGAGTGGCCCTCTCGCGGGTTTGACACAACCGTCTCTTAACTCTGGCATATCAACCTCCTCAGCATATTCCAGTTGCCTGGTCTTATTTTACTCCACTTGCCATCTATCGCAAGATTTCCCAACCAGCCATTTTTGTTGTATGATTGCACCCGCCTTTTGCACAGGGCAGGCTCAAACAAGGAGACTATATGGCATCAAACGACAAACCTTTCATCCTCATCACGAACGACGACGGCATCGCGTCGCCCGGATTGCGCGCGGCGGCGGAGGCGCTGGATGGCCTGGGCGAATTGCTGGTCGCCGCGCCGCGCGAGCAACAATCGGGCATGGGGCGCAGCCTGCCATCCACTTCCAGCGGGCGCATCACCTCCCATCCCATAACTCTCCACTCGCAAAACGGACCCGGCAACACTCGCCAAATCGAGGGCTATGCCGTGGAAGGCTCGCCGGCGCAAGCCGTGCAATATGCCCTGGTTGAAATTGCGCCAAGCAAGCCATCGCTGGTCGTTTCTGGCATCAACTATGGCGAAAATATTGGCATGGGCATCACCGTATCCGGCACAGTGGGTGCGGCGCTGGAAGGCGCCGGCTTTGGCATACCCACGCTGGCCGTTTCGCTGCAAACCGCGCCCGAACATTACATGAGCCACTCCACCGAGGTGGATTTTGGCGTGGCGGCCTATTTCCTGGAACTGTTTGCCAGGCGCGCGCTCGCGAACGGGCTGCCAAGTGGGGTGGACATTTTGAAAATTGATGTCCCACGCGGCGCAACGCGCCAAACGCCCTGGCGATGGACGCGGGTATCGCGCCAGCGCTACTTTGTGCCGGTGAGGCCGGCGCGCAGCACTCCCTTTGACCCGGGCCGGATGGGCATTGAAATTTACGTTGACCCGGAAACGCTAGAGCCAGATAGCGACATTCATGCCCTGGTTGTGGACCGGGTGGTGTCCGTCACGCCGCTGACCGAGGACCTGACGGCGCGCGCGTTCCCATCTAGTCAAGACTGGACAGATGCGACGTAAACAGAAAGTAAGGCAATGGATCCTCGGGCTCCATCTCTTGGAACATTCTATCTTCAAAAAAGTACCGCTCGAGCAAATCCCCAGGAGCAGCGCTGGGATCAAATTCTAGGATTCTATACTTCATTATGGGTGAATCAAGGGATATTCGAGTGTGCCAAGATCAATGATCCCACTTGATGTGACGTTTACTTGGAAGGCAAGGTGATCATCTACCACATCTATGGTTTGTCCGACTGGCAAGCCTGTCAAGGTAAATTCACCATTCTCATTTGTACGTGTAACTGGCTGACCGCGGCTCTCTTTTCCAATCCAAAGAGGCAAATTTGGAACAGGGCTGTGGTCTCCATAACCAAGCACGATTCGTCCAATTGCGGTTGCAGTAGGCGGCAAAGTTGGCTGGATAGTGCAGCCTACGAGAGACATCATTACAGAAAACCAACTGGCAAACAACAAAATGTGAATTGCGATATGTCTTTTCTTCATAAAGAAAGTTGTTTCGTAAGAAAGTAGCGTTGATGCCCAGGCGGGAAATTTTCCAGTTCGCCAAAAACACGATAGCCATGTCGTTTATAAAAGTCCGGCGCCTGAAAACTAAATGTGTCCAGGTAGGCATTCTTGGCGCCACGTCGCCGCGCTTCTTGTTCAAAAACCGTCAGCAGGCGATGTCCATATCCGCGGCCGCGCAGCTCGTCTTTTACCCACAGTAAATCCACGTACAACCAATCCCAATATAATTCGCCTATCACACCGCCTGCAATGGTCTGGTCAGGCGCCTGAAGAACGAAACAGAGGCGTTGAAATTTTTGCTCACCCGCTTGTTGTTTGTTATAAGTGCTAATGCCTCGTCCAATAATCCCCCATGCAGATTCTTCAGGATCATCAACGTAGACGATGTTGTATTTTTCATCCATAGTTTTGTTCGATTCCTTTCTTGCGGTAGAAACAAAGTAAAGTCTAAATTTTTGTCCTCGAGCAACTCACTTTTGTATGTGGCTAACCTTGTGGCGTGATAGTGACAGTAAAAGGTTGGCTGGAGAACAGGCCGATCCATTCGTCTCTATCGCGCTCTGCAATATCATTGTTCTCGTACAAGAGTTGCACTTTGTACACGCCAACTTGCGAAAAAGCGAACAAACTGTCCAAGTCTATCATTCTGGTATAGGGATGTGTCTTGCTCACTTCCACTGCCTGTAGGTCTTGTTGTGCGCGATATACTTGCCTCGCCTTCTCCCGATTCTCAGAATTCGATACGAACTGCGAACTGGCCGAAGGGCTGTAAATCCGTTCTCCAGCAGGAGTACGAACTCGTATAGCCCATACCTCGGGCGCAGATATGTCCACCAGCCTGACAACCGGTTCGTCAGCGTAATTGCGGAGAAAGCGAACTGTGACTTGGATTGTCTTGTTCCCTATCTGAGTGAACTCGTAAGATGTTTGTTCCGGCACAATATCAAGGGCTGGCAACACCACACTCGTCCCAAAGTCATAATCGAAATAGTTTGCCAGCGTTGCGCCGAAATTGTAAAGCGTTGTTCCCGACGAATAGCTACGGGCAAAGAATTGCTCCTCTGTTTCTTTATGCTCTCTAGTCCATTTTTCCTGTCTGATCAGTTTCCAGTTATAGTTTTCATTTGAGGCTTGAAGGATATATCCCCGTTCACCAACGCCGTACAGGATGACTGAATCAGGATGGTCAGGATCCTCTGATATTCCCATCAAATCTATTCCTGCTCCAATATTGCCAGTGATGTCCTTCCAACTTTGCCCCCCGTCCTTGGACATTAGAAGAACAGCTCTTGTACAATGCTTATTACCATCTGGCTCAATAGTGCACCAGGGCAAGTCTACAACATTCGTTATCGGCTCAGAAATCTCAATGCGTACGTTGGCAGTAGCATATAGAGTTCCATTCCGGTGAAGAAGCACTAGACCAAACTGATATTCGTTTGAAACCAAGTGCCAGGTCAGACCATCGTCATTGGATACAAAAAGGCCCTCGGAAGCGTTGTACAAAATAACTCTGGCACCTTGTGGACGATGAGGAAAATATCCATCAACGAGTAAGGCATCCGGGCACTCCAGGCGGCGCCATTGTCTATCCATTAATGAGGCGCGGTATAGCCCATCTTCAGCTACAGCAAGAACAGTTTTGCTTCTTGGCAAAATAGAAAAAATAGAAACATCCTGATCCACAACGGGACCGACAGTGCATTTGAGAATTAAATGAGGCAAGGGGAGCTGCTCAATATAAAAATTAGCTTCGGGCGTGCTTCTTTCGCTCTGGCAAGCTGACAACACAAGAATAATAAAAAGCACGGTCCTGATTGTTGCTTTCACAGGCAATTTTGCCTCGCATGTGTACTGGATGTCCGTCCAAATGAGATGATATTACCGAAAAGAAAAATCGTCAACCCTTGGCCTCTGGTGAATCATTAGTGTCAACTTGAGCACGGTGAGCCTGTCGAGCCGTGCTTGTAGGGCGTCCTTCGACAGGCTCAGGATGCAAGTTGGCGCCAATGCCGGTGAATGGACACATGGATGAAAAGCAGATGCCTTGTGTAATGTATTGGTAAGTGGTATCATCGACCAGTTGCCACAAGACTTTTGAGCAACCATGTTCTGGATAGGTTCGCCGTGTGATGAAACGACCTGACGCGTATCGAGTCTACCTGTTTCTGTCTTTCACGTCTGGCATCCTGTTCGCCGCGCCCTTCGGCACATTGCTCTACGAGGCAGTCACGGCCGGGCTGAACCCGCTGCAGCTCGTGCTGGTCGGAACCGTGCAGTGGCTGGCTATGCTGCTCTTTGAGGTGCCGACCGGCGTCGTCGCCGATATGTACTCGCGGCGCCTGTCCGTCATCCTCGGCCACGCGCTGATGGGACTGGGTTTGGTCATCGAAGGGCTGTTCCCAGCCTTTGTGCCCATCCTGCTGTCCAAGTTGGTGTGGGGCGTGGGCTATACCTTTATCAGCGGCGCCACCGAAGCCTGGCTCAGCGACGAGATCGGCGAAGAGCGCGCCAACCGGGCGTTCCTCGCCGCCAATCGCTACGACCTGAGCGGCAACGTGGTGGGGGTGCTAGCCGCGACGGCGTTGGGCAGCTTTACGTCCCTTGCCGTGACGATCTATGGCATCGGCGCGGCGCGGGTTCTCCTGGCGCTTCTGCTTGTCTTTCTCATGTCCGAGCAGGGTTTTAAACCCACCCGCCCAGAATTCCACCATATTTTCCGCCACATGGCCGACACCTTCCGCAAGGGGGTGCAGACCATCCGCCTGCGCCCGACCCTGCTGGCGATCCTCGGCATCAGTCTGTTTTACGGCGTGACGGGCGGCTTTGACCGGCTGTGGGTCAAGCACCTGACGGATCGTTTCGAGCTGCCAGTGCTCTTTGGCCACAACGAGCTGAGCTTTTTCGGCATCCTGGAGCTTGTCAGCATTCTGCTCGCGATTTTCCTGACGCACCAGATCGAAAAGCGCTTTGATGCCAGCCAGCCGCGCGTCGTCGGACGCCTGATGCTCGCCATCACGGGCGGTATCGCCCTCTCCATCGCTGGGTTTGCCTGGTCTCCGTTCCTGGGACTGGCGCTCGCCCTGTACCTGGTCATTTATAGCTTCCAGGAGCTCACCGATCCACTCCTGGCCGCCTGGATGAACCAGCGCCTCGACCCAGACGTGCGCGCCACCATTCTCTCCATGACGGCGCAGGCGGGATCGGTCGGGCAGGTGCTCGGCGGACTGACCATCGGCGCGCTGGCCAATGTCTTTTCGGTGCCGCTGGCGCTGCTGTGCTGCGGCGGGTTATTGACCCCTGCGCTCGGTTTTATCGTCCGCGCCGACCGCCACGCGCACGCCCAACCCGCGCCGGAAACACAAGCGGCGCTATAGATGTTCGACATTTGATTCTGGCACAGGCGGCCATTTGGGGTTACAATTGTGGCAGGATACAAGCCCATGAACCCAACAACTTTTCGGCGCCTGGCCGCCGGGCGGAACGATCATCTGGTTTTTATCATCGTCGTCATCGCGGCGTATCTGTCTACATTCAGCGCCGCGCTTCAATGGAGCTGGCCTGAAATCATTGGGCTGAGCGCGGCCGGCATGGTCTATTCCGTGGTGGGCATATACGGTTACGAGTTTTGCGAGCGCACACATTCACTGCCTGCTCGCCTGGTCTATCTGGCCATTCAGATTCCACTCAGCGCCGTCATTGTTTATTTTAGCCGCGGGGCCGGGTGGATCGTGACGCTGCCGCTGGTCAGCAACAGCGTGGTATTGCTGCAGCGCCGCTGGGCCGTGGTGGTAGGCGCGATTCTGGCCGCGATCTATATCGCGCTGATGGGAGCGTTGTACGGCTGGACGTTCACAGTGCAAATCTCGATTCAATACGTCGCCGCGACCCTATTCGTCGCCGCTTCCACGCAGATCGCCGTCAACGAGCAAGCCGCCCGCGCCCAGGTCGAGCGGCTGGCCGCCGAGGTGGGGGAGGCCAATCGAAAACTGCGCCAGTACGCGGCCCAGGTCGAAGAACTGGCCATGGCCAAAGAGCGCAACCGCCTGGCGCGTGAAATTCACGACAGCCTGGGGCATTACCTCACCGCCATCAATATGCAGATCGAAGCCGCGCGGGCAGTGATGGACACAGACCGCGCGCGCGTTCTCGACGCTTTAGACAACGCGCAATCGCTCACCAAAGAAGGGCTGGCCGACGTGCGCCGCTCGGTGGCCGCCCTGCGCGCTTTGCCGATGCAAGATCGCCTTTTGACAGAAGCGCTGGCGGCGTTGGCGGATGAATGTGGCGCGGCGGGGCTGCGCGTAGAATTTGCCATAGCCGGCGCGCCGCGCCCGCTTGCGCCTCAGGCCGAACTCACGCTCTATCGCGCGGCGCAAGAGGGGCTGACCAACGTGCACAAACACGCTCGCGCTTCACACGTTGCTCTCAGGCTAGAGTATGGCGATGGGGTGCGCTTGATTGTGCAAGACGACGGCGCAGGGAGCAGCCAGGCCGACGGGTTTGGATTAATGGGCGTGCGCGAGCGGGTGCACCTGCTGGGCGGCAAGGTGAATATCCACACCGCGCCCGAACAGGGCTTTAGACTGGAAATCGAGTTGCCTAAATGACCTCTGCCAGGCCAATCACAATTTTATTAGTGGACGATCAGGCGCTCTTTCGAGAGGGACTGCGCACGCTGCTTTCCGTGCAGCCCGACCTTCGGGTGGTGGGTGAAGCCGCCAATGGCGAAGAGGCGCTCCAGATGGCGGCGTCGCTTTGCCCGGCGGTGGTGTTGATGGACCTGCGCATGCCGGTGCTCGACGGGGTAGCCGCCACCCGCCGCCTGCGCCAGGAGCAACCCAAGTGCAAGGTCATTGTGCTCACCACGTTTGACGACGACGAGTACGTCTTTGAGGGATTGCGCGCGGGGGCTGTGGGGTATTTGCTCAAAGACGTGGCGTCGGCCAGATTGATCGAGGCGATCCGCGCCGCCGCGCGCGGCGAGTCTTTTCTTCAACCCTCGATTGCGGCCAAAGTGGTGGCCGAATTTGCCCGCCTGGCGAACCAATTGCCGCAGCGCCCGCCGCCGCTCGTCGAGCCTTTATCCGAGCGAGAGATGCAAGTGCTTCGGCTGGTGGCCGCCGGCGCGAGCAACAGAGACATTGCCGCCAGCTTGTGCATCGCCGAGGGCACTGTTAAAAATCATCTCACCAATATCCTGGGCAAATTGGGCGTGAGCGACCGCGCTCAGGCTGCGCTCAAGGCCAGGGAACTGGGGCTGATTTAAAAGTCATACGCTTTTGTGTGAGGGTCATAGCCGCAAATGTGACCTCGAAGGTGACTGTGGGGGCATTACTTTTCGGTCCAGGCGTGATATAGTGAGCCAGATTTCTAACGAGATCACGAATCACATCCCTGGAGGTCATTGCAATGAAAAAAGTTGTCATAGGCGTTGTGCTGTTGGCGGCGGTGCTTGCGCTTGGGGCCTTTGTCAATCTGAGGCCGCCGGCTTTTTCCCAAGACGCAAAGCAGGCGTTGGACGATTTTATTCAACGCTTTGAAGGCGCCGGGTTCAGTTACGCCATTGTCTCGGCGCAAAAATCGTCGGCGTCCGACATGGAAAACGTTGACAATCTCGACGATTTTTCGGGGTTGGGCGGCGGGAGCCGTCCGGCGGGGATATGCCCGGGCGGCCAGCTGATCAAGGAAAGCTGGTGTGTGACGATTGACAAGGCCGTCGAAACGCCCGAGGGCAGCAGCTTTCACTTTATCGTGCAAAAGCAAAATCAACTTTGGTTTGTAGAAGGCGCGCTGGACTCGCAGGTTTTCCAACAATTCGGGTGCCGCAACTGGTAAACGGCTACATTGCGTCCCACCTAGACCGCCGCGCTGCGCGCCGGCAAGCCCCAAAGGAGCGGGCGCCATGGTAAACAAGAAAACAGGGGGAATTGCGCTGGTCTTTGCAGTGATCGCCGCGGGCGCGTTTGTGAACCTGAAACCGCCGGACTTGCCCCAAGAAGGCCGGCGCGTATTGGACGAGTTAATTCAAAGGGCCGAGGGGCCGGGATTCAGCTATAACATCTTGTCGGCAGAGCGCGGGACGGTTCAAGATCTGAATACCGATCTCGACTCTTTTTCTGGTTTTGGCGGCAGCCGCAAGCCGCCCGGCGTCTGCCCCCCGGATGAGGCCCAAGCCCAAGAAGAGTGGTGTGTGATTCTCGATACTGGCGTCGCCGCTTCTCTGACGGACGAGAGCGCCCACTTTCTCTTGCACAGGCAAGGGCAGTTGTGGACGGTAGAGCAAGTGCCCGATTCCGGCGTCGAGGCGTTCCGGCAAGTCGGATGCCGCAGGTGGTAGCGATCGCCGGCGCCGTGTTTATGGCCAACGCCCCAAAGTTGCGGGGCGTTTTTGTTTATAATATGATATAATCTTTTTATCATTTCTCACCCTGCTCATTAACCTGCGCCCGTGTTATTTTGGGCCAAGGCAGCCAGAGCGGCTGAACAAGCCCCAAGTTAATCTTCAAAAGGAGAATTGCAATGGAAGAAGAACGTGGATTTCAATGGGGTTCGATTATCGTTGCAGCCATCGTCATCTTTGTCGTTGCATTTGCCGCACAATTTATCATTGGCGCGATTTACCCCACCATCGTCGGCTTTCAAACGCGCGGCGACCAGGAAGCCATCACTCAAGCCATTCAGCAGTTGCAGACGTCGCCCCTCATGTTTGTGGCGGCATTGATACTCTTTCCGGCGCTGGCGGGCTTGTGGCGCGGGCGGGCCTTGGGCAAAAACATCGAGTACCGGCCTGACTTGCACGCGGCGGCGGCGGGCGGCCTGGCGGCGGTCATCATGTTTGTGATCAATCTAGTCATGAGCGGCGGCAATGTCGTTGGCTCTCTGCAGCCATTTGTGCTGTGGTTAATCTGCGCCGGGGGCGGCGCGTTCCTGGGCGCGAAATTGGTCATGAAGTAAAAAAGTTAAAAGTAGAAGATAGAAGGTGGAATTTTATCTATCCTCTCTCCACTTTCCACCTTTATCCTGAGCGAATTTCAGTGGAATCAGAGCGACTCGCTCAAATTGTTATCATGTTTGTCGCTGCTGCTATTCTTGCGCTGCTGGCGGCGTACGGCTGGCGGCGGCGGCAAACGCCGGGCGCGCGGATCTTTGCCTGGCTGATGCTGGCCGCGGCCGAGTGGAACCTGACGCGGGGCCTGGCGCAATCTAGTAGCAGCGTAGAAGCAGCGCGTTTTTGGATGGCGTGTGTGTTTCTGGGGCTGGCCCTATCGCCCGTTCTGTTTCTGCTGTTCACCCTCGAATATACCGGGCGGGTCAGGTGGCTCACCCGGCGAAATGTTGCCTTGCTTTTTGTCATTCCTGCCATTACCCTGCTGGTACAAGTGTTTGCGCCCGAGTGGTTTATCCAATACCAGTTCGTAATGTCCGGTCGTTTCGCCTTTGCCGCGGGAATGACCTATGGGCCTTGGTTTGCAGTGCACGCCACTTATAGTTACGCGTTGATGGCGCTGAATGTCGCTTTGATTGTCTTGACACTGTTGCGCTCGCCTCAGCCTTATCGCAACCAGGCTATCTCGCTGCTGGTCGGCGTCATGTTGGCCCTCTTGCCCAATATTCTAGGCACATTAGAACTGATACCACCTTCCTGGAACTGGCTCAATTCGCTTGGATTTGTGGGCACGGGGCTGGTCTTTGCGTGGGCCATGTTTCGCTATCGCCTGATTGACCTGATGCCCCTGGCGCGCGACCAGGTGGTGGACACGATGCAAGAAGCCTTTATCGTGCTCGACCAGCAAGACCGGCTGGTAGATCTCAACCCGGCGGCGCAGGCTATCTTGGGCCTGTCGCTCGACCAGGCAGTGGGGCGCCCGGCGGGGCAGGTGTTTGGCGCGCAACATGGCCTGGTGGAGCGATTTCGGGACAAGCAGCAAGCCCAGGCCGAGATTACATTAGAGCGCGACGCAGTGCCGCGTCATTATGACCTGCGCATTTCGCCGCTGGCCGACAAGCAGGGCCAGTTGCGCGGGCGGCTGATTCTCTTGCACGATATTACGGATCGCAAAAAGGCCGAGGCAGCTGTGCAGGCTGCCTTGCAGAAGGAAATGTCCCTGGCGCGCAATATCCAGATGAGCCTGTTGCCACAAACTGCCCCCAATATTCCCGGCCTAGACATTGCCGCCACCAGCCTGCCCGCGCGCGAGGTGGGCGGCGATTTGTACACGTTTTACGACTTGCCGGACGGCGGTTATGGCCTGGCGATTGGCGATGTGACTGGCAAAGGCATTCCCGCCGCCTTGTACATGGCCGTGTCCACCACCATGCTTGAAGCCAAAGCGCCGTATATCCCTGACGTGGCGCAGTTGTTGAACGAGATGAATGTGGCCTTGTTCCCGCACATGCAGCCCAATCGCATGAACACGGCGCTGTGCTGTGTGCGGCTAGAGCCGGGCGATGGCAGGTGTACGGCGCACATTGCCAACGCCGGCATGGTTGCGCCGATTCTGCGGCGAGGGGGGCAGTGCGAGTATCTGGATGTGGGTGGAGTGCCGGTGGGGACGATTCGCACCGGCCTGCCGTACCACGCCCTGACGCTGCTCTTGCAGCCCGGCGACGAGTTGGTGCTTTCCAGCGACGGCATCGTCGAGGCGATGAACGCGGCAGGCGAGTTGTACGGCTTTGAGCGGCTGCTGGCGCGCGTTCAGAGCGCTGCCGGCTATAGCGCGCGAGAGGTTCAAGAGTGGGTTCTATCGGACGTGAGCAAGTTTGCCGGCGCCGCCGAGCAGCACGATGACATGACGTTGGTCGTCGTGATGGTTCGGGGGACAGTCTAAAAGGCCGGGTAAGATTGAACTGGCGCCTTTTAAAAGATTGGAGAAACCATGTTCAGTCCACGTTGGCGCAAAATGCTCAGCGATGTGTGGGGCAGCAAGACCCGCACCTTTCTCGTCGTCTTGTCTATTGCGGCGGGAGTGTTTGCCGTCGGCACAGTCGTCCATATGAGCGTCATTGTCTCGAGCGACCTGGACGAAAGCTATGCGTCTATCAACCCTGCCAGCGCCGTCATTTACACGGCGGATCTGTTTGACGACGACGTGGTGCAGACCATTCGCCGCACTCAGGGCGTGCGCGAGGCCGAGGGGCGGCGCACTTTTATCGCGCGCCAAAAGCTGCCCGAAGGCAAGACCTGGTATCCCATCCAGTTTTTGGCTGTTTCGGACTATGATGATATGCGCATCAATATCATCCGCCCCGAACTCGAGTTCGGCCCGGACCCCGTCAGCTGGCCCAATCCCGGCGTGCTGCCTCCACCGCCCAACGAACTCGTGCTCGAGCGCACGTCTTTGCTGACGGGCTATCAGGGACTGCTCAGGGCTAAACTTGGCGGCTCGCTGTTGATCGAGATGCCCGGCGGCAAGCAGCGCGAGATGCGCATGGCGGGACTGGTCTACGACTTTGCCCGCATCCCGGCCACTTTTGCCGGCATGGCCTACGGCTATATCACGCTCGATACGCTGGAATGGTTGGGCGAGCCGCGCGGCTATAACGAGTTGTATATCGTCGTCACGGGCGATACCCGCGATACAGAACACATTCAACGGATCGCCGACCAGGTCAAGACCAAAATTGAAAAAGGCGGCATTGCCGTCATCAGGACCAATGTCCCAGAGCCAGGCAAGCTGCCGCTCGATAGTTATTTCCAATCCATCACGCTAATTTTGGGCGCACTGGGTATCGTTTCGCTTTTCCTCAGCACATTCCTCGTCATCAACACCGTCTCGGCGCTGCTGGCGCAGCAGACGCGACAAATCGGCGTAATGAAGGCGGTGGGCGCGCGCACCTCGCAGCTTGTGGGCATGTACCTGACGCTGGTGGCGATCTTTGGGTTGCTCTCGCTGGTGATCGCCGTGCCGGCGGGTGCGCGGGGCGCGCAAGAGTTTATCAACTTTTTGTCCTATTTCCTCAACTTTCAGCTGAGCGTTTTCCAGGTGCCTCCGCTGGTGATTGCTTTTGAAGTAGCGATGGCGCTGGTTGTGCCGCTGCTGGCGGCGCTGTATCCGGTCTACAATGGCGCGCGCATTACCGTGCGCGAGGCTATTGCGTCGTATGGACTGGGGCAGGGCAAGTTTGGCGCAAGCTGGATTGACCGGCTGCTGGAGCGGGTGCGCGGCCTGCCGAGGCCGATCCTCATATCGCTGCGCAACACGTTTCGGCGCAAGGGGCGTATCGCCATGACGCTCGGCACACTGATCCTGGCCAGCGCGTTTTTTGTGGCCGTGATGAGCGTGCGCGCGTCGCTGATGGCAATCACGGATCAGATCAACGAGTATTGGCAATACGACGTTGAATTTCAGTTTAATCGCTCTTACCGCATCGCCCAGATTGAAAATATTGTGTTAAATGTGCCGGGCGTGGCGGAGGCCGAAAGCTGGCACCAACAAGGAACCTTTCGCGTGCGCCCCGATGGCAGCGAGGGAAGCTCGCTGTTCATCACCGCCTTACCGGCGGACACCGGCTTGTTCAAGCCCACCGTCTTGGAGGGGCGCTGGCTGGCGCCTGGCGACGAGAATGCCATCATCATCACGCCGGACGTGGTCAAAGACGAACCGGATATTCAGGTGGGTGACGACATTACGCTCAACATCCAGGATCGAGACTATACATGGAACGTGGTGGGTATTGTGCGCGGCATGCTTTCGCAGCCGATCGCGTACGCCAATCGCCCCTACTTCACCCGCACTATTTTGCGCGACGTGGGCCGCACCAGCAACGTGCGGCTGGTGACCGAAAGGCACGACGCCGAGTTTCAAACCGAGATAGCCAGGACGCTCCAGGAGCAGTTTGAAGACAACGGGTTGGAAATTACGTATAGCCAGACGATTGCTCAAACGCGCGAGCAGAACGAGGTGTTTTTCAATATCCTGACCACGTTCCTGATGAGCATGGCGATTCTCATGGCGGCTGTGGGCGGGCTGGGGCTGATGGGCACGATGAGTCTGAACGTGATCGAGCGCACGCGCGAGATCGGCGTGATGCGCGCCATTGGCGCTTCGGATAACGCCGTGATGCAAATCGTCATGGTAGAAGGCGTCTTGCTGGGGGTGATTAGTTGGGTGGGAGGCGTCTTGCTGGCGCTGCCGTTGGGCGCCTTTCTCAATTACACGGTCGGGATGCAATTTTTCAACCTCCCGCTCGATTATACATTTTCGGTGGATGGCGCCTTGATATGGCTCGGCGCGATTATGGCGATTGCGGCGGCCGCCAGTTACCTGCCGGCGCAGCGAGCCTCGCGGCTCACCATCCGCGAGGTGCTGGTGTACGAGTAAACGGGACACATTGAGATAATATATGCTTACACCCCGTTGGCGCAAAGTGCTGAGCGACGTGTGGAGCAACAAGACTCGCACCGCGCTCGTGGTCTTGTCCATCGCCGTGGGCGTGGCCGCCGTCGGCGCGATGGCGCACATGAATCTGCTCGTGGCGCGCGACCTGGTACAAAGTTACGCGCTGGTCAACCCCGCCCACGCCACCATCTCTATCGCCGCCGATAATCTTCTTTCGACCTTTGCTTTTTTTCAAGACGATCTCGTCGAGGCGGTGCGCCGCGTGGAGGGCGTGGCCGACGCTGAGGGACGGCGCACCATCCCCATGCGCTTCAAGCACGGCGCGCAGGATAACTGGAATATCATCATGCTCGTCGCCGTCCGCGATTACGACAACATTCGCATTAACAAGATCAGGCCGGAACGAGTGTACCGCATCGCTCCCGAGCGATGGCCCGCCGGCGCGTGGCCGCCGCCGGAATACGAAATCGTGCTCGAACGCACGGGACTGCTCATCCCGCAAATGGGGCTATCTCAGGTGAAGCAAGGCGATGTGCTTCTCGTTCAATCACCCGGCGGCGCTGAGCGGGCGGCGCGGGTGGCGGGATTGGCCTACGACTTTAGCCGCGAGGCCGCCACCACGGCCGGCATGCCCACCGCCTACGTCACGCCAGAAACGCTGACGTGGCTGGGCGGGCCGCCGGGCTATAGCGACTTGCACATCCGCGTCAGCGGCAACGCCCAAGACAAAGCGCACGTCGAGCGCGTGGCCGCGCGCGTGCGCGAACAGATTCAAGACGCCGGGTACACGGTTGGCTATACCGAAATTCCAGAGCCAGGGACGCTGCCGGCCAAAAATACTTTTCAGACCATCTCGCTGGTGCTGAGCGTGATTGGGTTCAGTTCGCTTCTCCTCAGCACCTTTCTCATCGTCAACACCATCTCGGCCATCCTGGCGCAGCAGACGCGCCAGATCGGTGTGATGAAAGCCATCGGCGCGACGGCCAGCCAGATGATGGGCATGTACCTGGGGCTGGTCGCCGCGTATGGCTTGCTTGCGTTGCTGCTGGCCGTGCCGCTGGCGGCCTGGGGCGCGCGCGCGTTCATCAACTTTTTGGCGTACTTTGTCAATTTTGAGCCGGGCGCGTTCAGCGTGCCGCCCGAAGTGATTGCGCTAGAAATAGCTGTGGCTCTGCTGGCGCCGCTGCTGGCGGCGTTGTGGCCCGTCGCCGCCCGGACGCGCCTCACCGTGCGCGAGGCCATTACGTCGTATGGCTTGGGGGAGGGGCAATTTGGAGAAAGCGGTTTTTGGGGGAAACCCTGGTCCTTTGGCCTCCCTCGCCCATTGATGCTTTCGCTGCGCAACGCGTTCCGGCGCAAAGGGCGAATGGCGCTCACGCTGATCACGCTGACGCTGGCCTGCGCCATTTTTATCGCCGTGATGAGCGCGCGCACTTCGGCCTACTTGATGATTGACGACATGATCCGCTATTGGAATTTTGACATCGAAATATTTTTCACCGATGCCTATCGCCTGGAGCGGATAGCAAAGCAAGTGCAGCAGGTGCCGGGCGTGACGGGGGTCGAAACGCTCAACCTGGATATGGTCTATCGCATCCGCCCCGACGACACTGAAAGCCGGCCGCTTCGACTGATTGCGGTCGCCCACGACACCGAGGTGCTTGGCCCCGTCATTATCCAGGGGCGCTGGCTTGCGCCGGACGACGAAAATGCCATCGTCCTCAATGCCCGCGTGCTGCAAGACGAGCCGGATATTCACGTCGGCAGCCAAATCACGCTCAAAACTTATGGGCGTGAAACGACGTGGGAGGTGGTGGGATTGTACCAGGTGCTATCCATCTGGAAAACCGATGCGCACGTCAAGTACGATTATTTCAGCCGGCTGGTAAACCAGCCTGAGCGCGCCAGCGGCATTGCCATCAAGACGCTGCGCCACGATGCCGAGTCGCAATTAGAGGCGGTCAAGGCATTGGAAGAGCGTTTTCAAGCCAACGACATTCACGTCTTGCTCAGTTATACCACCTCCATGTTGCGCACCCTGGCGCGCGGCATATCTGACGTTGTCATTATCCTGCTTTCTACCATGGCGGTCCTGGTGGCGGTGGTGGGCGGATTAGGCTTGATGGGGACGATGAGCATCAATGTGCTGGAACGCACGCGCGAAATTGGCGTGATGCGCGCCATCGGCGCCTCGGACGGCGCGGTGAGGCAAATTGTCATCGCCGAAGGTGTTTTTATCGGCATACTCAGTTGGTTGATGGGGACGGCGCTGGCCTATCCCCTGGGCAAGCTGCTCAGCGACGGGCTGGGAATGGGCTTTATGGGCAGTCCATTTCCTTACGAGTTTTCGGTGAGCGGCGCGGCGATTTGCCTGGTGGGCGTGATTGGGATTGCGGCGCTGGCCAGCCTGTGGCCGGCCTGGAATGCTTCGCGGCTCACGGTGCGCGAGGTGCTGGTGTATGAATAACGGCGAACGGCCGCCGACAAGCTCTTCATTGGTCATCAGGCTGATGGGCAAATCGTACACCTGTCCGATTTCAAAATACCCCAAGTGTCTGATGTATCTGGTCGAGTCTTGCGTTATACTGGAGCCAATCGCTGCGAGTCAATCGTGCATCAAGTGGAAAAGGATAAAGAATGACTGATGCTCGCTGGCGCAAAGTGCTCCAAGACTTGATTGGCAACAAAACACGCACAGTGCTCGTCGTGCTGTCCATCGCCGTCGGCGTGTTTGCCGTGGGAACGGTCGTCGGCGCGCAGGCCATCATTGCGCGCGACATCGCGCGGAGTTACGTGGGGGGCCGCCCCGCCAGCGCCATCTTGTACACCTCGTTTTTTGACAACGAGTTGGTGCAGACAGTGCGTCACATGCCAGAGGTACGCGAGGCCGAGGGGCGGCGCAGCATCAGCGTGCGCCTAAAGGTTGGCCCCAAAGAGTGGCGCAATCTGAACCTGACCGCTATCTCTGATTACGACAATATCCGCCTCGACGTGGTGCGCCCCGAACGCGGCGCGTGGCCGCCGCCAGATCACGGCGTGTTGATTGAGCGAGCCGCTCTCCAAGATGCAGGCGCGGCCATTGGCGATATGGTGCTGATTGAAACTTCCGATGGCAAGCAGCGTGAGTTGCACCTGGCCGGCACGGCCTTTAACAGCAACTATATGGGGCCGCTGTGGTGGGGCGGCTGGCTGTATGGGTATATCACATTCGACACTATGGAATGGCTGGGCGCTTTTAACTATGACGAGCTGCACATCGTTGCCTCTGGAGACGCCGGCGATACGACGCACGTCCGGCGCATCGCCGACCTGGTCAGCGATAAAATTGAGCAAGGCGGATGGACCGTTTACTGGAAAGAGATTCCTCCGCCCGAACATCCTGCTGCCTTCATGGTCAATGCTTTGATGGTGGTGCTCAGTGTGCTGGGAACGCTGTGTGTCTTTCTCAGCGGCCTTTTGGTGGTCAATACAATTTCCGCGCTGCTGGCGCAGCAGGTGCGGCAGATTGGGGTGATGAAAACTGTTGGCGCGGATATAGGCCAGTTGGTGAGCTTGTATCTGACCCTGGCCATGGCGTTTGGCTTGCTGGCAGCGTTCATTGCTGTGCCATCCGCCATCCTGGCTGCCCGCGCGCTCGCGGCGTACATCGCCGGTTTGCTAAACTTTGACGTGGGGACGTTTAGCGTTCCGCCTCAGATGATCGTCATTCAAGTGGTTATCGGCCTGATCACGCCGCTCCTGGCGGCGCTGGCGCCCGTGATGAACGGCGCGCGCATCACTGTTCGGGAAGCGATCAGCACGTATGGGCTGGGCAAAGGCCGCTTTGGGCAAAACCGGGTTGACCGGCTGGTCGAGCGCGTGCGCGGCCTGCCTCGCCCCACGCTGCTTTCACTGCGCAATACCTTCCGCCGCAAAGCGCGGCTGGCGCTCACGCTGACGACGCTGACCTTAGGCGGCGCTATCTTTATGGCCGTCCTCAGCGTGCAAGCTTCATTGGAGCTTACGACCGACGATCTTATGAATTATTACCAGGAAGATGTGCAGATAAATTTGAGCTACGGCTATCGCGCCGAACGCGTCGAACAGCAAGCCCTGGCCGTGCCGGGCGTCGAGCGGATGGAAGGCTGGGGCTATGTGGGCGTGCGCCGCGTGCGCGCCGATGACAGCGAGAGCAACACCGTTCAACTGACTGCGCTGCCCGCTGCTTCAGAGATGATTCGGCCCATTATCGTCGAGGGGCGCTGGCTGCTGCCTGAAGACGAAAACGCGCTCGTCGTCGGCACCGACTTTTTGCGCCAGGAGCGAGACGTGCAAGTAGGCGACGAGATCACGCTCAATATCTTGGGGCGGAAAATGCCCTGGCGCGTGGTGGGGATCTTTTTGGTGATTGGGAACCCCAGCGGGATGTCGGCCTATGCCAACGATCTTTACGTGGCCCGTGTGGCGGGAGTGGTGGGCCGGATTTACAGCGCCAAGCTCGTCACGGCGCAGCACGACCCGGCTTTCCAGGCCACGGTCGCTACGGCGTTGGAAGAGCGTTTCAAAAATGCCGGCCTGAGCGTGGGTTCGATTCGGACGAACGCCGACCTCCGCGGCCAGATCGAATCGCAGTTGACGATTCTGATCGTGTTTCTGTTGGTGATGGCCGTCATTATCGCCCTCGTCGGCGGGTTGGGCCTGATGGGAACGATGAGCATCAACGTGTTGGAACGCACGCGCGAATTTGGCGTTCTGCGCGCGATTGGCGCCTCGGACGGCGCCGTGCGCCAGATCGTGGTGGTGGAGGGCGTCTTGATTGGGACGCTCAGTTGGCTGCTTGGCGCGGCGCTGGCGCTGCCCATCAGCAAGCTCCTCAGCGACAACGTGGGGCAGGCCTTTCTCAACACGCCGCTCCACTATACGTTTCCAATCGGCGGCGTCTTGATTTGGCTGCTCGTTGTCGTCGTGTTGGCGGCGCTGGCCAGCCTGTGGCCAGCCTGGAATGCTTCGCGGCTCACGGTGCGCGAGGTGCTGGCGTATGAGTAAATTGACCATTACAACCCTACAAACGAAACTCTATATCCCGCTGCAAAGGCCAGGGCTGGTAACACGCCCGCGCTTGTTAGAGCGCCTGGCTGAGAGCCTGCGGCAAGAACACAAGCTCATCCTTATCTCGGCGCCGGCTGGCTTTGGCAAGACCACCCTACTCAGCGAGTGGGTTCACAGCCTCCACGGCGCTGCGCCTTTCCACGCTGCCCGGGAAACAAGGGTGGCCTGGCTCTCGCTCGACAAAGACGATAACGATCCCCCTCGTTTCTTTGCTCACCTGGTTGCTGCCCTGGGAACGGCCCAAGCCGGCATTTGCGCCGAAACCAGCGCCTTGCTGCAATCGCTCCAGCCGCCATCGCCCAAGGCGGTTTTGACTCTGCTCGTCAATGATTTGACTGCATTGGCGCTTGACGTCGTTTTGGTTTTGGATGATTATCACGCCATAGAGCAAGCGGCTATTCACGACGCCATCATATTTTTGCTCGATCATCTGCCGCCGCTGCTGCACGTGGTTATCGCCAGCCGCACCGATCCTCCCCTCCCCCTGGCTCGCCTGCGCACCCGCAACCAACTGACCGAGCTGCGCGCGGCAGACTTGCGCTTCACATCCCACGAGGCTGCCACGTTCCTCAACCAGACTATGGGATTGTATCTCCCGGCGCAGGCGATAGAAGCGTTGGAAGCTCGCACCGAGGGCTGGATTGCTGGTCTTCAACTGGCGGCCCTGTCTATGCACAGGAAAAGCGCCGAAGAGATAGCCGATTTCATCGCCGCCTTTGGCGGCAGCCATCGCCACGTCATTGACTATCTGGCCGAAGAGGTGCTGGCGCAGCAAAGCGATGACATTAAAAGCTTTTTGTGCCAGACGGCCATCCTGGACCGCCTGGCGGCTCCCCTGTGCGACGCCGTGACCGGGCAGACCGATAGCCAGGCTGTGCTTGAGCAGTTGGAGCTGGCTAACCTGTTCCTGGTTCCGCTTGACGATGAACGCAGATGGTATCGCTACCATCGTCTCTTTGCCGATTTTCTGCGCAGCCGCCTGCAAGGCGACGCCAGGCTGCCCGAATTGCACCGCCGCGCCGCCGAGTGGCTCGAACGCAACGGCCTGCCTGCTGAGGCCGTCCATCACCTGCTGGAGGCGGCCGATTTTGAAGCGGCCGCGCGCCTGATGGAGCGAGTGGCGCGCGCCACCCTGATGCGCAGCGAGGTTGTCACCTTCTTGAACTGGGTCGAGGCTCTGCCTCACAGTGTGATACATATCCATCCCACCTTGTGTGCTTATAACGCCTGGGCGCTCTTGCTCACCGGCCACGCGCTGGACGAGATTGAAGCATACTTGCAGGATGGGGAAAAAGATAGCGATCACTTGCCGGTCGAAGCCCTTGTCTTGAGAGCTTTTATCGCCGCCTTTCAAGGGCGAGCCAGGCTTGCGGGCCAGTTATCTCGCCAGGCACTGGAACGATTGCCGGAAGACGATTTGTTTTTGCGGAGCATCGTCGCCCTGAACGCTGGCATTTCCAGCATGCTCCGCGGCGACCTGCGGGCCGGCAGTCTCGCCCTCAACAATGTTGCGCAAATGAGCCGGGCGGCCGGCAACACCATGATGACTGTGGTGGCCTTGTGCAATCAGGCCGAGTTGGCAATTATGCAGGGGCGCTTGCGCCTGGCGCCGGCGCTTTACCAGCAAGCCCAAGAATGGGGCATAGATGGGCAAGGCCAGCCGCTGCCCATTGCCGGCATGGCCATGATTGGCCTGGGGGAGCTGGAGCGCGAGCGAAACGAACTGGAAAGCGCGGCCCGCCACGTTCGCGAGGGGATCGAGCTGATCAAAAAATGGGGCGAGATTGGCGCGCTGGATGGCTATATCGCCCTGGCCCGCATCAAGCAAGCACAAGGAGATGTGGCTGGAGCCGATGAAGCGATCGAGGCGGCTGAACAACTGTCGTTGAGATTTGATACCACGCGAATAGACGACGTTTTTGTAGCGGCGTATCAGGCCCGGCTTTGGGTGGCGCGAGGCGATCTCGACCTGGCGTGGAACTGGGCCAAGGAGCGCGCGGTGGAAAGCGCAGAGGGATTTGCGCCAGAGGACGACGCCAGCGCCGACCTGATCCTATATTTGCGCGAACTCGAGCAGCTCACCCTGGCGCGAGTGATGCTGGCTCGGGGCGAGCTGGGCCAGGTTATGGGTCTGCTCGAAGGTCTGCTGCCGGACTCTGAGCAGCAAGGCGCAATCCGCAACCTGATAGAAATCCACATGCTCAAAGCGCTCGCGCTTCAGGCGCAGGGACGCACTCCCCAGGCCATCGCCGCGCTAGAACGCGCCCTGACGCTAGCCGAGCCGGAAGGCTTTGTGCGGGTCTTTGTGGACGAAGGCGAGCCCATGAGATTGTTGATGGCGGATTGCAGATTGCGGATTGCAGAACGATGTCGCCGCGAACCGGAGGAAGCCTCTCGCCGCTTGCTCGCTTATGCAGACCACCTGCTGGCAGCGTTTGGCGTCACTGGCGCTTTGCCGGGCCAATCCAAGACCGGCCATCTAGAATCTGACATGGCCGAGCCGCTCAGCGAGCGCGAGCTTGAGGTGTTGCGCTTGATCGCCGCCGGCTTGTCGAACAGCGAGATAGCCGCCAGGCTCGTCGTGGCGCCCAGCACCGTCAAGACGCATATCAACAATATCTATAGCAAGCTGGGCGTGTCCAGGCGCACGCAAGCCATAGCGCGCGCCCAGGAATTGGGCTTGCTATAATTCGCGAGAAAAGCTGGCCGGACCTCCGAGGCTTTTAATGCCTCGGAGGTCTTTTAATCCACCCTCCCTATCCACCCTACAGTGGATGACACTCCACCCTCTTTTATTCTAAACTGTAAGCACAAAGAAAAGATATACGTGCGAGGATGCGATTGATCAGTCCAGTCTATTGCCAAATTCGGATAAAAGGGCACCTTTCCAATCCTTGGAGCGATTGGTTGGGCGGGCTGGCCATTGAGAACCAGCCCCACGGCGAAGCAGTGCTATCTGGAACGTTGGCAGACCAGGCGGCGTTATATGGTGTGCTCGACCGGCTGCGTGACCTTGGCGTAGAGTTGCTTTCCTTAAACTGCCGCACCGAATCCGCTGCCGCACCGAATCGCTGCCGCACCGAATCGGAGGATAATTGTGTTGGGCATCAGTCTCAAGCGCAATGCACAGAATAAACAAAATGGAAACGGCAATGGTCATCTGATTGATCTGCGCCAGGTGGTCAAGGTATACCAGACGCCGGCGGGCGACTTTACGGCGCTGCGGGGAATTGACTTGCAAGTAAAGAGCGGCGAGTTCGTCTCGATCGTCGGCAAATCGGGCAGCGGCAAATCCACGCTCATTAACGTCATCACGGGCATTGACCGCCCCACGGGCGGCCAAGTGATGGTGAACGGCGCCGCCGTACACGAGCTGAACGAGGGGCAGATTGCGGTGTGGCGCGGCCACAGCATTGGCGTTATCTTTCAATTCTTTCAATTGCTGCCCACCCTCACGGCAGTTGAAAACGTCATGCTGCCTATGGATTATGCTCAGGTCTATCCGCCGGACCAGCGCCCCGAGCGCGCCCTGGCCCTGCTGGAACAGGTAGGGCTGGCCGGCCTGGCTCACAAGCTGCCCTCGGCGCTTTCGGGCGGGCAGCAGCAGTGCGTCGCCATCGCCCGCGCAATGGCCAACGACCCGCCCATTCTCACCGCCGACGAGCCGACCGGCAATCTCGATTCTCGCTCGGCCGAGATGGTTTTGCGGCTCTTTGAAAGCCTGGCCGCCAGCGGCAAAACCATTCTCATGGTCACCCACGACGACGATTTGGCCAGGCGCGCCCACAAGACGGTGGTGATCGCCGACGGGAAAATCGTAGACGAAAGGCGGAACAATGTGTAGGGGCGGGTTTCAAACCCGCCCTACGAGGACATTTTTGTAGTTGATGAGGAGCGAAGCGATGACGACCTCTACTTCTCCATTCATCGAGTTGCGTCAGGTCGTGAAAAAGTATAACGGCGTAGCCGGCCCGGTCACGGCCCTCAACGGCATCAGCCTGCGCATCCAGCCGGGCGAGTTTGTCGTGGTCACCGGCAAGTCGGGCGCCGGCAAGACCACGCTGGTCAACGTGCTCACCGGCCTCGACCGCTTGAGCGGCGGCGAGATTTGGGTGGCCGGCACGCCCGTGCACCGGCTTGGGCCAGATAGAGCCGCCGGCTGGCGCGGGCAGACCATCGGCGTTGTATTTCAAAGCTTTGAGCTTTTGCCTACCCTGACCGTGCTGCAAAACGTGACGCTGCCCATGGACTTTGCCGGCAAGTATCCTCTGCGGCGGCGCCGGGAACGCGCCCTGCACCTGTTGGGGCAAATGGAGATTGCCGAGCACGCCCACAAGCTGCCCTCGGCCGTCTCGGGCGGGCAGCAGCAGCGGGTCGCCATCGCGCGCGCGTTGGCCAACGACCCGCCCATCCTGGTGGCCGACGAGCCGACCGGCAGCCTGGATTCGGCCACGGCCGCTTCGGTCCTGCAAGTCTTTCGGGATCTGGCCGAGGCGGGCAAAACCGTTCTGCTCGTGACGCATGATCGAGACATCGCCCGGCGAGCCACGCGCACCATCGCGCTCGCCGACGGGCAAATTATGGGAGAAGACAGCCATGCTTAGCTCACAATGGCACAAGATTTTCAACGACCTGCTCGGCAACAAGACGCGCACCGCGCTGATCGTACTCTCGATTGCGGTGGGCTTGTTCGCTGTGGGCGCCATCGTCAGCTCACAGTCAATCCTGGAAACCGAGATGGCCCGCAGCTTTGCTGCTATCAACCCCTCCAGCGGCACCGTTCGTACCCTCCAACCCTTTGACCAGGATTTTGTGCAGTCGGTGCGGGCCATGCCGGAGGTGCAAGACGCCGACGCCCGGCGGGCCGTCTACGCCCGCATCAAGGTTGGCTCGGGTGAGTGGCGCAATATTACGATTTTTGCCCTTGACGATTATGATTATGACGCCATTCGTGTCAACAAGATCTGGCCGCAGAGCGGCGCCTGGCCGCCGCCTGAACGCGCCGTATTGATCGAGCGCGCCGCCCTGCCCGTGATTGGGGCGCAGGTGGGCGACCGGGTGCTGGTGGAAACGTCCAACCTGCAGCAGCGCGAGATGGTCATCGCCGGCACTGTCCACGACCCGGCCCAGATGCCGGCCCAGTTCGACAATTCGCCGTACGGCTATATCTCTTTTGAAACGTTGGAATGGTTCGGCGAGCCGTTTGGATTCAACGAGCTATACGTGGTGGCTACCCGGTCCTGGGATAAAGAGCACACCCAGGCCGTGGTGAACCAGGTCAAGAGCAAGGCCGAGCGAAACGGCCTGATCATCCCGCTCGTCCTGACAGCCGAACCGGGGCAACTACCATTGGACGATATCTTGCAAGCGGTGTTGCTGTTGTTGGGTGCGCTGGGGATGCTCTCACTCTTTCTGAGCGTCTTTTTGATCCTGAATACCATCTCGGCCTTGCTGACGCAGCAAAAACGGCAAATTGGCATAATGAAGGCTATCGGCGCCCGCACGGGCCAAATCGTTGGGATGTACCTGGCCATGGTCTGCATCTATGGGCTGTTGGCATTGAGCATCGCCGTGCCACTCAGCCTTGCAGGTTCACAAGCTCTCAGCCGTTTTATGGCCGCTATGTTTAACTTTGACCTGGTAGAGCCGCACGCGCCGCCGCAGGCCATCCTTCTCCAGTTTGCCGTTGGCTTGCTGGTGCCGGTGATGGCTTCGCTGTATCCTTTCGTGGCCAATCTGCGCATCACCCCGTCCGAGGCTATGAGCGCCTATTCAACTGGCAGGGGGCGCTTTGGCGCTGGGCTGCTCGACCGCCTGCTTTCGGGCGCCAACTTGTGGTTTGCGCGCCGCGTCTTGATGCGCCCGCTGGTGCTATCGCTGCGCAACACCTTTAGAAACAAGGGGCGGCTGGCGCTCACGCTCGTCACCCTGACGCTGGGCGGGGCCATCTTTGTCAGCGTTTTCAGCCTGCAGGCCTCGTTGGATCGCACGGTTGATGACCTGATGCAATCCTGGAACTTTGACACGATGATCAACTTTTCACAGCCTTATCGAATCGAAAGGATTGAGCACGAAGCGCGCCAGGTGCCGGGGGTGGCCGACACTGACGTGTGGCTGCAACTGGCCGTGCGCCGCGTGCGGCCCGACGGCAGCGAGGGGAGCATGGTCTACTTGTTCGCGCCGCGCGCCGATTCCAAATTATCTCCCCCCCCAGCCATGGTCCAGGGGCGTTGGCTGCTGCCTGAAGATGAAAACGCTGTGGTCGTCAACGCCATCATGCTCAAAGAAGAAGCTGACCTGCGCCTGGGCGACGAGATCGTGCTCAAGCTTCAAGGCAAAGAGCGCCGCTGGCGCATAGTGGGGGTGTGCATGGGCGTCATGTTCCCTATGGCCTACGCTAACTACCCTTACGTCGCGCGCGTCACGGGAAACGCCGGCACGGCCGACGCCGCCCTGGTAAGCATCGTGCACAATGACGAAACGTCTGTGATGCGCACCTCGGCCGCCTTGGAGGCTCGCTTCAAAGATCAGGGCCTGAGTGTGAGCAATGTGCAAACCGCCGGCGCAGAGCGCGCTGAAGCTCAAGTTACCTTCGGCGTGATCGTCAGCCTGCTGCTGATCATGGCCGTTTTGCTGGCTATCGTGGGAGGATTGGGGCTGATGGGCACCATGAGCATCAACGTCTTGGAGCGAACGCGCGAAATCGGCGTGCTGCGCGCGATTGGAGCGCCCAACCTGGGCGTGGCGCAGGTATTCATCCTGGAGGGGGTGGGCATCGGCGTGCTCAGTTGGGCGTTCGGCTCTGTGTTGGCTCTTCCGCTCGGCAAGCTATTGAGCGACGCCATCGGCGTGCCGCTGATGGGAACGCCTCTGAGCTTTGCATTTTCGACGGCGGGCGTGTGGGCGTGGCTGGCCGTCGTCGTCGCGTTGAGCGCGCTGGCCAGCTTTTTGCCGGCGCGCGGCGCCTCGCGGCTGACCGTGCGCGAGGTGCTGGCGTACGAATAATGACGAAGGCAGCATTGCAAATCTTGCGTAATTTGCCGGGAGTCAAACAGGCACACAGAGATGCACAGCATGTTAACCGAGATACACAGAGAAAAACTCGATCTCGGCGATTCCTCTGCGAGGCTCTGTGTGACAGTGGTCTCGCGCAGGTTTTGAGCGCGAATGAGTTGCATGACAAATCGCTCCAGGCCGATGGCAAACCCGCCGTGAGGCGGCTGCCGTACTGGAACGCTTGCAGGTAGTCTTGAACGTCGCGCTTCAGCCTTGCGAGTCAGCACAGCATACCCCAGTCAAAACCAACTTGGCTGGCAAAGTATAGTTGAAAAACCGATTGGTAGCAAGTCGGCTGCAATCTCCCACGCCGCGGGCGGCCTTCCCGCCCCGAAGAAACCCTCACCAGGAGTGCGCCGTTGGCCCTTTTGGCGTATACTCATCGCCAGTCGCCCCCAGTAAAGGCCGTACTAATCGCTGGTGTGTGCGCTGTCTCAGTGCCAAGCCCGGGCTGCAATCTGGTCTCCATTCCTGTGTGATTTCGACAGTGGTGGCGAGCTGGTCTCGACCCCGTTTAGTACGCTACTTGTTTCAAGTTGGAATGGGCGGGGGTGACAAAAAGGATACTTGGTTTACAAGCCTGACACAATCGGGACGTTTGTGTTTAAGCCCCAAACCAAAGTAGCCTCTATCCCGCCCCAAAATAGCTATAGTAACAGGGTTTCTTAGTATGCGGTTGTTGGGTGGCCCTGTGGGAGCAACAGCTCCTTGACCCGATAAAACCTCTTTACGCCAAACCGATAGAACAGTAACCTGAATACCTGATAAAAAAAAGCTCAGACGATAAAATACTCCCCCCATTATTCAACAGGCATTGACCAGTGAATGGTATGAAAGCGCCATTGCCCTGACTGCTTAACCAGCACCGCAGTGAAAACAAAGGGACAAGGATAGCCCGTCGCTCTCTCTCTTTCCCGCCATCGGCGTACCCCAAAATGGGTTGCTTCGACCAACCTGGCTTTTGGACTAAGGCTCTCGTTAGCGATTAACTCCTTCATTTGTTCCAAACAGAAACCTATCACTTCATCACTATGGAGGTGCTCCGTCTGAAGCAGAGCACCCACGGTGGATAACCACGCCACTTCACCCTTGACGGTGATTTTGGCGGCCTTGACCTCTATCCTGACATCCCCCCAATATTGCCAATCAGATTCGATGATTTCGCGGATGCGCGCAATCCCCTGAAACCATTCATTCTGGTTACGGGCTGAGGCGCCAATTCCAATGAGTTCGATGTCGTCTCCCTGGATAAACAGTTGCATAAACTCATCGAGTTGGGCAATATCACGCATGATATAGCCATCTTGAAAAGACTGTAAGACCTGCTGTATTTCGGCAATTGAGTTATCCATACTTTATTTACTCCTGTCAATTTGGCCTTTGTGAATTTCTTATGGGCCTTTGACCTTGACATATTCGTTCTTACAAGGACGACCTGCGCAAACAAGAGCATCGTTTGCACTTACATTCAATATGTATGACCAACAGATTTCTAGTCCTTCCAGACCATGGTAGCACATCTTGTGTTCATGACTCTTTAGCGCATCCATAATCAGAGCATCAGTGATCTTGCCTTTATTTTGTGCAAACCACTCTTTCAGGAACAATCTTCTCGCGGATGTATATTCAATACAACTGTCAATTCTTTCCTGGCTCATATAGGGTTGCATTTCCAGAGAGTCGTACAACAAGGAGTTACATTCAAATCCTGTATCAGAGTAGGTGACTAGTGTTTTTTCCCTGTGGGCTTCCACCTTTGCGATCGAGTTGTCTTTATCGATCATCATATAGGTCTCCCCCCAGACTTTGGGCATCTTTTCAAGGAAATCAACCGCTTCTTTGGTTGTTTCACAGGTATCAAGTATCCATCTATTTGCCAAATTTAACATTATTCCGGGACCACCGTTTTCAAAGGTTGCTGAAGCAGTGGTTAGCGCCAGCCCGGCTTCATTGATCCCGCCATATCTCGAAACAAGCGGCCAATGAAAAGTGAACCCCAGACTTTTTAATTTTCCTTTCGGACTGGTATAGCATAAGCGCAAATTTTCGCTGTCCGCTTCCATCCATTCATGATTATGAGCAAGAACCGGCTTCCCGCTTACCGTATGCTCGCCAGATATGACCATCACAAAACAGGACGTCGTCTGGAAACGATAGGGCGTCGCTTCTAGAGTTACGGGGATATAGTAATCTATTCCCAAGCTATCAGCTATCCCTCTGAATTCATCCAACAAGCCAGGGGCATGGTTGCCGACTTGCTCCTCGTAAGCGCGTGATTTCTCGAGTACATCCTGTGGATATTTTGGAGGGTATCCGGGCGTCTCCTTGAGGATTTTCCCCAATTGGAGACCTATCTCATAGTAAGAACCAGCCACTTTGATCTTCTTCAGCACATCTCTCCTTTCAAAAAAAACAATTGACGATAGATGTATGTCACCTTGCGCCGCCCAATGGGGCTGAGGAGCAGACCGCCAGCGCTTTCCGCATAACGCCGTTGGTTATGTGGAAAGCGCGGCGCGCCGGTCAGCGCCCGTGTTAGTAGAATGTAGTTGCGCTTGGGCGCGGTGTGTGCTACCCTCCCCTGCGAGTAGGGCGGGAACGCACCGGGGCACGGAGTCCTTCGGCTTTGCTCAGGACAAGGTTTTTTGGCTGCCCGTCGGACTCTACTCTGGGACGGTCGTCTCAACCGAGCCCGAATCAGTTTGTGAACCTACGCGCCTCGAATCCGCGCCCAAGTGCTCGACCACCCATGGGCGGATTGTTCTGATAAGGAGTATACCATGAGTTCGCCGGAAAAGGGGTTTCTCAGGTATCTGGCGATGGACGCCCACAAGTACTATGTGGTCATTGGCGGCGTCAAGGCTGCGTGCGAGGTGGTATTGCCTCCACGTCGCATCCAACCGGACGAGTTGGACGACTGGCTGCGCGCCCACCTCCAGCCCACCGATCAGGTGGTCATCGAGGCCACCACCAACACCTGGATGCTGTACGACCAGGTGGCGCGCTATGCGGGCAAGGTGGTGGTCGCCCATCCCCCGCACATCAAGCTGATCGGCTCAGCCATCGTCAAGACCGACAAGCGCGATGTGCGCGTGCTGTCCAAGCTGTTGGCGCTCAACCTCATCCCCGGGGTATAGCTGCCGCCAGGCAGGCAAGGCCATCGTCGCCGTCGCCCGCAAGTTGTTGGTCGTGGTCTGGCATGTCCTGCACGACCACGAAGCTGACCGCAATGCCCAGCCGGACAAGAGCCTATCCTGAGCGAAGCGAAGGATCGCGGCTAAACCCTTGGTCTGGTCAGGCAAACTCGGCAAGACCTACGGTGGCCGCTTCACGCCGCGCCAGTTCGTGCGCTGGCAGTTGATGCAACTCGGCCTGGGCAACAACTTGAGCCGCTTTCGCTTCGGCGGCGAACTGCGCTATCTCCCCTCCGTTGAGGAGATGGCCGGACTCGCCGTGACCTGAGCCGCCGCTCGCCCTCGACAACCGCATGCCTCTTGTCACCCCTGCTGAAACCACTCGGCGGCAGAGAAAGATGCATTGTTGCCTGACACCCTGCCCCCACTCGCTGATCGCCTTGACCTCCAGAACGTTCTGCATTACACTGGCTTTACCCAAGGCAAGGCGAGAGGGGCAACCTGGTTTCCAGCCGTTCTTCTCGTCTTTCAGTTCAGGGGAAAAACCACACGGCAGCCAGGTGTTTGAAAATTTTAAGGTTCTACCCCTTGACAACGGCATTCATCAGTAGTGTGTCTCTAATTGCTCATCTTGCTCTCGATGTCGAAGTAGAATCCAGATAGCGACTATCACGACGCTCAAGCTACACAAGAATCCGATCGTTATCTCAACATACCTCAGTGTCCCCACTGGTGGTATTTCAAGCACATTAATGCTACCCCACGGATGTCTTTCATACCATAGTTCGATTTCGGCAGCCTGCTTCTCTTTGTCGAGTTCGTATGCCTTGACATAGATGACGACAAAAGACACGATCGTTAAAACTGCGATAACCAAGATGACCCAGCGTGGTGCAGTTTGTCTTTGTATCAACCATCGCTTCATTCGTCGTCTCCTTGTTTTGTGTTTGGCGCGCTAACGGCGGGCATAACCCGCGCGCGGAGTGCGTCGGCTGCAACCCGTTGTTAGCGCGCCATTTATAGCTTGTCACACGAAAACAGGAATTTTACTCGCCGATACCCAAGAGCTTTTTCAGAGAGGCAATTTCTCGCCTTAGCCGGTTGATCTCTTGGGTGTGTTTGGTTATCGACTGCCGATCATCTGCATCCTGCGTCCTCTGAAACTTATCGGTCCAATACTCAAGTGAGTGCTGAGAAGTTTCGAGAATGCGTTCCATCACATCCAGGGCAGACTCTGGCGTGAGTCTTTGAATCTCTTCGTCTGTCCACCCAATGCCGACTCCAGATTCAGAATCGTGATCCCACAAGTACGTATAATAAGTTTTACACAGAGGGCACTTTCTCACCTGCTCATTTCCATATCCATAAAAGCCATAGCCTCCAATGACCTCAAGTTGACCCACTTGCTCCGGTAACCGCGCCTCTGTGTGAAGGGTTTCGACAAACTTGTGATCCGGAATATGC
>CAZYXV010000040.1:0-34522 GCA_964651475.1 uncultured Anaerolineae bacterium | reverse complement strand
TCTGCCCACATACTTGGACCCACTCATCGCCTACCAAGCCAGGGCAGCTTTCAATTGCCTTTTGTACTTCGGGAGAAATAGTTTGATTGTGTGTATCCATGCCCCTAATTATGCCAGGTTTTGCAATGTTTGCTCCTTAAGTTCGCGCCTATGCGGGTGAGAGGTGGGTCAGCGCGATCAATCGGGGACTGGAAGAAAGCGGCGTGTTTGTCTTGGCGCTAACGCCCCATGCCGTCAATTCGCAGTGGGTCACAGATGAGACTGATGCGGCTATTGCCCTGGAGAAACAAGGCCACTTGCGATTTTTCTCGCTGGATGTTCAGCCTTGCCGTGCGCCGCCGCTCTGGGATGTTTACCAGCATGTGCCGTTCCGCAGCCGCTATAGGGATGGCCTGACGGCGTTATTGAATATCTTGGAACCCAAGCCCGCCCCTATGCCACCGCCGGTTATGCCAGTTCCCGCGCCGGCCCGGCAGTATGTTCACACAAGGCCACTCCCGCCGAAGAAAGCCGTTGGCTTGCCGGGGTGGCTACTCTCGCTGGTTGGAATTGCTGCGGTGACGGTGCTGGTGGGGCTGACGATTGCGGCGCTTTCCAATCCTCCGACGACGCCGGCAACACCCACTGCCACCGCAACCATCCCGCCTCCACCTTCACCGTCTGCGGTCATTTACGAGGTCAAATCTGGCGACACGATAGAAGGAATCGCACTGGAACATTGTCTCGGTTGATGACATTTTACGCGCCAATCATATGAGCAGTAGTCAGGTTTTCTCTGTCCAAAAGCTTCTTATCCTGATTGGCCTGTCGCCAATGGTGCACGTCCCGGCCGGCGAGTTCTTGACGGGCAGCGCGAATAGCGATCCAGATGCAGGCGACAACGAAAAGCCGCAGCACACGGTATACCTGGATGCGTTTTGGATTGACAAAACAGAGGTCACGAACGCGCAGTACAACGTGTGCGTGCAGGCAGGGGTGTGCAAGGCTTCAGCGTTTGCCGGCAATTCCAACTACAGTGGCGACACTCAACCGGTGGTTGGTGTGGACTGGAGTGACGCCAAGGCGTATTGCGAGTGGGCCGGGCGGCAGTTGCCCACCGAGGCACAGTGGGAAAAGGCCGCGCACGGGACCCCCCTCTCTGTCCCCCCCGCTGGCGGGGGGGAGGCAGGGGGGGCGCGTATTTATCCCTGGGGCAATGATCCGCCCACTTGCGAGTTGGCGCAATATTATGGATGTTCACCGCAAGGTACAGTGCCCGTGGGCAGCAAGAGTCCAGCAGATGATAGCCCCTATGGTGTGGCTGACATGGCCGGCAATGTGTGGGAGTGGGTGGCTGATTGGTACGACGGCAACTATTACGCCAGCTCGCCTGCCAGGAATCCAGATGGACCGTCGTCCGGACAATCACGGGTTGTGCGGGGCGGTGGGTGGGGCGGCGATGCAGACAATCTACGCTCTGCGAGCCGCAACTACGACGGTCCAGGCGATCGTAGCGACGACATCGGTTTTCGTTGTGTGGGGGTTCCAGGACAGTGAAGGGGGGGACTGTCAGCGGATTTTGCGCACGCTGCGCGCGCGGGAACGGATTGAACGGATTGGGTGCCCATCCGTTCAACATTTGCACCTGCGCGCAAGCCTGCCCTGCCTGCACCTATGGTACAGGCAGACGTGGCAGTCCAGGGTGCAGGTATCCGCTCCCCAAATCTGTTGACAGCTTGCTGCTTGGAAACTCGAGTGCCCCAGCTTTATGGCAGGCGAGATACCGCGATTGATCTTGCTCGATTGAGAACTGCCTCGCAAAAACCTTGATCGGCGCGGGGCGGCGGCGCGTTTCGTAGGCTGGCTCGATCTCGGCGCGGCGTTCCCACGTGCGGTTAACTAGTGCAACCAGGCCATCTTCCAAACGCCACACATTGGCATAGCCTGCCCTGACCATTTCGCGCGCCGCCCGGCTGGCCCGGCAGCGGCGTGGCCGTGGGCGCAAGAGTGGGCATAACTGTAAGTGGGCTGTTCACTTGGGCCGCGCAGGCCGCCAGCAGGCTACAGCACAACGCCGCCAAAGCAACTCGCCAGAAGGCCATTGGGTTCCCCGCTTTATTCACTATCACGCGCTTGCATCGCAGTACCAACAGAGAGCAACATCAACACGGTCATGATGACGGCCGAGGTCAGGCACCAGGCGCACACCGCGCGGATGACGAACGGCTCCAGGTAGGTCAGGTACAGCGAGAACAATGTGCCAAACAACGTCATGCCAAGTATTGCCAGCGGCGCATAGTCCGCCAGCCAATCAGAGCGGAATCGTCCCCATAGCCAGGCGGCCAGGATCGCCACGTAGCCTATCACGCCCAGCACGCCGACTGGCAACACGCCCAGCAGTTTGGCGTAGGAGCTACTTTGCACGGCGTTGCAATCGCCCACCGGCCCGCAGACAGCCGCGACAGCTCGAGTTTCAACATAAGCCAGATAGGCTGCCACGCCAAGCCCAATCAAGGCCAGGAGTGGAGTGGCCAACTTTAGCCATTCCGGCATTGGACGTGGAGGAGAACCTCGCAAGCTGCGTATCACAACCACGCCGGTGTATATCAAGGCGGCGACCATGAGGAGCATAATCGCGATGGCCAGCGCAAAGCCATTCGATTGGGGGGGCGCAGATGGAGCGACGAGCGGCGGTGTCGCGGCGATTACAACCGGCGTTGCCGATGGCGCGGCGGCAGTTCCGCTTATCAGTGTTGGAGCAAGTGCAGGTGTAGGCTGCGCGGGCGTGACGCTGCCCGCGCCAGCGTCGGGGCAGCCAGAAGTCAGGCACGCTTTGACCGCCGCTTCCATCTCTTGCCCAATGCGATCCACATAGCCTACCCAATGACGCTCGCCGATAAAGGTGGTCGGCACGCCGCTCGGCTCGAATCCATGAGCTGCGGCCATCTTGATAAAAAGCTCGCGGTTTTCCGGCGAGTTCCACACTTCGTAGCTGCGCACCGCGACGGGGTACTGCTGTTTGAGCCTTTCCAGAAAGGGCTTTTCGTCGGCGCAGTGCGGGCAGCCATCGCCCCAAAAAAAGTAAATGATGACCTGGCCGGCAGGTTGGGCCGCCAGCGGTTGGGCCGGCAGCAGCCACGGCAGCGTCAACAACGCAAAACACGCCATCCACACACACACTATGATTTTTCGCATAGATTTTGTTCCAAAGACCTGACAGGTTTCTGATTGTAAGCCAAAAGAGCGGCTTTTGCAAATCCAAGCCCGGCCTCAGCTTGCTGTTTGAACGTTGCGCCGGTCAATCCACCACAAGCCAGCCGCCAGGGCGCCCAAAAACGCCGCCAGGTACAGCGCAATCAGCCACAGGCTGGCGCCATCTATCCACGCGCCGTAAATCAGTCCCGCCAGCGTGCTGAACAGCGCCACCCAGCCCACATACACCCACGCCCGCAGGCGGCCAATGATGGTGGCCGTGATCAGAATGCTTTGCAGGCTGAGCTCCGGGTCGGCCATCAGATAAGCCAGCAGCGGGCCGCGGTGCATGCCTAAACTCAGGAACATTTGAGCGATGGGCACCTCGACCAACGTGGGGAAATACATAAACACGCCAAAGACCACGCCGGCCAGGTTGCCTAACACCGTGTTCTGCCCGGCCAGCGATTCAATCCATTCGGGCCGGATGAGTTGGCGGATGACGCCCACCGCAAACACGCCGACGACGAGCAGCGGAAAAATCTGGCGCACAAAGCGCCACGATTCCCACAGCCAGTCGAGCAGTTCTTGCTCTTCCAAATGATAGCGCGCCAGGTAGGCCAACACAATCAACCCCACCGCCACGCCAAAAAACTTGCCGGTAAAGAGAATGTCCAGCCCGCCCGCGTGAGGTTTCATCCCTACTGCCGCCGCCAGCAGTGTCAGCGCCACCAGGCTCAAGGCGGCCCACGTCCAGGCATTGAACCCTTCGATAATGTTTTCCAGTCCCTTCCACGCCGTCAGCCCGATGAGCAGCAGGAGGCCAATCAAGATTGCGCCCTGCGCCGTGACGCCCTCTTCGCCCTTGCTGGCGTCAAAAGGCACGAGCTGGTAAAGCGCGTCCTGAAAGCGATCCATGCCTGGGATGGGCAGCGACAGGAGGGCATAGGAATTGGTCAGCAGCCCCAACTTGAGCGTGCCCGAAAGCAGCAGCGCCACCAGCACCAACAAAAAGATCAACGCAGCGCGGCGCATGTGGCTCTGCCCGGCAAACAATGCGTCGGTTTCCTTGTCGTGCGCCTGGTCCTGGCGGCTGAAAATCAGCGCCATAATCAGGCCGATGCCGATGCCAAACGCCAGCGAGAGGAAAAAGCGGGCAAAGGCCAAATCAACCCCAATGACGCCGCCGGTATACACCAGCGCCAGCACATTGGCCGCCGGGGCAAAGAACAAGAATGTGATGGCCGGCCCAAGCCCGGCGCCCTTTTTGTAAATGCCGGCGAACAGCGGCACGATGGTGCACGAGCAAACCGCCAGCACCGACCCCGCCAGTGCCGACGCCGGATACGAGATGTACTTGGGTGTGTTGCGCCCCAAAAAGCGCGTCACGGTGTCTTTGGGAATCAGCGCCGTCATTGCGCCGGCGATGAAAAAGGCCGGCACCAGGCACAGCAGCACGTGCGCCGCCAGATAAGCCGCCAGGTTGCCCAGGCCGCCTTGAAGCAATTTGAGCAAAAATGCAAGAATGTCCATACTTGTTTACTTGTCTACTTGCTCCCTATGACAGCGCGCTCGTCAGCCACGTCGTCACTTCGGCCTGGGTGGGAATGCGCCCGGCGCACACCAGCTTTTCGTTGACGACCAATCCCGGTGTGGACAGGATGGGGTATTTTTGAATTTCGGCCATGTCTGTTACTTTGACAATTTCGGCCTCAATGCTCAAATCGGCCGCGGCCTTGCGCGCGATTTGTTCCACGCGCTTGCAATTGGCGCAGCCCGAGCCCAATACTTTTATCACCATTTTCTTTTCTCCTGATTGAATTTGCGGCGCAGCCGCTGGTTGTTTTTTCTCACAATCAATGCACACATCTGTATTTCGATTTGTCCAATAGCTCAACCCGCACGCAGGGCATGTGACCCTGCGCAGGCCAGACATGGCCTCCTGGCGCTGCGGGCGCATTTCGGGCGGCAGGCTGGCAAATGGATCGCGGTTGCAAGCGCAGCCGCCATCACCGGGTTTGTTGCTCATACGTCCTCCCATATTCCTTCAATTGAATAAAGTGACACAAAAAAAGAGACCTCGCTCAACTATCAATGGGCCAGCCCGGGGCTGCACTTGGGGCAGGGGCAACTTGAGCCAGCCTGGGGCAGCGCAAAGTTCAAGGTGTGGCCCTGCTTTTGCGCCTGGCGGCTTGCCAGGCTGCGCGCCACATCCAGCACGGCGTATACGCTTGTATCGCGCACGCTATAGTACACGCGCAAGCCATCTTTGCGGTCAGCCACCAGCCCAACTTTGCGCAGCAGCATCAAGTGTTGGGAAATGTACGCCTGGCGCTGCCCCAGCGCCGCCTCGATATGGCACACACACTGCTCGCCGTCGCGCAAAATTTCCAGAATTTGCAGCCGAACCGGGTGAGCTAACGCCTTGAGCAACTCGGCTTGAACATCATAAGCATCCATCGCGCCTCCACTATATCATAAAAATCGAATATATTGTAACCGCGATTTCCTAACTTGTCAAGCAGCGCATGCCACGAGAATTGAGGACTTGTCCAGACAACGAGAGGGTGCGCGTGGCACTCTTTGTAATTTGCCGGTTCGCCCGCAGTTCAACTGCGGGCGGAACAAACTTGCTCGACATACTGGCAATCTTCCGGGCGCGCCGCGCCCGCTTTCAATCGCCAGGTCAAGTTGGAGGCAGGGTAGGTTGCGCGGAGGGAGGGGGAGCTTTTTGGCCTGAGAGGAAAACTATACGCAGTGGCAGTTCGAGCAGTAGCTCATCGGCCGGCCCTATTAACCTGGCCATACCTTCGGTGGCCGATTGATTCCACCACGCCTCACCGTTGGGCAGCGTTCCGAACCCTCCCAGTGCTTCCCAGCGATAACTTGCCGGCAGCGGGAGCGCCTCGAGACCATCGCCGGCTTCTCGTTCCGGCCCATACCAGGTTTTGTCCAAGCGGACCAGCAGGTCCAGCCAGGGAACGGTGCCCTCTTCGTAGTATCCCACCCCATCCTGAAAAAACCCATCGTGATAGACAGCGCGCGCTTCCGAAACCTGTCGGGGGGGCATGGGTGTAACCGAGGTAAGCACAGGGGTGAGTGAGGGCGTCAATGTGCTGCTGGGAAGGGGAGGGCGGGTAGGCAACCAGGTGGCGGTGAAAACGGGAGGAGGGGTGGTCGCAGGCAGGGGTGAGGGGCTTGATTTGGAGGTGGCTGTGCTTGCCAACGGGGTTGTCGCGAGAGGGGGAGACGGGCTTGACACTCGGGTGGCCATGGGCGGCAATCTTGACATCCGCGGTGAATTGCTGCAAGCTGTTGTAAGGAGCAAGAAGCCAATGATTATCCAGGCTCGCACGATGCGCACGCCCGCTGCGCCCGGAATCAGTACATCGCACGACGCTTGCGGCGGATCGTGTGCGACTTGGACTGGCCGCACACCATTCGCCAGCCGGCAAGTTCTTGCAATGTCCCTAGTTCGCCGTGCCAACATAAGTGCTCCTTATTGCATAGCCTTGCCCATATTCGTCTTCTGTCGTCATTATATCAAAACTCATCTCGAGTATTCTTACTATACTCAACGCGGTCATAAATTGCGCTTTTTTGTCATTGCGAGGGCGCGCAGCGCCCGAAGCAATCTCAATTGGCTCTTTGGGACTTGGCGTGGAAAGCATTCTGGATTCCCGAACTTGTTTGGGTAAAGCGCCATTTTGCCCCAACAAGTTGGGGACTCCGGCGCTCCGACCACGGGAACTCCCAAAGAACCTCTCAATTTTGCAAGTACGGAGATTGCTTCGCCGCCTTCGGCGGCTCGCAACCCTGGCACTGCCCGCCAGGGCAAGTGTGACAACGCCGTACAAAAGCGCAGATTGTGCCCGCGCCCAGTATATGCAAGGGGTGCGGAAGAAAATAATTGTCCCCATGTCGCCGCGTAGGAGCGCCTTTCTTGTCTAGCCGCCAGGCAGGCAGGCGCGACTATCGCGCCCAAAGGGCGCTCCTACGGGAATTTTGGGACAGTTGACGTCAAACCTCCCAAAGAGTTAACCTCTTTGGGAGGTTTGATTCACTAGGTCCCCATCTCCCAACTTGCCAGGTATTTTTCTTGCTCTGGCGTGAGGGTGTCAATCGTAATGCCCATCCCCGCCAGTTTGAGGCGGGCAATGTCGCTGTCAATTTCTGCGGGAATGACATAGACCCCCGGCGTCAGGTTCTTGGCCTGTTGCCGCATCCATTCCGCGCCAAGGGCCTGGTTGGCAAAGCTCATATCCATCACGGCTGAGGGGTGGCCCTCGGCAGCAGACAGGTTGACCAGGCGGCCTTCGGCCAGCAAGTAAATGTGGCGGCCGTCGGGCATGACGTATTCATCCACGAACTCGCGCACGCGCCGCTTGCCGGTTGCCATTTTTTCCAGCGCGGGAATGTTGATCTCTACGTTAAAGTGGCCGGAATTGCACGTGATCGCCCCGTCCTTCATCGCCTCAAAATCGTCGGCGTCAATGACATTAAGATCGCCGGTGGAGGTGATAAAAATGTCGCCAATGGGCGCGGCCTCGCTCATCGGCATTACGCGATAGCCATCCATCACGGCTTCCAACGCCTTGACCGCATCAACTTCGGTGACGACGACATTGGCGCCCAGGCCCCGCGCGCGCATAGCGATGCCCCGGCTGCACCAGCCGTAACCCGCCACCACCAGGGTTTTGCCCGCAATGAGCACGTTGGTGGCGCGAATCACGCCGTCCATTGTGCTCTGCGCCGTCCCAAAACGATTGTCAAACATTGTTTTTGTTTTAGAGTCATTCACCGCCAGAATGGGGAATCGCAGCGCGCCCGCTTTGGCCATGGCCCGCAGGCGAATGACCCCTGTGGTAGTTTCTTCGGTGCCGCCAATGATATCGGGGATCAGTTCGGTCCTTTCCTTGTGCAAGGTACTTACCAGATCGGCCCCGTCGTCCATCGTCATGTGCGGCTTGTGATCCAGGGCGGCCCGGATATGCTCGTAATACGTCGCGTCGTTCTCTCCCTTGATGGCATAGACGGGGATTTCGTAATGGGTGACGAGCGCGGCGGCTACGTCGTCCTGGGTCGAAAGCGGGTTGCTGGCGCACAGCACCGCGTCGGCGCCGCCGGCCTGCAGCGTGCGCATCAGGTTGGCAGTCTCTGTGGTGACGTGCAGGCAGGCGCCGACGCGCACGCCCTTGAGCGGCTGCTCTTTGGCAAAGCGCTCACGGATGAGCCTGAGCACGGGCATTTCCTGCTCGGCCCATTCAATGCGGTAACGCCCGCCGGTGGCAAGATTCAAATTCTTTACATCGTGTTCGACTGTCATGGTTACTCCTTGTGATTTTTTAACCGCCAGGGCGAGACCCTAATCTGCGGCGTCTGGACGGTTTGATTGCATACGTAGACGGCTCATATCATTGCACTTGCGTGCTTGCTCCCAAGCCTTGATAGAGACGCCCCATTGTACCATAATTTCGGCGCGATCCTGCCGCAGCGATTCGATCAGCGCCGCCATATAGCTATCTGCATCTTCTCCACCACTCAGATCCTCTATAAACTCTAACGCGGACGCTTCATCCTCAAAGCGGTGGCCTAAATCGTCCTGGCCCGATTGCACAATCATATCGCGCTTTGGGTCGTACCACACCTCAAAGCTGCCTCGTTTAGTTTGGTAGGCATCTAACCGAATCGCTTTCATCAAGTCCTTATGATAGCGCAAAACCAACTATTTATCCAGCCCCGATAAAACTTGCGTTGGCAACTGCGCCGCCGTATAATGTACGCGAATCGCTGGATAGCGTTCTCTCCTACTTATCTCAACTTTGCCGGCTCGCCGTGCTTCCGTAAGATCAAGGAGTGAAAGATGAAAACTGGCTCAATTGTCTTGTTGGGTCTAGGGCTGGCCGCCGGGGGCGGCTGGATTGCTGGCAAGCGCCGCTCGGCTGCTCGCGCCAGGCAATGGAATCAGTGGGTGACCACCTTGGCTCCGCACACTGCGCTAATCACTGGCGCTTCTAGTGGCATTGGCGAATCTTTTACCCGCCGGCTGGCCGCGCAGGGTTACAATGTTGTACTCGTCGCCCGCCGGGAGGAACGCCTGAAAAAGCTGGCGGCCGAGTTGGCAAAACAGCATGGTGTACAAGCCGAGGTGCTGGTAGCGGACCTTTCAACGCAGGAGGGAATGGCTTGCGTTGAGCAACGCCTGGGTCGTGACGATGTGGATTGCCTGGTCAACAACGCCGGCTACGATGTGTTTGGCTCCTTTGCAGACATTCCCGTCGAAAAGACGCTCGGCATGATCAACTGTCACGTGGTATCCAGCGTGCGCTTTTGCCGGGCGGCGCTGCCGGGGATGATCACTCGTCAGGGGGGCGCCATCATCAACGTTTGCTCAATTGGCGCGTTCGTCCCCAAACCGCGCGACTCGACCTATGTTTCGGCCAAGGCCTATTTGAAAATGTTCTCCGAGTCGCTGGCTATCGAGTTGAACGGCGCCGGCATACGCGTGCAGGCTCTTTGTCCGGGGTTTACGCTCAGCGAGTTTCACGATGCTCCAGACTATGCCCAGTATCGTATCAAAGAGCGCACCCCCCGCTGGCTATGGATGACGTGTGAACAAGTCGTAGAGCACTCACTGCGCGCGCTTGGCGAGAATCGCGTGGTTTGTGTCCCGGGCGTGCAGAACCAGGCGATTGTTGTGGCGGCGAACACGGGCCTGAGCACCTGGCTGCTCAATGTGCTGCGCAGCTTTTTCCCCGGCGGCGGCGCCGAGCTATAGTTGCACAAGCCCGGGTTGATCGAGGTAGGTCTGCACCAGGGCATAATATCGCCCAACGTGAATGCCATCCATTAGCCCGTGATGCACCTGGACGGACAAGGGCATGTGCCAACGCTCGCCCTCGGCAAAGAACTTGCCCCATGCAATGCGCGGCACGCAATCCGCAGGGTGCATGTGAATGGGATGCATCATACTGGTGAAGGACACCCAGGGAATGCCTGTCATAAAGAGTAAATCATCTTGCCCGGGGGCGTCTTCCAAGGTGGGGTGGCGCCTGGCGCGGTCAATCGCCTCTGCTGCGTGTGCCGCAAACGCGGCGAAATCATCTGTGTAGGAGATGGTGCAAAAACTGAACAGGTCGTTATCGGTCAGAACAGTGGTTGAAGGGTGAACAATATCGTGCTCTACCACCTGCCCGGCGCGGATGCGCCAACGAAATTCAGGCATGGCGTTGGCGGCCCTGGCCAGCACGTAAATGGTCGCCACGCTAAAGGATAGCGCGCGCTGCCTGACGGCAGAGTGGAACGCGGTGATATCTACATTGGCGCACAGGTTAAAGTGGGGATAATCAAGAGCGCCATAGACCTCATAGTGTTTGCGTCGGGGCCACGTTGCCATATCAATGTAGCGCATAACATCTTGCCTCTCTCCAGAATAGATGCTATCTCGACAGAACGATGTACGTGCCAAGTATGCTGGTCGGCTATGACCTGATAACAGTTATTCCACAGGCTTGGCACCTCGATGCCGGAGCAGTATCTCGGCTCGATGATTCAGGATACTTGCTCAGAACACCTGCTTCACCGGACTTGAGCTGACTGTCAAAGATGGTTCCTTGAAGGAACTTGCAAAACCCATTGGTTACATCATCCGGCGAAAAGACGACACGAGCAAGACCTCCACTTCGCAGTGATACTCGCCCCTCTACCATGGGGCAACCACAATTTGGGCATTGCATGACTGAACCTCCGAATTGGCGCGCCTTGTTGCCAACGTTCCCTCATTCTACAGCCAACCCTGGCAAAGGTCAAAAGGCACAGCACAAGCCATCCGGTACAACATTATGTGGTACAATGTCACCTTGCAAGGGAGAGATCCAAAATACAAGATGTTAAGGAGTATAAAGTGAAAAGACAAGTGTTGACTATTCTGGTTGGTCTGGCGGTGCTGCTCTCTGCTTGCGGAGGGCAGGCTGCCAGCCCAACGCCAACGAGTGTGGCGAGCGCGCCAACGGTTACGCCGGCCGCGCCTGCCACCTCGACAACCGTCGAGTCGCCGGTGTTCAAGCTTGAGCCGGCGGTGGCGTGCCAGTCCTATTCTGGAATACCCGATCCTGTGCCGGGCATTCCACCAGTCGGAGCAGGTGATTGGTCAAAGGGGCCGGCGAACGCACCGGCTGTGTTGCTGGAGTATGCCGATTATCAGTGACCAGGCTGCGCCGGGGTAGATCCCCTGGTCGCGAGTCTGGTAGATTCGCATAAAGATACGTTAAAGGTTGTTTATCGTCACTTTCCGCTCATCACCATTCACGACAAGGCGCAAATCACGGCCGAGGCGGCCGAAGCCGCTGGCGCGCAGGGCAAATTCTGGGAGATGAATACGTTGCTGTATGCCCGGCAGCAAGAGTGGGGCGCCAAGGCGGCAGCGGACATGCCCACCGTCTTGGAAGGCTATGCCAAAGAGCTTGGGCTGGATACGGCGCGCTTTTCTAAGGAACTGGCCGACCGCAAATACAAAGACAAAATTGACGCAGCCTATAAGCAAGCCGGCGAGATTGGCTTGCCAGGCACGCCAACCTTTTTTCTCAACGGTATATACATCCCTTCCGAACAATTTGGAGTACTTGATTCGCTCATCGCGTGGTTTGGCTGGCTCAATAGCAAGCCGATGCAGTTTTCTGTCCCAGAGCAGGCCATTGATCCGGCTAAAAAGTACACCGCCACCATCAAGATGGCCAAAGGCGGCGATATTGTGATCGAGCTATACGCCGACAAATCCCCCAACATCGTCAACAGTTTTGTATTCCTGGCGCGCAAGGGCTATTTTGACGGCGTGACCTTTCACCGTGTAATGAAGGACTTTGTGGCGCAGGCGGGCGATCCAAGCGGCACCGGCATCGGCGCTCCTGGCTATCGTTGCAAGGACGAGATTGTGCCCACGCTCAAGTTCGATGGTCCCGGCGTGGTGGCCATGGCCAACTCGGGGCAGGACACTAATGGCAGCCAGTTCTTTATCACGTATGCGGCGTTATCTCAACTGGACGGACGATTCACCATTTTTGGGCGCGTGACCTCGGGTATGGAAGTCGCTAATGCCATCACCCTGCGCGACCCGCAGCAAAATCCAAACGCGCCGCCGGGAGATGCGATTAAAACGATTGTGATTGAAGAAAAGTAACTCTAGCAAAAGGGGCGACCAAGCCGGTCGCCCCTTTGCGTTTAACAGCATGTGCAGTATCTTGAGATATTGCTCAGACGGCTTCGCTGGCGGGCCGTCGCATGCGGTCGCGGACGAATTCAATGGCCATGGGCAACACGGAAATCAGGATAATCCCCACAATGACAAATTCAAAATTCTGCTTGACGAGAGGGATATTGCCAAAGAAATAGCCGCCAAACACAAATAGAGCCGTCCACAAAAAAGCGCCTAAAATATTATAGAGAACGAATCGGCTGTAGGTCATCGTGCCTACCCCGGCCACAAATGGAGCGAATGTTCTCACAATCGGCACGAAACGCGCCAGCACAATCGTCTTTCCGCCGTGCTTTTCGTAAAACCGCTGCGTCTTTTCCAGGTACTCGCGTTTCAAAAAACGATAATTCTTTTCAAAAACCCGCGGGCCGATGGCGTGGCCGATCCAGTAATTGACCCCGTCACCCAAGACGGCGGCTAGAAAGAGGAGTCCAAATAGCAAAAAGACGTTGAGTGAGCCAAGCGCGGCAAAAGTGCCGCCTGCAAACAGCAGCGAATCTCCTGGCAAGAAAGGCGTCACGACAAGCCCGGTTTCCATGAAAATGACCACGAAAAGGATGCCGTACGTCCAGGTTCCATAGTTCTGGATGATTTCACTGAGATGCACATCCAGGTGGAGGAAAAAGTCAATCACAAAAGTTATCCAATCCATCACTAACCTCTTAGGGCAAAGAATATACCGCCTGTAACTATTCCCCGGCTTGTTCAACTTGCGTTACTTTGCCATTGAGAGTATAGTATTGGCAAGGCCGCACGTATCAAGTGGGGCAATTGACAAAATTTAAATGGTCAGGCTGTGCCTGACCGGCCAAAATTATATCATCTCAACGCGCTTTTGGCAAGGCGCTTGCTTGACAAGAGATTGCAATTGTGGTAACCTATCTTCGACCGGCTGGGACTCGATTCAACTTGGAAAGGTTGCTCTCGGGCAAGCTTATTATCACAATTCTCAAGGAGTCCATCCATGGCAAAATCGCGAACCGACCAAATGGTAGAACGCTTGCGCGAGATGCAAGCCAGCACTCCAGACATCGAAGCTTCGGCAGTGGTGAGTGTAGACGGGTTGATCATGGCCTCTTCATTGCCGGCCGGCGTTGAGGAAGACCGTGTGTCCGCCATGTCCGCGGCAATGTTATCGTTAGGCGAGCGTATTGCGAGTGAACTCGGGCGCGGCGTGCTCGATCAAGTATACATCAAAGGTGAGCGCGGCTACGTTATTCTCATGTCTGTCGGCGAAGAGGCGGTATTGACCGTGTTGGCCAGAGCACAGGCTAAACTCGGTCTTTTGTTTTTGGACATGCGGCGCGCTGCCGAAGAACTAGGTAAAATCGTTTAACTGGCTTTTGGATCCCTTGTTAGGAGGCGCAACGTGTCAATCCCCAAGAGCGGATATTATTACCCCAACAAGATGGGCAGGATTACGATCTTGGCTTTGGAAGAGATCATGGGAAAGAATGGTCTCAATGCCATCCTCAATATGGCCAAGCTGCAGCAATTTATTGACAATTATCCCCCCGACGACCTCGACAAGGGGTTCGATTTTACCGACCTCACAGCCTTGATGCGCGCTTTGGAAGATATGTACGGGCCGCGCGGAGGGCGCGGCTTGGCGCTGCGTTGTGGCCGCGCTACATTTGCGCGCGGCCTGCAGGGCGTGGGTGCGCTCACTGGCGTGGGAGATTTGGCTTTCAAGGTGCTGCCTTTGCCGGCCAAGCTCAAGTTGGGAGTGCCAGCTTTTGCCGGTCTTTTCAATCAGATTAGTGACCAGATTGTCCGGATTGAAGAGCTGCCAGATCAGTTTCACTGGCATATTGACCGTTGCCCGCAGTGCTGGGGACGCAAAGTAGAAAAACCATGTTGTTTCATTGGCATGGGATTGTTACAGGAAGCCTTACGTTGGGTGAGCGGCGGCAAAGAATTTCGTGTAGATGAAATTAGCTGTATCGGCGTTGGCGATAAAACCTGCACGTATGCAATTTACAAAGAGCCAATTGGCTAGCAAAACTACTCTGGCCCAGGTGCCGGAAAGACATCATTAGACCGGTACCCCCATGACCTGGTCTGGAGGCAGCATGGCAGAGCGACGTTGTATTTTAGTGGTTGAAGATGAGCGCGATACCGCCGATATGCTCATCGCATATTTTGAGGCACAGGGCTACGAGGTCATCTCGGCGGCCTGGGGGCAAGACGGCGTGCGGATTGCCCAAGAAAGGTCGCCCGATCTCGTTTTGTTAGATATCCGCTTGCCGGATATTGATGGATACGAAGTATGCCGCCAATTGCGCGGTCACCGGCGGACCGAGGCCGTGCCCATCATCTTCCTCACCGAAAAACGCGAACGGATAGACAAGCTGGCCGGCCTGGACTTGGGCGCGGTAGATTACATCACAAAACCATTTGACATCCAAGAACTTCGTCTGCGCGTGCGCAACGTGTTGCGCCGAGCCTCACTCGAAACGCTTACGGATCCCGTGACGAATTTGCCCACCGAAATGTTGGTAAACGAGAGAATGACGGCCCTGCTGCAACAGCGTGGCTGGGCGCTAGTATGTGTGGGAGTGCATGGCCTGGACGCTTTCAGCGATGTGTACGGATTTGTGGCGCGGGATGACACGCTCAGAGCGCTGGCCTTGATGTTGAGCAATACGGCGCGCGAAGTGAGTGACTCGGATGCATTTGTCGGGCAGATCAGCCCGTCGGTCTTTATCGTCGTCTCCGAACAATCCCGTGTAGCCGATTTGCGCGAGCGTCTATCCGTTCGACTCCAACAGGCTATCCAATATTTTTATCCTCTCAAAGATGCTCGTATCACGCAAGCGCCAATCAAGCTGGCTATTGGCGTGGTTGGCGAACAGGATGGACCTTTTGCGGACATAGACGCTTTAAAAGTATCTGCCTTAGATGCGTTGCGGCCGCTCTAGTATTTTAAGCGGAATCCCCAAGCCCTCCAATTGCCGGGAGGGCTTGATTTGTTTTAGCGCCGTGCAAAGCTGCCGTGCTCTTTGAAAAAAGCAGATCATTAGTGTCAACTTAAGCACGGTGAGCTTGACTTCGGCGAGCTCAGTCGAGCCGTCGAACCGTGCTTGCGGAGCAGCCTTCGACAGGCTCAGGCTGCCTTAAGTTGACACCAATGAAAGCAGATACAAAGCTTTAGTCGGCCAGATTATTCCCACGAGAAGGTAGCTTTATGAAAATCGCAATTGTCGTCCCAACGTATAATGAAGCCAATAACCTGCCGCTTTTGATTGATGAGTTGTTGGCGCTGCCCCTGGGCAAGGTGAGGATCTTTGTGGTGGATGATGCTTCGCCGGACGGCACCGGGCAAGTGGCTGATCGTCTTGCGGCTCGCACACCAGATCAGTTGTCCGTCATCCATCGCACAGGAGCGCGGGGGTTGGGGCTGGCTTACCTGGATGGATTTCGACGCGCGCTGGATAGCGACGTTGATGGCATTGTCCAGATGGACGCCGATTTTTCACATTCGCCCGCCTTTGTGCCCAAATTGGTCGAGCGGATCGGCGAGTACGACGTCGTCGTTGGCTCCCGTTACGTGCCCGAAGGACAGGTGGATAAAGATTGGGGGTGGGGGCGCTATGTATTGTCGTGGTGGGCCAACGTATATGCGCGCTCCATCCTCCGCCTCAAGACGCACGATGCGACGGCAGGCTTCAAGTGTTGGCGCGCCTCGGCGTTACGCGCCATTAACCTGGATCGGGTGCGGTCCAACGGTTACATCTTTCAGGTGGAAATGACTTTTATCAGCGAGCGATTGGGACTGCGCATCTTGGAAGTGCCGATTTACTTTGAAGATCGCCGCATCGGCCAATCCAAGATGACAGTGCCGGTCAAGTTTGAAGCCGCCTGGCGCGTGTGGCAGGTGCGCTGGCGGCATCGCCATCTCCGCCCGCTTAAAAGCCCCTCAAGCACATTCCAAGGCTGACGCGGCCATGCCCGGCGGGCGTCTTCTCACCATTATCGTTTTACTTGGCTTGCTGGCCCTGCCGCTGGGATTGCTGTGGCCGCAGACGATAGGCGGCAAGACGTTGCTGCCGGCCGACACGCTGTATGAATTTCAGCCCTGGAAGGCCGCCGCCGATTCGTTGGGGGTTGGCCCCTACCCTCAAAACCATCTTCTCAAGGATCTCATCCTCGAAAACTATGCCTGGAAGCGTTTTATCGTTGATTCTATTCAGCGGGGCGAGTTGCCGCTGTGGAGCCCTTACACGTTTTCAGGCGAGCCTTTTTTAGCCAATGGCCAGCACAGCGCGCTCTATCCCTTTAGCCTGATTTTTTACATTTTGCCTTTGCCGCAGGCGTATGGCTGGTTCGCCGTGTCGCAGTTATGGCTGGCCGGCGCGTGGATGTACGTGTTGTGCCGCGTGCTGGGGCAGCGGCGCGCCTCGGCTGTCATCGCGGCGATTGTATATCAACTTAGCGCGTTCTTTGTCGTCAGCCTTGTTTTCCCCATGGTCATTGCGGCGGCGGCCTGGCTGCCGTTTGTATTGGCGATGGTTGAGCAGGTGATCGGCCAGAAGCCGGTGCTGCGCCAACCCGCCCGCGCGCCGTGGGCAGTATTGGGCGCGTTGGGGTTGGGCACGATGATGCTGGCCGGCCACGCGGAAATGATTTACCCCTACACGCTGTTTGTGATCGGCACGTTTGCCGCCTGGCGATTGTTTGCCGTTCGCGCTCCGCGTTCTGCGCCCTATGCTTCACACTCTACGCTTCACACTATCCTGTGGCTGGGCGTGATGATGGGCCTGGGCTTGGGGCTGGGCGCGGTACAATTTGCGCCGATGGTTGAGATGGCTCGCTTGAACTTTCGGGAGGGCAGCGCCTCGTTTGCAGACGTGTTGAGCTGGGCCTATCCCTGGCGGCGCGTCATTGCGTTCTTGATCCCCAATTTTTTCGGCAACGAGTCGCATCACCTGTACAAAGATGTTTTTTCGGGCCAAATAACACCGGTGGTGCTCAATGCCTTTGGGCAGGTTAGCCTGCGTTGCCCTTATTGCACCCAATGGGATCTCAAGCAATCGGTGGAGGGGGGATCGTATCTTGGCATACTGAGCCTGTTTCTGGTGCTTGTAAATTTCAAATACCCAACCTCCCAACCTTCTAATCTCCCCTGGCCTGTCCGCCAGGGCAGGCAGTCTCCAATCTCCAATCTCCAATCTACAATCTACAACCTAAAGACCTATTTTGTTTTACTGGCATTATTCTCTGTGGGCTGCATTTTTCCCACGCGGTTATACGCGGTGATTTACGCGCTGCCGGGATTGGGGCAGCTTCACTCGCCATTCCGTTGGGTATTTCCACTCACGCTGGCTGTGGCCGTGCTGGCGGGCTTTGGCGCGGACGTTTTGGCGGAAACCCGGCAAAAGCCCGGATCGGTGGTTTCGCCTTATAAACAATCGGGGCTTGTTGCCAGGATATTTTTCCTCGACTCGCGGCCGTCCTTCATCACGTTCTGGGCGGGCGCTGCCTTCTGGAGCGGTGTGATGGTGGTGGCATCGCTGCTGCTCAGTCGCTACGTGTTCCCCGCGCCGTCATTGGCGTTCGCCGAGCGGGCCGTGCAACAACTGGCGCTGGCAAACGAGGTATTTGCCAATGGCCGGATGTTTTATTCGTACCAGTTTCCGTGGGTATTGCTCTTTGGCTTGATGCTGATGAGCGCCGGCATTGTATTGCGTGTGAGCCGCTGCCCGATTTATTTGCCTCAGTGGTTGTGGGGACGTCCCGTGTGGGAACCGCTGGCGGTGATGGTCATCGCGTTGGACTTGCTGGCCTACGGCTATGGCTTTAATCCGGCGGTTGATCCCAGATTGCTCGACTATACGCCGCCAGTAGTCGAGTTCCTCAAGCGAGATAGCTCGCTGTGGCGATTCACCACCTACGATCCGCGCGGCGTCAAGACCTTTAACGCCAACGTCGGCTGGTATTATGGCTTTCAAGATGTGCGTGGTTACGATTCAATGTTCCCCAAGCAATACGCGCGCTACATGAGCGTGATTGACGACCAGGACGAGTTGGCCTACAACCGCATCGCGCCGATTCGCCAGCAAACCTCGCTGGATAGTCCGATGCTCGACTTGCTCAATGTCAAGTACGTGCTGACCGAAGATTCCATTCCCAATACCAAATTTACGCAGGTCTATTCAGACGCCGCCCTCCGCGTTTACCGCAACGAGGCAGTTGCCCCACGCGCCTTTACCCTGCCGCAAACTTGCACCATCGTCGCCGAAGATCCACTCGACGCGATGCGCCGTTACGATCCACGCACAGTCGTCATTGTCGAGCCGCCGTTAGAGTTTCCTGGTCTCCAATCTCCAATCTCCACTTGCACCCTGCGCCCTGCAAATATTACGTCTTATCAGCCCAACGAGGTTTGGATTGACATAGACGTGGACGAAACGTCGTGGCTGGTGCTGGCCGATTCGTATTTCCCCGGCTGGGTGGCTTTTGTTCGACCGTGGGGCGCGGCTGAAGAGGCCGAGGAAGCGCTGACCATTGTCCGCGCTGATGGCAACTTTCGCGCAGTGCGACTGGGGCCAGGCGTGTGGACGGTGCGCTTTCGGTACAGCCCCAACTCGGTCAAGTTTGGCGCGTTCGGCTCATTCATCGCCGGGATGTCGCTCGTGTTCATCGCGGCGGTCTGGGCGTGGCGGCGCTTTTACCGTGAAAGCGAGCAAGATAGCCCCGCGCGGCGAGTCGCCAAGAACAGCCTGACGGCGATTGTGCTTACTCTGATGACGCGCGCGATTGATTTGGCGCTGGCGATGCTGATGGCGCGCATCCTTGGGCCAGATGGCACCGGCAAATATTACTATGCCGTATTCTTGTTCACCACGTTCGATATTTTCACCAGCTTTGGTCTGCATACATTGCTCACGCGCGAGCTAAGCCGGGATCGCAGCCAAACCAATCGCTACCTGGTCAATACCACTGCGCTGCGCTTAATGCTGGCCGCGGCAGGAGTGCCCGTCCTGGCAGTATTCATCCTCATCCGCCAGTTGGTTGCCAGCCCTCAACTCGCGCCAGATACTCTCTGGACGATTGGCTTGTTGTACGCGGGATTAGCGCCGATCAGCCTTTCGACGGGCCTCACGGCCTTGTTTTACGCTTATGAGAAAGCCGAAGTGCCGGCTGCCATCAGCGTGGTGACAGTGTTGACCAAGGTGGGCATCGCCGTGCCGGTGCTGCTGGCGGGCGGCGGCATTATCGGGCTGGCAGCCTCCTCCATCGCCGTCAATCTGATCACGCTGATTGTTCTGGGGGTATTGGCGCTGCGCATGTTGGGCGGATCGGGTCATTTGAAAAAACTGGATTCGTTGGACTATCGCTTGCAGCGCTCCATGTTGCGCGAGTCATTCCCGTTGATGCTCAACAGCTTGTTGGCAACGTTGTTTTTCAAAGTGGATGTTTTTTTGCTCGAGCCGATAAAGGGCGATACGGTTGTGGGCTGGTACAGCCAGGCGTACAAGATCGTAGACATGCTCAATATCATCCCGGCCTATTTCACAATGGCCTTGTTCCCCGTGCTTTCCAGACAGGCCGGCCAAGATAAGGACGCGGCGCGCCGCTCCTACCTGATTGCCGTCAAGCTGCTGGTAACATTGGCCTTGCCCTGCGCAGTGATCTTTACGTTTTTGGCTCACCTGGCCGTAGGCATTTTGGGCGGCGCGCGCTTTTTGCCCGACGGCGCAATCGCGTTGCAGTTGATGATTTGGAGCATCCCCATTGGCTGGATCAACAGCGTGACGAACTATACGATGATTGCGCTGGGGTTGCAGCGCAAGTTGACCGTGGCGTTTGTTATCGGACTGACATTCAACATTGCGGCCAACTTGATCTTTATTTCGCTGTATTCGTACCGCGCGGCGGCCATCGTCACGATTTTTTCAGAGGTTGTAGAAGGGCTGGCGTTTTATTATTACCTGCGCCGAGACATTGGCGCCGTGCCGTGGTTGCGGTTGATCTGGCGCTCTTTTGCCGCGGCGGGATTAATGATCGGCGCGATGGCGGCGCTGTGGCAGGTCAATGCTGCCATGGCGGTGTTGGCCGGCTTGCTCGTCTATCCGGCGGCGCTGATGGCGCTGGGCGGGGTCGGGGCAGACGAGCGAGCCGTGCTGGCGAGGATCGCCAGGCGCGCTTGACCTTGTGATACAAGCGGGGTAGAATTCAAGTAACAGTTTGATTGAAGGAGAAAACCATGCCGTCAACTATTCGTATCCAAGACATTGCCTCTTATGTAGATCAGCAAGTGACTATTCAAGGCTGGCTTTATAACAAGACCGACAAGGGCAAATTGCACTTTTTGCAGGTGCGCGATGGAACAGGCATCGTGCAGGCCGTGGCGTTTCAGAAAGACATGCCGCCGGATGCTTTTGGGGCCGCGCAAAAAGTCACGCTCGAATCGTCGCTGGTGATCACCGGCCTGGTGCGCGCCGATAGCCGCGCCCCCGGCGTTCCCGGCGGTTTCGAAATCGGCCTGCAAGATGTGCAGATTGTGCAACTGGCCGACGAATATCCCATCGGCCCCAAAGAGCACGGCGTGGACTTTTTGATGGATAATCGCCACCTGTGGATACGCTCGGCGCGCCAGTGGGCTACTCTGCGCGTGCGCGCGACGGTCGTCAGAGCCATTCGTGACTGGTTGGACAATAACGGTTTTCTCAACATGGATACACCCATCCTTACGCCGTCCGCGTGTGAAGACTCGACAACGTTATTCGAGACGGATTACTTTGGCGATCCGGCCTTTCTGGCCCAATCGGGCCAGTTGTATAACGAAGCCACCATTGCCGCCTTTGGCAAGGTGTACTGCTTTGGCCCCACCTTCCGCGCCGAAAAATCCAAGACGCGCCGCCACCTCACCGAGTTCTGGATGGTCGAGCCGGAGGTGGCGTATTGCGATTTGGCCGGGATTATGGAAATCGAGGAGCAATTTGTCAGTTACATTGTGCAGACGACGCTGAGGGAGCGCGCGTCCGAGTTGGCCGCGTTGGGGCGCGACGTGGCGCGCTTGCAAAAAATCACGCCGCCGTTCCCGCGCATTTCTTACGACGAAGGACTAGAGTTGGTGCGCCAGATTCGAGACAAGACTGACGATCCCGAACAAAAGAAACTGCTCGAGCTGGAGTGGGGTAGCGACCTGGGCAGCCCGCACGAAACGGTCATCGCCGAGAGCTTTGAAAAACCCGTGTTCGTGCATCACTATCCCAGCCAATGCAAAGCATTTTATATGGAGCCGACGCCGGGGCGGCCCGACCTGTGCGAATCGGTGGATCTGCTCGCCCCGGAAGGCTACGGCGAAATTATCGGCGGTGGGCAGCGCATGAGCCGGGCGGAGGATTTGGAAAACGCCATCAAGCGCATGAGCATCCCGCGCGAGGCCTATACCTGGTACATTGACCTGCGCCGCTATGGCAGCACGCCGCACAGCGGCTTTGGATTAGGCGTGGAACGCACGGTGGCGTGGATATGCGGCCTGGAACACATCCGAGAGACGATTCCTTTCCCGCGCACGCTCAGCCGTATCTATCCTTAACAACAGAGACGCCCGGTTTCTTTGGAAACCGGGCGTCTCGAATTTTCGCCGGGCCGTTAAACGCTCCGGCCTGCGCGTCCAGGCTCACCCTGGGATCACTTTTTGTTAAGCAGCTTCATCAAGCGCGCTTTGCGGCGGGCGGCATTGTTCTTGTGAATAATGCCCTTGCCGGCAGCCCGGTCGAGTTCGCTGATGGCCTCTTTGACGGCAAGCTGAGCCTCTGGCGAACCCTGCGCAACGAGAACACGCGCCTTTTTGAGGGTCGTGCGTGTTCGACCAAGTGTAACCCGGTTGCGTTGCCGCTTGCGTTCCGAGCTGCGAATGCGTTTGATGGCAGATTGTGTATTAGCCAAGCCAATCCTCCTGATATTTAATTCTGTAACTATTCAGGCTTTTGCCTGGCAGGGGGCAACCCAATAGTTACTTGTCGCTACCGATAAAGCGGAACTATTATACGCAAGTTGCAAGATTTGTCCAGTGAGGTAAAGGGTGCCGGCGCCTGATTTGACGGTGCGTGTTCCGGTGTGGCGATGGCTGGCAGCGCGTTTAGCTTTTGTACGCGGCAGCACCTATCGCTATTGGGGCAACTGGCTCCACGACGTGCAAAACCATCAACGCGCCGTGGACGAATTCACGCGCGCCATCGAACTGGACCCGCGCTTTGCCGAAGCGTACTATAGCCGCGGCATTTTGTACTGGCGCGAATTGCGCCACGCCTACCGCGCCATCCGCGACATGACGTGCGTGTTGGAACTGTCACCCAAGCGGGCCGAAGCCTGGTTCAATCGCGCCCAGGCTCATCAGATGCGCGGCGATTACGACCTGGCGATTGCCGATTTGGAGCAATATTTACTATTCGGCCAAGATGCCGGCTGGCGCGCCAGCGCCGAAACCCAGGTGGCCCTGTTGCGCGAATTAAACGATGAGAAACAAGCAAACCTTGCCGCCAAAGCCAGATGATGACATACATCATCTCTCAAGAGGACACTATGAACAAAAACAACTCTCCGGTTAACCTCCAGTTTCCAATCTCGCAGCCCCCCTCTCCGATTTCCACTCCTCAGATGGAATTTCACGTTTCGCGCCAGGCGCGCGACCTGTACCAATTTGACGAGGCCTTGTTCGCGCTGAGCAGCAACGTGGTGTTTGCCAATTTCCACGCCGCGCGCGTCTTTGCGCAAAAGATGAACGAAAAGCGCGACCTGGTCAGCTTTCCGGAACAGGCCGTCAAGGCCGGGCAACTGAACGCGATGGGGTTGATTGACGAGATTTTGCATTTCGTGATAGGGCAGTATCGCGAGCAACGCAATCCCCAGGTGATGCAGCAGGCGCTAGAGTGGTTGTACGACAGACTTGGCCGGGAGGCCGTCGAGACAGCCTTGCGCCATTTCACCGATGCCTTTCCACCCGTCGCCGTCTATCAGCGCCGCGTGACGCCGGAGGCTTATGTGGAAGGCGAAACGGCCGGTGTGCCGCATCGCCAAATCATTTTGGAAGAAATGCTGTTGCTCTGGCTGGCAAACGTGAACCCGGCCTTTTCGCCGTTTCTGGATTTGTTCGACGATGCCGCGCTGGAAACGAGTTATCTCCAGGTTGTGATGCGCCTGGGCGAGTTTTTTGATACACAGCCAGTGTTTGGCCCCGACAATCAAAACCTGGTGGACATGCTGCGCAGCCCGGCGATTGCCGTGCCGTATTCGCTGCCCGGTCAACTGGAATATATCCGGGAACGCTGGGGCATTGTTGGCGCGTGGTTGGGCAAGTACTTGTATCGCCTGCTGGGCAGCCTCGACCTCATTAAAGAAGAGCGCAAGTTGACGTTTCTGGGGCCGGGCGTCGCTCGCGTATACGATTTCACCGGGCTGGAAGTCGAGCCGGAACGTTTCAGCCCCGATCGAGAGTGGATGCCTCGCCTGGTGTTGATTGCCAAGAACGCTTACGTGTGGCTGGATCAATTATCTAAAAAACACAAGCAGCCCATCACGCGGCTGGATCAAATTCCCGACGAAGAACTGGATACGCTGGCGCGGCGGGGGTTTTCGGGACTGTGGCTGATTGGCCTGTGGGAACGCAGCAAAGCCTCGCAAAAGATCAAGCAAATGTGCGGCAATCCCGAAGCCGTGGCGTCGGCGTACTCGTTGCTCGACTACCAAATCGCCGCGGACCTGGGCGGCGAGGCAGCCTGCCAAAATTTAAAAGAGCGCGCCTGGAAGCGCGGCATCCGCCTGGCGAGCGACATGGTGCCCAATCACATGGCGATTGATTCCAGGTGGATGATTGAACATCCCGATTGGTTCATTGCGTTGGATTACAGCCCCTTTCCCTCGTATACGTTCAACGGGACAAACGTATCGCGGGACGAGCGGGTGGGCATTTATCTGGAGGATCACTATTACACGCGCAGTGACGCGGCGGTCGTGTTCAAGCGAGTGGATCATTGGACCGGCAGCGAAAAGTTTGTATACCACGGCAACGACGGAACAAGCATGCCGTGGAACGATACGGCGCAGCTGAACTACCTCAAGCCTGAAGTGCGCGAGGCCGTCATCCAGACGATTTTGCACGTGGCGCGCCAGTTCCCCGTGATTCGATTTGACGCCGCTATGACGCTGGCCAAGAAACACTATCAACGGCTGTGGTTCCCCGAGCCGGGCACCGGCGGAGCCATTCCTTCGCGGGCCGACCACGGCTTGACGCGAGAGCAACTGGATGCCCTGGTGCCCCAGGAATTCTGGCGCGAGGTGGTGGACCGCGCCGCCGCAGAAGCGCCCGATACGTTGCTGCTGGCCGAAGCGTTCTGGCTGATGGAAGGGTATTTTGTCCGCACGCTCGGCATGCATCGCGTCTACAACAGCGCCTTTATGAACATGCTACGCGACGAAAAGAACGCCGAATATCGCCTGGTCATGAAAAACACGCTGGAATTCGACCCGGAGATCATGAAGCGGTACGTGAACTTTATGAACAATCCCGACGAGCGCACCGCCATAGACCAGTTCGGCAAGGGCGATAAATATTTTGGCATCTGCACTATGATGGCAACGCTGCCCGGATTGCCCATGTTCGGACATGGCCAGATCGAGGGGCTGGCCGAAAGGTACGGGATGGAATATCGGCGCGCTTATTGGGACGAGCAGCCCGACATTCCCCTCGTCGAGCGGCACGAGCGCGAAATCTCGCCGCTGCTGCACCTGCGCTACATATTTGCTGGTGTGGACAATTTCTTGCTGTACGATTTCCGCGCGCCCGAAGGGTACGTCAACGAAGACGTCTTTGCGTATTCCAATCGCGTCGGCTCTCCGGAAGCGGCAGAGCGGGCATTGATCGTTTATCACAACAAGTATGCTTCGACGCGAGGATGGATTCACTGGTCGGTGGCTTTCTCGTCAAAAACAGGGCAAGGGGCCCCTGCAGGTGATGGACAGGCCGAGCGGACATTGATACAAAAAAGCCTGGGTGATGGCTTGGCGTTGCACGCCGACGAAAATTACTATAGCATTTTCCGCGATCACGTCACCGGCCTGGAGTATATTCGCTGCAGCCGGGAGCTGGTGGAACAGGGATTGTACGTCGAACTGGGCGCGTACAAATACCACGTTTTCCTGGATTGGCGGGAAGTGGCAGACAACGAGTGGCATCAATACGCTCACCTTACAGATTATCTGGGCGGGCACGGCGTGCCCAGCATTGATCAGGCCATGACGGAAATCTTTTTGCAGCCTATTCATTACCAGTTCAAGGAACTGGTCAATGCAGGAATGTGGCGCTGGCTTTTAACTGGCCGGGCTTCTCAAATACCCTCTACCCAATACCCAATATCAACTGATGGCTCAGAGAGTGAGATGGAGGCCAGGGCCACGGGAAGCGAACAGGAACCGCGTGCAGACATTAGCCCCATGCTGGATGAGGTGGAGCGCAAGATGGTCCATCTGCTGCGCGAAATTGGACAGTTTACCGGCGGGGCGGGCGACGAGGCCGCGATTGCGCTTGAGGTTCGGCGCAAGCTGGAAGCGGCGCTGCAATTGCCTGCGTTAGAGAGCCGCTTCCCGCTCCCCGGCTCGAAGAAATACGCGGCGGCCATCGAATACCTGGGGGCGGGATTGGACGACGATACGTTTGTGTGGGGCAGCCTGTTGGGGTGGCTGTTCATTCACGCTTTGGGCAAGATGGTCGTCGAGCGCAGCTTTGAACAGCAGAGCCGCAGCTGGATAGACGAATGGTTGCTGGGCAAGATTGTAGCGGGCGTGCTTCAAGATATGGAGTTGGAGGAACAAGCAGCCTGGCGAGTAGTGATGATGACCAAGCTGCTCGTTACCTATCCGCGCTGGTCGGACGTGCAAACGGCGGCAAAGGAACAGGCTTATTCTATCTTGGAGGCCTGGCTAAAAGATGGCGACGTGCAGCAGTTCCTGCAAGTGAATCGCTATCGCGGCGTGTTGTGGTTCAACAAGGAAGCGTTTGAGCAGGCGCGGTGGTGGCTGCTGGCCATGGCGGCGGTGGAGGCCAGCGCCGACCCTGCCCGCTCGGCCAGCGAGGTGGTGGAAGCCATCATCGCGTGCCACGAAATCGTCAAGAAATTGCAGCAGGCCCAAGAAAAGTCCGGTTACCAGGTAGACAAGTTAATCGAGCTGGTTCGGGGCGACTGATTCACGTCGCCGATTTCTCTCGTACCTGCCGCTTCATCCGAATCTGGTGAGGGCTGAAACCTTGTTTTTGCCAAAAGCGACTGGCGGGCGGCTCGTCCACCATCACGTTGAGCATCACTTTTTCAAGACCACGCGACGCCATCCATTCAAAAATAAATTCCACCAATCGTTGTCCCAAACCTCGTCGCCGATGCTCCGGTGCGACGTATAGTTGCGTAATGTAACCCGAGCGCTGCCACTCTGGCATAAATGGGTGTTCAACCACGTCAAAGGCCAAGCCGTACCCCACTGGCCTCTCGCCGGCCATGGCCAGGACAATTAGCATCGCCTCGTCTTCTAGCCGTTTGGTCACAAATTCCATGAATTGCTCTGGCGGTACGCTGGAATCTCGAAGAAATGCTCGATGAAGAGCATCGAGCCCCTGGAGTAAATGAGGAGTGGAATCACATAGCCTGATAATCAAATGCTGTGTTGCCGCTTGCATATTGCGCACCCCTCAGTTATAGTGTATCACTCGAGCAGCAGCCCGTGCCGCCGCAAAAAGTCGCGCAAGCCAGCCTCGCTGGGTTCACATATTAGAGAATCCCGATCGAGGTTGCGCGTGCGCTGGCCAGGAGACAACGGCGCAGGCAGCGTGATGGGCTCCACGCCGCTTGTGTCTGCAACAACCAAAGTTGGCACGCCCAGATGCTTGTTCCATTCCTGCAAGCGCGCCGCCGCCTGAGAGTCGCGCGATATATTGATTTCTTGGAAAGGCACTCCCCACTCTTTTAACAAGTGGCGCGCGCGCGCCTGGTCTGGGCAAAACGCATCGCGGCAATACATCACGAGATGTTTGGTCATCTGCCCTCCTGCAGTGCACCTTTGCAACCGGTATTATTGGGAACCGGTCAAGAAACACGTAATCCCATCTACGATGCCCTGGGCGACCATGTCCGGCCGTTGCGTCAGGAGCGGCCGGTCGAGGTAAAGAAAGCCTACTTCGATAATCGCCGATGGCGTCTCTGGGGCGACTTCGTAAAAACCGTGATACGAGGTCATATCGGGCGTAATGCTGTTGGCGTGGAACTGCATGCCAGTGCGGGCTGCGTAGCGATCAACCAGGCAAGCCACCAGGCGATCTTCGGCCTCTGGGACAGTGCTGTTCAACACGCGCGCCACTTTAAAGCCAGTGGCTTCTTGATTGATGAACTCGCAGGAATCGGCGTGAATCGAAAGCAGAAGCAAAGCCCGATAGTTACTTAACCGAGAGTCGTATTCTTCCAGCACGTCCACCACGTAGCCGCGAATGCGCAGCGTGGAAGCCACCCGCTGAGCGATGTCGAGATTAACCTCCGCCTCGGTCAGCCCATCGGCGCAGACCGCGCCGGAGTCGTTTCCATGATGACCGGCCACAATGCCAATACGCAGCGGGGTCAATGTGGGAGTAGGAACGGGCGGTGGCGTAGAGGAAGGTTGCACCACGCCCAGGCGTGAAGCGAGCGCGACCCACAAATGCGGCGCGCCGGGCGTTTCGGGGCGAGGCGGAATGACCACGGCGTAGACTAACAGTCCCATAGCAATCGCTGCTACCACAATCGCCAGGCCGAGTGAAATTTGCTGCGCCCGATTCAGCGCTTCCCATCGAAACAAAGAGTCTCGATCCATAGCTCCTCTTCCAATAGGCCAATCTTACCTCAAACCAGGTTGGCGCGCAAATGAGCAAAAAGAGAGTTGTGGTAAAATAATGCGAGTCGGTCGCACGCCATGCGGGAGCTTGTAATGCCCGTACCCTGGAGAACGAACCATGCAAGTCAAGTTTTACGCTGCACTGCGCCAAATTGTCGGCAGCAAAATGGTCCAGGTCCAGCTTGACCCCGGCGACACGGTGCGCAGCGTGCTCATGCGCTTGACCGGGCAATTCCCCGAACTGGGGCGGGCCGTGTGGGATGAAGCTGGCCATCTCACCGATTACGTGCACGTGTTTGTCAATGGACGGGAAGTAAAATACCTCCCGGATAAACTCGATACACGCTTGCAAGAAACAAACTCGTTAGACGTATTCCCTCCAGTGGCAGGGGGATGATTAACACGTTGTCAAAATCACCGGGCACCCACTTTTACGCGTCCCCCTCCCCCCATGACCAAAGTCCTATTCAGGAAATTGCCATCTGGTGATAAAATAATCCAGGGCTCTTTGGGACTCGGCGTGGAAAGCATTCTGGATTCCCGAACTTGTTCGGGTAAAGCGCCATTTTGCCCCAACAAGTTGGGGACTCTATCGCTCCGACCGCGGGAATTCCCAAAGAACCTAATCCAGAGATCAAAACAACCATGCAAATCCTGAGCTTAGATGATCATTTGGCCGTGCTAGAGCTGCTCAACCTGATCGTGCAACGCGCCGGATACGAACACATATACACCACCGATGGGCAAGAAGCCCTGTCCATTCTGCGTAACGAGCCAATTGACCTCTTTACCCAGGATATTATGCGGCCCGGCATGGACGGCGAAGAGTTTTACCGCCTGATGAAATCCGAACCACCCCTGCGCGATATTCCGGTGCTCTTTATCACCTGCCAAACTCGAGAGCAAGAGTGCATAGCAAGCCTGCGCGCCGCCCACGCGGATGGATACATAACCAAACCATTTAGACCCCAGGAACTGCTCGACGCAATCGCAGTTACATTACAGGCACATTCCAAATCGCCCCCAACAGAGGCAGACCGGCTGCGCGCGCAATCCAAACGAGAGGAAACCTTGCGCCGCCGCGTGCAACTCTTGGAAGAGATCGTGGCCGGTCTCCCCAACGTCAGGATGAACGGTCAAACAGTCATTATTGATGGCTACTATGGACGCTATAAAGTATCGTTGGTGAATGACGGGGTGGTTCGTTTGCCTGATCGCCGCATGTGCATTGTACCTCAGAGCCACTCAACCCGGCTTCCAAACGCCCGCCTGCAATTCGAAGATACCGACGCCAGTACCGAGCGACTCGTCAGCACCATCCTGATGCTTTCTGCGGATCAATCCATATGCGACGAATCCATTTTAAAGCAATGCCAAGGCGAACTATGAACACGAATCGAGTAGAAATAGAAACCAAAATTCCAGGTGGACACATGGGGCCGCCAGAATGCATAATGTTGGAATTCCCACTGGAAGAAGCGTGACCTAAGCTCTGGTCGCTCTCAAGGTTGAAGAAGAGATCAATCGCCTGGCCGCCGCGGGCACTCTGGATCATAATGACGGCGCGGGGGGGGCCGTGCGTACCAGCCCGCTGGCGCAGAACACCCGGCGCAGGCGGTGTGGGACGCGCAAACCGCCATCAAATTCATCCGGCTGATGCCGCTAACGAGGGGCTAGCAGCCTGTCGGAGAACCCCGCTCAGGCCGCCGTCTTCGGCGGCCCGCACGCGCTGGGGACGGCGCGTGGAGCGACTCTCCGACAGCCTGCTAGCAAGAATCTCCAAGAGCAAAACGGCGCGACGGCGTATTAGCCTGTCGCGCCGTTTGCATTCGGGCGCGGAACATATTCACTTTACCCATCGTCAATATACACAAACAACACGACACCTGTTGCTTTTCACGGGCTGTATTTGCCAGAGGAGGTGTGTTATGATTACCCGCACCGCTCACGTTTCGCGTTTTGCGTTTCGCACCGCGTTCCTCATCCTGATCTTGGGATTGGTCATGGCGTGCGCTGCTCCCGCTGCTGCCGACGGCATCATCATTCCCTATCCACCCTGCATCCTGGAGCAGCCATGTGTGGATTGCCCGCCGCCGCGCCTGCCACCTCGACCGTGGTGCCCGCCCAACCCCGAGCCTATGCCGGTTCAGCTTTCTATCAAGTACCATCGCGTCACGGTATCCATCGAAAACCAACTGGCCGTCACGCACGTAGATCAAGTCTTTGTCAATGACCAGGATTACGAAATCGAGGGTATCTACATGTTCCCGCTGCCCGCCGATGCAACCATCAGCCAATTTACTATGTGGGTGGATGGCAAAAAGATGGAAGGGCAGGTACTAGATCGCGATCAGGCGCGCCGCATGTATCAAGACATTGTGCAAAGCCAGCGCGATCCGGCCCTGCTGGAGTACGTGAACCGCGGAGCATTCCGCGCCAGCATTTTTCCCATTCCCCCGCGCGGCGAACGCCGCATCGAGATCGAATATAGCCAGGTGCTCCCGGCCGAGCAGGGATTGGTTCACTACGTGTACCCGCTCAATACCGAAAAGTTTAGCGCCCGCCCGCTGGAGCAAGTGAGCGTGGACGTACACATCAAGTCTCAAGACGCCATCAAGGCCGTCTATTCGCCCAGCCACAATGTGGCGGTTTCGCGCGACGGCGAGTACGAGGCGCGCGTGGGCTACGAAGCGTCCAACGTCAAGCCGGACCTCGATTTCGATTTGTATTACTCGGTTTCGGAGGACACAATTGGCCTGAACCTGATTACCTATAACGACGGACAAGAAGACGGCTTTTTTGTATTGCTGGCTGCCCCCAAGGTTCAAGTGGACCAAAGCCAGATCGTCTCTAAAGATGTGATTGCCGTGATTGACACGTCTGGCTCGATGGACGGCGAGAAAATCCGCCAGGCCAAAGACGCACTGCGTTTCATCCTCGACCATCTGAATCTCGAAGATCGCTTTAACATCGTGCGCTTTTCGACCGACGTGCAAAGCTACGCTGCCAGCCTGCGCCCGGCCACCGAGCGCGAAGAGGGCGAGCGATTTGTAGATACGATGAGGGCTGCCGGCAATACCGATATCAACCGGGCGCTCTCGGAAGCGCTCGCCGGCGCGGACAGGGAGCGCCCGACCATTGTGATTTTCTTGACCGACGGCGTGCCGACCACAGGAGTGACGCAGGCCGACAAAATCATTGCCAACATCAGGCAAGCCATACGTTCCAACGTGCGGCTGTTTGCTTTTGGCTTGGGTGACGACGTGAATACGTACTTGCTCGATACGCTGTCGCAAGAAAACCGCGGCGTCACGGCGTATGTGCGCCCCGGCCAAAAGATTGACGAAGAGGTCAGCGCGTTTTACGCCAAAATATCCACACCGGTTCTGGCGGATATTGAAATTGATTTTGGCGATATGGGCGTTTACGACGCCTATCCCGATCCGTTGCCCGACCTGTTTGCGGGGACACAGTTGGTGCTGGTGGGACGTTACCGCCCGCAGATTCAAGTAGGCCGTCCGATGATTACCGAGATTGCACTGCGCGGCACGGTCAATGGGCAAGTGCAGACGTTCACTTATCCCTTGCCAGATACCTTGAAGGCGGGACCCGACTTTATTCCACGCCTGTGGGCCACGCGCAAGGTGGGCTACCTCCTCACCCAAATTCGCCTGCAAGGTGAAAGTAGAGAGCTGGTGCAGCAAATCGTTGACCTGGCAACCAGGTACGGCATCGTCACGCCTTATACGTCCTTCCTGGTTGACGAGCGCACGCTCACCGATGCGGGCCGTCAAAAAATTGCCGAAGAGCAACGGCTGGCCTTGCCAACGCTAATGCCCGGCCTGGGTGGTATGGGCGGCGGAGGTGTGGGGGCGCCTGCGGTGGATGCTTCGCAGAACCAACAGCATCTGTACTATGCCGATCAGTCGCCACGCAGCGAAGGTTATGGCCAATACGCGCAACAAATCCGCAGCGTGGGCGTCAAGACCTTTGTCCAGCAGGGCAACGTGTGGACCGACACGACCTTTGATCCTTCCAAAATGAAGCCTGTCGAGGTCAGTTTTGGCGGCGACGATTACTTCAAGTTGATCGCCGCGCGGCCCGATTGGGGACAGTATTTCGCTCAGGGCGCCGAGGTCATTGTGGTGCTTGACGGGCAAGCGTACAAGACTGTGCCAGGCGCGGGACAAACGGTAACGCTTCCTGCCACGACCACGCCGCCGCCTACACGCTCTGCCCCAACGCCAGTCAGCCAGGCGCTCACGCCGCAGCCGGTTTCCACCTCCACGCCGCCGCCGGCAAACGCTGCACCATCCGGCGGGCTGTGCGGCGCGGCGGCGCTGGTCATTGCGGCGCTGCTGCCGGCGGCCACAAGCTATACGCGGCGCAAAAGTTGAACTGTAAAATCATTCACAGCCTGCGCCACCTGATCGGGCTGTTCGAGCATGATCATGTGACCGGCCTGTTCAATCAGGTGCAGGCGCGCGCCGGGGATGCTTTCAGCCAGCCTTGTAGCGTATTTGGCCGGCGTGAGTTGATCGGCTGTGCCGCCCATGACGAGTGTGGGCGCTGTGATTTGCCCTACCTGTTGTATGGCATCAAAAGTGTCACAGGCAACATAGTCGCCGTACGTTACCTGGGCGTTGGTCTGCGCGAGGTAATGACTCCCCTGGCGGATTAGCGGCTCAGGCGTGGCCGGTCCCCAAGCGTAGCTGTTAATGGTTTGCAGGGTAGCGTCATAATCGGCCCGCAGGCCACTCAGAAGAGCCGGCGCCACCCGCAGCCTGGCGCCGGTGGCGATCAAGATCAAACCCGCTGCACGGGCGGGAAAGTTCAGCGCTATCCGCTGCGCAATCGCCCCGCCCATCGAGTGACCGGCCAACACAGCGCGTTCAATGTGCAGCGCGTCGAGCCAGTTCACTACCACCTCGGCGTATTCGTCAATCGAGGCGCGTCCTTGCCCCTCCGACTTGCCGTGCGCAGGCAAGTCGAGCGCATAAACCACTGCATGGTTCAGTCGCCGCAGTTGAGCCGGCCAGACCAAATGGCTGCCGCCCGCGCCGTGAACGAGTACCAGGTTCAATTCACTGCCGGCCAGAGGCCGATTGACCGCGTAAAATAATCGTTCGTTCCCCACAGCACTATAAGGCATCACACATTCTCCAGGCGGCCGGGCGGCGCACGATTAATCCAGGCTTGCCAGGTATTTTTCGACTTCCATCGCCGCCATACACCCATATCCGGCCGAAACAATTGCCTGGCGGAACCAGCGATCGTGCGACTCGCCGGCGGCAAATACACCTGGAATATTTGTATGCAAGTGCTCGTTGACGAGCAGGTATCCCTCGTGATCCATCTCAAGTTGGCCTTTGAACAAGTGGGTGTTGGGAATATGCCCGATGTACACAAACACACCATCAACCGGTTTTTCGGTTTCCGCGCCAGTTTTTACGTTCTTTAACGTCACGGCATTTACTCTGCTGTCGCCCTTGATTTCGGTGACGATGGTATCCCAGACATAGCCAATCTTTTCATTCTTTGCCGCTCGAGAGGCCAGCGCCGCCCCCGCGCGCAGATGGTCGCGGCGATGAACAATGTCCACCCTGTTGGCAAATTTAGTGAGAAATAATGCTTCTTGCAGCGCGCTGTCGCCGCCGCCGACGACGACGACATTCTTGCCCCGGAAAAAAAATCCATCGCACGTGGCGCAATAAGACACGCCGCGCCCGGTGAACCGGGTCTCGCCGGGCGCACCCAGCCTGCGCGGCCTGGCGCCGGTGGCAATAACGAGTGCCTGCGTTTCGTACTCGCCCAGTTCCGTCTTGAGCCAGATAGGGCGGCGTCTCACGTCCACTTGGGTCACCTCGTCCATCTCTGTGCGCGCGCCAAATCTTTCAGCCTGCCTCCTCATAGCCTCGGTCAACTCGGGGCCGGCGATTCCGTCGGCAAATCCAGGATAATTTTCAACCTCGGTGGTGGTGGCAATTTGGCCGCCCAACTCTTTACCCGTGAGGACCAGCGGTTCCAGGTCGGCTCGCGCCGCATAAATCGCTGCCGTCAAGCCAGAAGGTCCCGAACCGATGATAATGACTTTTTCCATTGTGCGCCTCCCTTTGTGTCAATTGCCAGATACCAAACGTTAGCTGATACTCTAACCCATTTTACCCGATTCACGGCGATAAGCCAAGGGATTCCGCAGCAAGTCTGAAGTGCGAATCGCCAAGAGTGGCGCTGGTGATT
>CAZYXV010000039.1:0-35678 GCA_964651475.1 uncultured Anaerolineae bacterium | reverse complement strand
AACATGTTTATTTCGGTTTTTTAGCCCATTTTGGGGCTTTGGATGTACTTGCTGTTTTTTGAATTTTTTTTTCGCGATTTCACTAAACCGCGATCCGAGGCGCCATGGAAAATTTGTTACCTAGTTCTGGAACTCTGAGTTCTGGAACTCGACTCGCCAGTTCTGGAACTAGTACCTCCTGCACGCCTTGGGAAGGGGCGGTCTGGGCAGGCGGCAAAAGTTTGGGAGGATGAAGGAATTTGGCTCTGGAACATGGTCCTATCCCTGGACAAACTCGGCGACCGCCCCCAGGCCATCGCCTGCGCACAAGCCGCCCTTGTCATCTACGAACAAACCAAATCCCCCTACGCCGACCGCGTCCGCCAGCAACTCGCCGCCTGGCGCGCCCCCCCAATCCCTAATCCCCAACCCCCAATCCCTCACAACCAGATCCACTTGCCAGCTTGCTGTAATGAGGTAGAATTGGTCAGAAAATTGTCACTATCAGGAACAAACTATGGAAGAACCAACAAACGCGCTTTGGGTGTGGCTAACGATTCCCCTCATTTTCGCTCTATTCGCGGTCTTTTTCATCGCGTTGTGGAGTTTTGTCATTTTTCTCGTCGCTATGATTGGAGGCTGGCCGCGCCTGGCGCAATACTACCGCGCGCAGGCGGATTTTGACGGGACCAGGTGGTCCATGCAAAGCGGCTATGTTGGGCTATCGCGCTATCGGGGCGTGCTGACGGTGGGGGCAAATTGGCAGGGGTTGTACCTGGCCGTGTTCCCGCTGTTCCGCATCGCCCACCCAGCATTATTCATTCCCTGGAGCGACATTAGCACCGCGGAACGGCAGGGATTTCTGTTCATTTATCTGGATTTTCATTTCGCCCAAACGCCGGGCGTCAGGCTCAGCGTGCACAAAAACCTGGGCGAAAAAATCCTGGCGGCGCGCTCTGGACTCTAACAACGCCGCCGGGGACGGCGGCTTGAGCGGAGCAGGAAAATGATGCCAACGCCGCCGGGGACGGCGGCCTAACGAAACAGGAAAAAGACGTTGGTCATTCAAGTGCGCGACCTGCGCAAAACATTCCAAACCAAGCGCAAGCAGCCCGGCCTGGCGGGCAGCCTCAAGGCCATCGTGAAATCGGATATGCAAACCGTCGAGGCCGTCAAGGGCATTGACTTTGAACTGGAACCGGGCGAGCTGCTGGCTTTTATCGGCCCCAACGGCGCGGGCAAATCCACCACCATCAAAATGCTGACGGGCATCTTGTATCCATCAGGCGGGCAAGCCAGCGTGCTTGGGCTGACGCCGTGGAAGGATCGCCGCAAGCTGGCCTACCAGATTGGCAGCGTGTTTGGCCAAAAGCCGCAGTTGTGGTATCACCTGCCGCCGGCCGATACCTTTCACCTGTTTGCGCGCATTTACGAACTGGACGAGGTCGCGTTCAAAAAACGCCTGTCATTTTTGGTCGAGGCGTTTGACATTGGCGAATTGCTCCACACGCCCGTGCGCAAGCTCAGCCTGGGACAGCGCATGAAGTGCGAGATCGCCGCCTCGCTGTTGCACGCGCCGCAGGTGATCTTTTTGGACGAGCCGACCATCGGGCTGGACGTGGTGGCCAAGCAGCAAATCCGCGATACGATCAAGCTGCTGCACGAGCACGAAGGCGTGACAATTTTTCTCACCAGCCACGACGCGGGCGATATTGAAAGCCTGTGCAAGCGCGTCATCATCATCAACTATGGGCAGGTGATTTACGACGAGCGCGTGTCGGCCCTCAAGCGGCGTTACCTGACGCGCAAGGTCGTCAACGTGCGCTTTGCCGAACGGCTGGACAACGGCTTTGAGATGGAGGGCGTAGAGGTGCTCAAGGCCGGCGAGTATGGCGTCAAGCTGCAATTCGACACCCGGCAAACGCCCGTCGAAAATGTGATGCAGAAATTGCTGGCCGAACATTCGGTGGCAGACATTACGGTGAACGATCCGCCGATGGAAGAAATCATACGCAACATTTACCAGGCGCCGGAAACAGAGAGCGCAGAGCCAGAAGTGTAGAGCGCCTGCAAGCCCAGTCCCCCGCCGCAGCGCCCTGTCCCCAAGGGGCAGTATTGCAAATCTTGTGCAATTTGCTGGTTTGCCCGCAGCTAAACTGCGGGCGGGACAAATTTACGCACAACTCGGCATACTGCCTGGAATCGCTCCCGTGACGTTTTCGTGACGTTTACGTACTATACTGGCATGGTGATCTTGCCTTTATTGCCCAACATGGCAAATGAAGGCTGAATAATTTCGTATCGTGTTTCACATATCACACATTATCTAAACAGGAGAAAATGCAAATGAAAACTCGCCTATCATTCACAGTAGCACCGGCATTGGGGCTGACCCTGGCTTTGTTATGGTTGTTGGGCGGGAACCCGGCTCACGTCCGCGCAGACACCTATACTGTGACCAACACCAATGCCAGCGGCCCCGGCAGCTTGCCCCAGGCGATTCTGAACGCCAACAGCAACCCCGGCCACGACACCATCACCTTCATCGCCGGCCTTAGCGGAATCATTGTTCCGACCGGCACTCTGACTATTAGCGATGACCTGACCATGATCGGGCCGGGCGTGCAGTTGGCCGTGAGCGGGGCCAGCGCCTACCGGGTATTTTATATCGGCAGCGGCGTTGCAGTGACCATCACCAAGATGACCGTGCGAGACGGCTACGCCGAGCAGGGGGGAGGAATCTGGAGCGCCGGCGCGCTGTATCTCAACGATATGCGAATCGCGAACAACGCTGCCACTATAGGCTATGGACTGGGCGGCGGGGTATGCATCCATGCGGGCACCGCGACATTGAGCGGGACGCAGGTTTTCGACAACGAGGCCTCCTCGTACGGCGGCGGGGTGTACGTTGAGCAAGCCACTGCGACGTTGAACGGGACGCAGGTGTTTAACAACGTAGCCGATTACGGCGGCGGCCTGTATGTCTATAATAATGTGACGTTGAACAGGACGCAGGTGTTCAGCAATGTAGCCAACTATGACGGCGGCGGAGTGAATGTTGTAGATGGGGCCACGTTCATCGCGGCTCAGGTGTTTAACAACACAGCTTCTCGATCTGGCGGTGGGGTGTATATTGACTATGGCTTTGGCATCACCATACTGAGCGAGACGCAAATATCCAGCAACACAGCTTCCGAATATGGCGGGGGAATGTATGTTGCAATGTCCGACGCAACGCTGAACGTGAGCGGCGGGGAGATCAGCCACAATGCGGCCGGCATCCACGGCGGTGGGATGTATGTCTCCGAGGGTGCCGCAACACTGACCGGGACACAGGTGGTCAGCAACACGGCTCCCCAATACGGTGGTGGGGTGTACGTTGATCAAGCCACTGCCAGGCTAAACGTAAGTGACGGGGAGATCCAGGGCAACACGGCCCTCTATGGCGGCGGGGTGTATGTCTACGCCGGCGCCGCCATCCTGACCGATACGCAGGTGCTTGGAAACAAGGCTCCCGATTACGATGGGGGTGGGATATATGTCGCCGAGGCCGCCGCAACGCTGAACGTGAGCGGCGGGGAAATCAAAGCCAACTCGGCCGGGTACTGGGGCGGCGGGATATACGTTTTCGAGGGCAGCACGACACTGAGCGGAGCGCAGGTGGTCAGTAACACGGCCTACGAGGGCGCCGGGGTGTACATCTACCGTGGCAGCGCGACGCTAAACGACACGCAGGTGCTCAGCAACACGGCTTCCGCCGGTGGGGGAGTGCTCCTCTATAGCAATACCGCAACGCTGAGCGTGAACGGCGGTGAAATCAGCGACAACGCGGCTGTCTATGGCGGCGGCGGGGTGTATATTAGTTCTGGCGCCGTGACGCTGAACGGGACGCAGGTATTCCGCAACACGTCTTCCTCCTACGGCGGGGGCGGTGTGTGGTCCTCGGGCAACGTGACGTTAAGCGGGGCGCGGATTGCGCAAAACACTGCGTCTCCCGGCAGCGCGATATACCTGTACTCTGGCGCGATCACACCCACGAGCGCGTTGACGGTCACGGGAGACATCTACCAGCGCGCAGGGCTCTTTGCCGGCTCCAATCACGATCTGCGGATCGAAGGCGCATTGGTGTTGGCCGGCGGCCATTTCTACGCGCCGTACGAGCCTAATGTGTTCGTTCTCACAGGCGCTTATACCCACACCGGCGGCACCTACCACCAGATCAAGTCCGTGAACGGCAGCAGCCCCGTCGGCTTCCCCAAGGAAGGGGGGCTGATCATCAATGCCAATAGTCAAAACCTGGGCAGCACCCAGGTTGTGGATGCGGCGAATGTGCATTGCGCAGGCGTGACACCCGGCGACGCCGTGCAGCACTGCGCCATCATCACACCCACCCTCAGCACCGGGCGGGCTGCGACGATCACCTTTTACTATCAGAGCAACGAGATCCCCTCAGGCCAGAGTTGCGCTTCAATGGAAGCCTACCGGTGGACCGGCGCGTGGGACACTATGCTGACGCGGGATGAGAGCTATGGCGTCGGCGGGCGGATGTGCGGCAGCGATCCGCAATCTATTCGGGTGGCTGGCGTGGACGCTTTTTCACCCTTTGCCATCCACGAGCCCAAGCCGGCAGACATCCTGGTCGTTCCTAGCGCCCTCGACTTTGGCGAGCAGGATGTGGATGCCGGGCCGACCCTGTCGCAGATGGTGACGATCACCAACGTGGGCGACTTTGACTTGCACATCATCACCGTCACACTCTCCGGCGACACCGGCGACTTTGGCCTGGCCGACAGCGGCGAGATCACCCTGACGCCCGGCAGCACGCGCACGATTGACGTCGCTTTCGATCCCGCCAGCACCGGCGCCAGGGGCGCTGTCCTCACCATCGAGTCGGACGACGGCGACGAAGCATCCGTTGACGTGATCCTGAGCGGGCGGGGCATTGATCGGGAGATCGTCGTCGCGCCGGATAGCCTGGCCTTTGGCGAGCAGGACGTAAACGCCGGGGCAACTGCGCCGCAGGCAGTGATCATCACCAACACCGGCAGCGCCGACCTGCACGTCACCGGCATCGCGCTGACCGGGAACAATCCCGCCGCATTCGTCATCGCCAGCGGCGGAGGGGCGATCACCCTGACGAGCGGCAGCACGCACACCGTCCAGCTCGCCTTCGATCCCGCGATCACGGGCGCCATGTCGGCCAACCTGACCATTCAGTCGGACGATAGCGACGAAGCAAGCGTTGACGTGGCCTTGAGCGGCACGGGGACGAGCGCCTCCAACACCTACACCCTCACCGTCCACAAGGACGGCACGGGCAGCGGCACAGTCACGAGCGACCCGGCGGGCATCGCCTGCGGCGCAAGTTGCCAGGCCAACTTTACAGAGGGCACGGTGGTCACCCTGACAGCGGCGGCAGACGGCAACTCGACCTTCGGAGGGTGGAGCGGGGATTGCTCGGGCACCGGTGCGTGCCAGGTGACGATGAACGCGGCGCGCAACGTCACGGCCACCTTTGACCTCACCGTCGTGGGGCAGCCAGGCTACGGCTCGACGCCCGCGCCGGGCAGCACGATTGATCTGGGGACGACGGAAGTGGGCAGCACCATCAGCGCCACGCTCACGATCCGCGAGACGGGGGATATGACCCTGACGGTCACGCCCACGTTGAGTGGCCCGGATATGGGCGATTTCGCGGTGCCCACCGCCACGCTCACGCTGCTGGATGGCGACCCGGCGCAGGCTCTTGTCATCTCTTGCGCGCCCACGCTGACCACCACGCGAGCAGCCACCTTGACGATAACGCACAACGCAGAGGGCAGCCCGGCGGTCTATGCGCTGCGCTGCGCCGGGAAGCAGAGCAAACACATGATATTCCTGCCGTTGGTGATCAGAAATTCGTAAATGTGGGTAGACGCAAGATTTTGCGTCTCTCCACGGCGTCTCTACAACGGTGCGGGCATACTATGTGCCCGCGCCGTGTTCATTCTGCAGCTCTCGATTGGCCGGCACGTTTTCTAAAAACGCGCGCCGCGCCGCCTCGTCGGGGATCAGCGCCGCCCGCTCCTGCAGCAGGTCAAACGCCGCCTTGAGAACGTCGGGAGCGCGCGGGTCGCTGTTGGCATGCAAAACGCGATAGCACGTCAGGTAGATGCGAATCGGCTCGTCCGTTCCGGTCAACGCCTTGTCCTTTTCAACCCGCGCCAACATGTCCTCGACGCGCGCCAGGGCTTGCGCCAGGTCGCCGCGCTCCAAGGCGATGCGCGCCAGGCCGGCCAGCGGCTCGGCGGCAAGCGTGCTTTGCTTTAGCTCGAGCCGCAAGGCCAGGGATTGCGCAAAAGCATCCGCCGCTTCTTCCATCCGCCCCAACCCAGCCAGCGCGCGCCCCTGGCAAGTCAGCGCGCGCGCATGCTCGTAGCGGTCACCTGTCTCCTGGATATTAGGCAGGGCTTGCTGGCAATGTTTCAGCGCGGCGGCGTCATCCCCCAGTTGGTGAAAAAGCAGGCTCAAATCCAACAGCGCGTAAATCTGGCTGTGGCGGTCGCCCATCTCGCTAAAGAGCTGCATGGCCTGATCAAGCAGAGAACGCGCCCCGGCGTAATCGCCCAGGCGCAGCGCATTGACCCCCAGGTTGTTGAGCGCCAGCGCTTCGTGGTTCCGGGCGCGAATCTCGCGGCTGATCTGGAGAGCCTGGTTTTGATAAACGCTCCCTGCCTGCGGATCGCCCTGTTCAGAAATTATGGCCCCCAGGTTGAGCAATGCTGTACTTTCACCGCGCCGGCTGCCCGCCTGGCGGTACAGTTGCAAAACTTGGGTGTGAAAAGCCTGCGAAGCAGCATAGTCGCATTGGTGATAAGCCACGTAACCCAATCGGGATAGCGTCCGGCTTTCACCCACCCGATCCCCGATTTCACGATAAAGACGCAAAGCTTGCTCCAGGCATGTGTACGCCAGTGCATAGTCGGATTGCTCGCACGTGGCCTGTCCCAGGCTGCACAGGCTGTCGGCAGCCACCTGGGGCAAATTGGCTGTTTGCGCCAGCGCCAGGGCGCGCTCCAACTGTTCGCGGGCAGCGTTGTGCTCGCCTTGCAATATCAATGCCTGTCCCCAAAACTGGTGGGCGCCGGCCTGGATGTCAATCGCTTGGATGGCCTGGGCCAACTCTACTGCCTGTTGCGCTGCGGCAATGATGGCGGGGTAATCACTGATGGCGTGGGCGGCGCTGGCGCGGCGCAGCGACACCTCGGCGCGCCAGCGCGTATTGTTTTCCCGCCCGGCTAACTCTTGCAAAGCGGACAGGTCTTGATCTTGAGCTTGGCGCTTGCCTTGCAGTTGATACGCCTTTTCACGCGCTAGCAGTAAGGTATAGCGCCCGGCACGGTTGGCTTGCACATCTGGCATCAGGTCGAGCGCGCGGCTGAGGTGCGTCTCTGCGGCAACGGTCAAGCCCCGCCTGAGCAGGAACGGATGCAAAGCCCCAACGCCGCGCACCAATTCGTCGTCCAGGCGATGGTCGAACGCCATGTGCAGCGCGGTCAAGAGATTATCGCGTTCGCGGTCGAGCAGTGCATCATCGGCGGTGTGCTCTTGCGCATACTGCGCCCAGTAGCGCGCCAGCCGTTGGCAGGCTTGCGGGTCGGGGCTATCCACCTGCGCGTAATCGGCAATCGTCTGGTGCAGCGTGTAACGATCCGCTCCAACGCTTTCCAGCAATCCGCAATCTACCAGCGCGTCCAGCGCGTCCACCGGCGCGGCCGTCACGGCCAGGGCGGCTTCTTCCGAAAAGGTATTGGGCTTGGGCAAAAACAAGGCCAGGTCGCGCAAAGCGCGGCGCGCCGGCGCATCCAGAGTTGCATCGCTGATGCTGATGAGCGCCTGTAGTGAAAGCGAGGCATCAGGCGGCAAATCGGGATAACGCTCCAGCGGCGACTGGGGCTGCGCCAGCTTGAGCCGCGTCTGCGCTTCGTGCAACCGGGCCAGCGCCTGGCGCAGGCGGCGAGTCGGCGCGCTCTGGGCCTGCTTGCGCAAATGCCGCCCCATCAAAATCAGCGCCAGCGGCAGCCCCCCAACAGCCTGCACCAGCGAGCGAGCGCCTTCCGGCTCCGCCTCCACCGCCTGCGGCGCCAGTTGCGCCAGCAAACCCAGGCCGTCCGCCGCGCCCAATTCCTGCATTTGCACGGCGCCCTCGCCGGCCAGGTCCAGCGCCACGTTGGGCAAGCGGGTTGTGACCAGATAGGCGCAATTCGGCCCGCCCACTTTGAACGCGAGCGCGGACTCGACCTGCCAGGCGTCGTCAATGACCAGCAGCATGCGCCCCAGCCCAATGGCCGCGTGGACCAGTTGTGCGCGCTTGATGGAATCGGCCTGCTGAGCGATTTCGTTCGATGGCACGCCCAGCGCCGCCGCCCACGCGCCCAACAAGGCCGGCGCATCCGGCTCGCGCCCCAGCCCGGCCCACAAGACCCCGTCGCAAAAATGGGCCAGCACATCCGGCGCGTGCGCCAGTTCGATGGCGATGGCCGTCTTGCCCACGCCCGGCAAACCCTGCAGCGCGATCAAAACGCCCGGATTGTGCAGCAGGCGAGACTTGAGAGCGCCCAACACGCCCTCGCGACCCATCAGGGCGTGCGCGGGGCGCGGCGGCGCCAGGAAGGGCGTGTGACGGCCTACAGCAGCAGGTTGTTTCTGGCGCGATTGTTCTTCCCACTTGCACAACACATCGGCCACCGCCTGCATGGCCTGTTCCTGCTCGTTGTAATAGGTCCGCCTCGAAACGTGCAACTGGGCCGCCACCCAATCCGGCGAGCGGCCTTGAAGATATTGCTCGACCAGGATAATGTGCGGACGCCATCGTTTGTCGGTCGGGTCGGGCGTCGCGTCGCCCGGCCTGAGCGATTCGACGGCGGCGCGCAGCACGCCCTGCAGCGCCAGACCGCGCCCGGCGGGCGTATCTGAATATCCCTCCGCCTGCTGCCGCGCGCAAACGATAGACAGCCTGGCCAGCGGGTGTTCGCCCAGCGCCTGCACCGAGTCGCACGCCCGCAGCGCGCGTCGAATGGATTCAGGGCTGAATATCTCTTGCTGGTCTGCCTCGTCCATATTTACCTCTCAAAATATGCACTTTTTCTGCACTCTGGCCGCCAGATTCGGATTATTATAACTCACAGAGCAAAAGATGGGAAACTATGACGCGGATCGCTATAAAAACCTGGTCAGGCGCTACCTGGAGCCGCTATCCCCGCTGATCGAGGCTCAACTTCGGGCCATTTTTAGTTACCGTTTTCCGCGCACCAGCAGGCTGCACTTCCTGGTGTTTCCAAACGGGTTGAGCGGCCAGTTGCCCGTGACGGTTTTTTGCACGGACGAGTCCGGCAGCCAGTCGCCGCACCGCAGCGGCGCGTTTCCCATGCGCCTGGCAGAACTGGTCGAGCACGTGATCCCGCCTGCCGAGGCTCACCTTGCAGCCGAATACGACCGGGCCGGCGTCGAGACGGTCGAGATTGAGCTCCAGGCGCTCGTCGAGTGGTTCGCGGACTGTTGGGCGAAAGCGGGCGGGCTGGATTTTCCGCTGCCGGCCACGATTGGCGTGCGCGGAGATATTGAAGTATTTGATCTAAAGCATCGGGCATGGGTCCACGACACGCACGCCATCAGACAAAAAAATCTATGGCTTGCAAACAAGGAGAAAAACGAATGAATAAATCTAGCCCTGGGAGGCTTGAGTGAACAAGACATGTCCGGCCTTTGCGCTCTTGGCGCCCAGCGAGTTGGTCCTGCTGCACGGAGAGCATTTCGCCCCCAGGGGGAATTTATTGGACAAGACCGCGTTGCTACACGTTGACCTCGACGTTTCGGCCAAACACCTGGCGCGGGCATTGCTGCACATCGGGCTGCTGGCGAATGAGCAGGCAGGCGCCCTGCGCCTGGAAGCGCGGCAGAAAAGCGCGCTGTTGGGACTGGCCAAATCGCAGGCGCTCTATGCCGACCCCGCTGGCGCGCCCCCGGCCTGGCCCGAACACAGCCTGGAAGCGCAGGCGCGCGCGCTGGCCGGGCAACTGCACGCCAGAAAGCAGAACGATATTTACACTCTTGTTTACACGTTGCTGCAGCACGACACGGCCAACCCCTGGCAATCCCTGATCGAAATGGTCGAGGCGGGGCTGGCCCGGCGCGGCCTGCTGCAAGCGGCCGCCGTTGGCAAAAAGGTTCAATACACACTGCCACCCAGCACGGCCGAGATGGCCTCCAGCCAATCCATCGCGCCGCTCCAGCAATGGCTGGCCGATACGGAGCGCAGCCGTCCCGAGCTGTTCAAGTTGCTGGCGAGCCAGGTCGAAAGCGGCCTCAAGCGGCGACTGGAGCAATCCACCAGCGTTTGAAATAGGTTTTCGGAAATGTCTAATCGTAAAAAAAGCAAATTCGAATCTAGAAGGAGACTTATGAATATCAAGCGTGTTTTCCCTATGTTTTATTTTGTGCTGACGGCCGCCCTGTTGAGCGGGGCGGCGCTGGCCCTGGCCGCGCGGCCGGTTTCCGCCGACCCCGGCGTCATCTATGTTGACCGGGACGCCGCCGGCGCGGGCACGGGGCTATCCTGGACGGACGCCTTTACCGAGGTGCAGTCGGCGCTGGCGGTGGCTGTTGCCGGGGACGACATCTGGGTGGCCGAAGGCGTCTATTACCCCAACTTTGACCCCGTCACCCACGTCTATACGTCCTCGCGCGGCCCGTGGTTCTCGCTGCCCAACGACGTGCGGCTGTATGGCGGCTTCGCCAGCGGCGAGACGGCGCTGGCGAAGCGCGATTGGGCCGCGCACCCCACCGTCCTCAGCGGCGACATTGGGCGCGACGACCTGACCGACGCGCGCGGCGTGGTCACGACCACGGCGCACATTGTCGGCGATAATGCGTACACCGTTCTCGGCGTGGGCTATCTGAGCGCGGCCAGCGCGGTGGATGGCTTTTTCATCACCGGCGGCCAGGCCAACGGCAGCGGCGGAAACTGGTATGAACCGCACCGCAGCGGGGGCGGCGTGTACAGCGGGGGCGGCAGCGCCACACTGCGCAACCTCGTCGTCATTGGCAACTATGCCGAGCGCGGCGGCGGCGCGGCGATCTATAACGCCGGCATGACGCTGGTCAACCTGGCTGTTATCAACAACTCGGCCCAGTTGGGCGGTGGGAGTTATAACCATAGCGACAACGGCACATTGATCAACCTCACCTTCAGCGGCAACCTGGCGTCCGGTCAGGGCGGCGGGGTCTACTTTACAGGCGGCAGTCTCGCGCTCGTCAATGGCATTGTGTGGGGCAACACCGCGCCCGCCAGCGCCCAGATTTACGGCTTTCCCACCGTCACCTACAGCGACGTGCAGGGCGGCTTTACGGGCGCGGGCAACATTGACGCCGACCCGCTGTTCGTGGACGCCGCCGCGGGCGATTTGCGCTTGCAGACCACCTCGCCGGCGGTGAACGCGGGCAGCAATGCCGCCGTGCCGGCCGACACGTCCGACCTGGATGGCGACGGCGACACCGCCGAAGCCCTGCCCTACGACCTGGGCCACAAACCGCGCATCTCTGGCAGCGTGGTGGATATGGGCGCTTACGAAATGCGCCCGCCGCTTTACGTGGACAGGGACGCCGCCGGCGCGAACAATGGCGCATCGTGGGCGGATGCGTTCACCGACCTGCAATCCGGCCTGGCGGCGGCCGCCGCCGGCGATGAGTTGTGGGTGGCCGAGGGCGTCTATCGGCCCACCGCCGGGACCGATCGCACGATCTCTTTTGCACTGAAAGATGACGTGGCGATTTACGGCGGCTTTGCCGGGACCGAGACTGCGCGCAGCCAGCGCGATTGGACGGCGCACGTCGCCACGCTCAGCGGCGACATTGGCGTCACGGGCGTCGTCACCGACAACGCCTATCACGTCGTTGAAGCGAACCCTGTGGCTAATGCCGTGCTGGACGGCTTGACCATCAGCGGCGGCTATGCGGACGGCGCCAACGGCACCGGGAATAATTTTGGCGGCGGGATGAATAATCTCTATGCGCAGATCACGCTCCGCAATGTGCTGGTGAGTGACAATTATGCAGCAGCCTCGGGCGGCGGGATCATGAACGAGGCAAGTGACCTGCGGCTGGTCAACACCACCTTTGTCGGCAACACATCCGGCTCCGGCGGCGGGATTTATAACACGTCCAACGGTCGCCTGGAACTGGTCAACGTTCTTTTCCGCAACAACGCAGCTACAGGCAATGGTGGGGGGATGCAGAATTTCAATAATGTCACCGTCAGGTTAACCAATGTGGCTTTTTTCAGCAACACGGGGTTCATCGGCGGCGGGATGAATAACCATGGGTCAACGATCACACTGACCAACGTGACCTTTGCCAATAATACGGCGACCTACGCAGGCGGCGGCATTGCCAACCGAACCGGCGTTAATTACACCCTCCACAATGCGATTCTCTGGGGCAACGCGCCGGAGCAGGTCTATAACTATAATGCCGCCACTGCCATCGCTTACAGCGTCATCCAGGGCGGCTGCCCGGCCGGGGCGACGTGCGCCAACGTCATCAACCGCGACCCGCAGTTTGTGGACGCGGCCAACGGCGATTTGCATGTGCGCCTGTCTTCGCCGGCGCTGGACGCCGGCGACAATACAGCCGTTCCCGCCGACGTCTTTGACCTGGACGGCGACGGCAGCACTGCCGAAGCCCTGCCCTACGACCTGGGCGGCGGGCTGCGCTTCTTTGATGCGGTCACACTGGATACGGGTGTGGGGACTGCGCCGATTGTGGATATGGGCGCGTATGAATTTGCCCGCCGCCCGATCTTTGTGGACACGGACGCGACCGGCGCGGGCACGGGGCTATCTTGGACGGACGCTTTCACCGAGGCGCAATCCGCTTTGGCGATAGCGACCGCCGGCGACGAAATCTGGGTGGCCGAAGGGGTCTATCTGCCCACCACCGACGCGGACCGCAACGCTTCCTTTGTGCTGAAGGATAACGTGGCGATTTACGGCGGCTTTGCCGCGACCGAAACATCCAGCGACCAGCGCGATTGGGCCGCGCGCGTCACCACGCTCAGCGGCAATATCGGCGCCACCGGCGTCGTCACCGACAACGTGTATCACGTCGTCAAAGGCACGGATTTAACCCGCACCGCCATACTGGATGGCTTTACCATCAGCGGGGGATATGCGGATGGCAGTGGAAATGGCGGTGGCGGGATGTACAATTATCATGGCAGTCCCACCGTCCGCAATGTCACCTTCAGTGGCAATTATGGCGGTGATTTTGGCGGCGGGATATACAACCTGATGTCTTCCAGCCCGCTGCTGGCCAATGTTGCCTTTATCGGCAACACATGCCTAAACTTTGGCGGCGGGATATGTAACACATCATCCAGCCACCCAGAGCTAGTCAACGTTGTCTTTTCCGGCAACTCGGCTGCAGATGGCGGCGGGATATGCACGTATGCGGGCTACTCTACGCTGACTAATGTGACTTTTCACGACAACCACGCCAATAGCCGGGGCGGCGGCATGTTCAATGATGAAAGTGGCGCCACGCTGGTCAACGTGGCCTTTTATGGCAATTCCGCTAAGGATGGCGGCGGGATAAACAACTATGCCGGCAGCAACATTACAGTGACCAATGCAAGTTTTGCCAACAACAGCGCCACACAGGCCGGCGGCGGCATTTACAACCTGCACAGCACACCCGCCATCCGCAACGCCATCCTGTGGAGCAACACGCCCAACCAAGTCTACCGAGGTGGCGGTGACGTGTCCACCATCGAATACAGTGATATTCAAGGCGGCTGCCCGGCCGGGGCGACATGCTCCAACGTCATTGACAGCGACCCGCTGTTTGTGAACGCGCCCGGCGGCAATTTGCGGTTGAGCATCGCGTCGCCGGCCGTAGACGCGGGCGACAATACGGTTGTCCCCGCCGACGCCTTCGACCTGGACGGCGACGGCGACACGGCCGAGCCGCTGCCCTATGATTTGGACGGCGGGCCGCGCATCTCTAACGGCGTGGTAGATATGGGCGCGTATGAGGCGCAGGACGCGCCCGATGTGATGATTGTCAAGATGGCGTCTACATCGAACGCTGTGCCGGGGCAGGCCATCACGTACACGTTGGACTTTTCCAATATAGGCGGCGTGACCGCCACACACGTCATCATCACCGACATCATTCCACTCAGCCTGACGCAGGTGAGTGGCCAGTGGATGCTCGCCGGCGGCCAGATCACGCGCACGGCCGGCATCACCTACGCCTGGAGCGTCTCTGACCTCGCGCCGGGGCAGAGCGGCGTCATCACGCTCACCGGCGTCGTCGCGGCGTCGGCGCTAGCCGGGGAGATCGTCAACACGGCGCACATTACGGGCGCGGATGACGCGGTGAGCAGCAACAACAGCAGCACGGCCAGCATCACCCTCAACGGCCCGCCGACTGCCGTCCCCGATGCCTACCCCACCACGGAAGATACCCCGCTGAGCGTACCCGCGCCGGGCGTGCTGGGCAACGACTCCGATCCCAACGGCGACGCGCTGCAAGCAGCGCTCGTGACGGCGCCGGCGCGCGGGACGCTGGCGCTCCACGCCGACGGTTCGTTCATCTACACGCCGACGGCCAACCTGAACGGCCCAGACGCCTTTACTTATCGCGCCGGCGATGGAACGCTGTGGTCTGACCCGGCGACCGTCTCCATCACCGTCGAGCCGGTCAACGATCCGCCCGCCGCCGTAGACGACACGGCCAACACTTCGATGAATACTCCGCGCGTCATCCCTGTGCTGGGCAACGACACCGACCTGGACGGCGACTCGCTCACCATCGCAGCGGTCAGCGCGCCCAGCCACGGCAGCGCCGCAATCAGCGGCGCAGCCATTCTCTATACACCCACCACGGGCTATCTGGGGGAGGATTGGTTCAGCTATACCATCAGCGACCCCGGCGGCCTGACCGATACGGCGAACGTCACCGTCACCGTTGGCGCGGTCAACCACGCGCCGGTCGCGGCCAGCGACGCCGTCACGACCACGCAAAATACGCCCCTGACGATTAACGTGCTGGCCAACGATCATGACCCGGATATGGACACTTTGTTTATCACCGACATCACCGCGCCCGCGCACGGCAGCGCCGCCGCCCTGGGCGCGGCCGTCGTCTATACGCCCGCGCTGGATTACGCCGGCGCAGATACGTTCATCTACATTGTCAGCGACGGCCAGTTGACCGACACGGCCAGCGTATCGGTGACGATCCTTGAGGTTGACACGACCGCGCCTTACGTCATTGCCGTCCAACCGGCCAACGGCGCGGCGGGCGTGACCGTGACCGCGCCGGTAGTCATCACCTTTAGCGAGGCGATCAGCGCCGCCACGTTTGCCTACACTGTTTCGCCCGATCCCGGCAGCTGGTCGGCAGCGTGGAACGGCGAGGGCACGCGGGTCACGCTCAGCCACAACCCGTTTAGCTACAACACAAACTATGTCTTCAATGTCACTGCGGCGCAAGACCTGGCCAGCAACCCGCTTGCTGATGCGCCTTATGCCTGGTCATTCACCACCATCAGCTCCACAGACACAACACCGCCGCAGGTGACTGCGGTGCGTCCCGCGGACGGCTCGACCGACGTAGCGATCAATGCAGTGCTGGTGATCACTTTTAGCGAGCCTATCAATACCGCCACGTTTACGTGCACCCTCGCGCCCGATCCGGGCAACCTCATCGTGAGATGGAATCCTGCCCAGACGACGGTCGCCATTCGCCATCCTGCCCTGGCCTACCAGCAGCAATACACGGTTACGATTACCGTTGCATCCGACCTGGCCGGCAACCCATTAGCCGATGCGCCCTACGCCTGGTCGTTTAGCACCGCGGCGCAAGCAGCAGGCTATCGAATCTTTTTGCCAGTGGTCATGCGCAACCAATAGCGACACAGTTAAGGAAAAAATCATGTCAGCTTTGAAATTTAGAAACATCTTGATCTTGCTAGTGCTTGGCCTGTGCGTGCTGATCGGCACGCCGGGCCTGAGCAGCCAGGCCGCGCCGCCCGGCCCCGGGCAGGCCGGGCCGCTGCTGCCCTTTGAGCAGCGCCTGCCTTCGCGTTTCGGCTTTCAGCCGCCCGACATTGACTTATCGCACCTGAACGGCCGGGTGATCCCGGCCGGCGCGACCGCGCTGCCGGCCAGCTTTGACTGGCGCTATCAAAACGGCAAGCGCCACGTCAGCGCGGTGCAGAACCAGGGCAACCTGGGCACGTGTTACGCGTTCGCTTCGGTGGCCCAGTTGGAATCGCGCCTGTCCATTGACGGGGCGATCAATATCACGCCGGCCAATCCCGAGCATTTTTTCTCGGAAAACAATGCCTCCAACTGCCCGCTGCAAAAGCGCGGCGGCGCGTGTTCGGGCGGCTGGCACGAATACGTCGTCAACTGGTTCATCCAGGCCGGCGCGGCCCTGGCCGGCGACGACCCCTACAGCGCTGTGTGTTCGGCCTGCAATACCCCGGCCAACGGCTATCAGTACACGGCGCTGGAATGGCTGCAGCTTACGGGCAACGCCACGCCCAACGTCAACACGCTCAAGACCTACCTGATGACCTATGGCCCGCTGTTTGTCACCGTCAAGGCCGACAATCGCGGCTATTGCGGCCAAACCTTTCAAAACTATAGCCTGAACTCGCCGCCCATTTACCTGGAATTGTCGCCCGCCGAGCGCGTTGACCACGCCGTTTTGCTCATTGGCTGGTCCGATAATCCCAGCGAGCCTACCGGCGGCCACTGGATCGTCAAGAACAGTTGGGGCACGGGGTGGGGCCAATATGGCTTTTTCGAAATCGCCTACGGCTCGGCCAATTTCGGCTGGTACGCTTCGGCCGTCACGCAATGGCAGCGCTACGATCCCAGCGGCGAATTGCTGCTGCGCGACCCGTATGGCCGGACGAGCACGTGGGGTTATCAAAGCACTGTCGGTTGGGGCGCGGTGGAATTGACGCCGTCCAAGAGCAATTGCGCCGCCCGCGTCGAGGTGTGGACCAACGACAGCCCGACCACAGCCGACGTGTACTTGTACACCAGCGCCGGCGGCGATCCCACCTCCGGCAGCCTGCTCGCCCGGAAAACCGGCAACTCGTTCGACGCGGCCGGCTATCATTCAATTCAACTCGACTCGCCCGTCCAGTTGACGGCGGGCACGCCCATCGTGGCCGTGGTCAAATTCCAGGACGGCAGCTATGGCTATCCCATCCCGGTAGACACCAAGGTGGGCGGCAGCGGCAAATCGTACATCAGCGCCAATGGATCGAGCTGGAAGCAATTGTGGGACAAGGAAGTGGGCATCCGTGTGCGCACCGCGCCGTGCGGCAGCATCCCCGCCCCCACGCCCACCAGCACGGCTGCGCCCCTGCCCACCCAGCCGCCCACGCCCACGCCTGTGCCGCCGCAGCCCAGCCCCACGCCCAACTATCCAACGGCGACGCCGACCACCGGCCCCACGCCGACCACCGGCCCCACGCCCACGCCGACCGTCGGCCCGTCGCCGACGCCGTGGTGGCCCACGCCGACCCCGCCGCCGGTGAGCAACGTGTGCCTGAGCCTGGCCCAGGTCAACACGCAACAAGAGGCCGCGCCAGAGGCGCCCAATCCTATGCCGCCCATCAGCCAGGCCGACCCACGCCTGGAAATTGTCCGGCCTGAGATTCTCAAGCTGGAATATGAATTGCGCGCGCTCGAGCTGATCCGGCCCAGCGCGGTGCTCACCGCCGGGTACGTTGTGACCGGTTTCACCCCTCCGCCTGCGGCGCCGCCCAATGTGACCGGGACAGTGTACGCACCGGGCGGCGCGGCCCCCGCGTTTGGCGTGATGGTTAATGCCTTTGCGCTGGCCGACGACGGCAGCCGCAATTACAACGCCGCGCAGGGCACCATGACGGATTGGAATGGCGCGTACGGATTGACTTTGGCGCCGGGCAATTATTGGCTGGAATTTGACCCGGCGCTGGTAGCGGGCGCGCTTCCGGCAAGCGCCAGCGTGACCGTGCCGGACACCGGCACCCTCCAACTCGATCCCACCACGCTGCCGCCCACCCCCAAACACATCACGGGGCAAGTCTTGCGCACAGGTGTGCCAGTCACCAATGCCATTGTAGTTGGACTCAATCTGGCAACCGACCGGTTCGCTTTCGGGTTCGTTGATCCCTTCTCGCAGCAGTTTGACATCGGCGTCAGTGGCGGCGATTGGGATCTATACGTGGCGGCCAGTGGCCAGGCCGATTGGGTCGCTTACAACCCCGCCGCACTGGTATCGCTGGCGAATGACGACAGCCCGGAAACGGCCACCGTCAACCTGACCGTTCTGCCGGCCGACGGCTACCTGATCGGGCGCGTGGTGCGGCCCGGCGGTCAGCCGTTGACCGTGACCGTGACAGAAACCGTCAACTATGCCGCGAGCGTTGACGTGTGGAGTCCGACCGGAAATATTTACAGCAGCGGCAACCTGGACGCGAACGGTCAGTTCCGTCTACCGCTGGTGGCCGGCAGTTTTGAGGCGCAAGTGTGGCTGTCGAGCGACGAGTATCCGTTCTACGCCGCGCCCGCGCCGCTTCAGTTCGAGTTCGGCGCGGGAGACAAGACGCTGGCCGACATTACGGTGCTGCAAAAGGATGCCGTCATCAGCGGCACGGTTGTCAATGTGTACAATCAGCCGGTCGGCGGCGCGGATGTGGACATCTGGCAATTGGGCGGCGCGTGGGCCAGCGTGACGACGAACGGCGACGGCCGTTACTCGCTGCTGCTGCCGGCGGGCGAGTGGCTGGTTCAACCGCGCCCGTTCATCTATTCGCCCTATCTCTATACAGGCGATCCGCGCCAGGTGAGCGTGGGCAGCGGGCAGACAGTTGTGGCGAATTTTATCCTGGAATCCACCAAGAACCAGGTGCAAGGAAACATCATAGACGGCGCGGGAACGCTGTTGACCGATGTCAAGGCCTGGGCCTATGTGCGCCGCGCCGACGACCCCAAGCCGCTGGTTGTCACCAGCGTGCGCGCGGGCCACTTTGAAATCAAAGCCCCCGGCGGCGACTTGCGCTTTGGGCTGTACCTGGCGCCGGGCAACACCTACTCGTTCATCACCGAGACCGCGCCCATCAGCCTGCCGCAGTTGGCGCAGGCCTTGCCCCGGGCCAGCGGCGCGCGCCTGGAGGCGATACACGATCTGTACGTCTTTGAGCAGCCGCTCTACCTGGCGGCAAGCCAGGCCACACCCGTGGTCAGCGTGACGCTGCAGCAAAACAATGCCACCCTCCAGGGCGTGCTCAAGAATTCCAGCGGCCAGACTGTGACCGGCGTGAATGGATACGTGTACGCTGTGCCCAAGGGCGGCCAGTCCGCGCTGCAATTGGCCATGATTGATCCCGACACAGGCGGGTACGAGATGTCCGTATTGGCCGGCGATTGGCTGTTGAGCTATGAGCTGCAAAGCGACCAGTACCGCGCCAGCCCGCCCTCGGCTTTGGCGGTGACCATCGCCAGCGGCCAGAACACGCAAAATATCACGCTGGACAACCTGAACGGCGTCGTGGCCGGCCAGGTGGTGGACCAGAGCAACGCGCCGCTGGGCGGCGTGTACGTGTGGGTCAAGGGCAGCGATTACGAGCGCTTTTCGCTGACCGACAAGGCGGGCCGTTTCCAAATCTATGTGCCGCTGTCGGGTGGAAATTCGTTCAAGCTGGGCACGGCCATCCAGGGCTGCGCGCCCAACGCGCCGCTCAGCCAATGCTTGCAGAATGCGCCGCAGCAGACGGTGACGGCCAGCCCGCGCGCGCCGGGCGCGCGCACCGCCGGGGCCACGGCGATTGACGTCAAATTGGTGGTCAGAGGCTCGGATGCATACATCATGGGCCAGGTGCTGGACACGTCCGGCAACCCGGTAGCCAATGCCGAGGTCAGCGGTTTTAGCGACGACTGGCAATACTTTGACGCCACTACCGATAACAATGGCTGCTACAAAGGGCAGGTGCAAAGCTCAACGACGGCGTGGACGATATACGCTTCCGCCGATTTGCCCAACGGCGATTGGTTCTGGGACAGCGTCACAGTCAACGTCAGCGGCCAAACGCAGGCGGCGGTGATGCCCAATGGCGTGACCGCGCCGATGGTCAACGCGCAGTACGCGCTCGAGGTGGTCTACCAGGAGCGGCTGGCCGAAGGCAAGGTGCAAGCGTTCCTGGTGGAAGAAGGCTGGAGCACCACCCTGGCCGACGGCGCCTCGATCAAGATTCCGGCCAACGTCATCCAGGCCAATGCCGGCTCGAAATTGGTGGCTTCAATCAAGCCCACCGGCAACCTGCCGGTAGACAAGCTCTATCGCCCGGTTGAGCACGGCTACCAGGTCGAGCTGTTCGATCAAACTAGCGGACGCAAGATCAAGGACGGCCTCAAAGCCGCTATCGAAATCACGTTCCGCTACGACGAATATCAACTGGGCGTGCCAGGCTCACAGCTCAAGCCGGTGTACCTGGTAGCCGGCAACTGGCAGCCCGAACCCAACTATACACTGGACGCGCAGGCGCACAAGATTACAGTCCGTTCCAATCACCCGGGCAAATGGGCCTTGGCCGTGGCGCAATCGGCCGGCTCCGCGCCAACGCGCCGGTACATCTATCTGCCGGCCGTGCTCAAAGGCAGCAGCGGCCAACAAGCGCAGGTCCCGGGCGCGCCGGCCTTGGCAGCCATCTCGCCCAACCCGTCCACCGATGGCAACTATACGCTCACCTGGACGGCCGGCAGCGGCCCCGCGCCGACGGCTTTCGAGATTGAAGAGAACGGCGCCGTCGTCGAAACCAACTGGGCCGCCTCGCCCTACAACGTCACCGGCAAAGCGGATGGAACCTACACCTATCGCGTGCGCGGCAAGAACGCCGCCGGGACCGGCGCGTGGAGCAGCGCGCAGCAAGTCACCGTGCAGCGCTCGTCCGGCGGCGGGCTGGTCAACGGCGATTTTGAAAGCGGCAAGACCGGCTGGACGGAATACGCCATTGACAGCCGCGACCTGATCGTCAATACCAGCCTGCCCGGCGGCGTCACGCCTCACGGCGGCAACTGGCTGGCCTGGTTGGGTGGCGTCGAGTACGATTATTCGTCCATCGAACAACAAGTCACCATACCCAGCGGCAGCTCGTATCTGGCTTATTGGTATCAGATCACACCCGGGACCGGCTGCGCCGACGAAGTCGCCACCGTGGAAATAGATTACACGCCGGTCTATACTCACAACCTGTGCTCGGCCACGAGCGGCTGGCAAAAGCAAGTTATCAATCTATCAGGCTATGCGGGGCAATCGGTGACTTTGATGATACGAGACCTAACCTACGATGCGAGCAGCAGCATCTTTATAGACGATGCGGCTTTTCAAGCCGATGCGGCTTTTCAAGCCGATCCCAGCGCCGTTCTCAAACAGGCAGCGCTGCGTTAGCCCTTTGAAGCATAGATTGAATCGGACACGGATTGACACAGATGAACGCAGAGTGGATCTCCAAAATCAGTGTCATCTGTGTTTATCCGTGTCCTCACAAGAGAAAAGATTAGGAGAAAAATCATGCTCAAGCGTTCTTTGATTGCAATACCGTTACTGGCGATGGTCATCAGCGCGTCGGGGTGCGGCCTGCCGGGCAACATTAGCTCCGGCGCTCAAAGCCAGTTAAGCGCGTACACCGAGCTGACCGCTCAGCCGCCTTTGACGGAAGGCAGCGCCATTCCCATCGAAATCGTTCCGGGCGTCGCGCGCTCGCGGCTCGGATACCTGGTGTTTCCCGGCCTTATCAAAAACAATAGCGACAAATGGATCGCCGTGCAGTTGCTCGTCAAACTCTACGATAGCAGCGGGAAAGAACTGACGGCTACCGCCGCGACCGGCAACCCCTTGTGGGCCTCGGGGCTGACCTTTTACATTCCACCGCGTGGCATCAGCCCCTTTATGGGGCGGGCGGACGAACAGGATGTCAATGGCAAAGCGGTCAGCTACAAACTGACCATTCACAAAGCGGTCGAATCCCAGAAACCCATGCAAGTACAAGCCTCTGACATCCAGGTCGAACTAGGCGAGGATTTCAAGGTCAGTGGCACGCTTACCAACGTCGGCGATGAAACGTGCCCAGGCCCGATTGCCGTCGGCATTGGCTATGCTTCCGACGGGCGAGTTTTTGTGGCAGATTTTACGAGCATTGAGGCGCTGGCGCCGGAGCAATCCGGGTCTTTCAAGTTCAGCCTGGGCGATTATGATACCAACGAGCTAATCACCAAAGGCGAGGTGCTCGGCGGCTGCTGGCCGGACTCAATCATAGAATGATCGGAGGTATCATCTCAAAATGTAGGGGCGACTCTTGCGGTCGCCCATATGAGGGCAGGGGCAAGCCCTGCCACTACCCCGGATTATTGAGAAGATACGATCGGAGGATAAAGTGAACGAACCTGAAAGCGTCAAGCTGGGCGACGACCAGGCTCATATCAAGCTGACCCGCAACCTGGTCAGCCATCCGCCCTCCACCGCGGGCTGCCGCTTCCCTATTGAAATCATCCAGGGGCCGGCCCGGTCGGACATGGGCACACTGATGATTCCCGGCCTGATCGAGAACGAGAGCGACAAGTGGATAGCCATCATGCTGCACGTTCACCTCTACGACAGCAGCGGGCGGGAAATGGAAGCGACCAACGCGGTGGGAAAACCCTTTACGGCCTCGGCGCTCAACGCGACCATCCCGCCGCACGGCATTGGACCGTTTATGGGCTACAACGACGAGGCGGACGTCAAGGGCAAGGCGGCCAGCATCAAGCTGACGGTTTTCAGGGCCGTCGAAGCGGCCCGGCATCCCAGGGCCGAGCTGGTCAACGTCAAGGTCGAATTGGGTGAGAACGTTTGCGTCACCGGCGTGTACGCCAACACCGGCAACGAAGCGTGCCTGTACCCGTCGGTGGTAGGCATCGGCTATACCGCAGACGGCCAGATTTATATCGTGGATATGAGCGAGCTGGAAGACAGCAACGGCGAGTGCCTCGAGGCATTGCCTCCGGGCGAGACTCGCCCGTTCGAGTTCGAATTCTCGAGCCTCTTGGATACCAGCATGCTCACGCAGGTTCAGGTGGTGCCAGGCTACGACTCCAAAGAAGCGTAAACGTAACTCAAGCTGTCACACTTGCCCTGGCGGGCAGCGCCAGGGTTGCGGGCGCCCCGCTACAGGCGAGAGCACTATGAACAGGATTTCTGCAGGCCAGGATGCAAGTCACGCCTTTGCATCCTGGCCTCTTTGCGCTAAAATAGCCTTATGTTCTATCGCCTCAGGCTCAACGTAACCAAATATGGCGCCATCGCCCAAATCAACCTGCAAAACAACCTGGCCTACGCGGGCGAGCTGGCCTATCGCAGCATCTTTATGGTCGTCATCCTGTACGTGTTCGTGCAGCTGTGGCGCGCCACTTACCGCGCCGTCGGCGCAGAGACGATTGCCGGGCTGACGTTCCGGGATACACTGTGGTACCTGGTGATGACCGAAACCATCATCCTCAGCAAGCTGCGCTTTGCAGACCGGATATCCACAGAAGTCAAGGATGGCTCGCTGGCCTATACCATCAGCCGCCCTTACAATTATCTGCTGTATCATTGGGCGTATGGCCTGGGCGACACGTTGATGCGGCTGGTCATCAACTTTACAGCCGGCGCAATCCTGGTGACAGTGTTGGTCGGACCGATGCCGTTCAACCCGGCCTACACACTGCCATTGATCGTCAGCATCGCGCTGGCGCTCGTGCTCGATTTTTGCGTCGAGGGCATCATTGGCCTGTCGGCTTTTATCACCGAAGATGTGTCCTCTATCCAGTTGATTTACAGCAAGGTGCTTTTCATTCTGGGCGGCATGTTGATCCCGCTAGATTTTTTCCCGGACTGGCTGAAAAACGCGGCGCTGATTCTGCCGTTCAATTACGTCATCTATGCGCCAGCGCGGTTGTTCGTTTCGTTCGAGTGGACGCGCTGGCTGCAAGTGCTCGGCATGCAAACCGTGTGGATCGGCGTGTTTGCGCTGGCGTTGTGGGGACTGTTCCGCGTGGGATTGCGGCACGTATCCGTCAACGGGGGATAAGCAAATACAACATTATACCTGGATGATCCCGCGCTGAATGGCCAGCTTGACCAGTTCGCCCCGGTCGTGGATATCGAGCTTGGCCATCATGTTGGCGCGGTGCGCCTTGATGGTCTTGACGCTGACGCCGAGCTTGTCGGCGATCTGGCGATTGGTGTTTCCTTCGGCGGCCAGTTGAAACACTTCGCGCTCGCGCTCGGTGAGGGTCTGGAACGGATCCAACGAGCGCGGGTTGGCGCGGCGCGTAATCAGGCTTTCCACCAGCACGCGCGTGACGGCCGGCGAGACGTAATTCTGTCCGGCGGCTACGGCGCGAATCGCCTGCACCAGTTCGCTGGAGGCCACGTACTTGAGCACATACCCCGACGCGCCCGCCGTCAATAGTTGCGAGACGTACTCTTCGCTATCGTGCATGGTCAACACCAGCACCTGAATATTCGGGTAATCGCGCTTGATCTGGCGCGTGGCTTCCAGGCCGCTCATCACCGGCATGCCAATGTCCATCAAAACGATATCGGGTTCAAGTTGACTCGCCAGGTCAACCGCTTTGCGCCCGTCGTCGGCCTCGCCGACGACGGATAAATCGGCGTAATCTTCCAACAGGGCGCGAATACCTTCGCGGAGAATAGCGTGATCGTCTGCCAGTAAGATGCGGATTTTATTCAAGGTCTGCCTTTCGTAGATGAACCAATTGAGCGCAGAAAGTGAAACGCCCTGATTATGCCTCAATCTGGCGCGGAACGCAAATCGGGCGGGCGAACGATTTAACGCTTATGTCTATCCACCAATCTGGGCCATCACCCGCTCGAGCGGCACAAAGCTTTCCAGGTGATGGCGTTCTGGCTTGCTGCAGACGGCGCGCGCGATCAACGCGCGCAGCTCCTCGTCTGTCGCGTTTTGGCGCAAGGGCGTGCGCACGTCCACTTCGCTATCGGCCAGCAAGCACGGGCGCAGCCGGCCATCGGCCGTCAGGCGCAGCCGGTTGCAGGTGGGGCAAAAGTGCTGGCTGACCGGGCTGATAAAGCCCAACGTGCCCTGGGCGCCCGGCAGGCGAAATACGGCCGCCGGGCCGTTGCCGGCGGGCGCCTGAGTCTGTTCCAGCGCGGCGTGCAATCCCAGGCTGATGCGAGCCTGCATTTCTTCCACGGGCACGTGACGCTGGCCCGGCGGGGGCAGCCCCCGCCCCCACTCGCCTTCGTTGCCCACCGGCATCAACTCGATAAAACGCACGTGCCAGTCCCGCTCGAGCGTCAAGCGGGCAAAATCCACCAGCTCGTCGTCATTCATGCCGCGCACTACGACGGCGTTCAATTTGATCGGCGCCAATCCGGCCGCCTGGGCCGCGTCCAGCCCGCGCCACACGTCCTCGATATCGCCCAGCCGCGTGATGACGCGAAAGCGCTCGGCGCGCAGTGTGTCCAGGCTGACGTTGACGCGGCGCAGGCCGGCGCTGGCCAACGCACGCGCGTGCTTACCCAGCAACACGGCGTTAGTCGTCATGCTCAAATCCACAATGCCCGGTGTGGAGGCAATCATTTCGACCAGCCGCTCGACGCGCGGGCGCACCAGCGGCTCTCCGCCCGTCAGACGCACCTTGCGCATTCCCAGTCCCGCCGCCAGGCGCACCAGGCGCGCGATTTCCTCGTAGCGAAGAATATCCGCGTGCGGCTGCCAGGGAACACCCTCCGGCGGCATACAATACACACAGCGCAGATTGCACCGATCGGTCACACTGATTCGCAGATAATCAATCGTCCGTCCAAAAGCATCTTCCAAATTGATCCCCCTACCCCATTGGTTCGACCCAATGTGAAATACATTGTCCTCCCAATCATACCATAACGCGGCCTTTTACCGCAAACCGGGTTTCAAAACTCGCTTGACAACCAGTCAGAGATATTATAACCTATACATTGCTGATAGGGACATCCCTGACCCGCCGTATCGCCAACATCATTGCGAGGCGTGCAACGCCAAAGCAATCTTTGCTGCCGATTAACGAAAGGAGGTGATTACCGGCGCAATTGCTTCTCGCCGATATGAGTCACAAGCTGGCTTCCCCATCGCCTGGGGGGAAAGCTCTACCTTGAAAGGAGAACCTTGAATGAAATCCCTACGTGTGTTGAACGCTACCGTAGTCATTATCCTGCTACTGAGCATCATTCCAGTGCAGGCCGCGCCTATACCGCAAGGGCCGGTTACACCGGAAACGGCCACTCATCGCATCGCTCCACCGGTTTTGCCCACGCCGCCCCCCCCAGCCTCTATGCCGCCGGCCGACGTAGACGAAACCCTCGCGCCCGGCGCGGAGGTCAAGCCCGCAGTTCGCGAGGGCTATTCCGAGTTGGCCGACCTGGCCAGCCTGCCCAACGCGACCATCGTCCTGGACGATTTCAATCGCGCCGACGGGCCAATTGGCACCAACTGGACGGTGCACGATGGCTATTGCAATGTCTCGAGCGGCGCGGCGGTGTGCGGTAGTAATGGCCGGGCCACCTTCAACGCTGCCCCCGGCTATGGCGACATGGCCGAAGCGGACGTGGCCGTGGACGGCACGGCGCTGCAATATACCGGCCTGCTGCTCAACTATGGCGCCGGCGTCTCGAATCTCTTTTTAAAGGTGCAGCAGCAATCGCCCTATGCCGGCCAGTTTACTCACGCGGCCTGCCGCATCGGCGTCAACGATGGCACCACGTTCGGCCTGGGTTTTTTCGCACTCAACTCGCACTTTAGCACGGCACACATGAAGGCCCGACGCATCGGCAGCGACGTGACCATCGAGTTCACCAACATTGACGGCGGCGCCCAGCCGGACCAGGTGTACGTGTGCTCGGGCGCGCCGCCGCCGGAGGGCGCCGGCGTCGGCATCGTCGGCTACGCCGGCATTGCCCGGCTGGACAACTTTGGGGTGCCGGGCGACGAGCGCATCGCCTGGGACAAGACAATTGACGGCCTGCCCTGGACGCCCGGTATTTCAATCACGCGGCAGACCTCGGACACGATTATGGTCCAGGAAGTGCTGCACCTGGGGGCTACGCTGCTGGCCGGCTCAATGCCATTCGTGCCGGTCAACATTGAGGGGCAGGCGGGCGAGACTGCGCCAATGCCGTCGCTGTCTTTGCCGACGCCGTCGTCGCCCGCGCGCGCGCCGGGCAAGCCGACCCAAGCACTCCGTCCCAAAGCTGTGCTTTGGGATCAGCCGCTCAGCACGGTCAACCAGGCTGCTTATGTGAACCAGGATTTTCCAGACGATCCAACCCATTCTTCCTTCCTGGCTGACGATTTTGTGAATGCTGCTCCCTGGCGGATCGAGACGATCTTTGTGCCGGGTGACGGGTGGAACGGTTTTACGACGCTACTTAACGCCACTGCCCTCACCTGGCAGATCTATGCCGACAGTGTTATCACGCCGGGCATCCCGGCCGGCGATCCCTCGGGCGGCGGCAGCCCGCCAGTGTGGACGCTGACCCTGCCCCCGACCGATACGCAGGTCATCATCGGCAATGGCACCCCGGGCGGATTGCCATCTGACACTACCCTCAACCTGGCGGCGCCGCTCAACCTGCCGGCCGGCCACTGGTGGCTGGTCTTTTACCCGACGATGGAGTTCGGCCTCTATGGACAGCACGGCCGCCAGCCGGCCGACACGACCAATGGCTACGTGGGCCAGTTCATCAACCCCGGCGGCGGTTTTGGCTATGGCACCGCCTGGCAGAACTGGACAGTGCTCGGCCCGACCCAGCCGGACATGGCCTTCCGCCTGGAGGGAACGGTGGGCCAGTCGCCCCGGGGCGCGCGGTTGTACCTGACCAGCCTGGACATTGGCGACACTACCTTTGCCGTGTACGACCCCGCCGCCGATGCCTGGACGCCGCTCAAGCCCTACGAGACCGGCTGCCAGATGGCGGTGAGCCGCTTGGGCCAGTTGTACGCCTATGGCTACACGACGGGCAGCATTGATCGCTATGACGCTGCTGATGATACCTGGATGCCCGTCATGCCCGCGCCGCCCGGCGCTTCAGGCGCGTATTGCAACCTGGAAATCACCAACGCTGGCGAGTTCCTGTATACCGAGAGCAGCGGTACCACCTTGTGGTATACCGCGGGCGGAGTTTGGAACACGCTGGCCCTGCCCTTTACGACCAACGCCATGGGCGACTATGACCCCACGGCCGGCCAATACGTCATCGGCGAATACGGGACCACCAACGCTCACATGATTGATCTGCACACCTGGGCGATCACCGATTTTGCCTCGCCGGTGCCTAATGGCGAAACGGCTCGCTTTAGCGTGGTGATGGGGGGCCGCTATTACTTTCATGCGGATACTAGCAATATTCACTCTTTTGACCTGTCCAACCCTGCCTTGCCGCCGCTCGACCACGGCGTCAGCCCCGGCTGGTACACCAGCGCCGCGGGCGACCGCTCTAGCGCCGTGATTTATAGCGCCGGCCTGGACGGCACGACGCTGAACCGCTTTGACCCGGCGACCAACACGCTCGCCCCGCTCGCCGGTTATGGCGCTGCGACGTGGCACTCGAGCGTGGCCTATGTGCCGCTGATCTACTCCCAGGTTGAGACGTGGAACCCAGCTCACCTGCGCCTGCTCGACTGGGCCGCCAGCGGTGGAGATGTGAGGATAAGGCACGGCATCATCTATGGTGCTGCTAACGTGGGGTGGGGACCCTCTACCCTGTACACGCTCGATCCAGCGACGGGGGTAGCCGCGGCGGTTGGTCCGGTTGGCCTGAACCACGTCACCGGGATGGACTTTGATCCGCTCAGCGGCGTGCTGTACGGCGTGGGCAACCGGCCCTCAGACGGCACCTGGATCCTGCTCACGATAGATCCCACCACCGGCGCCGGCAGCGAAGTGTGCCCCATCACACCCTGGCCTCACCCTTACGGCAATTCGATCTCGGACATTTCGTTCCGCGGCGACGGCGTCCTGTACGCCTACCTGGAGAGTGGCGACGGCCTGGGCACCCTGGATACGGCAACCTGTACCCTGACCCCGCTCGGGCCGACCAACACGAGCGACACTGGCAACGGCATCGGCTTTACGCCCGGCGATACGCTGTACCACGCCAACGAATGGTCATTGAATACGCTGGACCAGGCGACGGGCAACGCCACGCTTGTCACCACCATGGCCTATCCGCCCGGCGTCAATCCGCGCCTCAGCGCGCTGGGTTATGACCCCGCCTCGGGCGCCATGTACGGCGCGCTCGTCGAAGGCTCGGGCGGCGATGATTTCAACGCTCTGGCCCGCGTGGACCTGGCGACGGGCGCCGTCACCCGCATCGGGCAATCGGTGACCGGCCTGGGCGCCCTGGCTATCCGCCCCGTCAGTTTCTTGCAATGGAGCGGCGAGATCGTCACGCCGACCGTCATCACCCTGACCAAGTGGTTCCACGTCGAGCCATGCACATGGACGCAGACGCTGCTGTGGGAAAAGCTTTGGCTGAGCGGCGTGGAGCTGGAGCAGCGTCCAGTTGTCGTCAACAAGTTGCCGCCGCTGCTGGGGATAAGCAGCGCGTACAGTTCCACCGTCTGGCCCGGCGCGCAGGCCCAGTTCACGCTGGCCTATAGCAACACGGGCGGATACGAGAACAATGTAATGGTGCGCAACGAGTTCCCGCCCGAGGCGTTGTTTGTCGGCTCTGTCCCGCCGCCCGACGCGGCGGATCCGGGCGGGATGTGGGCCGAGTGGCTGGTGGGCGACCTGCCGATGGGGGCTATGGGCAGTATCTCGGTGACGGTGAATATTGCCGATACCATCTTGCCCGGCCAGCTCATCACGATCACCGATTGGATCATCAATCATCTCGGCGATCCCGTTGACGTGACTGAAATCGTGTTCGAGGCCGGGCCGGGCGAACCGGATATCCGCGTCATTGCTCCGCCGCTGGAGATGGAGTTATGCCCCGACCAGACAGCCAGCGTGGATATCCAGGTGTGCAACGATGGCAACTATCCGCTCAAGTGGATGATCGCCGAAGCGCCTCCACCCACGACCACTCTGTCTGCGCTCCGGCCCGCCGCGCCCATCCCAACCAGGCAGGCTGCACTGGTCAGCAGTAACAATGCCAACACCTTCCCTCAGGTTGAGTCCAAAAACCATATCCTGGCCAACCCGGTCCTCATCATCCAGGATCAGAATCCGTGGGGGTACACATCTATCCAAGACATCTTGACGGCCAACAGCATCGCTTACGACCAGGTGGATTCGTCGCAGATCCCGACGATTGATCTCTCGCCTTACAAGCTGGTCATCATCCCCAGCAACCAGCCGGGCAGCTTTTACACCACGTGGAACGCCAACCTGCCCCGGTTCGAAGCTTACGCGGCGGCCGGCGGCGCGCTGTGGCTATCTACGTGCGCCTACTCCTTAACCTCTCCTGAACCGCTTGTGCCGGGCGGGGTGATCAACTCAACTGATCTGGATAACTATAACGATATCGTTGCTCCGACGCATCCCTGGGTGGCCGGCGCGCCCAACCCGATGTATGGCAACTATGCCAGCCACGACAGTTTTGCCAATCTTTATCCAGGATCGGCGGTGGTGGCGCGGGCGCAGACGTCCCTCAAACCCACACTGGTGGATTATCGGATGGGTATGGGCCGCATTCTCATTACCGGTCAGCCACTGGAATTTGCCTGGGCGAACGGTTGGGACGGCGCTCCTATCCTGCAAAACTCGCTGCTGGATATGTACGCGTGGGCGCCTTTTGACGTTCCGTGGTTAACCGAAACCCCGCACGCTGGCGCCGTGTGGATGGGCGAATGTCAGACGGTTACAGTGGGTTTTGATTCCACCGGCCTGCTGCCCAGCGATTACTTTGCCGACCTGTCGCTCTTGAGCAACGACCCCGACACGCCGCAGATAACATTGCCCGTCACGCTGACAGTCGAGCCGCCCGAGATCGTCCTCGCGCCGCCGGCGGTGCAGGTCGAGATGTGCCCCGAGGCGACCGCCGCACAGACCTTCGAGATCTGCAACCCGGGCCACTGTCCGCTGGAGTGGACGATCAACGAAGCGCCGGGGCTGCTGAGTTCCTTTGCTGGAGATTGGGGATTGAACCGTCGGGAACCGGATCGCAGTGGCAATGCCATCAACGGCGTCGCCAGCGACGGCCCGGCGCCGGCATCCTCCCCGGCTGCCCCGGCCGCATCCCCGCTGCTGGCCGGCGCCACCGTCATCAACTTTGACGATGCGGCCCAGCCGTGCTCGTTTGTGAGCACAGTGGCTCTGCGCAACCAATACGCCGGGCATGGTGTTCTCTTTATGGGGCCTGCCCCGCTCGACGGCGGCGGCGTTCTCGACGAGTGCAGCAACTTTGGCATCAGCGGCTATAGCGCGCCCAACTTTCTGGCCTTTAACACGGCCTCGTCCTTTAGCGATGGCGGTATCCCGCGCCCGCCCCAGATTATCACCTTCACTCACAGAGCCTCGCACGTCCAGGTCAACGCTGGCTCCAACTCAGGCGCGGGCCACACAATCACGATGGAAGCCTTTGACGCCGGGGGCAATTCCCTGGGGAGCGACAGCCTGACCCTGACCACCACCCTCAATACCCTCAGCATAGCCGCCGACAACATCGCCTACGTCGTGATCAACACGCCGGCCCAAGCCTTTGTCCTGGACGACCTGGTGATCTTTTCCGTTGACATCCCCTGGCTGAGCGAGTCCCCCATCACCGGCACAGTGGCGCCGGGCGCTTGCCAGACGGTGACAGTGAACTTTGATTCGACCGGCTTGCTGCCGGGCCTCTACACCGCCAACCTTGTAGTCAACAGCAACGATCCCGACACGCCGCAGGTAACGTTGCCCGTGACGCTGACGGTCAAGGGCGTGGTCACCGGCACAGACTTTACGTGGTCGCCGGATCCGGCCTTTACCTATCAAGACATTACCTTCACCGGCTGGACCAGCACTGCAGGGACCATCACCTACACCTGGGATTTTGGCGATGGCGTGACAGGCTCTGGCATTACGACCACCCACGCCTACACGCTCGCGGGCGACCATGTCGTCACGCTGGCGGCGAGCAACGGCTGCAATCAACAAACCGTCACTCACACCGTCACCGTTATATGCGTGCCGCTGGAAGGCATCACGATCAGCGGGCCAATCACAGGCTACGTGGGTACTACCTACAACTTTAGCACTCACTTTACGCCGACCAACGCCTCAGGGCCTATCTACTTGTGGAACAATGGCGCTACCACGCCAGATGCCAATTACAATTTCGGCGCACCCGGCCCCTATACCATCATCGTCACCGCCACCAACTGCACCAACGTGACCGTGACGGACACCCACGAAATCGTTATCTCTACACCGCCGGCATGCACCGGGGTGACAGGCGTGGATCTGAGCGTGACGACGGCCGGCACGATTTACACTGACACGGCAGTTGCCTTTAGCGCCGATCTCTTGCCCGACGACGCCGAGACGCCCTTCCACTATCGCATCACCATGGACGGCGCGCCCGGCGCTGCGATAGACACCAGCGTCGAGCCGATTGTCTTCAACCACACCTTTGACACTACCGGCACGCACACGGTTGACATCGCCGTGTGGAACTGCTTCATGAACGAAGCTGACGCTGTGACCGATACCATACAAGTGATGGTGTACGAGCAAGGGGTGTGCGTCCCGCTCGAGTCCATCACGATTGGCGGCGCGACCGGCGGCGCCCCGGGCAGCCATACCTTCACCACCTCGCATCTGCCCACCGACGCTTCGCTGCCCATCGAGTACCTGTGGGACAATGGCGACACCACAGCGTCATCCACCCGCGCGATGGGCGTGGGCGCGCACACGCTGGCCGTCACTGCCACCAACTGCACCAGCGCAGTTGTGACGGACACACATCAAATCACCATCACCTCCTGCACCGAAATCACAAGCGTGGACCTGAACGTGACGACTGCCGGCGCCATCTACACCAACACTGTCGTCGCCTTTAGCGCCGCCATCCTGCCAGCGAACTTGACCACGCCTTACACCTACACCATCAACGGCGGACCCGAACTGTCCTCTAGCAGCAATCCGCTCGCCTTTACGCTTACGTTCAGCGCGGTAGGCACTCACACCGTCACCATCGCCGTGTGGAACTGCGCTATGGCGACGCCCGCCACCGACAGTGTGGACGTGGTCGTGGCGGAACTGCCGTCAGGATACTTGCACATTTACCTGCCGGTGATAACCAGGAGCTAGCTTCCAGGTCGGGGCGGGCTTGGCCCGCCCCGGCTTTTCTTGTATAACTTGCCGGTTCGCCTTCACACATGACTCGACATACTGCCGGGAAAAGCCCTATCACAAAAGGGGAAACTCGATGAAATCCCTGCATTTGTTGAACACTATTGTAATCACCATCCTGCTGCTGAGCATCGTCCCGGTGCAGGCCACACCCATGCCGCTCTACCTGCGGGACAATATCGCCGCGCCAGGCGAACTTGTGACCATTCCGCCGGCGGCTATGCCGCAGGCGGGGCGGACTTTTTTCACCGGCACGGTTGGTACCACCAGTCTATCTCCATATTTCTGCACGTTGGCCGTAACCACCACAGCGGATAGTATTTGTCCCCAGTGCAGCTTTAGCAACCCGGCTGTGTTCGCAGCCTATGCTGCGCTGGTGCTGGCTCCTGGCAATCAGGGCCAACAGGTCCAGGCGTATGACCAGTATTTCCGCCTGAATAACATCGTCCCAGACGCACTCTACAAGATCGAGGCTGTGCCCAACAGCACGAACAATTACAATCTCGGCATCATTGCCTACGACAATACGTTCACCCCCATTATGACGGACACTAATCCGGCTGACTATCGAGCCGACATGAGCTTCAAGCCGACGACCATCGGCACGTATTATTTCAGGATTTCGCAAATTTCAGATTATTGCACCGGCGGCTCGTACAAGTTGCAAGTCACGTATTCGCCGCCGGCCTGCACCCAAGTGACAAGCGTGGACATGAGCGTGGCAACCGCCGGCACCATCTATCCCGACACGGCAGCTGCCTTTAGCGCCGATCTCTTGCCCGACGACGCCAAAACGCCCTTCCACTATCGCATCACCATAGACGGAATGCCCGGCGCTGTGCTGGACGCTGACGCCGAGCCAGTTGTCTTTACCCACACCTTTGACACCACCGGCACGCACACGGTTGGCATCGCCGTGTGGAACTGCTTTATGCACGAGGTCAATGCTGCGACCGATACCGTCCACGTGATGGTGTACGAGCAAGGTATATGCGTCCCGCTCGAGTCCATCACGATTGGCGGCGCAACCGGCGGCGTCCCGGGCAGCCATACCTTCACCACCTCGCATCTGCCCACCGACGCTTCGCTGCCTATCGAGTACCTGTGGGACAATGGCGACACCACAGCGTCATCCACCCGCGCGCTGGGCGTGGGCGCGCACACGCTGGCCGTCACCGCCACCAACTGCACCAGCGCAGTTGTGACGGACACGCATCAAATCACCATCACCCCCTGCACCATCTACTTGCCAGTTATAGCAAAAAGCTAGAGGTACACGTGATTAAAACTCGCTTCACCGAACTGGTTGACGTCGAACATCCCATCGTTGGCGGCTGCCTGATGCACATCTCCAGGCCGGAATTTGTCGCGGCGATTTCAAACGCCGGGGCGCTCGGCATGATGGCTTCGGCCATGTACGCCACGCAACACGAGTTTCGCCAGGCCGTTCGCCGCGTCAGGGAACTGACGCGTAAACCTTTTGGCGTCAACCTGAGCCTGCACCCGGCCATCCGGCCCATTGACAATACTCTTTATGTCGAGGTTATCATCGAGGAAGGCGTGCCGGCAGCCGAGACGAGCGGCCACCGCCCGCCGGAGGATTTGATAGCGCGCCTCAAAGCGGGCGGCGTCAGGGTAATGCACAAGTGCGCCAGCGTTCGACACGCGCTCAGCGCGCAAAGGGCCGGCGCAGACGCGGTGACGGTGTTTGGCAGCGAAGGCGGCGGTCACATTGGCGAACTGGGACTGACGACCATGACGATTGTGCCGCTGGCTGCCGACGCGCTGGACGTGCCGGTGTTGGCGGCGGGCGGCATTGCCGACGGACGGGGACTATTAGCGGCGCTGGCGCTGGGCGCGGAAGGCGTCACCATCGGCACGCGCCTGCTGCTCACGGAAGAGTGTCCCATTCACCCGACTGTCAAGCAAGCCCTGGCCGCCGCCACCGAGCTGGATACTCTGCCCGTGCTCGGTTCCCTGCGCAACACTATGCGCGCCTGGAAAAATGCCGCCGCGCTCAAGGTAGTCGAATTGGAAGCGAACCAGGCCGAGGTGGGGGACATTCTGGCCATTGTCGGCGGCGAAGCGACGAGGCGCATGATTATTGGAGGCGACGTGGAGGCGGGCGTGCTGGCGTGCAGCCAAAGCATCGGCGGCATGTGCCAGATCGAGCCGGTGGCCGACGTCATCCAGGCCATGGTGCAACAAGCCATCGAGCTAAAAGTTAGGGCTTTGTCATGTTGTGATTGCTCCAATCAGGCACAATGCTTGTTGCACTGA
>CAZYXV010000038.1:0-36334 GCA_964651475.1 uncultured Anaerolineae bacterium | reverse complement strand
GAGTGAGCGCGGCGGGCAGCGCGGTGGTGCAGAGCCTGAATGGCAAGCCGCTGGTCGTTTTGGCGGACAACTATTGGAACACGTCCGGCGACCGCTTGTCCAGCTACGTGGGCATCAATCGCTAGGCGCACGTTACTTTGCGCAAACGCAGCCCCGCTTTTCGGCGGGGCTGTTGTGTTTCGAGAAAAGCGTGCCGCATTGCCGCTTGACATCCCCCCCCCCCCCCGTGTTATAATTTGATAAATCTTGTTCCCAGGAGGAGCAATGAATACCCCGTATGTACCCAAGTGTGCGTTAGCATTGATTATTGTTGTGTTGCTGCTGGTGCTGACCGGCTGCGAGCCGCAGTCGGTCACCCCGCAGAGCGGGCAGGGCGTGTCGCCGCTGCGAACGCCAGCGCCGCTGGATGAAGAAGACGTGACCTCTCCGCCCTTCGCCACGCTGACTCCACCCTGGTGGGGCACTCTGACGCCAGAGCCACAGCCCACCCTGCCCTCTTGGGCTGACCCCAAATGGCGCATGGAATACACGCCGCCAACCTGGGTTCCCTTCGGCAAACCAGACGATGTGGTCAAAGCGGTCTTGAATAGCCCTCGCTTCAAAGCAGACTTGAACGATCCCCGCTTCGAGGCCAACCTGGAAGGCGCGCAAGCGGGAACGCCGATATTCGTCAACCGCCTCAGCCTTCCCCTCGACCAGGACGACTATTACCTGGTGCCCTTTTACAAAAAGGGCAAATTGACCTACATCCACCAATGGTTGGTCAAAGACGGGCAGGGCGCGTCAGGCCCAGGCTGGTCGCCAGCGCCAGGAGAAGAATGGCCGTGTTGCCCGCCGTTGAGCGCGGCCGAGGCCAAACGGTTAGCGGAAGCTCAAGGCTATCAAACGGCGGGTGAGCCAAGACTGGTCTATCGTGACCTCTATCGCCCGCGCACCAGCCCGGTGTTCCCATTTTGGGAAATCCCCACCACAGCCGGCGAACTGGTGTACGTGATCTACGACGGATACGAGACCCAGGTCACGCGGCAGGAAGATTGGCACAGCGCTCCCTGGGGATTGTATCCCACGCCAGGGCCATTCCCTACCCCCGAGTGGATTGCGTTCAACGGACCGGACGATGTGGCCCGAGCATTGATGAGCAGCACCGGCTTCAAGATGTCTTTGGCGGATTACAAAGAAAACTTGGAAGGTGCACAGCCAGGGACACCCGTGTTCGTCAAAAACCTGGACCCACAGGGAGTTGATTACTATATCGTGCCCTTTTATAAGGAAGGCAAGGTGAGCTATATCCAGTTGTGGGTAGTCAAGGATGGCCAAGGTCTGGCGGGCTCCGGCGCAGGAGGTCCCCTCTGGCCTTGTTGTCCCTCAGTGACTGTGGTCGAAGCCAAACAACTAGTGGAAGCCAAAGGCTACCACGTAGCCGGAGATCCAAGACTGGTTTACCGTTCCCTGGCTCAGCCGTTTACAGATGATATTAACCCCTTTTGGGAGGTCCACACGACGGACGATCAAACCTGGTACGTGATTTGGAGACCGTGGGGTACAGAAGTTTGGAACGTTACAGACGTCAAGCCATTCTGATTGGACACTAGTTAACTCAGCCCCAACCAAGGAGTCTACCATGCTCAAGAACATCGCACATCTCTCGGCCGTAGTTGCTTTGGCATTGCTCTGTGTCACGCGCGTGTCGGCTGATGAGCCGCCTGGGACTAAGTATCCACAATCATCAATCAACCTCATTATAGAAACCTCGGCTGCGCCGCCAGGTAGTTGGTGGTGCGGGCCGGCGGCGATGCAAGCGGCCATCCGGTGGAACACGGGCACACGTTACGAACAACGAGACATTTGGAATTTCATGCGCGATCATACCTGCGGCGATTTGGGCGGGCGAGACGCTGCGCTGCCCGGCACAGTGGGCGATGGCGAGTCCGATATACGGAAGATGAACATCTCTAAAGATTTCGGTGTGGATCCGCACGCCGAAGCCTGGGGAATGAAGCACTATACGGGCAATACCTATCATTACCGGATATACAACTCGCTTTACGATGCCACGCGCTGGCTGCTGTGGGCGGTTGAACATTACAACCAGCCAGTCATCACTATCGTTGGCGCGGGCAACCACAATGTGGATGTGGTGGGGCACAAATCGCAAAGGTCAGCCCTGGACGTAAACGGGCCGGGCGCTATTTACCGTATGTACTATTACGATTCGCTAAACCCTACAACAGACCCCCTCAGCAAAGATTATCAGTGGGGGCAGTGGAATTGGGACGACTATTTCAAGGCGTACAGCGGCAATAACGGGTGGGATCCAGAGCCCACCACAGGTTGGTACATCACGCCGCCGGAGCACTGGTGGACTCACTGGGTCACTGTCCAACGAGACGACGAGTCGAGTTACACCCCGGATTGGGCGACGACCATGGTCAATGGTCAAGTAGGTTTTATCTTTCATCGGACGTTGACCTACTTGCCCAAAGTGCGAAGCAACTCGGGTGGGTGGAACTCGCGCATTGTCATTCGCAACAACGCGGCCAGCGCCGCTAATGTGAGCATCACCTTCTATTATGGTTCGGGATCACCGGCCGGCGCGCTGGCTGCCACCGCCATTAGCGCCGGTGCGGTGCTGGAAGTGGACGTAAGCAGCGTGGTAGGCGCCTATAGCGGTTCGGCGGTGGTGGCGGCCGGCGGCGACGTGTCGGTGGTGGTGAAAGATCAGAATACGGATGGCCGCTCCTACGCCTACAACGGGGTGTCGGCTTCGGCGGGCGACCCGGCCTTGAGGACGGGGCGGACCATTTACACGCCGTTGGCGCTGGCGCGCTATGGGAGTTGGCACACCAAGATCAGCGTGCTGAACACGGGCGCGGCGTCTGCCAACATCTCGATCACCTATTACAATCAGAACGGCAGTGTGAACCGGACAGTTCAAAAGTCGGCCCTCGCTCCGAATGCCTCGGAAATCTATGACGCCAACACTGATTTTGGCTCCCAGTTCACCGGCTCGGCGCAAGTGAGCTCGAACCAGAACATTGCGGTGGTAGTCAACGAGACGAATGGCAGCATGAACGGCGTGTATAACGGCGTCAGCGGGGGGGCCAGGACGGTGCGCGTGCCGCTGGTGCTGCGGGGATGGAACGGCTGGCAGACCTCGCTGCAGGTGCAGAACCTGGAAGCGAGTTCGACGACGGCGACGATTCGTTACTATGACAGCAACGGAGCTAATCCGCAGACCGTGGCGCACGCTATTGAGAGTCGAGGCTTTTGGAACGCGCCGTTGACGCTAACCCAATGGAGCGGGGTGGCGGTGGTGAGCAGCAGCAACACCAACGTGGCGGTGGAGGTAGACGAGTACAACCCGGTGGGTTACTTGCAGAGCTACACCGGCCTGGGCTGGGCCACGGCCACGGCCTACCTGCCGCAGGTGACCAACAGCAACAATTGGGTGACGGGCGTGCAAATCCAGAACGCGGGGAGCGCGGTTTCGCAAGTGCGGGTGACGGTCAATGGAGTGTACAAGTGGCAGGGGGACATTAATCCCAATGGCTGGTACAATTGGAGCGCCACGGCTGAGGGCAGCGCGGTGGTGCAGAGCCTGAATGGCAAGCCGCTGGTGGTAATGGTGGACATTTACAATACAGCCGGCAATGACCGCTTGATGAGCTACACCGGCGACAATCGCTAGGCGTCGAAGCAATCGCCTGCACCAAGCCGGAGAGTCGCTCTCCGGCTTGGTGTGTTTAACCGCCCACCGGCAAGGGAATGTATTGGCCCGGGGGACGCAAACTGGTAACAAAACTTGATTGCGCGGCCGGCCCGCGCCGCACAGAAATGCTTCCAGTTTCTCCCAATCTGCCTGTTTGATGGTAGAATAAGCGCACCATGTGTGAACCGCTTGCCAGATCAAAAGGGTGTGTTTCAAACGAATTGAACCCTTGCGAAGGTTGCGAACCTTCGCAAGGGTGAACGCGCCTGTTTCAACTGAAATGAAACACACCCGGACGCGAATCGGCGCAGATACACGCCGATTTCTATCTGCGTTCATCCGCGTGCATCTGTGTCCAAAAGATTCGTCAGCCAATCAAGCATCAGGATTGCGGCAACTGGTACAACTCTACCAGCACCCCGCCGGTGCTTTTGGGATGCACAAAGGCATACAGCTTGCCGCCCTCGCCCGCGCGCGGCTCCTTGTCAATCAGCCAGACGCCTTGCGCCGCCATATCGGCCAAAGCCTGGCGAACGTCATCCACCTCGAAACAAATGTGATGAATGCCCGCGCCCTTTTTCTGAATCCACTTGGCCACGCCGCTATCCTCTACTGTGGGCCTGACCAGTTCCACTTCACTTTCGCCCACCGGCAAAAAGGCCACCTCAACCTGCTGCTCCGGCACGTTTTCAACCTTGTGCAAGTGCAGCCCCAGCGCATGCTCCCAAAACGCCAGCGATTTGTCCAAATCCTCGACCGCAATTCCAATATGATCAATGCGTTTAATAGTCATAGCCACTCCTCTGGCAGTTATTGGGTATTAGATATTCCCAATCCTCAAAACCTAATCTCCAATACCCAATCCCTAATCCCCAATCCCGAATCTCCAACCTCTAAATAATCACACTCGACTTGTACTCGCCCCACACGCCGCGCAGTGTGTTGCAAATCTCGCCCAGTGTGGCGTTGTGTTCCACCGCCTCAACGAACAGCGGCATCAGCGCGTCGTCGCCGCGCGCCGCCGCCTGGATGCGGGCCAGCGCCGCGCTGACCGCCTCGCCATCGCGCCGGGCCTTGAACGCCGCCAGCCGGGCCTTTTGCGCCTGCTCGACGGCCGGGTCAACCCTGAGGCGCTCCATGCTCAACGTCTCTTGTACCTGGAAAGCGTTCACGCCCACCACGATTTGCTCGCCCTTGTCCACCGCGCGCTGATAAGCGTAGGCGGCGTTGGCGATTTCGGTCTGCACATAGCCGCGCTCGATGGCGGCCAAGGCCCCGCCCAGGTCGTCAATCTTTTGGATATAGTCGGCGGCGCGGCGCTCGATCTCGTCGGTCAAGTGTTCGATCACGTAACTGCCGGCCAGCGGGTCAATCGTATCGGCCACACCCGATTCGTGCGCGATGATTTGCTGCGTGCGCAGCGCCACCTGGACGGCCTGCTCGGTGGGAAGCGCCAGCGCCTCGTCCATCGAGTTGGTGTGCAGGCTCTGCGTGCCGCCCAGCACCGCCGCCAAGGCCTGCAGCGCCACGCGCACCACGTTGTTCGTAGGCTGCTGCGCGGTGAGGGTGCTGCCGCCCGTTTGGGTGTGAAAGCGCAGCATCATCGAGCGCGGGTCCCGCGCGCCAAAGCGTTCTTTCATGATGCGCGCCCACAGGCGGCGCGCGGCGCGGAACTTGGCCACTTCTTCCATAAAGTTGTTGTGCGCGTTGAAAAAGAACGCCAGCTGCGGCGCAAAGTCGTCTACCGCCAGCCCCGCCTCCAGCGCCGCCTGCACGTAAGCGATGCCGTCGGCCAGCGTAAAGGCCACTTCTTGCACGGCGGTCGAGCCGGCTTCGCGGATGTGATAGCCGCTGATGCTGATGGTGTTCCACGACGGCACGTTCGCGGCGCAATAGCGAAAAACATCGGTGATGAGGCGCAGCGCCGGCTTGGGCGGAAAGATGTACGTGCCGCGCGCGATGTACTCTTTGAGGATATCGTTTTGAATCGTGCCGCGCAGGTCTCGTTCGGCCGCGCCTTGCCGCCTGGCGACGGCGATATAGAGCGCCAGCAAAATCGCCGCCGGCGCGTTGATCGTCATCGAGGTAGACACCTTGTCCAGCGGGATGCCGTCGAACAAGGTCGCCATGTCCTCGATAGAGCTAATCGCCACGCCCACCTTGCCCACTTCGCCCAATGCAATCGGGTCGTCCGAGTCGTAGCCGATTTGCGTGGGCAAATCGAACGCCACCGAAAGCCCCGTCTGTCCCTGCTCGAGCAGGAACTTGTAGCGGCGGTTGGATTCTTGCGCGGTGGCATAGCCGGCGTACTGGCGCATCGTCCAAAAGCGGCCGCGGTACATGGTCGGCTGCACACCGCGCGTAAAGGGATAGCTGCCCGGAAAGCCCAATCGCTTTTCATAGTCTATGGCGGTCTCGTCGGGCACGTACACCCGCTCGAGCGGGATGCCGGAAGACGTTGTAAATTCCAGCTTGCGTTCGGGCGCTTTTTTGAGTGTGCGCGCCACGACATTGGTTTCCCAGTTCTTTTTTGCATTGAGTAGATCGGCCATGGTCTATTGCCTCACTATTATTACAGCGCAATGTTCCGCAAGCCGCCGTCCCCGGCGGCGTTGCAGGCCGCGCCGAGGATGGCGCGGCGAGCCAACCTTGCGCTATAATGCTATTCAATCACCGCCAACACCTGGCGCATCTCGACCGTCTCGCCTTCTTTGACGGTGACTTGCTTGACGACGCCGGCTTGCTTGGCGTGCACCTCGTTCTGCATCTTCATGGCTTCGAGGATGAGCACCACTTCTCCGGCCTCGACACGCTCGCCCGCCTTTTTGAAAATCTTGATGACCAGGCCCGGCATAATGGCCGTGATCGCGCCGGCCTCGTCGCCGGCGGCGTGGGTAGCGGCTTTGCGCTTGCTCGGCTTGGGTTCTTCCAGCCCCACCACCTCGATAGGATAAACTATACCATCTACCGTGGCCACGGCGCCGGCCACCTCCACCGTGTGTGGATTGCCGCCCACGTTCACCGATTTGCCGTCAATCTTGCACGGAAACTCTTGGCTGTTGACCAGCATCAGATCGCCTTTGCGTTCGATCTCGTACGGCACGCCCTCCAGCGTCAGCTTGAATTTATCTGCCACCTCACCACCTCCGCGCCAGGCCAGGGCGGCCGGCCATTTTCCACGGCGCCGCCACAGCCACAGGCGCTGCGGCCGCTGCCGCTTTGCCGGCTTTGGTCGCCTGCTGTTGAATTAACATCGCGGCAATCGCCGCCGCCACTTCTTCCTTGCCGCCCAGCCCTTTGGCGCGCCGTTCCAGGAATGGGCGCGCGATTTGCGGGAACAGTGCGTAAGACAGAATGTCCTCTTCCGATTGGGCCAGGTCGCCGATTTCGGCTTTGGCCTTTTCCCAGCCGGGGCTGAGCATATCGGCCGGGCGGCAGGTGATGGGCTGCTCGTCGCCGATGGCTTTGCGCTGCACCTCGGGGTTGATCGGCGCGGGCGGCTTGCCGTAATAGCCGCGAATGTACTGCTTGACCTCTTCGGGGATCACCTTGTAGCGCTCGCCCATCATCACGTTGAGCGTGGCTTGCGTGCCCACGATCTGGCTGGAAGGCGTGACCAGCGGCGGATAGCCCAGGTCCTCGCGCACGCGCGGCACTTCGTCCAGCACCTCGTAATAGCGATCCATCGCGCCTTGCTGGCGCAACTGGCTGACGAGGTTGGAAAGCATCCCGCCCGGCACCTGGAATTGGAGCACGTTCACATCCACGGCGTTGATCCCCGCCTCAAAGCTGGCGTACTTTTTGCGGATCTCGATCATCTGGCGCGCAATATCGGCCAGCAAGGCCAAATCCAGCCCGGTATCGCGCTCGGTGTCTTTGAGGATCGCCACCAACGTTTCGGTGGGCGGCTGCGAGGTAGACAGCGACACGGAGGAAATGGCCGTGTCTATCACGTCCACGCCCGCTTCGGCCGCCTTGAGCAGCGCCGCCGTGCCCATGCCGCTGGTATAGTGCGTGTGCAATTGCACCGGCAGTCCCACGTCCTTTTTGAGCGCCGCCACCAGCTCGTAAGCCGCGTAAGGCGAAATCAGCCCCGCCATATCCTTGATGCAGATTGAATCCGCGCCCCGCTCGGCCAGCTCGCGCCCCATCTGCACAAAGCTGGGAATATCGTGCACAGGGCTGATGGTATAGCAGATGGCGGCCTGCACGTGACCGCCTTCGCGCTTAACAATCCGCATGGCATACTCCATGTTCCGAATGTCGTTGAGCGCGTCAAAGACGCGGAACACGTCAATGCCGTTGCGCCTGGCCGCCGCGACAAAATGCTCTACAATGTCGTCGGGATAGTGCTTGTAGCCCACGATATTTTGGCCGCGCAGGAGCATCTGAAAGCGCGTGTTGGGCATCTCGCGCCGCAGCTTGCGGATGCGCTCCCAGGGGTCTTCGCCCAAAAAGCGCATGGCGCTATCGAACGTGGCTCCGCCCCACATTTCCACCGACCAGTAGCCCACCCTTTCCAGCCTGGCGGCGATGGGCAGCATGTCTTCAGTGCGCATGCGCGTGGCCAGGAGCGACTGGTGCGCATCGCGCAGTACCGTATCGCAAATCATCACAGGATTTTTCATGTTAACCCTTCCTCCAATATCATTAACAATTAACCATTAATCGTTAGCCATTAGCCATTCGCCATTTATCATTAATCCACTTCCGTCGGCGACGCGAACATCTCTTTCGGCTTGATCATCAGCACCAGCGCCCCTTGCTCCGAACTGGGGTTATGCGTCGTATAAGCGCGCACGACGGTGCTCTCGTTCTTTTTCAGCCGCAGCGGCGGCTGGTTGAGAAACTCGAGCGTGATCTCGCCTTCCAGCACCAGGTACATTTCATCCTTGGTGTGGCGGTGAGAAGGATAGCTGCCCTTAAAGTGCACCACGTAAGCGGCGTGGTCGTTGACCTGCCCCAACTCCAGGTGGGTATAGGGCTGCGTCAGCAAAGCCGCCAACTCGTCAATACTGGTCTTGTTTGCCATGAGGTTCTCCTTACAGTGGAATGTTCCCGTGCTTTTTGGGCGGGTTGCTATCGCGCTTGTTTTGCAGCATGCTCAGCGCCTCGATCAGGCGCGGGCGCGTCTCGCGCGGCTCGATCACGTCGTCCAGGTAGCCGTGCGCGGCCGCCACGTAGGGATTGGCAAACTTGTCGCGATACATCTGGATCAACTCGGCGCGGCGGGCGGCGGGATCGTCCGCGTTTCTAAGCTCGTCGCGAAAGATAATGTTCACCGCGCCGTCCGGCCCCATCACGGCGATTTCGGCGCTGGGCCAGGCCACGTTGAAATCGCCCCGGATGTGCTTGCTGCTCATCACGTCGTACGCCCCGCCGTAGGCTTTGCGGGTGATGACGGTGAGCTTGGGTACCGTCGCTTCGCAAAAGGCATACAAGAGCTTGGCGCCGTGCATGATAATGCCGCCGTGCTCCTGGTCCACCCCCGGCAAAAAGCCGGGCACGTCTTCAAAGGTGACCAGGGGGATATTGAAGCAATCGCAAAAGCGCACAAAGCGCCCGCCCTTGATAGACGATTTGATATCCAGCACGCCGGCCAGCACCGCAGGTTGGTTTGCCACAATGCCCACCACGCGCCCGCCCAGCCGCGCAAATCCCACGACGATATTTTGGGCATAGTGCTCGTGAATCTCAAAAAACTCGCCGTGGTCCACCACCATGCGTATGACCTCTTTGATGTCGTAAGGCTTGCTGGGGTCGTCGGGGACGATGCTGTCGAGCTTGTCGTCCATGCGGCGCGGGTCGTCGTCGGTCTCGACGTAGGGCGGATCTTCCATGTTGTTCGAGGGCAGATAGCTCATCAACTGGCGGAGCTGGTCCAGGCAATCTTGCCCATCTTCGGCCACCACGTGGCACACGCCGCTCTTGGTGCTGTGCGTCATCGCCCCGCCCAATTCCTCGAAGGTGACTTCTTCTCGGGTCACGGCCTTGACCACGTCTGGCCCGGTGATGAACATGTGGCTGGTATTTTTGACCATGAAGATAAAGTCCGTCAGCGCCGGGCTATACACCGCCCCGCCCGCGCACGGTCCCATAACGGCGCTGATCTGCGGGATCACGCCCGAAGCCAGCGTGTTGCGCAGAAAAATATCGGCATACGCCCCCAGGCTGACCACGCCCTCCTGGATGCGCGCGCCGCCCGAGTCGTTCAGCCCGATCACTGGCGCGCCGTTTTTCATCGCCAGGTCCATAATCTTGCAGACCTTTTCGGCGTGCACTTTGCCCAGGCTGCCCCCAAACACCGTAAAGTCCTGGCTGAACACGTATACCAGCCGCCCGTCAATCGTCCCCCAACCGGTCACCACGCTATCGGACAAGACTTTCTTGTCTGCCATGCCAAAGTCTGTGGTGCGGTGCTCCACAAACATGTCCAACTCGCGAAACGAGCCTTTATCCAACAAGGCCTCAGCGCGTTCGCGCGCCGTCATTTTGCCTTTGGCGTGCTGCGCGTCAATGCGCTCTTGCCCGCCGCCCAGTCGCGCTTGCTGCCTCAACTGGCGCAGGTGATCGATGTTTGGATGAGTCATTATCTAACCTCCTGTGTTATGTACTCCGACCCTAATGTTCTGACCTGGTCGAGCCAGAACTCAATAAGAACACAGAGAATGTTCTAAACCCTCCGTGGTCCTCTGGCATTTCTCTGCGAGGCTCTGTGTAAAAAGCGTGTGCCCCAAAAGTAAAGATTGGGTAACTGCTCAGGCTTAGCCCTTGCGAAGGTTGCAGACACATCCACTTTAGCAGGCAGCTTGGGTCACAGTGCAAATTTCTCGGCACATCCAAGGCCCAACCTTCGCAAGGGTGAGCAGTTACAAGATTTGACTGTCAAGAGACTAGTCTCCTACGGTAATCATGTCTTTGATCTGGTCGAATGTGGCCTGGCCAATGCCCTTGACTTGCATAATGTCTTCGACGCGCTGAAACGGCCCATTGCGGCTGCGAAACTCGATGATTTGTTGCGCGGTGACCGGGCCAATTTTGGGCAACTGGTCAAGCTCTTGAGCGGTGGCTGTGTTGATGTTGATGCGCACTCCGGCGGCGGGCGTTCCCTGCGGCGCAGGCGCGGCGCCGGCCTCGTTCCGATGCGGTACGTGAAAGTGCTCCTGATCGTGCAATTCTTGCGCCAGGTTAACGCCCTCCAAATCGGCTTCGCCGGTGGCCCCACCGGCAGCCTGGATAGCAGCTTCTCCAATCGAGTGCGGCGGCAGCAGATACACGCCGGGCCGGGCCACCGCCCCACTGACGTACACGCGCATCGGCGCCGGCGTCGGGATGGTCGTTGGCGCCGGCGTTGGCGGAGGGACGATGACGATCGGCGCGGGAGACTGGCACGCGGCGAGCAGAGCCGCTGCAATCAGCGTTACCCAACATCGTGACATGTGCTCCTCCTTTCAAGGCAATGACGGCTTATGTTTTATCTTTCACTGATTTGCCTTTTCCCTTGTACGTGCGACGAATGCCCGGCAAGAACAGGTATCCCCATACCACTGCCAACGTTGCCGCCGAAAGCCCGGCGGCAAACGGCCACACTTGCCGCGAATAATCAAAGAGGGCGTGATTGACCCAGATATGCGCCTGGTACACCGTGATGCCGACGAGCGCCATAGTCCGTCCCCACGGTCTTGAGCGCCATACCCCCCACGCCGTTACTACGAAAACACCTCCCCACACCATTTTGCCTGCCAGCAGCCACGCCAGGGGCGCGCGCGTTGGCAAACTATTCAGGTAGCTCCATTGCGCGATGGCCTGCGCGCCAAAGACCAGGTTGGCTGCGCCGGCGCATAACACGGCGAAGGCGAACACGGTTGTGCTTTTCACACCTGAAGGACAACTTTGCCAAACTGCTGCCCGGCAGCCAACAACTCGTGCGCCGCGCGTCCCTCGGCTAGCGGCATCACGCGGTCTACCACCGGCTTGAGTTTGCCTGCCCACACCATGTCCATCACGTCGAGAAAATCCTGGCGGCTGCCCATCGTGCTTCCAATCAGGCTGATTTGTTTGCCAAAGATCAGGCGCACGTCTAGCTCGGTTTGGGGGCCGCTGGTATTGCCCACAATCACCACGCGCCCGCCCCGCGCAGCGGCGCGCAGGCTCGAACCCAGTGTAGCTCGACCTACGTTATCCACCACCACGTCTACGCCGCGCTTGCCCGTCAACTGGTAGATCGCCTTGGACCACTCTTGTTCGCGATAGTTGATGACGTGATCGGCGCCTAGCTCTTGCGCTTTTTGCATCTTTTCCGGCGTGCTGGTGATGGCGTACACCGTGGCGCCCAGGTGCCTGGCAATCTGGATGGCCATGCTGTTGACGCCGCCGCCGGCGCCCACAATCGCCACGCTTTCGCCGGTTTTTAACTTTGCCCGCTTGACGAGCATGCGCCAGGCCGTCAGGCCTACCAGGATAGGCGCGGCAGCCTGCGGAAAGTCGAAACCCTCTGGCATGGGCAGCAGATTGCCAGCCGGCACAGCGGCGTATTCCGCGCATCCGCCGCGCACGCTTTCGCCCAGGATGTGATAATGCGGGCTGACGGATTCTTCGCCGCGCCGGGTCCATTCGTCTTCACCCGTCACCACGCCCGGATCAATCACTACCCTCGTTCCGATGGGCGGGCCGCTTGCGCCATCGCCATAAGCAGTCACGATGCCGGCCACATCCGATCCGCCGATGTGCGGCCTGGGCAGATTCAGGCCCGGCCAACCCTGGCGCACCCACAAATCGAGATGATTGAGCGCGACGGCGTGTACCTGCACCAACGCTTCGCCGGGACCGGGTCTCTCGTCGGGCACATCGCCGTATTGCATCACCTCCGGCCCGCCGTGTTCGTTAAAGTAGAGAGCTTTCACAAAATCCTCCCTCTTGAACCGCCAAGGCGCAAGGAACGCCTTTGCGATTCAACCTAACCATACACTTGCTTCAACGCTTCACGCCAGGCCAACGCGGGCGCCAGTTGCACCGCGCGCAGCAGGCCTTCATTCGTCAGCAGCAGCGCCAGCAGGCGTTCTCGCCCCACGTGGTCGTCTGGCCCGTTTATCAAATAGCCATCCACCAGCACCATGTCTTCGGGCGCCAGGTAAACGTATTGCTCGAAATCAATCGGCGCCGGCTCCAGGCCGGGCGTGGGCGGGCAAACCTTGTCTTGTGATTTTATCATTAGCGCAGCCCCAACACGTTTCGCGCAATGACCATCCGCTGAATCTCGCTCGTGCCTTCGTAAATCTCGGTGATCTTGGCATCGCGGAAATAGCGCTCAATGGGCAGCTCTTTGCTATAGCCCATGCCGCCGTGAATTTGCACGGCCTTTTCGCAAATCCACATGGCGGCTTCGGCCGCAAACAGCTTGGCCATGGCTGCTTCCACCGTGTAGCGCCGCCCCGTGTGTTTGGATTCTTCTTTTGCCAGCGCGGCGCTATAGACCAACAAGCGCGCCGCTTCCAGGCGCGTCTTCATGTCGGCCACCATCCACTGCAAGCCCTGGAACTCGCCGATCTTTTGCCCAAAGGCTTCGCGCTCGCCGCAGTATTTCACGCTGGCTTCGAACGCGGCCTCGGCCACCCCCACCGCCTGCGAGGCAATGCCGATGCGCCCGGCGTCGAGCACCGTCATTGCAATCTTGAAACCGTCGCCCTCTTCGCCCAAACGATTTTCAACCGGGCATTTGTAATCTTCAAAAATCAACTCGCTGGTGGCGCTGGCGCGGATGCCCAGCTTGGGTTCTTTTTTGCCGCGCACCAGCCCCGGCTTGTCGCCGTCAATGATAAAGGCCGTTACGCCGCGATGTTTCTTTTCGGGCTCGGTCATGGTAAACAGCACAAGATACTCTGCCACTGGGCCAGATGTGACCCACGACTTGACGCCATTAATCACGTAATGGTCGCCCTGCCGCACCGCGCGGCTTTTCATCGTGCCCGCGTCCGAGCCGGACATTGGCTCGGTGAGGCTGTACGCGCCGATGGCTTTGCCGGAAGCAATCGCCGCCACGTACTTGCGCTTTTGCTCCTCGGTGCCGAACTTGAGAATCCCGTGGCAAAACAGCGAATTGTTCACCGACATGATCGTCGAGTGCGCCACGTCGGCTTTGGCGATCTCGATCATGGCCAGCACGTAGCTCATACAGTCCAGCCCTTGGCCGCCGTATTCCTCGGGCACCTCGATGCCCATAAAGCCTTGTGCGCCCATCTTTTTCATCGTCTCAGAGGGGAAATCGCCCGTTTCATCAAAGTGGGCGGCCACCGGCGCGATCTCTGTTTGGGCAAAGTCGCGCGCCATGTCGCGAATCATGCGGTGTTCGTCTGTCAATTGCAGGTCCATCTTTTACTCCTTAGTATTGATAAAACCCCCGCCCGCTTTTGCGCCCGAACAACCCGGCGTTGACCATCCGTCGCAGCAGGGGCGGCGCGGCGTAGCGCGCGTCTTTGAATTCTTCGTACATCGCGTCGGCGATGAACAGCAGCGTATCCAGCCCTACAAAATCGCACAGCGTCAGCGGCCCCATGGGGTGATTAAAGCCCAGCTTCATCGTCGTATCAATATCTTCCCGCGTGGCCAGCCCGGCGTCGTACCAGCGAATGGCGTCCAGCGCGTAAGGCACGAACAGCAGATTGGCAATAAAGCCGGGGCGGTCTTTGGCCACCACCACCGTCTTGCCCAGGCGCTGCCCCAGGGCGCGCCCCACGTCCACCGTTTCGTCGCTGGTGAGGAGCGCGCGCACAATCTCCAGGAGCGGCATCACCGGCACCGGGTTGAAAAAGTGCAGGCCGAATACCTGGGCGGGGCGCTTGGTGGCAGCCGCCATGGCGGTGATGCTGAGCGACGACGAGTTGCTGGCCAGAATCGCCTCCGGCGGGCAGATGCGGTCCAGCTCGGCGAAAACTTGCTTCTTGAGTTCAATATTTTCGACGGCGGCTTCGATGACGAGGGTGCAATCGCTAAACATTTCCAGGTGGGTAGTGGCCGTCACCCGCGCGAGCGCCGCCTGCATGTCATCGGCGGTCAGCTTGCCGCGCTCGACGGCCTTGTGGACAGAAGCCCGCACGCGCTCGACGCCCTTGTGGGCCAGGTCTTCGTTGACCTCGCGGACGATGACGGAGAACCCCGCGCGCGCGCACGCTTCCACGATGCCGGCGCCCATCAGGCCGCAGCCGACCACACCAATTGTCTTGACCTGTTCGATGTTCACTTTGCCTCCTTTTGATGAATTAAAAACATGATGATCGTTCCTCACGGGGGAACGCGGAACCCTTGTTTTCTGGATCGGCGCCTGACAGGGCGTCAAATAAGGGGCGCAGCCGCGCGTAGGTTTGATCGAGCGTTTCGGGCAGCACGCGCGTCTCGGCGATGATGGGCATGAAATTCGTGTCGCCGCTCCAGCGCGGGATGAGGTGCAGGTGCACGTGCTCGGCAATGCCCGCCCCGGCGGCCCGCCCCAGGTTGGCGCCAAAGTTAAACCCGTCCGGCCGGTAGGCCGCGCGCAGCACGGCCAGGCTGCGATTCACCAACAGCATCAACTCTGTCAGCGTGTCTGTATCCAGGTCTTCCAGCGACGCCACGTGCGCCGTGGGCACAATCAACAGGTGGCCGTTGGCGTAGGGAAATTTGTTCAAAAGTATAAAAGCCTGCTTGCCCCAACAGATCACGTGCTCGGCCTGGTCGGGGCCTTTTAGCTTGTTACAAAAAATGCAACCGGAGATGGCACTGGGATGATCAGCGCCCGCCAGGTACGTCATGCGCCACGGACTCCATAAACGTTTCATAACTGGTAGAGGTCAATCTAATTTTAGAGTGGATAGGAACAAGATCCGCGCCAGGAAATGGCAAATCAAATGCCTGTTTAGAATTTATATGATTGTACTTCAAATCTGTTAGGACGCAACTTGCCATTGACATTGGTCTGATTATGGCTAAAATGAAATGTAATGTGCGCGCCATAAAAGGGAAACAGTCTTGGAACCGTTCTCTATTGAAAAAATTCAGCACGCTTTGGCCGGCGTGTCCTTTGTGCGCCAGGCGGTGTATTTGCCTGTGACCGGCTCGACGAACGACGTCGCCCGGGCGTTGGCCTGCGATGGCGCGCCCGAGGCCACGCTTGTGGTGGCCGACGAGCAACGCGCCGGCCGGGGGCGGATGGGGCGCGCGTGGTGGGCGCCGCCCGCTACGTGCTTGCTCGCCTCGCTGCTCGTCCGTCCAGCGTTCCCCCCCAGGCAGGCGCCTCGCCTGACCATGGTGGCCGGCCTGGCGGCGGCAGAGGCCATCGAACACATCGCCCCGGTGCAGGCGCGCCTCAAATGGCCCAACGACATCTGGCTCTATGGCAAAAAGGCGGGCGGCATTCTGACCGAAACCGCCCTCAGCGGTGAATGGCTGGAATACGCCGTGGTGGGCATTGGCTTGAACGTCAACGTGAATTTGAACGAGCGCCCCGAGTTGGAGGGAAGCGCGACCAGCTTGATGATGGAAGCGGGATGCCGCGTAGATCGCCTGTCCCTCTTGCGCGCGCTGGTCGAGCGTTTTGCAGAGTGGTATGCCAACGCTTCCTCGCCGCGATTGAAGGAAGCCTGGGCCGCTCGCCTGGTCACGTTGGGGCAACACGTCAGCGTCCAGGCCGGCGCGCACCACTTTGAGGGCTTGGCCGAGGGGATAGATGACGAGGGCGCGCTGCTGGTTCGCGCCGCCGACGGCATACTGCACGCAGCGCACGCCGGCGACGTGACGCTGCGCGCTCCGCGCGCCGTTTGACTTTTCGCCCATGCCAGAGTATCCTAATAGCACGTTACGTTTTTATATGGGAGGCACGATATATGTCTGAACAAGATATTCCTGATTGGCTCAAAGCTATGCGGCCCGATAGCCCCCCCCCTGATGAACAATCCGATATACCTGATTGGCTCAAAGCGATGCGCCCCCAGGAGGCGGGCGGCGCGCCCCCGGAACCAGTGGAGGAAAGCGCGCCCCCAGAAAGCGCGGTCGAGGCGGCGCCGGCCAGCCCGCCCAGCGAGTTTGACGTCCTGCGCGAAAAAGTGGCGGCGACGTCGCAAATGGAGCTTGAGCCGGAATCGCCGTTGAAAAGATCGCCGATTTTCCAGGTCATTCACAGCCTCAAGCCCCAGCAACGCTTTTTATTGTCTTTGTTGATCTTTATGAATGTGAGCACACTGGGGTGTTTTCTCCTGTTAGTGTTGGGGCGCATCGCGCTCGCGCGCTAACGCCTTGAGAGGACGCGCTTCAAAAACAAGTTGCGGAAAGGCGAGCAATCCTTTTTCAACTGAATGCCCCCCACCCATACTCTGAAATTGAGGTGTAGAGTATGTTAAAAGACATTCTCGAACGCGCCGCCGAACGGCTGGCCGAAGACGAAAGCCTGCACTCCAACATGGATGACCAGCAAGCCAGCGCCGCACTCAAGCACGCGCTGAACTGGCTGGAAAGCCGGCTGGGACAGTTAGACCCTGCCGCTTTGCTCTCCGATTCTGAAAATGAAATGTCTCGCGTCGTCCAGGCTATGCGCGCTGCCAACGCCGCGACGAAATCGGGCGGGGCGCCGGCCCTGCAAGAGGCGCTGGAAAAAGCGCTGCCACTCGCAGGACGCCTTTCTTCAACGCCAGCGAGTGCCGCCCCCGCGCCCAATGCGCCGCTCATCCGTCGTGTTGCGCGGAGGCTCAGGATGATCTGGCAGCGCGCTATGGCCAGGCGCGCCAAATCCTAGGGAGGCAATGATGCGATTTTCAAACTGGTTCAAGTGGCTCTCGATTCTTCTGGTGGCCGTGATGGCGGCCGGGCTGGCGGCCTGTAACGCCGAGGACCTGGAAGCCATTCTGTCGCTGCTCGAAGCCACACCCACGCCGCTCCCGCCCATGCCAGGTGGGGGGGGCGTACTCTCTGGCGGCGGCGATTGGTACCAGGTGTTTTTTACCGCGCCTATCTACCCGGACGACAAGGCCAATCACCACGGCGGGCTGGACGAACCGCTGACGGCTTTTATCAACACGGCGCAAAAGAGCGTGGACATTTGCATCTTTCAACTCGACCTGCCCAACGTGACCCAGGCGCTCATCGCCGCCAAAGAGCGCGGCGCGGTGGTGCGCGTGGTGACCGACGTTGACATTATGGACGACGAGAAGGAAAACGCGTCCTTCAAGCAACTGAAAAAGGTCGGCATTCCCGTCAAGGGCGGCAATCCCAACGCTATTATGCACAACAAGTTCGTGGTGGTAGACGAAGCGGCGGTGTGGACCGGCTCGTGGAACTTTACCGAAAACGATACGTATCGCTACAACAACAACGGCATCCTCGTCCAATCGCCCGCGCTGGCCAAAAACTATACGGCGACGTTTGAAAAAATGTTCAAAGACGGCGACTTTGGCGGCAAGCGCAAGGTGGGGGGCACCACGCCCATTCTTTCCATCCACGGCGTCACGGTGGAAAATTACTTTGCGCCCGAAGACAAAGTGACTGACAAGATCGTCGAGCGGCTGCGGCGCGCACAGACCAGCATAGACTTCATGGCCTTTTCGTTCACGGAAGACAAAATTGGGCAAACGCTGCGCGAGCGGGGCAAGGCGGGCGTGCAGGTGCGCGGCGTGTTTGAAACCACCGGCTCCGAAACGCAGTACAGCGAATACAGCGCGCTCAAAAAAGCCAAGCTGGACGTGTGGCAAGACGGCAACCCCTACCTGATGCACCACAAGGTCTTTATCATAGACGGTCAGGCCGTTATTTTAGGCTCGTTCAACTTTTCCAGTAGCGCGAATGAAAGCAACGACGAAAATGTCCTCATCATTGACGATCCGGCATTGGCGCAGACCTTTACGGCGGAATTTGAACGAGTGCTGGAACAGGCCAAGCATCCACCCAAGTAACGTATGACCCTCGAATTCAACAAACTCGACGCGCAGTTGACTAGGTTAGGAGAAACGTCTGCCGAGGAGAACGCCGGGCTGGGCGAAAAGCAAACGCTGGCGTTGGCCTTGCTGCGCCAGGCGGCCCAAGACCCGCAATCGCTGCGCGCCAAAGTGATGGAAACGCGCGCGCGCGACCTGGACTGGCACGGCGCGTACCCGCCCCAGGTGCACGAGGCCGACCCGCTCGACCAGGGAGTAGACTGCCCCGCGTTAAAAGGGCCGCTCACGCTCATCGCCGCCGATGGCTCACAAATCCACCCCGACCAGCACGCGGCGGCGTTGTACTACCTCATCAACGTGGGCGCGATTGCGCTGCGCGTTGGCTCTGGCCAGACGCCGCGCGTGCTCACTCACCCCGAACTGCATTACGGCTACACCGACCTGCACGACGAGGACGGCAACCTGGTGGCCGCTTCGGTGGTAGACGCCCGGCGCGACTTGGCCGAGCTGCACATGCTGGCTCAACTGGCTCAAGAATCCGAGCCGCCCGTGGTCGCGCTCAAAGACGGGCCGCTGCTGCTGTGGGGCTACCTGGAAACGACGCCCGGCGCGCAGCGGCGCCGCCAGCAAAACATCGAAGCGTGCATGGCGGCGCTGGACCGACTGCGCGGCGGCGGCGCGGCGGCGGCGGGGTACGTGGACCGCTCGCTGCGCTCTGACGTGTGCCGGATGTTGGTGTTGAACCAGTTGAGCCTAGAGCAGCTCACGCGCGAGGGCATCGCCGCCAACAAAGACGTGCTGCAAGGGCTGCTGGACGAGCACTTGTTTTCGTTTTTGGGGCCGGGCCAGCGTTCGGCGCGCTTTATCATTCAATCGCACGTCAACAAAACATACACCCAGCACGATCACGAAATCTGGTTCTTTTACGCGAACGTGAGCCTGCGCCCCGAGTTCCCGCAACTGGCGCGCGTCGAGGCGCCGGCCTGGGTGGCGCGCGATCCGGCGGCGCTCAACCGCGTCCACGCCGCGCTGGTGCGGCAATCGCAAATTTTGGAAAGCGCGCCTTACCCTTACGCGCTGGCGCGCGCCGACGAGCTGGCGGTGGTGGGGGCGGAGGAAAAAGAACACCTGGAAACGCTGATCGCCGGCGAGCTGGCGCAGCGGGGGCAGCTCGCCGCGCCCTCGCGCAAAGCGCGCGCCAAAGAGCAGGCGCGCGGCGGGCGGCGGCGGCACCGGCTGTAAATGGGCGCGCTCAGGGCTTGCGCGCCACGATCCACGATATTTCCTTGTGCTGGCCGCCCTCGTCGCCGCACTCGACCACGCGCCAGTCGCCAAAGACGCGCAGCAGTTCGCCATCTTGCAGCAAAAAAGCGTCCGGAAAATCTCGCTGGACAATGTGCTTGCGGAGATTATAGGTTTCGTAAAAAAGCCATCCGCCGGGGGCAAGCGCCTGCCGCAGCGCCGGCCACAGGCAGCGGTTCAAAAAGCGGCGCACCACAATCACGTCGTACTGAGTAAAGCGCCCAAAGGAGAGAGAGCCCGGACCTTGCCCGGCGATTTGGTCGAGGTCGGCCCACACAAAATTGACCTGCGCGCCGCACTGTTCGGCTTCGGCTTGCGCGCGCGCCAGCGCCACCGGGCTGATATCCAGCGCGTCCACGTCAAAGCCGTGTTGAGCCAGCCAGATGGCATTCTGACCCAGCCCGCACGCCACGTCGAGCGCGCGCTCGCCGGCCAGCTGCGCCTGGTACGCCGCCAACAAGCGGCACACGGACGGGCGCTCGTCCGCGCGCCGGTGCGACCATTTTTCATCCCAATGCTGCTGGCGCTTGTTTATCATCAGTATTCCCATTGTCATTGGAGGTGGGCATGTCAGGCCAACGAACGGCAACCATTACCATTCTCGTCGTACTGCAAATCCTGGACGGCCTGTGGGGCGTGATCAGCGGCTGCGCGCTGCTGGCCGGCGGCGGGGCGCTGGCCGTCGTCATCATCGAGCTGGCAAAAGACGCGCCGCCCTGGTTGAGCGGCGCGCTGGGCGGCGCGATCGCCCTCATCGGCGTGGCGTTGATTGTCTTTGCGCTGCTCGATTTTGTGCTGGCGTGGGGGCTGTGGGCGCTGCGGCGCTGGGCGTGGTGGGTCACCATGATCAAGGCCGTATTGAGCGTGTTGGGACCCTTGCTCACGCTGCTTGGCGGCAATCTGACCAGCGTCCCCACCCTGATTCTCAACCTCGTCATCATTGCGCTGCTGCTGACTTTTGAGGTACAGCAAGCCATGGACATCAGGCTATAAAAGGCGCGCGTTCTTTACGAGGGCGGCAGGGCCGCTTCTCCCAGCGCCACCACCACCAGTGTCAAATCGTCGTAGGCTTCCGCCGCGCCCACAAAGCTGTGCACGCTGTTGAGAATATGCTCCAGCGTGCTTTTCGCGCTGGCAGGATAGGGCAGGCGGCTCACACATTCCGTCAAGCGGTCAAAGCCATACATCTCGCCCGCCTCGTTGACGGCTTCGGCCACGCCGTCGCTGCTCAACACCAACACGTCGCCGGGGCGCAGTAGTTGTGTCATCTCGCGATAGCGAACGTCTTCCATCGCCCCCAACGGCAGGCCGCGCGCGCTCAACCACTCGGTCGCGCCGTCGTGCCTCCGCACCAACGGCGATATCAGGCCCGCGTTGCCCATCTGCGCTTCCCACGCCGGGCCAGCCGGCTTCAAGGTCAGATAGATCAACGCCGTGTTCAAATTGCTGCGCTGCGTGTGTGGGTAAAGCTCCCGATTCAACGCCGCCAACAGCGCGGCCGGCGCGAGTTCACGGTGCACCTCGGTGCTCAGCAGCCCGAGCGACAACGCCATCATCAGCGCAGACTGCATGCCTTTGCCCGAAACGTCCCCCACCGCGATCCCCAGGCGTCTCTGGTCAAAGGCAAAATAGCTGTAAAAGTCGCCGCCCACGTGCCGCGCCGGGCTGGACCAGCCCGCAATATCCAACCCTGACACGTGGGGCGCTTCGGGCGGCAGCAAGCTGGCCTGAAGCTGCCGCGCAATGTCCAGCTCTCGCTCCACCTGCCCCAACTCGTACTCGTGCAGCCGCGCCCGTTCCAGCGCCACCGCCACCTGGTTGGCAAACGCAAACACCGTCTGCGCGTCGTCCTCGGTGTAGGGCGTTTCGTCGCGGCGCCCCACCGATAGAATTCCGATGGGCTGTTCTTTTACCATCAAGGGCGCATTGATAAACGAGCGAATTTGAGCCCAGTCGCCCACCGGCCGCCATCGCTCGTCCTGCGCCACGTCGGGCAAGAGGACGGGTTGTCCACCGTTCAACACCGCCTCGTTGAGCGGGTACTCTTCTATCGAAAACTTGTCCCACCGAATCGCGCTGCCGGTCTCGTCTCGGCGGGCCACAACGGTCAATTCATTGTTCGTCAGCAGCGCCACCCGCGCGTGGTGATACGTGACGACGTTTTCCAACTGCCCCAGAATCAGGTTCAACACCGTTTCCATTTCTAGCGTGCCGCTGACGATCTTGGCCACCTCGCGCAGCGTATCTGAAAGCTGGCGCTTCTCTTGCTCGCGCTTGTACGAGGCGGCCAGCTCGGCGGTGCGCGCGGCCACCATTTCTTCCAGGTGATCACGGTGCCGCCTCACTTCCTCTTCCGCCCGCTTGCGTTCCACCACCTCCTGGCTCAGGTGAAGATTGATCTTGGTGAGTTCCGTGGTGCTCTCTTGAATCAACGTTCCTACAAGTCTTGCCGGGAGTGATAACGCAAAAGCCAGGATGACATATGTAATTACATCTACTAGCCTATGGGGATACAAGATGCTGATGGGTAGTAAAAACAGAGCCAAGACCATTGTATATCGCAGGGCAGCTCCAAATCCCAAGATCAGGCCCAACGCCAAGATGTTGGCATGGAACATGAATATTATATCGAATTTCTCTTGCGAGTTGACGCTGAGGGCATACATGATCATTCCCCATACGCACACCATATCTACCCAACTATTGAAATGCATCGCCATGGATATAGAGTGTTTTAACCAGTACAGGGAAACCAGGCCTGCCGCCACAACACCCCCCATGAATATCACATTGACCCAATTGATGGGGACATCGCCAGACCGGGTGACATAGAGGTGAGATATCAATCCCAAGGCGGCAAGGGCGACGTAGCCTCGCAATACCCACCGCGCAGTGGTGACTCGGATGGGTAGCGGCGCGATTGCTTTGTTGTTCTGTTCTACAGACATGCCTTAATCATCCTGGTAGGTGTTTCCAGAAAAAATAATCATTCCGAAAATCGCTTGCAAGAGCGCCCTCCTGGCCGCCAGGCGCGACGATTGCTTATAAAGGACGCTCTTGCCCAAAGCCTTTGAGATATCTGGTCACTCGCCTATCGCGCGCTGCGTTCGAGTGAACTTGCCAGACCCGTGTTGGGGTTAGGGGCCCCAGGGTTGAGATTTGGGGATTGCACCTGCGGCGCGGGCGCTGTCATACGTCGTCCACCACTGGTCAATGATCTTGCGCAAATCCGCGTTCTTGATGCACGCCTCGAACGTGGCCAGTTGCTCGTCGGTCAGGTCGCCATAGGGGCACTCGGCGCGAATGGCGGCTGTGTCTTGCGCCGCCTTGTCTACAAAGCCGCGCTTGATAAAGACCAGCCCTGCAATGTGAGAAATATCTTGATATCCGGTAGCCATTATTTTCCTCCTTAAAAATATTTTCTCTCCAGATTGGAGAGTTTGTCCATACGATCTTGTAATAGTTTATCACATATTGGACAAGTTGGACAAATCAGATTTGCCGGCTGATTGACTGACAAATCTTTTTTGGACGCAGATGCACGCAGATTGTCGCAGATAACACAAGAAAAATCCGCGTCCCGTTTCCCCCACAACTATATTGGGCAGAGGACCAGAGTTGTGTCAGTCAACCAGGATTTGCTTGTTTGGGCAGAGTGTATTAGGATATGGGGGGGGTAGAAAGAAGCAAATTTCACCACCAGGCCACAAGGACAAAGAATGATGCAGACGTCCCTGCCAGACAAGGCACAACTCGTCAACGAATCTTTTGCCACCGCCGCGCCGCTTTCGGTGCGCATCGAAACGCACCGCCGCTATTCTGTTCCGGCGCTTGACCTGCCGGCGTGGGTGCTTGGGCAGCACGCCTGGCGCGGCGACGAAACAGCGCTCGATATTGGCACGGGCACGGGGCAATACCTCGCGCCGCTGCGCGAGCGCCTGCCGCGCGGGCGCGTCATCGGCGCGGACCTGGCGCTCGGCATGGTGCGTGATCTGGCCGCACGCGGCGCGCCCGGCGGCGCGCGTCTGCTCAACGCCGACGCCGAAGCCTTGCCGCTGCCAGACGCCTCGTGCGACGCCATTGTGGCCAGTTACGTGCTGTTCTTTGTGCCGGATATTCCACGCGCGCTGGCCCAGGCGCGGCGCATTCTACGGCCAGGCGGTGTGTTGCTGGCGACGACGATGGCCCAAGACTATATGGGCGAATTACGCATGGCCATCAACCGGGTGCTGGAATTGCTCGGAGCGGCGCGCGCCACGCGCTGGGGCAAGCTCCATCAGCGGTTTTCGTTGAGCAGCGGCCCGGCGCAGCTCGCGTCGTATTTCGCCCAGGTCAGCGTGCGCCAACATCAGGCCGCGCTGGTATTTCCATCGCCCGAGCCGGCGCTGGACTATGTAAGCTCGATGCGCGACAATCTGCGCGACGACCTGCCCCCTGGACACGCCTGGGACGAGTTCCTCGCCGCGCTGCGCCAGGTGATCAATCAAGAAATTGCCGTGCGGGGCGAGTTCCGCGTGAGCAAGCCGGCCGGGGTACTAATCGCCGTCAAATAGCTCGACAATGTTATTGCGTTCACTGTCGTTGCGAGGAGGCCCGCAAAGCGGGCCGACGAAGCAATCTCCACTCCAGGCAATAGATTGCCGCGCCGCCCGCCGCAGGCGGAGCGGCTCGCAATGACAAATGATAACTGCTCAACCCGCCATCCGTTCGGACTTTTTACCTTATTGTACACTAACAGGCTGAGCTCACGACAAAGCCTCGGCGGGCGTTACTGGCCGCGCATAGGCCGCGCCAGGGACGGCGCGGCGAGCGAGGCTGAGTAGCTACGACAAATGTAACATTGTCGAGATAGCCGGCCCGCGCGCATCCGTGACTAGTATTACAGCGCAAGGTTAGCCTCAAGCTGTCTCAACTTGGTTTTACGATGTGAGGCGTAGGCTTCATGGTTGCGCCTCTGATAATACCGCACCAGTTCCAGTGCAGCCGTCTCGTCAAAGTCTGGTTTGGACAACACACTCAAGAGTAGCAGGCGCACTTGATAAATTGTCAATCCGGGAGCTTGGAATTTCACGCGCAATTGCACCAAGAAATGGTGTGCGAGGAACGATAGACACATGTGATGATGCCAGCCCAACCAACTCCGAGTTTCATAATGGTCAAAACCGACTTTGCCTTTGCTTTCTTCAAAGATCGTCTCGATCGGCCAGCGCATCCCACTGACACGCACCAATTCAACCAACGGGGTGTCTTCCGGCGCATTGCTCAAGTAGAACTTGATCTCAAGCTGACCAGCCATTTCATGTGCCTCGTTCCCAGCATTGTGGAAACCCAGCCTTTTGTGTCTTGACGAGTAACTCTGTTTTGCCCGCATTTGGGCTCTTTGAGACTTGGCGTGGAAAGCTTTCTGGATTCCCGAACTTGTTCGGGTAAAGCGCCATTTTGCCCCAACAAGTTGGGGACTCTGGCGCTCCGACCACGGGAACTCCCAAAGAACCTGCGTTTTCTCCATCGCTGATTACAGGCCGTAATCGTCGCTTCGACCGAGTGGGTTCAATAATCTGTCTGGGGGCGACGCGCCGACGATCCTCATAAGCACATACGCAGCTCCCATAACCAACAAGCCCAACCCGTCGAATACTATAAATCTTAGCCCAGTCGCCTGGAGCGCGGGGTGACCCGCTGGCAATTCGAGCCACATCCACGTTTCTCCTACGACGCCAATGGCTTGCTGAGCCAAGATAACGGCAAAAAGAGTTCGTTGGGTGTTGGGTTGAACCAGGACCGGCGGATATGTGGCATTCCACATCAGGAACAAGATGCCGAAAGCTCGAACCACTATTTTTCCAGAAAGGCCGCTTAGCTCAAAAGCCACAGAATAGTTTTGAGGCTGAAGAACAAAGGACAACGCGCAAGCGACATTCATCGCAAACACGAGTCCGACGGCGAATCGAGCAAACCAACTGGCAAGCAGATAGCAGTTATTCTGCTTCATACGTTTGCCGCTGCTTATTAAAAATGCTCACTGACGTGAATCCCGGCAGGTATCTGACGCAACAAACCAGTTGCCCAAGCTCGACCGATAAGGGCGCCAGGCGCGGCGAATAGTTCGTTCCCATTGTAGAGTCGCTACAATACTAGCCGTGCCGCACGTGATCCAACCCCTGCCGGAACAGGCTGGCTACGTGATCATCCAGGCAATAAAAGACTTGCCGTCCTTCTTTGCGCGTATGAACCAGCCGCAACTGCCGCAGCGCGCGCAGGTGGTGCGACACAGCCGGCTGGCTCAATCCCACTGCCTCGGCCAGTGCGCCAACGTTCTGTTCGCCCTTGACGAGCACCGAGACAATGCGCACGCGGCTGGTGTCGCTAAAAGCACTAAATAGTTCGGCCACATGCGCAGCAGTATGCTCGTCCAGCGCGTTGAGTTTGAGTGTGCGGGCACGACTAGTCATATTTTAATAACCCGACCATTTGTAGAACCAACTCCTGGATTGCCCCAATCGCTCATAGATGAAACTGATCGCCATAACTTTGCCACTTCATCCAGGCGCAACAACGAACACCAAGATGCCAACAACGAGCAACAAGTAAGAAACTAGTGCAGCAGGCCAGTTGGGGCTAGGGGCCATAAGAAAACCGAGATACTGCCGATAAAATGTGCGTGCCACAAGGCCGAGCCAAATCATATCAATCGCAAAGAAAGCGACGAGTGTAGCAAAATAGAGTTTGAGACAAGCTCCCATCTTACCTAGTCTTACTCAGCCTGTTAGGTTATAATACCATCCCATTTAAGAGTATGTCTTCAAACCCGATGACCGTCACGGCTGCCGCCGTCCTGTGAATTGCGAGGAGGCCGCAGGCCAAAGTGCTCTCAGGTTTGCAGACGAAGTTGTAACGAAAGTATACCTGGAAATGGATTGGAGTCAAGATTTGCAGCTTACCACGTTAACGAGAACAATCAGACCATCTCACGCCAGCCTCGATCCGTTTTCTTTAGGAAACCTTTAGGTTCTCTTGAGCTAAAATTGAGGCGATCTCAATACTTTTATCATATCCTGGGAGAATAGCTGGCGTGGCATAGTGTTTATTTGTGGAGGAAGCAGATGAAAATCAGTGATTGTATGAAACAAGACGTGGTATCTATCTCGGTCTCGGCCAGCATTGGTCAGGCGGCGGCGCTCTTCGCCGTGCGTCGCATTGGCACATTGCCGGTGGTGGATGGCACCGGGCGGCTGGTGGGCTTGCTGCAATTGCGCGACCTGCTGGCGCTGGTCATGCCCGATTTTGTGCGGTTATTGGAGGATTTCGACTTTGTCCAGGATTTTGGGGCAGTCGAAATGCGGCAGCCTTCGCCCGAGATGCTGGCACGCTCAGTGCAGGAAGTGATGCAGCCGCCCATCTTTGTGGACAAGAATTGCGGTTTGCTGCGCGCCTCTGCCTTGCTGCGCCGGCACGAGTTGTTGGACGTGCCAGTGGTCGCTTCCGACGGGCGCCTGGTAGGCATCGCGTCACGGGTGGACATTGGAGCGGCGCTTTTATCCAGTTGGCGAACTGTTTCAAAGGATAGCCCAACATGATTCCCACTATTGTCTCCATCCTGATTTTTGGCGTTAGCCTATATCTGATCTTTTCCGAAAAACTCAATCGAACGATTACGGCCATTGCGGGAGCAGCCGCGATGGTTGGCGCAGGCATGGCATTAGGCTTTTATTCGGAAGAGCAAGCCGTGGCGGCGATTGACTTTGATACGCTGGGGCTGCTGCTGGGCATGATGACGCTGATTGCGCTGCTGGAACCCACCGGCTTTTTTCAATACCTGGCGATATGGGCCGCGCGCTTGTCGCATGGCCGTCCCGTGCGCTTGCTGGTGCTGCTGGGCACAGTGACGACGGTGCTATCAATGTTCCTGGACAATGTCACCACCGTTGTGCTTATCGCGCCGGTGACGATCTTGATCTGTGAGATTTTGGGCGTGAGCGCTGTGCCGCTGTTGATGGCCGAGGCCCTGCTTTCAGACACGGGCGGCGTAGCCACCCTCATTGGCGATCCGCCTAATGTTTTAATTGCATCGGCTGCTGGCCTGTCTTTTAACGATTTTCTCACGCACACCTTGCCGGTTGTGGTAGTGGCGTGGCTGGCGGCGTTGTTGCTGCTGCGCTATCTCTTTTGCGCCGAACTGGCGCAACGCCCCGCCGATGCCGAGGCACTGTTGAAACTGGACCCCTCTCAAGCCCTGCACGACAAGGCAACGGCGCGGCGGGTGCTCGTTGTCTTGGGCGTGGCTATATTGCTGTTTTTTACCGAGGAGAGCCTGCATCTCACTCCAGCGTACATTGCCTCAAGCGCCGCGGCCGTCGCGCTAGTCTGGATACGGCCTGACATTAATCTGGTACTCAAGCGAATCGAGTGGAGCGTCTTGATCTTTTTCGTGGCCTTGTTTATGATGGTAGGTGGCATGGAGGCGGCGGGAGTGCTGCATGGCGCGGCTTTGCTTATCATGCGTGTCCGGGATGTGCCACCCATGCTGCTGGGTGTGCTATTGCTTTGGATTGTGGCGATACTCTCGGCGGTGGTGGATAATGTGCCCATCACAATTGCGCTCATCCCGGTGATTCACGAGCTGGGCGCGGCCGGGGTGCAAGTGTACCCGCTGTGGTGGGCTCTGGCGCTCGGCGCTGGTTTTGGCGGCAATGGCACGATCATTGGCTCGACGGCCAACATTGTAGTCGCCTCGCTGTCCGAGCGAACCCGCACGCCCATTACGCCGACGTTGTGGAGTCGGCGCGGGCTGCCTGTAATGCTGGTCACGTGCGCCGTTGCCAGCCTCTTATTTGTGCTGGCGTATCCATTGTTCATCCATTAATGACAAGGAGGTAAAGATGTATCTGCTAGTCTGCGTATTGGATAATCCTTCCCACTTGACGGCTGTATTGGATGGTTGGACTGAAGCCGGTGTGATGGGCATCACGGTGCTGGATAGCACCGGCATCCAACGCATCCGTAAGCGCGCCGTTCAAGAAGCTGTGCCGCTGTTTATGGGCTTTAGCCGCCTGCTGCGCACCGACCAGTACAGCCACAACACGCTGTTTGCCGTTGTTCAGGATATGGACACCGTCAGGCGTGCCGTCGCCGCAACTGAAGCTGTCACCGGCGACCTGGCCGGCCCACATACGGGCATCTTGTTTGCGCTGCCGATAGAGGCGGCCTGGGGTCTGCCCAAGCAATACAGGGCAGAAACCGAATAATGGAGGGCGCGATGGCCTGGATAATCTTTGTCGCAAGCTCGGTCGTCATTGTGCTGGCCGCCATCAAGCTGGCCGAATACGGCGACGTGATTGCCGTGCGCACGCGCCTGGGCGGGATGTTTGTCGGCGCGCTGCTGCTAGCCGGCGCCACCTCGCTGCCGGAGCTGGTCACGGCGATTAGCTCAATTCAGCAGACCGTACCCAACCTGGCGGCGGGCAACTTTTTCGGCTCCAACATGGTCAACATGTTTTTGCTGGCGGTGCTGGATTTGCTCAACCAACGCGCGCGCATTTTGCGCCAGGTGGCTTTTACCCACGCATTGACTGTGGCGCTGGCTTCGCTGCTGATTGGCCTGGTGGTGTTTTTCGTGCTGGCCAACGTCTCTGGGCAGATTGGCTGGATTGGCATAGACAGCCTCATTGTGATGCTGGCTTACGTCGGCGGCGTGCGCCTGATTCAACAGCAAGGTCAGCAATCAGGCGCGGCCATCGAGCCAACGGGCGAACCGATTGGCGCGCGCGTACCGAGTCTAAAGCGGGCGCTGTTTGGCTTTGGCGCGGCGACGGCCGTGCTTATCCTCGTCGTACCCTACCTGGTTTCGTCCAGCGCCGAAATTGCAACTATCACCGGGCTGGGCACGGGTTTTGTGGGCGCGGTACTGGTGGCCTTTGTTACCTCGCTGCCGGAACTGGTCGCCGCGCTGGCCGCAGTCCGCCTGGGCGCGTTTGACATGGCTGTAGGCAATCTCTTTGGCAGCAATGTATTCAACATGTTCGCGCTTGCGTTGGTGGATGTGTTTTACACGCAGGGACGCTTCTTGGGTGCAATTGATCCGGCGTTTGCGCTGGTTGGCCTGCTTGGGTTATTATTAACCAACATGGCCTTGGTGGGCAACCTGGCCCGCCTGGAACGGCGCTTTTTGTTTGTTGAGTTGGATGCGCTGCTGATTATCATTGTCTACCTGGCAGGGATATTTCTCCTATACACGAAAGGGATTGGAGTATGAAAAAAAGAGTCCTCACACGTTGTCTGGAATACCTCCAACCCTCTGAGTCGTACCTGCTGGGCGGGGCGGCGGTGCTCGTCGGCCTCACCAGCGGCATGGGCATCTGGCTATTTAAACGATTGATTGACCTGGCGCAATGGATTGCTTTTGACGAACTGGAAACGAGCCTGGGCCGCCTGGGTACGTGGACGATTATGTTAGTGCCGGTTTTGGGTGGCGTGTTGGTAGGGCTGATCAAGCATTGGTTCATCGGCGAAGAACGGCATCACGGCGTGGCCGGCATTATGGAAGCAGTCGCCCTGGTTGGCGGGCGACTGCGCTACAAGCGCGTGCCGGCCAAAGCCATCGCAGCAGCCTTGTCCATTGGCTCAGGCGCGTCGGTTGGGCCAGAAGACCCCTCGGTGCAGATTGGCGCGAATCTCGGTTCGATGTTTGGTCAATGGCTGAATCTTGCCGATGAGCGCGTGCGCACATTGGCGGCGGCGGGCGCGGCAGCCGGCATTGCGGCAGCGTTCAATGCGCCCATTGCCGGCATCTTTTTCGCCATTGAAATTGTACTGGGCGAGTTGAGCGGCGGGGCACTGGGCATCGTGGTGCTGGCGTCAGTGATTTCTGCGGTGTTCACACAAGCGGTGTCTGGGCCGCAACCAGCTTTTCTTGTTCCGCCGTATGCGTTCAACTCGGCATGGGAATTGCCCTTGTATCTTGGGTTGGGCTTGCTGGCCGGGCCGATTGCGGCAGTGTATATCCGCGCGCTGTACGTGGCGCACGATGCGTTTCACGGCTGGCACGTTCCGACGTGGGTCAAGCCAGCCGCAGCCGGGTTGCTGGTTGGCCTGGCGGGAATCCTGTTGCCGCAAGTTTTTGGGGTGGGGTACGAGACCATCGAGAGCGTCCTCGGCGGCGGAGAGTGGTCTGCACTTGTATTGATGGCATTGCTCATTGCCAAACTGATTCTCACGCCTGCCAGCATCGGCGGCGGCTTTGTGGGCGGCGTGTTCGCGCCGTCGCTGTTCTTGGGCGCGACCTTGGGTGCAGCGTATGGGCAGATGTGCGAGCTGTTGTTTCCCTCGCTCAACATTGCTCCGCCGGCGTTTGCCATGGTCGGCATGGCAGCAGTATTGGCCGGTGCGGTCCACGCGCCGCTCACGGCCATCCTTTTGCTATTTGAGATGACGCACGATTACCGCATTATCTTGCCGCTCATGTTTGCAGTGATTATCAGTCTGCTCGTCTCGCAGCGATTGCAGCACGATTCGGTCTACACCCTGGGATTGGCGCGCAAGGGCATCCGCTTGCAGCGCGGGCGCGATATAGACGTAATGGAATCGGTGCGGGTGGGCGACGTGATGCTGCACGATACATTGACGCTCTCAACCCATTTCCCGGTGGCGCAGTTGGCCGATAGATTCTTGCAGACGGGGCGGCATGGTTTCGCCGTGTTGAATGACGATGGCAGCTTGTTTGGCATTGTGTCGGTTGAAGACTATCGCCGCGCCTCGAGCGGCGAACACGGCTCACTCAATGACCTCACTGTGCGAGATATTGCCACGCGCGAGATGATTACGGTTTTCCCCGATGACACGCTGGGCACTGCCCTGCGCCGCATGGCGCCGCGCGACCTGTCGCGTCTGCCGGTGGTGGCGCGCGATAACCCGCGCAATTTTCTGGGGGTAGTGCGTCGCAGTGACATTGTGCGCGCCTACGATGCGGCGCTGGCGCAGCGGGCCGCCAGGCAGCATCGCATCCAGCAGGTGCAACTGGACGCGCGCGTTGCAGAAGCGGATGGCGTGAGTGTGGAAGAAGTGACCATTGAAGCCGGAGCGGCTTGCATTGGCAAGCGCATTAGCGAGGTCGCCTGGCCGCGCGAGTGCATCATTGCCACCTTGCGGCGCGGGCGGCAAGTGATGTTTCCGCACGGCGACACGGTGCTCGGAGCGGGCGATGTGTTGGTGTACGTGGCGGAAAGCGAGGCGCGCGAGCTGGTGCAGCGGATTTGCAAAACGCCAGTGGAACAATGACACGGAGGTTGCACAGTGCGCTTGATACTCTTTTTGCTCATGTTACCCCTTCTACTCTTGTTTTTGGCGTTAATATTATTATGGTTGCCGCTCCCCTCTCCCTTTCCAGCACCCGGCGACCACGCGCGCAACTTGCCGGCGGCCATCATCACCGGTGGCGTGGGATTGGCTGGCTTGATTGGACTGCTGCTTTATGCCATTTCCTTGTTTGCCCAAACCGGGCAAGTTTTGGATCCGGTGCTTATTCCCGCTGGATTGAGCGCACAGAGTTATACTCCGAACGGGCTGAATTTGGACTTTTCATCACGCTCAATTACGCTTGGAGAAAAGTCCAAAACCTACCCGTTCGTAGTATATATGCTCTTTGGGCAAGCGTATCGCGGAACGCTACGCGGACGGATGGTGGATGTGTATTATGTGCCGTCGCGCAGCCCGTGGCCGGCGCTGCTTGATGTCCACATTAGCGCCACCCCCACGGCGCAAGCCGCAATGGGGCGGTCGAGGCCCTTGCTGGATTGCCGTGATTGTCCCCAGCTAGATTTGCAAGAGCCGGGGTTGGACAAACTTGAGGTTTATACGCAGGATGCGGCGTGGGTCAAGCGATTGGCCGCTGATCCAGAGGGCCGGGCGGCGCTGGAACGGTTAATGCTCGATCAGGCCATCAGCGGTTTTCGCGAGCTTTATTTTCAGCCCGATAAAATCTGGCTGCGCGCCCACCCTGTGCAAATTGCGCCTGCCCAATTTCAAGCCTGGCTCGACGACTTGTTTACTGTGGCCCAAGTTGCCGAACAGACTATGCCCTAAGCAGTCTCCCAATCTCACCGCCGTTTATTCGACCGCGGCTAACGGGAAGAATGTGCTTACAGAGATTACACTCAGCCGTGATCTCGGATTGTTTACCATTATGCAGCCCGCTTCATTCTTTCCTGTGGCAGACTGTGCTAGAACCAACCACACGCGAGGGCGCGCCTCTGACACATGGGCAAGAGAGGATAGATATGCCAACCGGCACGCTTGAGATAAGCCGAGTCACACGGTCGAGAGAACAAGCCCGGACCAGTTACAACCGCATGAGCCAATGGTACGACTGGCTGGCCGGATCAAGCGAGAAAAGATTTACGGATGCTGGCTTGCAAAAGTTAAATATCCAAACAGGCGAAATCGTTCTCGAGATTGGATTTGGGACGGGATATTCCATACTGGCCTTGGCGCAATCTGTTGGGGACTCGGGCCAAGTGTACGGGGTTGATATTTCAGATGGCATGCTCAGCGTCACCCAGGCGATGGTTAACAAGGCAGGGCTATCGGCAAGGGTAGAGCTAATGTGCGGCGATGCTAGACAACTTTCCTTTGAGGCTAACTGCTTTGATGTTGTTTTTATGAGCTTTACGCTTGAGCTTTTCGACACGCCGGACATTCCAATAGTATTGCGCGAGTGCCGGCGAGTTTTGCGCAACGGCGGGCGACTGGGCGTTGTTTCGTTGTCGAAAAAGAACGCGGCCGGCCTGATGCCCCGGCTCTACGAGTGGGCGCATGCCAGGTTCCCCGCTTACATTGATTGCCGTCCGATCTTGGCTCAACAAGCCTTGGAGAACACCGGATTTGACATCGTGGACGTAATAAACACATCTACCTGGGGGCTGCCGATTGAGATTGTTACAGCCTCTAGCTTTGCAGGAGAGAGAAAATGAATCGTGAACTGTTAGGCTGGTTGAATTTTGCCGTGTTGATCATTTCTTCGATTGCTTTCTCGATCTTGTACGTGCTCAGCGTGCGCCCGGCGCACCTGGAGCGCAAAATCGGCGAGCGGGCGTACAAGCTCTGCGGGCAATATCGCTTGATAGGAATGATTCCCATGATGCTGGCGTCGTTCAATTACGTGCTCTATCACTGGTACCCGCTGCCCATTGACCCGCTGCCGGCGCGATTTCCCTGGCCGTATGTGGTGAGCGTTGCTTTTGCGGCGCTGATCGCTATCCCAGCGTTGACGGTCATGCTCTGGGGTGTGCGCGACGCGGGCAAGGAAGCGCTGGCTCCCGACAAGTCGCACACGATGTACGGCGGCATCTATGAAAAGATTCGCCATCCGCAGGCCATAGGCGAAGTGCTGCTGTGGACGGTCTTTGCGCTGCTGGTCAACTCGCCATTCCTGACTGTCTTTTCCCTGCTGTATCTGCCGGTATGGTATTGGTGGAGTGTAGAAGAGGAAAAGGATTTGCTGCTGCGCTACGGGCAAGCGTATGCCGATTACCGCGCGCGTACCGGGATGTTCTTTCCCAAGCGGCGAGGTGCAGCGTGAGCCGGGGCCGCGTTGGCGCACAGTAAAATGCAAAAGGTTGACCTGCTCATCCATACAAAGCTACGCCTGCCCTTCATCCGACCGGGACTAGTTCCCCGGCCGCGGCTCCAGGAACAGATTGCTCGAGGGCTATGTGGTCCGCTTACCCTGATTGCTGCCCCCGCCGGTTTTGGCAAGACCACCCTGGTGGCATCCTGTATCGCCGGTTGCGGCATACCTGTCGCCTGGCTGTCTCTAGATAAGGATGATAACCAGGCTGAGCGCTTCCTCAACTATCTAGTCGCTGCCTTGCAGCAGGCTGACAATACAATCGGGAGCGAGGCCGCACAACTGATGGCGGCGTCACAGCAAGCGCCAGCGGAAGCAGTCCTTACCAGCCTTATCAATGATTTGGATATCGCTGGTGAGGAGATTTCCCTGGTGTTGGATGACTACCAGTTTATTAGCAGCCAGGCTGTGCATGAGCAAGTGGTTTTTTTACTCGAGCATTGCCCCAAAACATTCCATCTGGTGATCGCTGCCCGTTCGGATCCACCGCTTCCTTTAGCCCGTTTGCGGGCGCGCGGCCAAGCGGTTGAACTCCGAGCTATTGATCTTCGCTTTACCAAGCCCGAAGCAACCCAGTTCCTGAACGACGTTATGGGCCTCCGTCTGGATGCTGAATCGGTCGCGGTGCTCGAAGAACGTACGGAAGGCTGGATTGCCGGCTTGCAGATGGCTGCTCTCTCTATGCGGGGATGGGACACGGAGCGTGTGGATAGCTTCATCCAGGCATTCGCGGGCACCCATCGCTTCATTATGGACTTTATGCTGGAGGAGGTGTTGGCCCGCGAGCCGGAAGAGGTTCAGGACTTTCTTCTTCAAACCGCGATCCTCACCCGGCTCACCGGCCCCCTTTGCGATGCAGTGACCGGCGTTTCAGGCGGTCAGAAGATGCTTGAGAGGCTGGAGAGGCAAAACCTCTTTGTCGTGCCCCTGGACGACGAACGGTGCTGGTACCGCTATCACCACCTGTTTGCCGACTTGCTGCGCCAGCGTTTGGGCGAAACTGAGCCGGACCATATTTCCCAATTACATCGCCGGGCTGCTGAGTGGTTCGCCAACCAGGGATTGAATCGTGAAGCCTTGCAACATTCTCTTGCGGCAAAAGATTATCAACATGCGGCTGATTTGCTAAAAACCCTGGCCCTTGAGATTTTGAAGGGGGGCGAACACGTTGCTGTTTCCGACTGGATCAACGCCCTCCCTGAAAGTCTGGTGAAAGAGCAACCGTATTTGTGCGTTATTCATGCCTGGACGCTGCACCTGGCCGGGCAATTCGAGGCTGCCGAAGCCCGTTTGTCGGATGCCGAAGCAGCCATGGCTAATCTTGGCCAAGAGAATGACACGGAGGCGGAAATTATCCGTGGGCATATTCACTCCCATCGTGCCTACCTGACCTTTGTCAGAGGCGAACACGCCCAGACAATCATGCATGCTCGTCAAGCGTTGGCACAGTTGCCATTAGAGGCAACAGCAATTCGGTCTCAAACCGCCTTATATCTGGGTGTTGCTTGTCGTCATCAAGGTGAGCTTCAAGCAGCTCTGGGCATTTTCACCGAGGCAGTGGCTGCCAGTGAGAAAATGGGGGGCAGTTTCATCACAATATTGAGCTTTCTCAACCTGGCCGGACTTTATACTGACCTGGCTCATTTGCATCAAGCCAGAAGTATCTATGAACAAGCGCTTCAATTTACCGAACGCCATACAGGCCGGCCGGATATGCCCTTTACTGGATCTGTTTATGTTGGCCTGGGTTCTATCTTGCGTCAATGGAACGAGTTGAACGATGCTTATCGCTACATCACTAAAGGCATC
>CAZYXV010000037.1:0-36647 GCA_964651475.1 uncultured Anaerolineae bacterium | reverse complement strand
TTACGCTACCCCGGACCCAACGCTGCCCTCAAGTATAAAATGTACGGTAGAGAATATCTCTTGAAGAAACCGGGTTTCCTCAAGAAACCCGGTTTCTTTTATCAGGCTGATTCTAAACGTGACCTGGCTATTTCATCAGCAGCGGCAGATAGACAAGATACTCTGAGGGCGGCGTGAACGGCACGTACTCGGGCACGGCCACGCCCAATACCACGCCGCCGACGAGTTGATCGCCAATATAGCCTTCGATGGCGACCTTGGGCTGCGTGCCTTGCACAGAAGCCGACGCAGGGATGACGGTCACGGTCGCCGTGGTCTGCTCACCGGCAGCCAATGTGGCCGTGATCCAGTCCGCGCTCACAATCCAATCGTTGGGAATGTCTAACCGGCGCACGTGCAACTCTACCGTGGCCGTCTGGCTCAGGGGATTGCCCACTTGCAGTGTAAAGACGCTTTGGAAGAACTGGGCCAGGTTATTATCCTCTGACGCGGCGGCGCCCGCGCCGCCAGGGATTTGTTCAGGGAAGGTGTAGGTGGAGACGAAAGAATTCCCCAGGGCGCGCAGCGCAGCGGCCAGCTCCTGCCATTTGCCCATCACGCTGCCGGCGGCTTTGTCCGGGTCAACGGCCAGGCGGCGTTGGCGCGCGGCCTCGATTCCCGCGTCGGTCAACCCCAGCTCGCGCGCACAGCGGATCTCAAGCTCCGTGAAGCCCTGCGTCTGCAGGCGCTCCTGGTACGCGCGAATGTCATCCGCTGTCACCACAATGTCCACGATCCCCTCGCTCTGCAATTCCGCGATCAGGGCGTCGTAGGTGTCGGCCACGCGCAGCATCGCGCTGCCGGCTTTCTGCTTGTAGTAGAGGAACGCCGCAGACTGTTGTGCGCTCCACTCCAGGTCGTTCGCCTCTGTCGCGCCCGCCCAGCGATCCTGCGCCACCACCGCCGCGTACAGGTTGATATGCAGATCCAGCGTGGCGGTGACCAGGTCGCTGAGCGCCTGGAGCCGTGCGGGCGGGATGTCGCTCGTGATGGGCGCGGTCACGAGCAAGTCTTGCCCGGCCAGGTAAAGATCCGGGTACGTCGGCAACTGTATCCTGGGAGGCCGCGTCGGGGTGCTGTAATCCTGCCGGGGTGCGGAATCCATCATATTGCCGAGCGTGCCAAACGGCGCTGGCGCCTGCAACTTGGGGCCGCTCCAGCCGCCGCAACTTTCCCCACCGGCCAGCGCGCAGCCGGCCGCCCCGTAGGATTCAAAGTTAAAGCTCAAGATGTTGCCAAAGATCTGCTGTGGGATGGCGTTGCCCCACATCCCCATCAGCGTACCCTTCAAGTCCATCAGCAGTTGCAACAACGTTGTGCCATCGTCAATGGCGCTGCTGGCAAGCTGGCCCTTCTCGATCAAATCTTTTTGCTTGGGCGGCAGCGTTGACCCCGGCTGTACATCCATGTTTTTCCCGGCGCGCCCGTTCTTGCCGGCCAGCGCCGCCATGCGCGCGCTCCCGCCAGTATACCAGTAGTGGAATTCCAGGCAATAGTGGCCGGAAAGCGGCGGCGTCCAGGGAATATGGAGAGTCTGCTCACTGTGGGCGGGGATGACCCAATCCGTGATTTCTTTGACAGGCCCAAAGGTCTGGCCGATGCCAAACTGGAGATAGCCCATCGTGCCATTGACGGTGATGGGAGCGGAGAAGGGATTGGTGAGCCGCAAGGTGATGGTAGAAGGTACGCCCTGCACAATCGGCTCCGGCTCCACCTCAAGGGCGTTGTTCAGATAGGGCGCCTCGCCGTCGGGCGTCAACGGCGAGTCTTCTTCGGCCACAAAGGATATTTGCGTATAGGCCGGGATGGCCCAATCCGAGCAAACGTCGCCCCCGCCGGAAGTAACGGTCACGAAAGCTGTGCCGGTGATCAGGGAAGTCAGGTAAGCGAACGCCTGGCCGGCCGCGTTTGTGGTCAATTCCGATTCGGCTAAATCGCCCAGACTGGTTGACAGGTGCACGGCGTGATTGGGCAAGGGTTGGCCCGCGCCAGTGCGCATGGTGACGCTAATCCAGGCCGTGCTGCTGCCATCGGCGGGGACGAACCACCGCGAAGGCGACACTTGCAGCAAATACACATCGCGTGGCTCCAGAAAGGGCGGCTCGGCGTTCGGCGCGCTCAGGAACGGGCGATAGACCACGCCCATGCTCACCGGACTACCTGTCCCGCCCGGGTTGCAATCCCCATCCGCCGTGGGGCCGCTGGCGGAACCCCACCAGTTGTTGGCCGCCATCAACAGACTTTCGGGATAGTTGTTCCAAATCCCATAGCCGGTATTGCTGATAACCTGGCTCTGCTCAACGCTCACCCCGACACCGCCGGTGGCGGCATAGAGGCCCGCGCCGCTGCTGTGGCTCAACTGGCTGTGCGCGATGGACGCCTGGCCGTTGTAGATATAAATATTGCTATCCTGGCTGTAGCCGCCATACGCCACGGTCACATAATCTAGCGTGGCAGCGCCATACCAAATGGTGAGACCATTCCACCAGCCGGCCATCGGTGTGGTGAAATGGCCCGTGAACGTGATCGGCTGCGCCGCCGTGCCCACCGCCGCCAACCGACCCTCCACCTGCAACTGCGTGTATTGGTCGAACTGCACCTCCACTCCCGGCTCCACCGCCAACGCCCCATCGGCGACCACATATTGATTGCCAAGTATGATGTACGGGACGCCCAGGTTCTGCCACACGCGCGCGCCGCTGATGCTGCCAGAGCCAAACGCAATCGCATCCACCCCGTTGCCAGTGATCGTCAGCCCCGACAACTGCGGCGCCACCGTACTGTTGGCGTACTCTAGCGCATACCCAGCGTTGCCAGCAATCAGGCTGTCGCTGACGTGGATCACCCCGCTGCCGTAGGCCCACACCCCGTCCGCGCTGCCATTGCGGATGGCGCTGCGTGTGACCGTAACCACGCCGCCGTTGGTCTGGAGGCTGCCCCCCTGGCTGTAACCGGCGTACTCAACCGTCACGTAATCCAACTGCGCCGTCCCGTAATACACATGGAGGCCGCTCCACCAGCCCGACGCCGGCGTGGTGAAATTGCCCGTGAACGTGATCGGCTGCGCCGCTGTGCCCTCCGCCTCCAACCGACCCGCCACCGACAACTGCCCGTATTGGTCGAACTGCACCACCACCCCCGGCTCCACTGTCAATGCCCCATCGGCGGCCACATCTTGACTGCCAAGCATGATGTACGGGACGCCCAGGTTCTGCCACACCCGCGCGCCGCTGAGGCTACCGGAGCCAAATGCAATCGCATCCACCCCGTTGCCAGTGATCGTCAGCCCCGACAACTGCGGCGCCACCGTACTGTTGGCGTACTCTAGCGCATACCCAGCGTTGCCAGCAATCAGGCTGTCGCTGACGTGGATCACCCCGCTGCCGTAGGCCCACACCCCGTCCGCGCTGCCATTGCGGATGGCGCTGCGTGTGACCGTAACCACGCCGCCGTTGGTCTGGAGGCTGCCCCCCTGGCTGTAACCGGCGTACTCAACCGTCACGTAATCCAACTGCGCCGTCCCGTAATACACATGGAGGCCGCTCCACCAGCCCGACGCCGGCGTGGTGAAATTGCCCGTGAACGTGATCGGCTGCGCCGCTGTGCCCTCCGCCTCCAACCGACCCGCCACCGACAACTGCCCGTATTGGTCGAACTGCACCACCACCCCCGGCTCCACTGTCAATGCCCCATCGGCGGCCACATCTTGACTGCCAAGCATGATGTACGGGACGCCCAGGTTCTGCCACACCCGCGCGCCGCTGAGGCTACCGGAGCCAAATGCAATCGCATCCACCCCGTTGCCAGTGATCGTCAGCCCCGACAACTGCGGCGCCACCGTACTGTTGGCGTACTCTAGCGCATACCCAGCGTTGCCAGCAATCAGGCTGTCGCTGACGTGGATCACCCCGCTGCCGTAGGCCCACACCCCGTCCGCGCTGCCATTGCGGATGGCGCTGCGTGTGACCGTAACCACGCCGCCGTTGGTCTGGAGGCTGCCCCCCTGGCTGTAACCGGCGTACTCAACCGTCACGTAATCCAACTGCGCCGTCCCGTAATACACATGGAGGCCGCTCCACCAGCCCGACGCCGGCGTGGTGAAATTGCCCGTGAACGTGATCGGCTGCGCCGCTGTGCCCTCCGCCAGCAGCTTCCCCTCCACCCCTAGCCCTCGATATTGGTCGAATAGCACCACCACCCCTGGTTCTATCGTCAACGTCGCACTTGCCGCAACGCTGATATCGCTGGTCACAGTATAGGGGCTGCCTGCCAGGAACCAGGTTGTATCGCTAGTAATATCCCCACTGATAATCGTGCCCAAGGGCTGAGCGGGTTGGCCCACTATCGCTTGTTCCTCGATCAGCGCCTCTGGCGGCTGAGCCGCCGCCATGCGAACGCAGACCAGGCTTGCCAATGTGAGTATACCTACAAACAGGCCCAGTCCAAAAACGATTTGCTTGCGATTCATGCTTTTTTCTCCTATTTTGAGTTATTGCTTCACCACCACGAACAAATAAACGAGGACTGCCGCCCTCTTACGAGGACTGTCGCAGCACGATGGGCAAATAGACCTTGTTGTCACCCCCTCCCATCAGCACGGCCTGGCCGCTAAAGCGCGACAGGCTCATCAGGCGCGCCGCGAGCAGATTGCCGTCCACATCCAGGGTCTGGCTTTCGCTGTCTTGCGCGCCCACCATCTCCCACTGGTCCGTCACCCAGCGATACAGCTTGAACGTGTTCTCGTCGCGCCCTACCAGGTCGGCGTTGACATAGTGGATCGTCGCCGAAATGGCCTCTTGGAAGCTGACCCCACTCACGGGTTGCCCATTGCGATAGAGATCCAGGTCAAACACCTCGCCGGCGTAGCCCATGCCGCCCAGCGGCAACTCGGTTGGAGCGGGGACGGGCGTGAGCACCAGGTCCAAGTCTTCCGTCACGGCGCCAGGGGGCGCCTCGATTGTGTAAACAGTGCCGTGTCGCCCGGTATAGACCAGCGTCCCGCCGCCGCCCGACGTCACCGGCGCCTGCACCGGCTGTGTCCAATCGCCGCCGCTCAGTCCAATCACCCCGGTGATGTTGGGTGTGACGTTGGGCGCCGTCACGTGCACCAGGTCAGCCGTGTTCCAATCCGATTTCAGGTAATAGTACTGTGATTCTTCACCGCAGTTCGTGCTCTTTTTAAAGCGCACCTTGTAATCACCCGACCACAGTCCCGGCGTGAGGTAGGCGCCATTCGGGGCAGTTGCGGTATACGCGATGGTCGGCGCCGCGGCGTCCGTTGCGCTCAATACATACACGCCCACATAGGGGACTGGCTGCCCGGTATCGGCTGTGACGACCTTGCCCGAGATGTGCCCGCCAATCTGTATCACGTCGTTGGCCGTGGCGATATCGGGCGCCGTCACCGCCACCGGGGAGGCCTGAGCCATGCTCCCCACCGTGTGGTAGAACTGTTCAGAGACATAGGGGTTCAGTGAGTCATCTATCAGCACAAAAGTGACAAACTTGAGGATGTAACTGCCTGAGGGAAGGGCGCTTGTAGTATAGACGCCCGTCACGTCCGTCGAGCCGGATACATCATAGAGTTGCTCGCCGTCGCTGGCGCGATAGACCCGTACAAGCATATTATCCAGCGGCAGACCGGTGTCTGCCGCTGTCAACTGGCCCGAGATGTGCCCGCCGCGCGTGAGCGCTACGTTGATGGTCGTTGGGCTTCCACTGGTCACGCTGATGAGGTCGGCGGCGGTCAGGTCTTGTACGTCAGTCAACAGGCTAAACTTGCCGTTATAGTATTCGTCCAGGTACTCTAGGGAATAATAACTCAAGCTTTGGAACTCGATGAAATAGGCGCCGGGCGGCAACGCCCCGGTGGTATACACACCCGAGGCATCTGTGCTGCCGTAGGCGTCAACGTCGGATATATAGTTATGGTCCTCGTCGTATACCGCGATAAAATAGCTACCCAGTCCCTCGCCGGTATCGCCCGCGCTCACCTTGCCGGTGATCCAGCCGCCGCGAGTCAGCGTCTGGTTGATTGTCTTGACCTCGGGCGCTGTCACGTGGATTGGGTCGGCCTGGCTTTCACGATTGCGACTGTCGTAATATTGCCAGGCATAGGCCGCCGAGACCCCATACTTGTCTGGCGCGAACAGAAGCGTGTGATCGCCGGTGCGCACAGCCGTGATTGTATAGTAACCGCTCGCGTCTGTCGTTGTATCAAGCCCAAGCCCATCCAGAACCACATCAACTTCGGCCAGGCCCGCGCCGCCGTCAGCTGCAGTGATCCGGCCAGTGATCTGGCCGCCGCGCTCCAGATCTTCGTCCACCTGCGTCGCTGTTCCCAATGTGACAGTGACGGCGTCGCCGCACCCGAACTGCTGGTTATGGTAATACTCACGCAGATATTCATTGGAAGCGCCGTCGGAGGCGGGGTAATATTCTACATAAACCACGCCAGATGACAAGCCCGTAAAGGTGTACCATCCCGAAGCGTTTGTCGTCTGTGATCCAACGTACACGACACACAGGCCGCAGTCATTCAGAGTCCACAGCGTAACGCCCACGTCCGCCAGCGGCAAGTGCGTGTCGGCGGCAGTCACCACGCCGACCAGCCGGCCCGCCTGGCCGAGCGCCGCATCAATCGTCTGCGCCGTGTTGAGCGCCACATTCACCGGGTCGGCGTGGGCCAGGGTGGGCTGGTCATCATAATACTCGCCCGCGTAATCGGATCCGCTTGGCGGATCAAAGTGTAGATAATAAGTATCGGGATCGAGATGGGATAGCGTGTACACCCCCGAAGCATCTGTCTGGGCGCTGGTCACATAAAATGAACTGGGGGCAGTGCTGGTGTACGCTTCGACCGCGATATCCGCCAGCGGCGCGCCGTTAACCGCCGCGGTGACGTGGCCGGTGATTGCGCCGTAAGCATCGAGCACGGCGTCGGCCGTCGTCACCTGGCCGATTGTTGCCGTCACCGGGTCGGCGCTGGCCAGGCTGGGCTGGTCGTCGTAAAACTCGCCTATAAACCCCGATCCATAACCTGGATAAAACTCGAGATAGTAGACGCCAGGGGTTATATCGGTAAAGGTGTACTGGCCAGTGTCGTCCGTGTTGGTATAATCCGCAAAAGTGCCGCTCTGGTCCGAGTAGAGGGTAACGCCTACATCCGCTACCGGCGAGCCGTCAACCGCTGAGGTCACGTGACCCGTGATTATTCCATTAGCATCGAGCGCAGCATTGGCTATCATCACCTGGTCCTGCGTCACCGTCACCGGGTCGGCGCTGGCCAGGTCAGGCTTGTTGTCGTAAAACTCGCCCACAAACTCGGAGCCATAGCCCGGATCAAATTCGATATAGTAGGCGCCGGGGTCCTCATCGGCAAAGGTGTAGTGGCCGGTGGCGTCCGTGTAGGCGTAATCCGCAAAAGTGCCGCTCTGGTCCGAGTAGAGAGTAACACCTACATCTGCTATAGGCGAGCCATCGCGGGCTGCCGTCACCTGTCCCGTGATTCCGGCTAAACAAAGCCTGCCCGGGATGCTCACACTATCGCCCGCGTGAGCGGCGTCAATGGCGGCGTGGATCGTCGTGGCGACGGGAATCGTGGCAAAAGACGGAGCAGCCGGCGCCTTGGCCAGCGCCGATTCCCCCCACGATAATCCTGCGAGAACCGCCGAGACAAGTACAATCAGGCCGAGACATAGCTTTATAAGGGCTGATTTGGGCTTCATGTTTGCCTCCTAACTCTTTTGATCCTGAGCCGCCTGGGGATCGCCGCCGAGCATTTCTTGTATGTGGGCAATCAGCGTTGACCAATCACGAAAGTAACGCGCTTCGCCGCTGAGTGTATGTTGCACCTTGCCGCGCCACTCGGTTCGGCCTTCGCCCAGGTCTTCTAGCCACACGCGCACGGTGAATAACAGTGATTGTGCCAACTTGGCATCTTGAATTGGCGCTGGGGTAGGCATATTTGCTCCAAAAGACGATTGTCCCACTATATGGCGACAGTGTAGCACAAGGAGCGTTGCTTAAGCGTTGCTTCAAAGACAGGCGGAACAAGCTTGTGGTCTTTCGGCTTGCCATGCCGCCAGGATGGCGCGGTGCTCCGGCACGCGTTCCAGGCTCATTTGCCTTTGGCCCGGGGAGAGGGTGGCGAGCATCTCGGACAATATCTCGTAAGCCTGTTCCAGTGCAGCGCGGGCCAGCTCGGTTCGGTTCGACGCACGTAATGCCAGCGCGCGCCAAAAGTGGACAAGATACGTTTGACCGGAGCCTGCTGTCAGCAGAGCCGCCGCTTTGTCTATCGCCGCCAGCGCCTCGACAGGGCGCTCCAACGCCAGGAGCGTTTGCCCTCGGCCAACCAGTACATTGGAAAGGCGGCTATCCAGGCCAGTTTGCCGGCAGATGGTTTCGGCAATTTCGAGGTGTTCGATTGCAGCTTGAGGATGACCTTGAGCCAGCTCCAGCTCGGCGAGCAATTCACGGGTCACTTGTTCGCCCCACCGGTCGCCGGCAGCTTGTTGCCCGGCCAGCGCCGCGTCGAGGCAAGCGCGCGCTTTTTCAGGCTTTCCCCTGTGCAGCCAGGCATGGCCCAACTGCGCCAGGCAATAGTCTCCCTGCTCGTGGTTGCCTGTCTGGCGGCAAAGAGACAACCCCGCTTTGGCAGCCCGGATGGCCGCGCTGTAATGGCCAATGTAGCGGGTGTAAATGCCGGCCAACTCGGCGCGGGCCCTGGCGCCAAAACGCTGTTCTTGAATCACGTCGCAAATCGCGATGGTTTGGGTAAACCGTTCAACCGCCTGGCCAATTTGCCCCTGCTGGACCAGCGCCTTACTCCATGTCAACAGCGCATAAGCCTCGCCATAACGGTAGCCGATCGCGCGGCAAATCTCTACCGCCTGGCGGCAGGCATCCATCGCGGCGGCCACCTCCCCCTGAATGTTCAGCAGCGCGGCCAGCCTCCCAAGTTGTTGGGCATAGCCCGACAGGTCATTGGCTTGTTGGCGCAAGAGCAACGTCGCCTCGACCTGGGCGCGGGCGGCAATGTGCTCTCCCGTTTTGGCCTGGATGTTGACCATCGCCTCGCGGGCTTCCGCTTCGCTCTGGACATCGCCTGCGGCCTGGGCAAGTTGAATAGCCTTCTGCAAATGAAGAGCCGCCCGCGGCGCATCGCCCCGCAGATAGGCGGCCGTGCCCCAGGCTGTCAGCGCGGCAGCCTGGCCGCCTGGATCGTCCAATTGTTGGGCCAGCGCCAATGTCTCCTGCGCGCTCTGCTCGGCCTGGTCAAAGCGGCTGGTCTGAATAAACATCCAGGCTTGTTGCCGCCTGGCTTGTGCCAGGCGCGGCAGGTCACTCTTTGCCTGCGCCAACTGGATCATTGTGTCCAGGTCAACCGATTGAGCCTGGCGCTCGCCCATCAAATCGTACACCTGCGCGCGCGCCAGCAAAAGCTCATAACGTTCGATCCAGTCTGCCAGGGGAGTCAGCTCGAGCGCGCGGGTCAGAAACGCGAGGGCTTTTTCGTTGGCGTATACGCGCCGGGCGGCCTGGGCAGCGCGGCGATAACACGGGATGGCGCGCTCTGGCAGGTTAGCCCGCTCGTAATGCGCGGCGATGCTGGCGCTGATGCTTTCAAGGTCGCTAGCAGGGGCGGCCTCTAGCGCCTCGGCCACGCGGCGATGGAGCAGGCGTTTGCGCGCCGCGCTCAAGCCGGCATAAGCGGCCTCGCGTAGCTTGCCGTGCCCAAAGTCATACGCGCTTTCGCCGCGCTCGCGCACAATGCGCCGCTGCCATAACTCGTCCAGCCCCCGCACGAGCGTCTCTTCGTCCAGGCCGCTGGCGAGCTTGAGTGTATCAAACGTAAACTCGCGCCCAATGGTGGCCGCTGCCCCCACCAGGTCAGCGGCGAGGGGCGAAAGCTGCGCCAGCCGCGCCGAGAGGACAGCCTGCACCTGGGATGGCAGGGAGCGGGGATCGGCGCACGGCTCGCCGGCCAGGCCAGCGCGCGCCATTTCTACAATAAAGAGGGGATTGCCTTCTGTTTCCTGGTAGAGGCAGGCTGCAGTCTCGGCGTCCAGGGCTTGCCCCGCCGCGCAGGCGGCCAGTTGGGCGGCGCTGCCGGCGTCGAGCGGGCCGAGAGAAATTTCAGCCAGTTGCCGGTCGCGGCGCAGCGCGGCCAGCAATTCGGTCAGGGGATGATTGGATAGGGCGTCTTCTGAACGATAGGTACCCAGAACAAGCAGCCTGGCCCGCGCGTCAAAACGCAGCAGGTAGCGCAGCCACTCGAGCGTGTCGCGCCCGCACCATTGCAAGTCTTCGATGAGCAGCAAGAGGGGCGCGCCGCCGCCGAGCGCCGCGCGAGCCAATGCCTCGTGCAGGCGCTGCCGCTGCCAGGCCTCGGTGAGCGGGCCAGGCGCGGGCAGGTCGGGGTAGCGAGTAGCCAACTCGGGCAATAGCCGGGCCAGCTCGCTCAACCAGACGGGTTCCAACTTGGGCAGCGGGCGCGCGCGCAGCCAGGCCACCACCGGCGCATAAGGCAATGCGCCCTCGGCGAAATAGCAATGCGCCGCCGCCGCCGCGATGCCCTGGCGGTTGAGCCAGGCCACCAACTCTTCGGCCAGCCGGGTCTTGCCGATGCCAGCCTCGCCCGTCAACAGCGCCAGGTGGGGGCGCCCCGCAGCGGCCGCGCGCCACGCCGCAAGCAACTGGTCCCATTCACGCGCGCGCCCCACGAGGGGAAAAGTCACGGCGGTGGGCGCGGCGGCGGCCTCGCTTGCAAGCGCTTCGTTGAACAGGCGCTCGTACATCTCGCGCGTGGCGGGGGCTGGCTCCACGCCCAACTCGCGCTGCAGCACGGTCACGCAGGCGTGATAGGCGCGCAGCGCCGCCGCCCGGTCGCCATTCAGGGCGTGCAGGCGGATCAGCGCGCGGTGGATTTCTTCGCGCAGCGGGTCGAGCTGCAGCAAGCAACGCGCGTAATGGATGGCGGCGCGATAGTCGCGCTCGTCCTCCGCCCACTGCGCCAGGCGTTCCATCGCCTCGGTGTATTTCTGCCTGAGGCGTTCGCGCTCTGGAATGATCCAATCTTCGTAGCAACTCGGCAACAGATCGCCGCCGTAAAGCTCGGTTGCCTGCCGCAGTTCCTCCGGCGAGGCCGCCCGCGCGACGGCGGTTTCAAACTCGGCCACGTCCGACCAAAAGGGCGCATCTGGCCACCACTGCAGGGTCTGTGTATCAGATGAAAGAAAGTGAGGGGCATTGGGCAAGGCTTGCTGCAACTGGTGGAACAGCTTGCGCAAGTTGGCGCGGGCGCGGGATTCGGGCAGGTCGGGCCACAAGGCAAAGGCGATTTGCCGCCGGGGCTGCGGCGCGTTGCGGTGAAGGATGAGGTAAGCCAACAGGGATTGAAGCCGCGGGGTGTTGAGGGGCGTAATCTGGCCTGGACCGGCAGCCTGGGTGTAGACAAGGTGAAATTCGCCCAAAAGCCAAATTTGAAGCATAGGCGATATGGCACACTTTCTGGCGTCTTTATAAACCCTTGCGAAGATTCGGAAACCTTCGCAAGGGATAAAGAGGCTAGCAAGGTGATTACGATTATGATTATGATTATGATTATGATTATGATTATGATTATGATTATGATTACGATTATGATTATATGTCCACTTTACAGGATGTCAAAAAGGGCATTGATCTGGTTCGTAGTAGGCGCTTTAGCGCCGTTTTCACACATCGTCCATCATTTCTTCACACACTCTTCACAACTTTCTAGTACACTGTAACCAACAAGTGAGAGCAAACGCGCTCTCCCAAAAATCAAATTCAAACTGTTGGAGGTTATGATGAACAAGAAACTGTTGGTAACTGGATTGATCGTGGCGCTGGTCGCTGTGGCGGCCGTGACGGTAACGGCTTTTGCGCAGGGGCCCCAGCCGCCGGCCACACCGCAATATGGGCAAGGCTACAGGGGCGGCGGCCACGGGATGGGCTTTCGCTTTGGCGCGAGCGGCCACTCGCTGATAGACATCACCGCGCAGGTGACAGGACTGGACGAAGCGGACGTCATTACCGCGCTGCAAAGTGGCCAGACCTTTGCGGAGGTGGCGGAGGCCAACGACAAGACGGCGCAAGACCTGGTCAATGCTTTCGTGGCCAATCGCAAGGCGGTACTCGATCAGGCGGTGACGGATGGGCGCCTGACGCAGGACCTGGCCGATACGATGCTGGCGACGATGAAGGCGAACGTCGAGCAGCACGTCAACGCCGCCTGGCAGCCCGGCGGGATGGGCCGCGGCGGGCAGTGCCCGATGGGTAACACTCCCGGCGCCAGCATGCGCTCTGGCGGGATGCGCGGCGGGCGGTGGAACTGGTAAAAGATCAAGCCGGCATTACGCAAAACGATACTGGCCTCTCGATTGAGAGGCCAGTGTCATTCATTACCTCGTTTGATTGAACCATATTGCGTTGGAGCCGCTAAAGAATTTGGATACGAAAACGTCGAGATCGCCGTCGCTATCCAGGTCGCCTAACACGCAGCCCCGGGTTCCCAAATCGCGCCCCAGCCTCAAGCCGCTATCAGAGAAATGGCCTTTGCCATCGTTTAGCCACAACTGTTGGGGTTGTTTGACGATGGCCATAAAAGCATCCAGGTCCTTATCCCCATCCACGTCTCCTAGCTCAACCCAGGCCTTGATAACGGCCGGCAGGGTTTGTCCATTCGCTTCAAATCCGCCGGAACCGTCATTCAAAAGGACAAGGGTCGAAGCGCCCGCCTCCTGGCTTCCATTCGTCACAAAAGCGTCAAGGTCGCCGTCGCCGTCAACGTCTCCCAACGCGGCGCTTTTATAGCCGTACTCTACGGTGCTATCGGGCATTTGCCAATGATCTTTGAATTTGCCCGCGCCGTCATTGAGCAGTGTTTTGTAGCCTTTCCCAAGCTCCTTGGCAAAAACATCCACGTCGCCATCCGCGTCCAGATCGCCCCAGGCCAACTCCCAACCCTCAGGGAATGTGACGTCGCTCTTTTCAAATGTGCCTTTGCCGTCGTTCAAGTAGAGCCGGTAAGGCGACTCATAGTACTGCACACTGGCGTCAAGATCGCCGTCGCCGTCAATGTCAATCAAATCTATAGAGTTCCCGCTCAACCTCAGGTCCCCCAGGCTTTGGCCGGGGCTAAAATTTGCCTTGCCGTCATTCAGGTAAACCTGGCTGGGTTTGTTGGACCCATCTAGACCAGCACAGGTTATAAAAAGGTCGAGGTCGCCATCGCCATCCAGGTCGCCAACCCCAACGCCGTGCCCTTGCTGCGTCAGTCTTTGCTCGGTATCCGTAAAACCGCCAGCCCCGTCGTTGAGCCATACCTGCGAATAAGCATCCATGTTGGCAGACACCGCGTCCATGTCTCCATCGCCGTCCAGATCCCCCAGGCCAATCTGAAAAGTCGCGGTTGATTTAAAGACTTGGGAGCTTGCCAGGAACAGCGACGAGGTTGGCACTGGCGTCAGGCCGAGCGCCGCCGATTTGGTCGGCTTGGGTTGCGCTGTGTTGGTCGGAGGGGGCGTCGCCGCCGCGGTTGGCTCTGGCGTTAAAGTGCTGGGAACGGTTAGTGGAAGACTGGTCGCCGTGGCGGCGGGTGGGGCAGGCGTGGGAGCAGCAGGTTCTGCCTGGGGGGCGCAAGCGCCGACGAACAAGGCGAAAAGCGAGAGCATCAGGCACAATCGTTTCATTTTTACCTCCGTGGAACGATGTCTGGCAAGACTACCATTAGTATAAACCACGTATTTCTAATACACATCGGCCACCCGGTGGATTTTGAATTGGACACTTGTCCAATTCAAATGATATAATACCAGCGCAGGTTTAGGTTCAGGCTCACATTCTCCAAGGCAAAGAAAACAAATGCAATCTGAAATCTATGGCATTGACACACCCGAAAACGTCACGTTCGGATACGAGATCTCTGGCCTGGGGTCGCGCTTTCTGGCCGCGCTGGTAGATAGCCTGACGTTGGCTGCCTTGTTGACGGTCACTTATATGGCGACGATTGCCTTTTTGGTCACGCCGCCGGGGCGGGCGTTTTCTGAACTTTTAGGAGACTGGATCGTCGCTGGTTATTTCCTGATCACGTTCGCCATGTTGTGGGGATATTATATCTTTTTTGAGCTGGCCTGGAACGGCCAGTCGCTGGGCAAGCGGTGGCTGGGGTTGCGCGTCATTCGCACGGATGGCATGCCGATCACCGTGGTAGAAAGCGTCGTCCGCAACCTGGTGCGCGTGATAGACTTTTTGCCGCTTTACTACGGGGTGGGAGTGGTGTTGATGATGCTTAACAGCACGTCGCGCCGGCTGGGTGATTTGGCCGCCGGCACTGTCGTCGTCAAAGAACGCAAAGACATTACGCTTTCCAGGTTGGCCCGCGCAGCCGCGCCGGCAACGGTGCACCACCCCGAACTGATTTCAATGCTGGGCGATCCGGCGACGTGGCCGCTCGAACGCTTGACGAGCGACGACATGTACGTGGTCAAGGAATTTTTGTTCCGGCGCGCGAGCCTGTTCAATCGCGCCGCGCTGGCCCTAAGGTTGGCGGCCAGGCTAGGCCGGCAACTGGATGTAGCGCCCCCAGACACTCCCCAGGCCAGTGAGGCGTTCCTCGAACAAATTGCCGCATTAGACAGCGGCAAACCATAACAGGGCCCGGCTCCCCGCGCCGTCCCCGGCGCTGACTTGACAGTCACTATACCGAGTGGTATAATAACCCCGTTGCGTGAAAGGATGCCAGATGGATAATCGCTCAAACATACTCGCGTGCGCACTGCAGCTTTTCGCATCGCGCGGATACGACGCCGTGGGCGTGCAAGAAATCGCCGAGGCAGCCGGCATTACCAAGCCCACGTTGTATCATTACTTTGGGAGCAAGCAGGGGCTTTTGGAAGCGCTGCTCAAAGAACATTTTGACCAACTCTACGAGCAGGTCGAGCAGGCTGCCGCGTATGCCGGCGATTTGCCCCTGACGCTCGAAAAAATCATAGCGGCTTATTTCCTCTTTGCCAGGCAGCACCGCACGTTTTACAGGCTGCAACTGTCCATGTGGTTTGCTCCGCCGGAAAGCGAGATGATTAGAACGATCTCGCAGTTTAATGAACAGTTGCTTCAGGTCATCGAAACGATGTTTACCCAGGCCGCCCGCAATCACGGGAACATGAAAGGGCGGCAAAAGGCGTATGCCGCCACTTTTGTCGGCATGATTCACACGTATATCAGCTTGTCGCTCAATGGCTATGTAAAGCTCGATGACACACTCGTACACCAGGCCGCTCATCAATTTCAGCACGGCATTTATTCCTGAGCCTATATTTTTTTCGCCGGGTTATATACTTACCGGTAAGTAAATAAAGGAGATTTTGCAATGAAACACTGGGTTAACGATTCAGTCTTTTATCACATTTATCCCCTGGGGTTTTGTGGAGCGCCGCCCAAAAACGATTTTGGCTCCGCCGTTTGCCCGCGGTTGGAGCAACTCTATCAGTGGATGGATCATTTGCAAGCATTGGGAGTAAACGCGCTTTACCTGGGGCCTCTATTCGAGTCCAGCGCGCATGGCTATGACACGGCAGACTATTATCGCGTGGATCGGCGACTGGGAAGCAACGAGACGTTAGCGCGAATTGTTTCTACGCTTCATCAAAAGGGTATCAAGGTTATCCTCGACGGCGTGTTCCATCACGTTGGCCGAGATTTTTGGGCTTTCCGCGACGTTCGACAGCGCGGTGAACATTCAGAGTATTGTGGCTGGTTCCACAATCTCCGCTTTGGACAGCCTGGCCCCTACAACGATTCGTTCACTTACGATGGATGGAATGGCCATTACGACTTGGTCAAACTGAACCTGTGGAACCCCGCGGTCAAAGAGCACCTTTTCCAGGCCGTGACCATGTGGATTCGAGAATTTGGCATTGACGGATTGAGGCTAGACGTTGCGGACTGCCTCGATCTTGGCTTTCTCAGGGAACTGGCCGCGCATTGCCGGGGTCAGGCGGATTTCTGGCTTATGGGAGAAGTGGTTCACGGCGACTACCGGAGATGGGCCAACCCGGATATGCTTGATTCCGTGACCAACTATGAGTGTTACAAGGGGCTGTATTCGAGCCTTAACGACAAGAACTATTATGAAATTGCCTATGCTCTCAACCGACAATTTGGTAAAAACGGATTGTACAACCAGTTGCCTTTATACGCCTTTGCCGATAACCACGACGTAAACCGTGTGGCAAGCATGCTCGAAAATCCGGCGCATCTGTATCCGCTCTATGGGCTGCTGTTCACAATGCCGGGCGTACCTTCAGTTTACTATGGCAGCGAGTGGGGCATTACGGGGAAAAAGACAGACCATAACGATGCCCCATTGCGGCCACATCTGGACCTCGCCTGGCAAAACAGCCAGCAGCGCGATCTCCCCCAGGCCATTGCGTGTTTTTCAAGGATTCGGCGCGAGCACCCCGCGCTGCGATGCGGCGACTATACCCAGCTTTTCGTCAGCCACGAGCAGTTTGCTTTTGCCCGGCAGACGCCCGAAGAATGTGTAGTGGTGGCCCTCAATGCTTCAGATCAAGCGGTCACGCTTGATCTGGACATCCCCACGGCGCGCGGGAACCGCATGGTTGACGTGCTGAACGAAGGAGAGTTGTTTGAGATTTGCAATGGAAAATCAAAGATAAAGGACGTGCCGCCGTACTGGCTCAGGATCGTTACATTCTATTGATCGCGCTGCCTTGGGCTTAGCCAGGCCCGGCCTCCGTTACAACGTCTTGTGGTATCATCTCAAAATGTATGGGCGACTCTTGCGGTCGCCCATATGAGGGCAGGGGCAAGCCCTGCCACTACCCCGGATTATTGAGAAGATACGTCTTGTGAATCTCTTGCAGCGTGATTTTGGCCTGGGGCGCGAACGAGAAAAAGCCTGCCAGCTTGGCGCAGGTCTCGAACTCGGCGCAATGGGCGCAGTTGGCAAGCCCGCGCCCTATCCCACACAGGCGAATCTCACACTCACCACAATGCGCGCCCTTTCGCCCCGGCATCGTGCAGCCATCACAGGTGACGCCGGCCACCGTCAGCCCTGGCGCGTTATACATCGCCGCCCACCTGGCAACCACGCGCTCCTTGGCCGCCTCGTCGTTGGCTTGAGTAGCCTGGTACCCTTCGCACTCGGCGCAATCTAAACCGCACACAGCAATCAGCTTGTCCATCAAAAACTCCTTGATTTTGAAAATGTAGGCAAATGCCCTCATGCCGAAAAAGCCTGGTTATTATAGCACAAAGGTTCTATTTTGCAAGACCAGGGTCATTCTACCCATTTAGTGTATATGCGGTATACTTGACCATGTTTGATTCAAACGAAACCATTAGTGTTGAGCACGGTGAGCTTAACTTAGCTCAATCGAGCCATCGAACCGTGCATGGAAGGCATCCTTCGACAGGCTCAGGATGCCTCAAGCCGATGCCCATCAAATGGAACTTGACCGGGGGTGGCTAACGTCCATAGAAGGTAGAAAGGAGTACAATGTTAACCGGTCTTCATTTCTTGCTCAGCTACAAATGCACTTTTGAGTGCGACCACTGTTTTGTCTACAGCAGCCCGTCTGCCGAGGGCACATTCACGCTTGCCCAGGTGCGAAACATTCTGGACGAGGCCGTCAAGATGGGCAGTATCCAAACAATTTACTTTGAAGGCGGCGAACCGTTCTTGTTTTATCCCCTGCTGATGGAAAGCATCAGGCTGGCCCGGTCGCGCGGCTTTCAGGTTGGCGTGGTGACGAACGCTTATTACGCCACGTCCGAAGAAGATGCAGAACTATGGCTGGGGCCGCTGCGCGATTTGGGCGTTTCGGATGTCAGCATCAGCGACGATTTGTTCCATTCTGCAAGCGAGCAAGACAGCCCCGCCCGGCGCGCGCTGCGCGCCGCGAGCAGGATGGGGCTGCCGGCCGGCTCGATTTGCATCGAGCAGCCCGTCGTTGAACTGGCCACAGATTCGCCGCAGGGCAAAGGTGAGCCTGTCGTTGGCGGCGGTGTGATGTTCAGGGGCAGAGCTATAGACAAGCTTGTCCAGGGGCTTCCTAGAAAACCCTGGGATGGGTTTGTGGAATGTCCCCACGAAGACCTGGAAAATCCGGGCCGCGTGCATCTCGATGCTTATGGCAACGTGCATCTTTGCCAGGGGATAGTGCTGGGAAATCTGTGGGACACACCCCTGCCGCAACTGGTGAATAACTATCAGGCAGCCCTGCATCCAATCTGCAGCCCGCTGATCCGAGGCGGCCCGGCGCTTTTGGCCAAGGAATACAACGTCGAGCACGAAGATGGGTATGTGGATGCATGTCATCTCTGCTACACGGTCCGCAAGGCGCTGCTGGATCGGTTCCCGCAATTCCTCGCGCCCAAACAAGTCTATGGGATAACGGCTTGACGCACAAGAAAAAAATCATCATCGCATTCTGGATAATCCTGGCGGCGCTGGTATCGGCGTGCGGCGCGCCCCTTCCCAATCCGGCCGAGTTGTTCGGGCCTTCGCCGACTCCCACCATCACACCGACCTATACGCCATCGCCAACGTCTACTCCTTCACCAACTCCAACTTCCACGCCTACGCCGACCCCCACGCCCACCCCTCTCCCAGAAGTGCGCCTGGCGCAGGCTGAGCGCGCCATGCACAATGGCAATTATGCCGCCGCGGCTACGCTCTACGCCGATTTGGCCGGAGCGCCGCTCAGCGACGAGCAATCTCGCGCGGCAGCGTTGGCCGGAGGAATCGCGCTGCTGAGAGATGGTCAGCCCCAGGCCGCTGTTGAAGCCATTGCTCGATTCCTTCAGATATACCCCGATAGCAAACTCAGCCCAGATGCACATTTCTGGCTGGCCGAAGCTTATGGCCGCCTGGATGCCCCCGATAACGCCGCCGCCGTCGAGCACTATCGCGCCTACCTGCAACTGCGCGGCGACCTGATTGCCGCTTACGTCCGCGAGCGCATTGGCGACGCGTTGATGGACATGGGCGATTACGCTGGCGCCTCCGGCGAATATCGCCAGGCGCTCGTTTACGCGCCCACCACCTCGCTCGCGCTGGGCGTCCGTGAAAAGCTGGCCCAATTATTCATACACCAGGGCGATTACACCAGCGCGCTGGCGCAGTACGACGAAATCTTGCTGATCGCTACTATTCCCGCTTACCGCGCCCGCATCCAAACACTGGCCGGACAAACGCACTTGTTGGCCGGGCAGACCCAGGCCGGTTACCAGAGATTTCTAAACGTCGTCACTACTTATCCTGAAACAAGCTTCGCTTACGACGGCCTGGTAGCGCTGGTCGAAGCCAATATCCCGGTGGATGAATTTCAACGCGGGCTGGTGGATTATTACGCCAAGGTGTACGACCCTGCGTTGGCCGCGTTTACGCGCGCGATCCAGGCCAACCATCGCGTGGCCGATAGCCGCTACTACGCCGGTTTGGCGTTCCGCGCGCAAGGCGACACCCCCAACGCGCTGCGCCAGTTCAACCTGATTATTCAGAGCATGCCGCAAAGCGCGCATTGGGGCGATGCCTGGCTGGACAAGGCCGATACGCTGGCGCGCTCCGGCGATACCGAAGGCGCCGTTCAGGTATACAGGCAATTTGCGGCGGAGCATCCCACGCACGCGCAAGCGCCTGAAGCCCTGTGGCAAGCCGCGCTGCTTTTAGATCGCTCGCAGCGCTATGCCGAGGCAGCCGCCGCGTTTCGCGCTTACCAGGCGGCCTATCCGTTTGGCGATCACGCCGGCGAAAGCCTGCATCGCGCCGCGCTGGCGGCCTACCGCGCCAGCGACCAGGCGGCTGCTCTCGATGCGTGGCAAACGCTCTGCGCAACTTATCCTCTGTCCGATTATTTCCAGGCCGGATGGCTGTGGCAGGGCAAAATGCTTTCTGCCACGTATCCCGTTTCGGCCACGCGCATGTTCAGCCAGGCGGTGGCCGCCGCGCCCGATTCATTTTTCGGCATCCGCGCCGCCGAAGCGTTGGCCGGGCGCCCGCCGCTGCAACCGATCAGTTTCACGTTAGAATTTGACGAGCCAACCGAACGCGCCGTGGCCGAAACGTGGCTGGCCGCGCGATTAGGATTTAGCGACACGCTGCCGTTGCGCACTCTGCGCGACGATGTCGCCGCCGATATGCGATGGATGCGCGGACACGAATTATGGCGATTGGGACTGCAGGCCGAGGCGCGCGACGAATTTGAATCGCTGCGAAAATCTTTAACGGGCGACGCCGTGGCGCTCTACCAGCTGGCTGTGGCATTTCGCGAAATCGGCCTGTATCGCTCGTCCATCGTTTCCGCCGATGCTGTGATTCGGCTGGCCGGCGCGCGACCTGCCACCGCGCCGCCCTACCTGGCCAGGCTAGATTATCCAACGTATTACGCCGACCTGGTGATGTCGGAAGCGCAAAAACACAACATGGACCCACTGTTTGTCTTTTCCGTCATCCGGCAAGAAAGCCTCTTTGAAGGGCTGGCCATCTCGACGGCGTATGCTAACGGGTTGATGCAGATTATTCCCTCCACCGGCCAGGAAATCGCCGACCAACTTGGTTGGGCCGAATATTCGACGGCCAGCCTTTTCAGGCCATACATCAATGTTCCATTCGGCGTGTACTACCTGGCGCGCCAGCGCGACGGGCTGGACGGCCACTTGTTTGCTGCATTGGCGGCCTATAACGCCGGGCCGGGCCGCAGCGCCAACTGGCTGCGGATTGCCGGCGACGACCCCGACGTGTTTTACGAAACCGTGACGATTAACGAGCCGCGCCTCTATATCCGGCGCATCGTTGAATATTATGCCGTCTACCAGCAACTTTACGGGCAGGCCAGTGCTGCGCGCTGAAAGCGCTCTCCACATACAACACTCTGCCCGCCTTTTGCATCCTGCCCCTTGCATAGTATAATCAAGCATGACCCCTCACAGAAAGAGAAAAGGGCATGCCAACTTTAGAAAATCCATTACACGCCTGGAATGTGGCCTGGTATCTGGTGATTGCCATGACGGCCGCGCTGACGGCCGTGTTGGCGCGCGAGATCTGGCAAAAACGCACAGAAAGCCGCTTTAGGACCACCTGGATTGCTTTTATCATCATTGCCATCCTCCAATCGGCGCTCGTCGTATTGACAGCGTGGCCCACTATTCCCCCCGCCCTGGCACATGCTCTGGAGGGGGCGAGCGCCTTGCTGATCGGATGGGGATTGGCCGCGCCATTCCTTTCTCGAACCGTCAAGCGCGCCTGGCTGATTGCAGCGATGGCCACTGATCTGGCATTGAGCCTGTTGGCTTTTGGCGTATGGAAGTCGTTGGGAGTTGAACCGACGTGGCTCCTCATCTTGTGGGGAATGGTCAGCATGGTGGGGGTAAGCGCCAGCGCGATTGTGCTGGCGCTGAGCGTCAAGGAGCGCCCGAGGTTGATTATCGGCGCCTTGGGCGTGCTTGGGTTGGGCGCATTATTGTGGACGTTCAGCTTTGGGGGTGAGGTGATAGGGCGCTTGTTGTGGCTGGCGGCTTTTATCACTTTGCCGGTCGGCATTATGCGGTTGATGCTGCTCGATTTGGAAGGCACTGAACTGGAATTACAGGCCTTTAGCCAGCACGCGCTCCGCCAGACGCAAGAATTGCTGGTGCTCCAGCGCGCCAGCACCACTCTCGTCTCGCAGGCTAACGTGCCTTCCATGTTGACGGAAGCCGTGGAAGGCATCGCGCTGGGCGCCGGCGCCGACCAGGCCTTGATTGCTCTGCTTCGGGATGATCCCGACAGAACCCTCAGTGCGGCGGCGATTTACCCCCCCCGCGCCGGGAGCAACTTGATTACGTTCCCGCTGAATTCTCACGCGGTTGTTGCGCAAGCCATTTACAGCAACTGCCCAATGATCCTCGAACAAAACATCGGGTTGGATCATCACGTGTTATTCGATTTGTTGGGCGGCTGCGAGGCCGGCCCGGCTATCGTCCAGCCTATGACGTCCCAAGATCGCACCATCGGCGTCATGATCGTGAACAACACGCACAACCAAGAGCCGCTCGGCGAGGGCGCCGGGCGTTTGCTGGAAGCCTTTGGCGCGCAAATCGCCACCGCCGTCGAAAACGCCCGCATGTATCATCGCCTGAACGCCCAGGCCCGCGAACTGGCGAGCCTGTTGACCATTCGCGAAGAAGAAGCCAGCCAGCGCGCGGCCATCCTCGAAAGTATCGCGGACGGCGTGATTGTGACCAATAAGCAAAACAAAATCATCATGGCCAATGCTGCCGCCGCCAACATTCTCGGCCTGACGCGTTCCGAGCTAATTGCGCGCTCGCCCCAAGAGCTAGTCAGCCCTCACATTCCGCTGCCATTCGGCGCGTTTAGCGCGCCAGACGCCGCCCATTCGCCCGAAACGCTGCGCACGAGCTTTGAAATCAATGATCGCTCGGTGCAGGCCAGCCTGGCGCTGGTGCAGACGCCCGCCGGCGAACATCTGGGCGTGGTGGCGGTGCTGCGCGATATCACCCGCGAGCGCCAGGCCGAACAGGCTAAAACCGAGTTCATTGCCACCGTCTCTCACGAGTTGCGCACTCCGCTGACCTCAATTAAGGGTTACGCCGACTTGTTGAACGGCGGCGTCACCGGCGCGTTGAACGAGACGCAGCGCGAATTCGTGGCCAAAGTGTGCCACCAGACCAATCGGCTCGTTCAATTGATCAATGCCGTCATCCAATATTCCGAACTGGAACGCAGCAGTCCCATTGCCGCTTGCCAGCCTTTTGATATGGCTGAACTGGTCAACACAGTGCTAGACTCGCTGCAAGAGCGCATCAAGGCAGGGGGGATTACGGCCACATTCAACGCCGGGTTGGGCGTGCCCCAGGCCTATGCCGATCCCAATCGCACGCGCCAGATCGTGAATCAACTGCTCGATAACGCTATGCGCTTTACGCCGGCCCCGGGCCATATTACACTGTCGCTCCATTCGGTTCGCAGCGAGCAAGTTTCCCTTGCTGTCAGTGACACGGGTGTGGGCATTGCCCCTGAAGAGTTGGAGCGCGTTTTTGAGCGTTTTTATCGTACCGACAATCCGATGCAGTTCGCCGCCGGTGGATTGGGGCTGGGGCTGACCATTGCGCGCGCGCTGGCTACAACGCAAGGCGGGCAACTGGACGCTCATAGCCCGGCCATCGAGCGACCGGACGACTCTACGTTTGGCGATTTGCCCGGTTCCACATTCACACTGCAACTGCCTGCTTACGCCCCTGAATAGATTGACTTTTAGTGTTGAAGATGCTATCATACCGTCCGGGTTACAAGAGTATTTAGGGCTGAGGATTAGATAACTTGCCCATGCGCCGATTGGTTTACGCGCCTTCTAGCATCAAGGTGAGCCAGTTATTTAATTCTTAATCCTTAGCAACGCCGGCAAATCAGGAGAGTATGAGCATTGAATTTTTCTTCCGGCTGGCTGGCATGGTATTGCTGACCATCCTGGGTGTGCGTTTGGGCCTCCGAGTGGCTCAATCGCTCGACCAGCCTATCGAGTTACAGGCCACCACCTTTGGCCTGCTGGGCGCATTGGCCGGCCTGATTCTGACGCCCTGGCTAACCACGCGCCCCATTGGGCTATTGCGCCGGGGCATCAGCCAGATCCCCGTATCCCAGTTGATCGCGGGCGTTCTGGGCATGATTTTGGGGTTGGTGATGGCGCTGCTGGTCTCGTTTCCGCTGTCAATACTGCCGCCGCCTTTTGGGCAGTTGCTTCCCTCTATTTGCGCGCTCTTGTTCGCTTACCTGGGCATCGTGGTGATGACGACACGCCAGGCGGACATTGCCGCCTTGAGCAGCCGTAGACTGTTCCTGCAAAGCAGTGACGTTGACGTACATGTGAAGGAGGAACACTTTTTGCTCTTAGATACCAGCGTGATTATTGATGGCCGCATTGCCGATATTAGCCAGACTGGTTTTTTGAGTGGAACGTTGCTCGTGCCGCAGTTCGTGTTGAATGAACTGCAACACATTGCCGATTCCGCCGACACGCTGCGGCGCAATCGTGGACGGCGCGGGCTGGATATACTCAACCAACTGCAAAAGGAATCGCGCGCGCCCGTCCGCATTACGGATTTGGACGTGAAAAACGTGCGCGAAGTGGATGACAAGCTGGTTGCCCTGGCCCGGCAATTGCACTGCGACATTCTCACCAACGACTATAATTTGAACCGCGTGGCCGAGTTGCAAGGCGTGCACGTGCTCAACGTCAACGAGCTGGCCAATGCGGTGAGAGCCGTCTTTTTGCCCGGAGAGGTATCGCAGATCAAGGTGATTCAAGAAGGCAAGGAAATCGGCCAGGGCGTGGGATACCTGGACGATGGAACCATGGTGGTGATTGAAGATGGGCGGCGCTATATCGGGCAGACCATCAACGCAGTGGTGACCAAAGTTCTGCAAACCGCCGCTGGGCGAATGATTTTTGCCAAGCCTGAGGAAAACTAGGCTGCGGCCTGGTTGGCGCTGTCGCCTTTTTTCTCGGCGTGTTCGGCCAGGTATTTCAGGCGCGCCCCGACGCGCCCGTGAAGACTCCCTGGCGGATAACGGCCATCCTCCCCGCGCACGCCGGCCGGCACGCCGGTGAGCAGTTCGATGCCCTCGTCTATGGTGTGAATGGCCCACACGTGGAATTTGCCCTCGGCCACGGCCTGCACCACCTCGGCGCGCAGCATCAGGTGGCGGACGTTCTGATGCGGAATGATCACGCCTTGTTCGCCGGTCAAGCCGCGCGCCGCGCACAGGTCAAAGAATCCCTCGATTTTGTACTGCACGCCGCCCACCGGCTGGATTTCGCCGCGCTGGTTGACCGAGCCGGTGACGGCGATGCTTTGCTTGATGGGCGCGTCGGCCAGGCTGGATAGCAAGGCATACAGTTCGGATGACGACGCGCTGTCGCCTTCCACCTCGCTGTAGAGTTGCTCAAAGCCGATGCTGGCGCTCAACGTCAGGGGGCGCTCGACGGCGTACGTGCCGCCCATGTAACCTTGCAAGATCAACACACCCTTGTTGTGAATCCGCCCGCTCAGCTTGACCTCGCGCTCGATAGCCACCAACCCCGCGCGGCCCACAAAGGTCCGCGCCGTGATACGCGAGGGCAGGCCAAAATCGTACTCCCCCATCGAGGTAATCGTCAGCCCGTTGACCTGCCCGACGACGGCGCCGGACGTATCAATCATCAACACGCCATCCATCATTTCTTTGCGGGTGTCTTCTTCAGCCTGGTTGGCGCGATAGCGCCATTCGTCTATAGCGCGATTGACGGTATGGGTTGTGACGAGAGCCTGTCCAGCCACGCCGGCCCAGTACGAGGCTTCACGGACAATGTCGGCCACGCTGCCAAAGCGCGTAGATAGCTTGTATTGGTCCTCGGCCAGGCGGCTGCCCAACTCGATCAGCGCCGCCACGCCGCCCGGGTCAAAGTCGCGCAATCCTTCTTCGGCGCAGCGAGCGCGGATAAAAAGGGCATAGGCGTTCTCATTTTCAGGCGTGCGCTCCATATCCGAAGCGAAATCTGCCTTGACCTTGAATAGAGTGCGGAAATCCTCGTCGGCGGCGTACAGCGAGTAGTACAGCGCCGGCCCCCCCCACAAGACCACTTTGACGTCGAGCGGAATGGGCTCTGGTTCCAACGTCACAGTGGAAATCAACCCTGCCTGCGCTCCCCGCTCTTCAATAACGCCCGTCCCGTGCAACAACGCGCGCTTGAGCGCCTCGTAAGCGTCCGAATCGTTGAGCACGTCGCGCGCGCGCAGCACCAGGTAGCCGCCGTTGGCGCGATGAATCGCGCCTGCCCGCAGCATAGTAAAATCGGTCACCGCGCCGCCAAAGCGCACGTCGTGCTCGATGCGCCCCATCAAGTTGTTGAAAGTGGGATTTACTTCCAGCACGACCGGTGCGCCTTGCTGTCCCGAGTTATCTACCAGCACATTGACCAGATAACGCGTGGCGACCGGCAAACGGGTGGGATCCGGCGCGGGCGCCGCGCTGCCGTCGTCTTGATCGTTTTCTTCGCTCTTGAATTCCTCGACGCTGGCAATAATGTCTTCATAGATTTCTTCCAGGTATTCGGCCACTTCCGGGCAGCACACGTACTTTCGCCCCACGTCCTCGATCAAGTGTCCGACATTAAAGATGGCGACCTGCCGGTCGAGTTCTTGTAGCTGCGCGCGCAAGTCTTTGTCTTTATCGCGCACCACGCGGATGGCGTCGTTGAGCGCGTCTTCCAATTCGGCACGCGCGCGTTCCAACTGCTGCTGCTGTTCGGGCGGTAGTTGAGCCGCCGCTTCCGGCTCGACCACCTGCCCGTCCACCAGGGGGGCAAAAACCAACCCGCTGGGCGTTTGCATCAGGGCCAGGCCTTTTTGCCGGGCCTGCTCATCTACCTGGGCGAATTGCTCGTTGCGCACTCGCTCAAATTCGTGCACAATGGCGGTGTGCGCATCTTCGTATTCGGCCGTTTCGAACGCGCGCGGCAGGTTGGCCTGCAAGCGCCGCACCAATTCCCGCATGTCTTGAGCCAGGGCCTTGCCCTTGCCCACCGGAAGTCGAATGGCGCGCGGTTTGTAAGGCTCGACAAAGTTGTACACGTAGACCCAGTCGTCGGGCGCCGGCGCCGCGGCCGCCTTTTGCGCCAGGAAGCGTTTGATGGCGGTAGCGCGTCCGCTGCCGCCGGGGCCTAATACAAAAACATTATAGCCTGGGCTGTCAATGTCAATACCAAACTCGATGGCGCGCGTGGCGCGCGGCTGGCCGATAATGTCCGGCGTCTCGGGCAACTCGGCCGTGCTGGCAAAGGAAAAACGCGCCGGGTCGCACCGGTGAGCAAGTTGATGGGGAGCAAGTGTTGTGATTGGCATAGGCATCAAACGTAAAGTGGAATGTATGCAGTATTATAACACAAAACAGCCCAGGTCAGCGCAGCACGCGCTCGTCGCCCACGCGGCGCGTGACGCCCCTGGCGTCCAGGTATTCCAGCAAGGCTTGCGCATATTTGCGGCTGGTGCTGAACAGGTCGCGCACCTGAGATAGCGTAATGCGGTCATTCGCCTCCAGATAGGTCCTGAGGCGCGCCGCCATCTGCTTGAATGTCTCGGTTAAAAAAATCACGTCCTCGCTCAACTTGACGAGCGTCCCGTCATCTACGAGCGCAGCCAATACGTCGGCGCCCACGGCCGCTTCAGACTCTTTGACGGAGGGCGGGGTATAAGGCTCGCGCCTGAAACGCGCCAGCAGGTCGTTTATGACGCGCTGCTGCTCCGCAGAAAACGTGACGGAAAAATCCGGCGCGCGCACCACTGCGCCAGCCTCGACCATCAGCCCTTCACCCACCGCGCGCGCGGCGATTTCGGTGAATACCTTGGGGGGATAGCCCAGGCGGCTTTTGAGTTCCTCGCGCGGCATGCCGGAGCGAAGCGGATAGGCTGTGTGAAAAGCTCGCAGCGTGTCCGTAATGCGCCCGCTCAACGCCGACCACACCCCGCGCGACAAGAGCCACTGCCCGCCCAATGCCAGCACTTCTCCAGATGCCTGCAACTGGCGCAGCACTGGCATGCCAGCTTCGCGCGCCATCCCCGTGCGCTTGAACACGTCATCTAGCATCATCACACCGCCAACGTCCAGCGCCTGCAGCAGTATCTCGGACGGGCTGCCCTGCGCCAGCGTTTCCAGCCGCGCAACCACCTGGGGCTGAAAACGGCGGTGGCGGCGGCCCGGCTGTGGATCAACCACGATCCCGCCGCCCAATGTGATTGAAGGCGAGGGCAGCCGCACAATAAAACGGTCGTTTTTCACCAGGCACAAAGGCTCTGCCAATCTAAACTGGACCCAGCCCGTCTGGCCAGGCCGCAGTTGCTCGTCGTTCAACAGGCGCACGTCGGCCAACACCTGGGCGGCGCCGTGAAAAAGCTTGACCTGGCTATTGTGACGCAGCGGGCGCGGCGAGTCGGCCAGATGCTCAAAGCGCGTGTCTACCAGAAGCGTAGGCTGCAACCAGCCGGGCGCGGTAATGACGTCGCCGCGCCGCACGTCCGTCACATCCACGCCGGTCAGGTTTACGGCCACGCGGCTGCCGGAACTGGCACGCTCAATTTTCGTGCGGTGTGTTTGCAGCCCGCGCACGCGCGCGCCAAGCCCGCGCGGCAAGATGGTCACATCTTGCCCTACGGTCAGCGTTCCATCAACCAGGGTGCCAGTGACGACGGTACCAAACCCGGCTATGGTGAATACGCGATCCACGCTCAGGCGCGGGCGGCCCCGGTCGGGGCGCTGTGGGCAAGCCGCCAAGAGGCGCGCCAACGCCGCGCGCAGCTCGTCCAATCCAAAACCGGTTCGCGCGCTGACGGGCACGATGGGCGCCTCTTGCAAGCACGTGCCGCGTAGTGTCTCGGCCACATCGGCGCTCACCAAGTCCAGCCATTCGTCGTCCACCGTATCGCGCTTGGTCAGCGCCACCACGCCGCCGTTAATCTTGAGCAAATCCAGAATCGCCAGGTGCTCTCGCGTCTGCGGCATAACGCCTTCGTCCGCCGCCACCACAAACAAGACCGCGTCTACGCCGCCCACGCCGGCCAACATGTTTTCGATAAAGTCAATGTGGCCGGGCACATCCACCACGCCCACGCTTTCGCCGCCGGGCAGTTCCAGCCAGGCAAAGCCCAGCTCTATCGTCATTTCTCGTTCTTGCTCTTCTTTGAGCCGGTCAGGGTTGATGCCGGTGAGAGCGTGAACCAGCGTGGATTTGCCGTGGTCCACGTGGCCGGCCGTTCCAATGACGTGCATGCTCACTCCTCGATTTTATCTTCTTTGCGGTTCGGTTTTCTCGGCAAGGGGCCAGGCTCGGGCCGCCCCAGGGTTTTGCGTTGCTGCACCAATTCGCTGTACGCCGCCCGCCACTCGCGCGCCGCCAACATTGGAATCTTTTCCCACGCTTCTTGAATATTCCACAAAACGTCCAGTTGTTCGTAGATGGGCTTGAACTTGGCGTCCAGGGCTTCGAGTCGCTCCGGGAGAGGGCGGTGGACCCGTTCGTGCGCGTTCCACCTTTCTTCGGTTTCGATTGTAAAGCGTTTCCAACGCTTTTCTTGCTCGGTGACAAACTCTTCCATCTGCCGCTTGGCCCGCTCGTCGCCGATGCGTTGCGCTTCGGCCACCTCGGCCTGGCGGCCTTCCAGCCGTTCTTTAAAGCCCCTGATTTCTTCCAGGTAACGCTGGTTGGTCTGCGCTTGTTCTTGGAGGCGTTGGAAAGCAGCAACGTGATCGGGGATAGAAGCCGTGCGCTTTTCAATCTCTTCGATCCACCCTTTCATTTCTTGAACGCGCCGAAATTCGTTGACTCGCAAGTCTTCGATGAGTTTGTCTTGATCGGCCACGCGCTTGTGCACCTCGTCAATGCGCGGTGGTATGCGGGGCAGGGCGTCCTCGACCAAAGAGAGTTTGCTGGTGAGGGTATCCAGGCGCTTGACGTGGCCGGCGGAAATTTCTTCGAGCTGAGCGATGCGCTTGTTGTCTTGACGGCGGCCTTCTTCCAGGTAAATCACCGATTGAACGCGCTCCTCAGTGCGGGTGGCCAGGTCTTCCACGCGCTGGGTGACGCGCCCGATCATTTCGGCCAGGCGGCGTTCCTCGGCGCGGCGCATCGGCATTTCGTCTTCCAACGGCTTGAAGCGAGGCAACTCTTTGCGAATTTCGGCGATGCTCCGCGCCAGCGTTTCGTTTTCAGCTTTGTGCAGCCGCTCGGCTTCTCGCGCCGCTTTTTGGCGCGCCTCCTCGCGGCGATCCATCTCGGCGACGAGATCGGTTTTAAATTGCTCCAACATGTCCGCCAGCTGTAGCGCCTTTTCGAGCCGGGCCTGCGTGGCAGCCAGCGTGGTTTCGAGTATTTGGACGCGCTTGGCTTGTGCGGCAAGCTCGGTAGATTGGCCGGCGGCGCGTTCCTGCAATGCGTTGATGGTTTGCTTGTCTTTGACGCGCTCGTTTTCCAGCCAGTTGAGCATCTGTAGCGCCTGGGTAAGGTCCATTTTGCCTCCTGTTGAACGACATTTGACGTGGTGCAGAAGCGATTATAACACATTCACGCGCGATGCGTGATGGGCGTTTCTTGACCAGGTTTCAGGGATGGATATAATCGGGTTGGAGGTTAACCGTTGGAAAAACGAAACTGGCGAATTGGGATTGACGCCCGGCTGCTGTATTATCAGCGCGGCGGCATCGCCCAGTACACGCGCCATCTGATCCGGGAGCTGGCCCAGTTAGATCACGCGGGAGATCAATACGTCATCTTGCAAAGCCGCAAAGACAGCCTTCCTGAGACCCTGCCGAACGCCCGGTGCATCCGTTACGCCAGCCTGTGGACGCCGCCGCACAACCGCTTTGAGCAATGGACGCTGCCTCTTGAGCTGGCGCGCCTGGGGTTGGACCTGCTGCACAGCCCGGATTTCATTCCGCCGTTCCGCGGCGCTTTCCGGCGCGTGATCACCGTGCACGATCTCAACTTTTTGCTCTATCCCCAGTTCCTCACCGCCCAAAGCCGGCGCTATTACAACGGGCAGATTCGACGGGCGGTCGCCGCGGGGAATCACATCCTGGCCGATTCGCACGCTACCCGCCATGACCTGGTGCGCCTGCTCGGGGCGCCGCCCGAAAAAATCACAGTGGTGTGGCTGGCCGCCAATCCCCTTTACCGCCGTTTGTCTTCTGACGAGACGCAGGCAGCCCTGGCGCAGTATCAACTTGCGCCTAGCTATGTGTTGTTCACCGGCACGTTCGAGCCGCGCAAAAACCTGCCGGGCCTGTTGGCGGCCTATCGCGCTTTGCGTGAAAGCTGGCGCGATGCGCCGCCGCTGGTCTTGGCCGGGCGGCGCGGCTGGCTGTACGACGAAATTTTTGCGCATATTGAAACGTTGAACGTGAGCGCGTGGGTGCGCTTTATCGAAAACCCGGACGACGAAACGTTGCGAGCGTTGTACAACGGCGCGGGCGTGTTTGTGCTGCCGTCGTTTTACGAAGGTTTTGGCCTGCCGGTGCTGGAGGCGATGGCGTGCGGCGCGCCCGTCATCATCGCTAACCGCGCCTCGCTGCCCGAGATAGCCGGGCAAGCGGCGCTGCTCATCGAACCTGAAGACACAAGCGCATTGAGCGGGGCCATATTTCGCGTGTTGACCGATCCCATCTTGCGCGCGCAGATGGCGCGCGCGGGATTGGCGCAGGCGATGCGTTTTTCGTGGGAAAAGACCGCGCAAGAAACGAGCGCCATTTACCATCAGGTGCTGGGTGAATGAGCATGGAGATTGGCTTTTTACTCAAGGGCATTGTCATTGGCTTTTCGATAGCCGCGCCGGTCGGCCCAATCGGCATTTTGTGCATACGCCGCACGTTAGCCGAAGGGTACAAATCGGGATTGGCGGCTGGTCTGGGAGCAGCCACCGCCGACGCGATTTACGGATGCATCGCCGGTTTGGGACTGACTTTTATCTCTGGCTTGTTGATCGAACAGCAAATGTGGCTGCGGCTCGTCGGCGGAGGATTTTTATGCTATCTGGGCATGCGCACTTTTGTGGCCCCACCTGTGGGGCAAACCTCCTCTGCCCAAGGCACGGGAGTTGCTGGCTCGTATTTTTCGACATTTTTCCTCACGCTCACTAATCCAATGACGATACTCTCATTTGCGGCGATATTTGCCGGGATGGGTGTGGCCAGCGCCGGCGGAGATTACGCCGCGGCGGGAACGTTGGTGATGGGCGTCTTTGCCGGCTCGGCGCTGTGGTGGCTGACCCTGAGCAGTAGCGTTAACGTATTTCGAGCCAGGGTCACTCCCCGCGTATTGCAGTGGGTGAACAAAGGGGCCGGCGTCATTATCGTGGGATTCGGCGTGCTGGCGTGGTTGGGCTTGAAAGGGTAACTATGCGCCTCTTGTTTCTCACCCCTCAATTTCCCTATCCTCCGCACAAGGGCACCACTCTGCGCAATTTTAACGTGGTCAAAGAGCTGGCAGCCCGGCACGAGGTTGATTTACTGTCGTTTGTGGATTCGCCGGACGCGCTCCAGGCATCTACACCGCTGAGTGAGCGATGCCGCCGCATTGACGGCGCGGTTGTGCCTCTCCGCACGCTGGCCGCGCGCGCGCGCGATACGGTGCTTTCGCCGTGGCCGGATATGGCGTTGCGCTTGTGGTCGCGCGAATTCGCCGGCAAAGTGCAGCAGTGGCTGGCCGGCGCGCACTATGATATTGTGCAGGTTGAGGGCATCGAGCTGGCGCGGTATTTGATTGAGTGCCAAATACCCCACGCCCAACGCCTATCCCCCGTTGGCCGGCCTTCGGCTCCCAGATTCATCTTTGACGATCACAATTGCGAATACGTATTGCAACAACGCGCCTTTGAAACCGACGCCCGGCGCCCTTCGCGCTGGCTGGGCGCCGCCTACTCGCTCGTCCAGTGGCAAAAGCTGCGCCGCTTCGAGGCGCAGGTCTGCCGCGCCGCCGACCGCGTGATTGCGGTCTCGGACGCCGATGCTTTGGCCTTGCGCCGCCTCGTCCCCGGCCTGGAGGTCGTTGTCGCCCCCAATGGCATTGACCTTGCTCAAAGTTCAAGTTTCAAATATCAAGCCTCGACGCCGAATGACAATCTTGTTTTTACCGGCACCATGGATTTTCGGCCCAACGTGGACGCGGTGCTGTGGTTTGCTTCCGAGGTGTTGCCTCGCATCCTCGCCCAGGAACCCAACGCGCATCTTTACATTGTCGGCCAGCGTCCGCACAAACGGCTGGAGGCGCTGCGGCATCATCCCGCTATCACCCTCACCGGCGCAGTAGAGGATGTGCGCCCGTACCTGGCCGGGTCCGCTGTTTACGTTGTGCCGCTGCGCATCGGCGGTGGAACACGCTTCAAAATCCTGGAAGCCGCCGCACTGCGCTGCGCCATGGTCAGCACCACGCTGGGCTGCGAAGGATTCCCGGTCCAGCACGGACGCGAGTTGCTCATCGCCGATACGCCCGCCAAGTTTGCCGAGGCCGTGATTGCGCTGCTGCGCGACCCGTCCCGGCGGGCGCAGCTTGGGCAGCGCGCCTATACTCTGGCAGAGGCGTTCGACTGGAAAAAAATCATCCCCTTGTTCGAGTCTGTCTACGCCGCACGTGAAATACCCGCCGGTTGACGCGGCTGGCTTGGGACGCCGCGTTTTCGATTTTCTACACACCCTCGCCCTGAACCTTAAAATTTGCGCTACCCTCTTGACAAAAATCGTGCGTCTGATATATAATTTTTACAACGTCAGACATCAGACCTCAGACATCGGACGACAAAGGCGCACTTATAACTGGTGACGGTATGGAGCAAATCAAGACAGACCGGCTCCCACTCCCTTTGCAAACGCAGCAATATCTTTTCGACCTCATCGAAGGCGGCGCCTACCAGCCAGGCGAACAGCTTCCCTCCGAGGCTGAACTGTCCACTCGGCTGGGGGTTTCGCGCGCCACGCTGCGCGAAGCGCTGCGCAACCTCGAACAGAAAGGCGTCATCGTTCGCAAACATGGCGTGGGCACGTTCGTCGCTCACGGATACACGCAGCAGCTCGAAAGCGGCCTGGAGGTGTTGGAAAGCATTGACCGCATCGCCGAACGCAGCGGCCTCAAAACTCAAATGGGCCAGGCGTTGATTGAAGAACGCCCGGCCGCCGCCGCAGAGTTGAGCGAGTTGGGGCTGGACGCCGCCGCGCCGGTGCTGTCTGTATCGCGCATTATTTATGTTGATGCACAGCCGGTAGCCTATTTGAAGGACACTTTGCCGGTGCTCTATTTGCGCAAAGACGATCTGGGCGAGGCCTTTAGCGGCTCTGTGCTCGACGTCTTGCTCAAACGCGGCCAGCCCCCTCTATCTCACTCGTACACCAAACTCGCCGCCATTGTCGCCAACGCCGCGTTGACCCGGCAACTGCACATCCAGCGCAACGTGCCGCTGCTCAAGCTAGAAGCGCAGTTGTTCGCGCTTGACGGCCAGATTGTGGACTATTCGACCAGCTATTTTGTTTCCGGCTATTTTGACTTTCACGTCGTCAGGCGCATTGCCCGCTATGGCGAATAAAAGGTGGATATACAAATGATTGCAGAAATCCAACAACGCGTGCAGGCCGCGCGCGAAGACATTATCCGTTTCATGCGCGACATCTGCGCGATTCCTTCGATGGAGTCGCACATCGGCCCGGTGGGCGAGCGCATCCAGGCCGAGATGCGGAAACTGGGGTACGACGAGGCGCGTTTCGACAAGATGGGCAACACCATCGGGCGCATTGGGGATGGACCCAAGGTGATTGTCTACGACTCGCACATTGACACGGTCGGTGTTGGCGACCCCCACGAATGGGCCTGGGATCCATTCGTAGGCAAGGTGGAAAACGGATGCCTGTACGCGCGCGGCGCGTGTGACGAAAAAGGCAGCACACCCGGCATGGTGCATGGCCTGGCCATCGCCCGCGACCTGGGCCTGCTCGACGGCTATACCGTCTACTATTTCGGCAACATGGAAGAGTGGTGCGACGGCATTGCGCCCAACGCTTTTGTAGAGGTTGATCCAAAAGTGCGGCCCGATTGTGTCGTCATTGGCGAGCCGACCCGGATGCAGGTCTATCGCGGACACAAGGGGCGCATCGAGTTGAAAATTACCGCCGCCGGCAAATCGGCCCACGCGGCCACGCACTACCTGGGCGACAACGCTGTCTACAAAATGGCGGGAGTGATTGCGGCTATCCGCGACCTGGATCGCCGGATGCGCTTTGGCTTTGGTAGCCATCCGCTGCTGGGACACGCTTCTATTGCGGTGACCGATGTCTCGGCGCGCACAGCCTCGCTCAATGCCGTGCCGGATCAGTTTACGATTTACATTGATCGGCGCATTACGTTAAGCGAACCGCGCGATGAGGTGATTGCCCAAATCAAGGGACTGGTTCCTGATTATCAACAAGAAGAAATCATCGTCCAAGAGTTGTTCTACGATACCCCCTCGTACACTGGCTTTGTCTTTCCCGTGGAAAAATATTATCCGGCCTGGGCGCTGGAAGATACACACCCGCTGGTGCAGGCGGGGCAGCGGGCGCTCCAAGATTTGTGGGGCGAGGCGCGGCCGCTGGGCACGTGGGATTTTTCTACCAACGGCACGTATTGGGCGGGCAAGGCGCACATTCCGGCGATCGGGCTGGGGCCAGGCGACGAAGTCACCGCGCACACTATGAATGAACATGTGCCGCTGGACGACGTGGTGCGCGCCGCGGAATGGTACGCCTGGCTGCCGCACGTGCTCGCCCAAAAGGGATAGGTAGCATTTAGCTATCAGGTGTCAGCTTTCCCCCGTGGAGATAATAGCTGAATGCTGATAGCTGATAACTGGAAGCTGATAACTTATATAACAGGAGGTATTTGTATGCGTAGTTTTTCTGGTCGTGACATTCTGTCGCTCAAGGAGTTTGAGCGCAACGAGTTCTTTCACGTGTTTGAAGTGGCCCAAGAACTGGAAGCCATCCCCAAGAGCCGCCGCAACAGCGACTTGCTCAAGGACAAGACGTTGGTGACGGCGTTTTATCAACCTTCTACCCGCACGCGGCTGGCGCACGAAGCCGCCATGCACCGCCTGGGCGGGCACGTCACCGGCTTTTCCGACGCCAAGATGACGCGCGCCGGCGACTTTTACCAGGAATCCATCAAAGACACTGTCAAGATGCTGGAATACTATGGCGACGTGATTGTGATGCGCCACTTTCAGCAGGGCGCGCCGCACGAAGCCGCCAAGTGGGCCTCTATCCCGATTATCAATGGCGGCGACGGCTGGGGCGAGCATCCCACGCAGATTTTGACCGACCTGTACACCGTGCTGGTGGAAAAGGGCCGCATTGACGGGCTACGCTGGCTGGCGGTGGGCGATATGCGCATGCGCACGATGCACTCGCTGGGCTATGCTCTCACGCAATTCGACTGTCCCATCACCTTTGTCGCGCCGCCCGACATGTCATTGACGGACGAGTTCAAAGCCGAACTCAAGCAGTACAGCTTGAACTTTCGAGAGGCCGAGCACGTCGAACAGGCCATCCACGAAGCAGACGTGATCCTGGTCGAGCCGGTGGTGCAGCCAGATTACACCAAGTCGCGCGACGAGCGCAAGGGCGACATTGGCCTGACGCCGGCCAATTACAAGATCACCCGCGAACTGCTGGAGACCAAGGCCAAGCCGGATGCTATCCTGCTGCACTCGCTGCCGCGCATGGACGAGGTGCCGACCGACGTGGACATCACCCGCTGGTCGCGCTATTGGCAAGAGGCGTTCAACGGCGTGGTGATGCGCATGGCGCTGCTGGCGCTGGTGCTGGGCGCGATGGAATAAGCTAGACGCTAAGGACTAGGCACCAGGTTGCCTAGCAGGTTGTCGGCGTGGCCGACGCATCCCTATGCGTTGGCGGGGCTGGCATAGGGATGCCAGCCTGCTCTCCGACAGGCTGCTAGTACCAGACCACATAAATTTTGATAAGTTGAAAATCAAGATGTCACTGGATA
>CAZYXV010000036.1:0-37605 GCA_964651475.1 uncultured Anaerolineae bacterium | reverse complement strand
AAACCCTGCTGTTTACTTGTAAAAGTGCATTATTACTTTCAAAACACGCTCTAAGGGTTTTGCCTGATACAGCCCTGTTATCAGGGCTTGCCTGATACGGCCCTGCTACAGGCAAAAAAAAGCGGGCTTTCGCCCGCCTACAAGCTCCACCACCCGCGCCACGTTCCCGCGCCTAACACAACCAGCCCCAGGCCGCCGCGTTGCAATTCTACCTCTGGCTGTTTGCCCAACCAGCGCAACAATAGGCCAAGCGCAAAACCGCCAGCCGTCCCAATGGCGAGAGATTTACAATACCCATACGCTGATTATAGCACGCATAAAAAAAAGCGGGCGATTGTCGCCCGCTTTTTATGTTCTGTGGTATCATACGGTTACGATAATTCTAAAATGATTTTGCGTTTCAAACAAGCGTTGGTAAGCCGGCGCAAATTTATGCGACGCTGGCGCGCCTGGAGCGGAGCGGTCTCATCGCTCAAGACAGCGTCGAACAGGACGCGGGGCCGGAAAAACGGATTTACGCGCTCACGCCGGCCGGACACAAAACGTTGAAAGAGTGGTTTGCAAGCGGCATCGAGCCGGAACACCAGCGCGACGAGTTTTTCATCAAGTTGATGATTGCGCTCGCGTCCGGGGTGGCCGATCCGTATAAATTGATTCACACGCAACGTAATTATCTCTATCAACAGTTGCACGATTTTACCAATCAGCGCGGTTGCGCCAATCCGAACAAGGAACTGGCGAATATCTTGTTGTTCGACAAAGCGGTAATGCACGTAGAAGCCGATTTGCGTTGGCTGGATATGGCTGAAGCGCGGCTCGACGAAATCAAACACCAACCTTTGCCCGAACCGGAAGCCAAACCGCGCGGCAGACCGAAGAAGAATTAGGGACTAGTGTCGCGTTCTCTAATCAGGCGATCATGTTGAAAATTATATATGGAGTTGACCATGTCTCTCGTTCAAGCAGAAAATCTCACCAAAGTATACGGCGCGGGGGAAACGGCTATTACGGCGCTCGACCGCGTGAATCTCACCGTGAACCCGAGCGAGTTTGTGGCAGTGATGGGGCCGAGCGGATGCGGCAAGTCTACGCTGCTGCACTTGCTCGGCGGACTTGATCGGCCCTCCGAGGGGAAGGTCAGTATTGACGGGCAGGAGTTGGCGAAAATGTCCGACGATGCCATCACGCAGTTGCGCCGCCGCAAAATCGGCTTTGTGTTCCAGTTCTTTAACCTCATACCGATTTTGTCGTCCGTCGAAAATGCGTCGCTTCCGCTGATGCTGGACGGCGGCAACTCGGCCAAGACGAAACAAAAAGCCGCCGAGTGGTTGACCAAGGTCGGGTTGGGTCATCGCCTGGCCAGCCGCCCCGATCAATTGTCGGCCGGGCAGCAGCAGCGCGTGGCGATTGCGCGCGCGCTCATCGCCGATCCCATTCTGGTGCTCGCCGACGAGCCGACCGGCAACCTCGACACCAAGTCGGCAGACGAAATCGCCGGCCTGTTGAAACAAGTGGCCAAAGAGTGGGGCCGCGCCGTGCTGATGGTGACGCACGATCCGCGCATCGCCGCGTATGCCGATCGCATCGTCTTTCTCAAAGACGGCAAGATTGTGAATGAGACGCAGTTAGAATCTAGACGCACGGATAATGCGGAATCGGTTTCGCAAATGTTGAAAGCGAACGCGTAACAAGTAAACAAGTAGACAAGGAAAAAGTGACTTGCCTACCTGTCTGCTCTCTACTTGTCTACTCGCCAGAGGTGTACAATGAACTTGCAACTCACTCTCGCCGCCCGCTATTTGTGGGGGCGCAAGCTGCGAACTTTTCTCACCACGCTCGCCATCGTCATCGGCGTGATGGTGATTTTCGGTATGGGCATTTACCTGCCGTCGTTTATGGGCGCCTTTCAACGAGGCCTTCTCTCCGCGTCCGGCCAGACCGATGTCATGATTACGCACAAGACTGGCGAATCCTTTTCTGCCTCCACACTGAACAAGATCAAAGACATCAACGGGATTGCCGTTATCGCAGGGTCAATTGAGCGCGTCATCAATCTTCCGCCCAACTTTTACGGCAAGAACTCGACGATCACCGCGCTGGCGCTGATCGGCCTCGATCCGGCGATTGCGCCGACCCTGCGCGACTATCGCATGACCCAGGGGCGCTTTTTGGAAAAAGGCGATGGCAACGTCGCGGTGATTTCGGAGCGGCTGGCCGATTCGCTGGGCATGAAACTGAACGATACGCTCAAAGTGCCGACGACGGAAGGCGTCGTCAAGTTGACGGTGGTGGGCCTGATGCCGGGCCGCGCCTTGGTAGGCAATGAACAAGTGCTAATTCCATTGGCGCAAGCGCAAAAACTGTTTGACATGCCCAAGCGCATCAATGTAATTGAAGCAAATCTCACCACCAAGGACAAGGCGGAAAGCCAAGCCATCGTCAATGCGATCAAGGCGCAACTGGGAAACACGTACACACTTGGAGGGCTGTCGAGCGGCTCGGAATTTCTCAGCGCCATGCAGATGGCGGGAGTGATATTCAACATGTTAGGCTTTCTCACCCTGGCGATGGGCGGCTTTATCATCTTTAACACCTTCCGCACTATCGTCGCCGAGCGCCGTCACGACATTGGCATGCTGCGCGCGATTGGTGCGAATCGCGCTACCATCATCAGTTTCGTGCTGACCGAAGGACTGGTACAAGGCATTATCGGCACGGCGATTGGCCTCGGGCTGGGTTACCTGATGGGCGTCGTCATTACCGCTGGAACAGGCCCAATTATGAAACAATTCGTGAACATTGAACTGGTTCCCGTCGTCGAGCCGGCGCTGGTGGTCGTTTCGATTGTCCTGGGTGTTGGCGTCACGCTTTTTGCGGGTCTGTTGCCGGCGCTCAGCGCGAGTCGAGTCACGCCGATGGAAGCCTTGCGCCCGACGCTTGGCGAAGTGATGCAACGCATCAGCCGCATCGGGACGATCGCCGGCGTGGTGATGATTGTCATCGCGATTGTAGGGTTGTTCACAGGATTCTTTCCGCTCGTCGCATTGGGCGGTCTTCTTTTTCTCGTCGGCCTGGTGCTCGTGGCGCCCGCCCTGGTTAGGCCGATTGCGAATCTGTTTGGCGCAATGCTTGCGCTGATTTTTGCACGCCAGGGCACCGGCGAACTAGCGCAGGGCAACCTCACGCGGCAACCCTCGCGTTCTGCCATCACGGCCAGCGCAACCATGATCGGCCTGGCTATTGTCGTCGGCGCGGGCGGAATGATGTTTAGCCTCACCGGCACTATCATGGACCTGTTCAAGAAAACACTGGGCAGCGATTATTTGCTCATTCCGCCGTCGGTCGCTATCTGGAAAGGCGATGTGGGCGCGAGCGAAACGCTCAAAGCCAAGATTAATTCGGTGCCAGGCATTGACACGGTCAGCTCGTTGCGCTATGCTCAATCGTCGCTTGAATCTGTCTCGCTGAAAACTGGCACGGGCGAAACAGCCATCGTCGTCCTGGGAATTGATCCTGTCGAGTACCCGAAAATTTCGAGCTTGGATTTTCAAAAAGGGAATGCCCAAGAGGCTTTTAACGCCCTGGCCGCCGATGAGCGCAATCTCATCGCCAATGGTATTCTCGCCGCAAGCGCGGACTTGCACGTCGGCGATGTCATTCCGCTGGCAACGCCGTCGGGGCAACAGGATTATCGGATCGTCGCCATTGGCGGCGAGGTGTTGAGTATGAAGATCAACACAGTGTACATCTCGCAAGCCAACATGAAATCGGATTTCAACAAGAGCGAGGACATTTTCTACCAGGTTGATCTTGCGCCTGGCGCAGACGCAGCCCTGGTACAGCAGCGGCTCGATCAAATCGTGGAAGACTATCCGCAATTTCGCCTGGTGGCGGGACACGAGTACACGGCAGAATTCGCCAAACAATATGATTCGCTATTTGTGGGGCTGTATGTTCTGCTGGGCGTATTGGCGTTCCCGTCGCTGATCGCCATCCTCAACACGTTGGCGATTGGCGTCATCGAGCGCACGCGCGAAATTGGCATGTTGCGGGCGATTGGTGCGACGCGCCGCCAGGTGTGGAAGACCATTGTCGCCGAAGCGTTGCTACTGGCCGCGCTGGGCACAGCGTTTGGAATCCTGGCGGGCTTGTATCTGAGCTATGTGTTCGTGCAAGGATTGAGCGCGAGCGGCCTATTCAAGATGGCTTATGTCTTCCCGCTTGCGGGGGTTCTGGCGGCGACGGCGGTAGGATTGATCTTTGGCGTGCTGGCGGCGCTGCTGCCCGCCCGCCAGGCTTCTGGCATGGAGATCATCAAGGCGCTGCGCTACGAATAGCTCCGATTTTGAGCGCCGTGTGGGAAGAGCCTCATGACGACCACGCCGCTTCTGGCCACCAAACTTTATATCCCGCCGCCGCGCCCCAATCTGGTTTCCCGTCCACACTTGCTCGAGCGGTTGAACGCAGGACTTGGTTTGGGCAAGCTGATCCTCGTCTCTGCCCCGCCCGGATTTGGAAAGACGACCTGCATCAGCGAATGGGTAAACGCGCTAGAGTGTCCGGTGGCCTGGTTGTCCCTGGATCCAGGGGATGATGATCCCGGGCGCTTTTTTGCCTATCTGGTGGCCGCGCTGCAAAAGGTGGATGCGAAGGTGGGGCGGGAGATTGAGGGCGTACTGCGTGCCGGGCAGCTTCCGCCCGGTGAAGTCATCAGCGTGACCTTGATCAACGACATCCTGGAGTTGGAAGGTTCATTCTTGCTGGTGATGGACGATTTCCAGGTGATCCAGGATGAGTTCATTCTTCAAGTTCTGGAGAACCTGGTAGCCAACCTGCCCCCACCGCTGCGCCTGGTGCTGATCACCCGCGAAGACCCCCCTCTACCGCTGGCCCGCCTGCGGGCCAACAACCACTTGACCGAGATTCGAGCGGGGGATTTATGCTTTACCAGCGAGGAGGCCGATTGTTTCCTGAACGAGGTGATGGGGTTGTCTCTTTCCCAGGCGGACCTTGCCGTTCTGGAGGACAAGACTGAAGGGTGGATTGTGGGGTTACAACTTGCAGGTTTTTCTGTTCGAAATCGGGCCGATCCTTCCCATTTCATTGCCGCCCTGAGTGGCAGCCATCGCTTCATCTTGAGCTACCTCACCGAGCAAGTGCTCAGCCGGCAGGCGGAAGAGGTTCAGCATTTTTTGCTCCAGACGTCTATCCTGGACAGATTGTGCGGTGATTTGTGCAACGCCGTCACTGGCCGTTCAGATAGTCGCATCTTGCTGGCGCAGTTGTTCAACGCCAACCTGTTTGTGATTCCCCTGGATGACGAGGGGCAGTGGTATCGTTATCATCGTCTGTTTGCCGACTTGTTGCGCGACCTTCAAAACACCCTTCAGAAAGATGAAACGGCCGAACTACACCGGCGTGCCGCCCGCTGGTACGTCCAGGCGAGTGGCGAAGGCGGAACGTTCGCTAACGAAGCCATCCAGCACGCCCTGGCTGCGGAAGACTATGCGCTGGCTGTGGATCTGCTCGAAAGCCATGCCATGGGAATGATCATGCAAGGCTATGCCAAGACAGTGAACGGTTGGGTGCAGGCTATACCGGCAGAATGGGGGTCGCAAAGCCCCAGAACCAACCTGGCCTTCGCCTGGATGCACTTGCTGCGTGGCGACTATGCCCCGGCATTCCTCTACCTGGAACGGCTGTCGGCGAGCTTAGACGTTCAGGTGGAACATCAGCTTGAAAAGTCCTCTCTCAGGGCCGAATGGCTTGTCATGCAGGCTCTGGTATCGCACTACAAGCAAGGCCATGCCGCAGAGGGCGTAGCCATGACTGCCCAGGCGCTGGAAATCGCGCCGGAGCAGGATAGCCGCGTGCGGAGCCTGGTTTATTGGGGGCTGGCCAGCTTTTACCAGTTAATGGGAGATTACCCTCGTGCTGTCAAAGCTTATCAGGTGTCAATCCAGCATGGCCGGACGGCAGAAAATCTCGTCGCCGAAATGATGAGCACAGTTGGCCTGGCTGTGATGGCTTTTGAGCATGGCCAATTGCATCTAGCCTGTGAGATTGCTGACCCGGCAGTTACCCGGATAGAACAATCAGGTTCGCTGCCTCCCATTAGCGCAGTCCTATATGGACCGCTCGCAGAGGCCTCTTATCAGTGGCTTCAGATCGAACAGGCGCGGCGCCATGCCCTTCGTGCCCTGCAGTTGAGTACACTGGGCGGTTACAACACAGGCGTAATTTCTTGCCGGGTACTCCTCTCGCGACTGTCTCAAATTGAAGGTGACCTGGAGGCCGCCGCCCGCGAGATCCAGAAAGCAGTCGAGCTGTTGCCGGTGCAAGTGCCTGACTATGCCCGGCAAGAAATGGTTTCCCAACAGGTTCGCGTCTATCTTGGCCAAAAGCGTCTCGCCGCAGCCCAGATGGCGCTTCAAGGACAAGGATTCTCCTTCCAGGACCAATTCTCTTTTCCCGATTTCTCGCCCGATCAGAGTATCACCCACTCGATGGGACTGCTGTACAATAGCAGTCTACACGTTCTCCTGTACCAGGCTCGGACTGGGCGAGATCTGACTGGCTTGAGATCCGGGATCGAGTTGACGGACCGCTTGATTGCCAGAGCGCTGCGGGACCAATACACCTCCGTCGCGTTAGAAGCGCTCTTGCTGCGCGCCCAGATGTATGCTGTGCTTGGGGACCAGGTTGCCAGCCGGGCAGATTATATCCGCGCTTTGGAACTGGCCGAGCCGGAAGGGTTTATCGGCGCCTTTATCGAACAAGGATCACCCGTGGCCGAGGCGCTGGCAAACCTGGTCAAACAGAAGCCGCTTTGCGTTCAACCGGGCTATGTCGAGCGCATCCTGACCGCTTTCTCCAGATCACAGTTGCCAGGTGCAACGCGCGGCGCGCCGCCCGTTCCAGCAGCTCTCATCGAACCGTTAACCGAGCGGGAGATGGACGTGCTGCGCTTGATGGCGGATGGGCTAAAGTACAAAGAGATCGCCGACAGGCTGTTCATCTCTTTGAACACGGTGCGTTTCCACGTCAAGGCCATCTATGGCAAGCTCAACGCGAACAACCGTATACAAGCCGTCGAGAGGGCGCGCCAACTCGAGCTACTCTGATCTCTAACGAAAACTACATCTTTATGCGGCGCAGACTACATTTTTATGTGGTCTGCGCCGCTTTATATTCAGGTAAGATAGGGTTGTCACTTGACACAATCGCTAAAAGATTCTGATTAGAAAGGAAGATTTGCATGCACGATATCTGTACCTACCAAATCGAGGTGCGGGGCCAGGCGGACGAGAACACCCTCAATGCAGGTAGCCCGCTGCAGATGACGGTGGTACGGAAGGATACTGCCACAACGCTATTTACGATTTACGCCGATCAATCGGGTCTCATCGGGTTGATACGGCACTTGCACGGGCGAGGGTTCGTGCTCTTGTCTGTAACCTGTGAACGGAAACCATTATCTTGAGGAGAATGAAAATGTCCACTGATACCATCTCAAATAGTTTGCCCCAAAGGAAATCTTTACACATAACGAAAGAGAAATTCTCTTTTCAAAACCTCAACGCGACGCGCATCATCGCCACAACCATCGGCGTGTTTTGTGGATTATTCTCTGGCGTGAACCACGGTTTCTTCGAAGTCTTGCAGGGCAACAAGCCCACCGATAGCCTCTTCATCTACGCGATCGGGGAAGCGCAACGATTCTGGCCCCTGGCCGGCGAGGGTGCCGTTACTCTCATCCCGAACTTTCTGATCACCGGTATCGTCTCGATGATTGTAGGGGCGGCAATCATTATCTGGTCAATCTGGTTCCTGTCTACCTGGCATGGGCGTACTGTCTTCCTAGGGTTGTTCATCCTGAGCTTCTTGGTGGGCGGCGGCATCGGCCAGGTAGCCTTCTTTATCCCGGCGTGGGCCTTTGCGACGCGCATGGACAAGCCGCTGACATGGTGGCGGAAAGTGCTGCCGCGCAGCACCTGGCCCATCCTGTCCAGACTCTGGGTTGTGACACTTGTGCTGGCGACCATTACTATGCTGATTGGCGTGGAGGTGGCTGTTTTCGGCTTCTTCCCTGGGATCACGGACCCTGTCAGCATTGAGGACACGGCCATGCTCTTTGTGCTTTCGGCGGCCATCTTGTATATGGCCTCATTCATCGCCGGGTTCGGGCATGAACTTGAAAGAATGGAACTGAATAACTGAGGAGGCTTACCATGCTCAGAATCATTTTTGGTGTATTCATTATGCTACACGGCCTGGTCCATCTGTTGTATTTTGGACAGAGCGCCAGGTACTTTGAGCTTCAGCCTGGACTGGCCTGGCCGGATGGCTCGTGGTCATTCTCTGCGCTTCTCGGCGATGAGAGGACAAGGCTGCTGGCCAGTGCGTCTTGCGTACTGGCTGCCATTGGCTTTGTGGCTGGCGGCGTGGGAATACTTGCCAGGCAGGCGTGGTGGCGCCCGCCGGCCGTGGGGGCGGCTGCATTTTCCGCAGTGATGTTGATCTTTCTGTGGGATGGACAAATGCAAAGACTGCATGACAAAGGCGCTATTGGCGTTCTTATCAACGTAGCGATTCTAGTTGCTGTGCTCATATTGCGCTGGCCCGATTTCGAGTTATAAGTCCCCAGGTAACTATTCAACCACAACACAAAGTACATCAGCAGTGTGGGCCTGGCGATGGTAATCCAACCTCTTTGCGAAGCATACTCATCTGCCAACACCCCACCATCCAATCGTGCCAGCGCAAACGAAGGATTTGTTGCTCATTGCCTCAAGCAACAAAAGATGGTATTATTCAGACAGGGTGTAGAGTGAGATCTGTACTTGGACTAGTTTCCCAGTAGTGGCAGGAAGAACGGTCTTGTAGCCGACAAGGCCCATTGTGGTGACATCCATTGAATGTACTTGAATCGAATTCCATTCATTCGCCGCCGCCCCCAGTGACCTTTTGTATCTGCTTGTTGGGCGATTTGCAAATTACCTATAAAGGCGAGTCGCTGTCGGCCCCTCCGTACCGCACGTATAGCCTGCTAGCGGCGTTGCTTCTCCATCCACAACCTATACGGCGCGAGCGGTTGACTGCTATGCTCTTTCCTGATGTCCCGGAGCATACTGGGCGGCGGCGTTTGAGCGACCTTCTCTGGCTCTTGCGCCAATCGGTGCCCGGCCTGCCTCTGGAAAGCAGCGCGCACGAGGTCTTTTTGCCGCCTGAAAGCCGATGGTTGGATGTGGAGGCGTTCAGCCAGGCCAGTGTGGGCGAAAGCTTGTCCGATTGGCTTCGAGCGCTGGCGCTGTATCGGGGAGATTTACTAGAGGGTATTTACACAGATTGGCTGCTGGAAGAGCGAGAGCATTTGTATCTGCGCTACGTTCACTTGCTGCATCAAGCCTGCCACCAACTGGTCGAGGAACGACGATATGGCGAAGCGTTGCCTCTAGCTGAAAAATTGGTGCAAGAAGAGCCTTACGATGAAAAGGGCCTGCGCATGTTGATGCGCGCTCATCAGGCATTGGGGCGGCGAGGCGCGGCCCTGGCGGCCTACGAGCGCTTTGTCGCAGTTGCGGCTGATGAATTGAGTGCTACACCAGAACCGGCGACTGTCTCTTTGGCCGAGTCGCTGCGCAGCGCCGAGTTGCCGCCTTCCGCCCCCACGCTCCTTGCGCCGGACGCTGCTCCCGATGTGCTGTGGGAGCGTGCGCGCCAATCGCTCAATCAAGGCGACCGCGTCACGTTGGCGGCATGTCTTGCCCAATTGCGCCGCCGTTATCTAGAAGACGATTGTCGCTTGATCGTGTTGGAGATAGACGCGGCGCTGCTTGAGGAGGATTACGAGCGCGCCGAGCGCCTGCTGGCGGCGGGGGACATGCAGACGGCGCCAATGTTAGTGCGCTCGGCGCACCTGGCGGTTGCGCGTCACCAGAAACCAGTCGCACTGGAGATTGCTGCTCAAGCCCTGGTGCGGGCCGGCGATGCCCAGGATGTTAACTCCGAGATGGAGGCGTTGCTCGTCCTGGCTCAGATGCAGTGCGAATCCGGTGAGGGTGTGCAATCGGCGCGCACGGCACAACGCGCACTGAGTTTGGCCCACGCCAGCGGCTCTCCTGCAAACGTCGCGGCTGCTCTGATGGTAGCGGGGTGCCTTCAGATCAACATGGGCAATCACGCCCAAGCTCTCCGCGTGTTCTATGAAGCGCGCGCGCTGGCGCAGGAACACAACTTGCGGCCCATCCTGGCCGAATCCTTGTACAGGGTCAGTACCATTTATTGCGGCCAGGGGAAATTGGTAGAGGCGCAAGACGCTGCGCGCGAGGCTTTGAGCCTCTGGCGCGATCTTGGATTGCAGCACCGCGAGGTCTATACCGCGCAATCGCTGGCCCTGTATCACGCCTTGTTGGGCGACAGCGCCGAATGTCTGCGTATTGTGGAGCGCGTGGGGGCGATCTCGGAAGCGCTGGAGGACCCGCTGCGCATCGCCATCCACCACTACCACCTGGCCGACACGCTCGTCTATCACGATGATGCACTGGCGCCGCGCGCCATCGCAGTGGCGCGGGAGGCCCTGGCCGTATTCCAGGAACACGACCAGTCGGATTGGAGCGCCTCAACGTTGACGACATTGGGTTGCGCGCTGTGGCTTGAGGGGTGCCATACCGAGGCATTGGAGGCTACTCGCAAAGCCGAGGCCCTGCATCGCCGCTTGGAGGAACTGGACTTTTTGCCTAGTCTGCTGGCGCTGCAAGGCTTGATCCAGCTAAGTCTGGACGCGCCAGACGCGGCACTGGCATGCACGCATCAAGCCTTGCAGATAGCCATGTTCGGCAACCCCGTACACGACGCGCTGCCGGAGGTATACTATGCGCACGCCATGGTGTTGGAAGCTCACGGGGATGCGGAGCAGGCGCGCGACTATTTTACCCGCGCGTATCAACACCTGGTTGACGAAGCTGCACAGCACAACGACGAAGCTGCCCGGAAGGGATTGTTTCATCGCAGTCCCATCACGCGCCGCCTGATGAAAGAGCTTTATGCCCGTGGCATCGCCCCCGCGCCCGGATCGCGCACCATCTCACGCTCGTTGCCGGCGGCTCATAGCTCTGAGCCAGTGCAAGTCCAGTGGACGGTGGATGCCGGGCCGGCGGACGCGGCGCTCAAACGCGCCCAGGGCGCCATTGCGCTGCGGCGCACGCGCCTGACCCGCTTGCTGCGGGAGGCCGAGCTTCAAGGCGCCAGCCCCACCGTTGCTCAACTGGCCCAAGCCCTCGACGTCAGTCCGCGCACCGTCAAGCGTGACCTGGCCGCCCTGCGTCAGAGCTAATCAATCATCCACCGGGGATGATTGAAAAGGCAAGTCGTATTTGGCCTATTCTGCTCCGCACAGACATCACTGCCCCCCTCCGACATTGTTGGTTTATAATCCCGCAGTAACCTCCACCACACCCCGCCGGGCACGCTGACCACCGACGTCCAGGTGACCACTCCGCCTGGCGCGAGCACCGTCCCCGCCGACGTACACCCGCCCACTATCTGAACAGGCAACATATCCATGACGGTATTGGTGACGCGGATGGTGTAGGTGATCCGCCCGCCGGGCGACACCGGGTCCGCGGCGGCGTGCTTGGCGATGGAGAGGCGGGCCTCCAACTCATCCGCGCCCAGGTCGGGAGCCTGGCCCATCGGACGTGGGTCGCCGTCTATGCCGGTGAGCACGCCCGCGTCCGCGGCGACGCTATCGAAGCGGATGTGGTGTCCCTGGCAGCAGGGTGCTCGAAGGCCAGATCGCCTAGACGTTGCGCGTGCCGGTGACGAGTGCGCCTGCGCCGCCCCAGTCGGTCGCGTTGGCCCAGGCGCGCTGACGCCTTTTTTGCAGGAGGCCCAGCACCGCGCGTCTGCCAGTCCTCTATGTGCAGCCGCCTCTACGCTACGGCAAGTTCCTCAAGACGAGCGGAAGGTAAATGGTGTACTCGACCGGCCCCGCCCCGCCCCAGAAGCCGCCGGAAAGCGTATAGCTGCCTCCCCTCAATACCCCGGCGTCGGGTTGGCCGACCGTGCCGCGCACCGTGAATGTGTCGCCCTGGCTGGCGCCCCCACCGCCGTCCACGGTGTGCCAGATGGGGGTGTCCGCGCTCTGTCCGAACGCGACGATACCCAGGAGCAACGCCCCGACGGCGGCGGTGGTCATCGCGATCAGCAATCGCTGTTTCATAACCCGCTCCTTTACCACATCTGATCCAGGAGCAGTTCGCTCTCCGAGATGGCCAGCCCGACGCGGTAGTCTGTGGGCGTGAGGCCCAACGAACCATCCAACTGCAGGTAGTACGTCTTCCCCGGCACCAGGCCGCTGTGCACATCCGAGACCCCGCTGAGGATCACGGTGACCGTCTCGCCGCTGCCGGCAGCACTCTTGGCCGTGCCGATCCATTGCCTCCTGCTGCCCACCCTTGCCGAGCCAAAGTTGTAAAAGCCCCCGTGCCGGTAAGCGACCACAAAGTCGGTGGCAGACAGGGCGCCGACGGCAGTACCGGGCGTACTGGCTGTATTGAAGACCAACTCCGGCCCCCAGCTCAAAGCTCTCTTGCTGGCCGTGCCCACGATGGCCGTGCCATAGCCGGAATTGCCCGCGTCCCGGTAGGCGACGACAAAGTCGGTGGCGGACAGGGCGCTGATGGCAATATCGTAGGTACTGGCTGCATTGAAGACCGATTCTTCCCCGCAGAGCCAGTACATAATATCCCCGATGCCGACTGTGCACATCCTCGCTTCGCCATGGCCGGAATTGTCCAAGTCCCGATAAGCGACCACAAAGTCGGTGGCGGACAGGGCGCTGACGGCGATATCGGAGGTATCACCATAGGGCAAATTGAAGAGCCCTTCCACTCCCCAGTTCAGGGTATTTCCGCTGACCGTTCCCAACTTAATCGTACCCTTGCCCTGCTCCAGGTAAGCAACCACGACCTTGTCGGCAGACAAGGCGCTGACGACGATGGGATAGGTGGAGATTTCCTTGAAGACCGACTCACCACCCAAGAACACATATCCCCCTTCGTCGATCATGCCCACCCTCGCCGTACCGTAGTCGGAATTGCCTCCGTCCGCGTAAGCAACCACAAAATCCAGGGCAGACAGCCTGGTGACGGCGATGTACCGAGTACTGGCATCATTGAAGGACCACTCCCACCCCCAACTCAGGGTGTTCTCGCTGCCGACCGTGCCCACCCTTACCATGCCGTAGTATGAATTGCCCGCGTCCCGGTAGGCGACCACAAAGTCGTTGGCAGATAGGGCGCTGATGGCGATAAAACTGGTACTGGCTTCATTGAAGACCGACTCTGCCCCCCAGCTCACGCTCCCCCCGCTGACCGTGCCTACAATCGCCGTGCCATAGTTGGAATTGCCCTCGTCCTGGTAGGCGATCACAAAGTCGGTGGCGGACAGGACACTGACGGCGATATCGGAAGTGCCGGCTAAATTGAAGGTTGATGCCGGCCCCCATCCATAACTTGAGCTGCCGACTTGGCCGTTCAGAAACCAGACCACGTCCCCGGCGGAGACGCTCTCTCCACCGGCCACGACAAAATCGTGCACCAACTGCTTCACCGTGGTGGCGTGCATGGCGTAGGGGACGGGAGAGAGGGGCTGGCGTGGGGAGAGGGTGTCATAGTCGCCAACCCCGGCCGGGCAGCGCACGACCAGCGCCAACCAGCGCCCGCCGCCGGTAAAGACGTCGCCGAAGTCGAGGTTCACGGTGAACAGGCCATCGCTGACCGGCACGGTGGTCGTGATCGTGCTGCCCACTTGGCTGCCGCCGCTTTCCTGGTCGTAGAGGCGAAAGGCCATGTCACAGTCGTCATTGACCGGCCCTCCGCTGCTCTCAAGCTGTCCCTGGTAAGTGAAGCTTGTGCTGAGCGCAGTCGAAGCGCTTGTGCCTACCCCGGCTTGCGCCACTGTGATTCCCTGTAGCTCAGGTTCCTGCACCGGTAGACCAGCTCGAACGACGGGGATCATCAACAGAACCAACGCTGTCAAGACCACTGTCAGGACAATCCACTGTCTAGTGCTCATTTTCTTTGCTCCTTTCCGGCGAACTATAATGCCGAAAGCCCTGGGCATAAACACTGCCAGGGCACTCTCAGGGGATCAGATGAACGTTCGTATCAGGGCTGGGGTGAAATCTATGAACTAATCATATCATAGACTGAGGCACATTACAATTGGACTTTAGAGCGCTAAGGATTGAGAATTAAATAACTTGCCCACAGTGATGCCGCAATACAGGCAAAGCAAGCTACACATGAGCAAGTTATTTAATCCTTAGCCCTAAATAAGCTCAGGCGAATGAGTCGGTCGAACCTTTACAATTCTACAGACCGAAGGCCTATTTCGCTGTTGCGGACGGCTGTTTGTGCTTCTTGGTGAGCACCGGGAAGTGTCGCCGAGGCTGGAGGCGGAATCCGACGGCGCGTCCGGGCGCTTTTCCGACGGGTCTGGGTGGATGAGCTGTGGCTGGGGTGTGCTATCCACTGCGTAGACGGCATACCCAGCCACCTGGATCGCATCCGTCGGTTCCGCTGTGGTGGGCAACGCCCGCGCCGCCGTTGGCTCGACCTGCCCCTCCCTCAGCGCGTCGTAGACCATCGAGAACCGCCGCCGAAAGGCTGGGCTGGCGCCTGCGCCGGAAGCCAGCGTCATCACGCACCGGCTGCACGCCGCGCACGGAGAATACCCGGTGCCGGTCCGCTGGACGGTGGACGCCGGCCCGGCGGATGCTGCGCTCAAGCACGCCCAGGGCGCCATCGCCCTGCGGCGTGCGCGTCTGGCCCGCTTGCTGCGGGAAGCCGAGCTTCAAGGCGCCAGGCCCATCGTTGCTCAACTGGCCGAGGCCCTTGACGTCAGCCCCCGCACCGTCAAGCGTGACCTGGCCGCCCTACGCTGGGGCTAATTGTGTAGCCCCTACGAAATCCCATCGAGCCTAACTCCTTCGCCACCCGCTGCTGTGTTACACCCGTAAATAGCCCTCCAGATCTTTTCTGGTAATGTGATATGTTGAACCAATCTGTTCGCCCTTGAGCTGGCCAGATTTAATCAACTCAATCACCTCCGTCTCGGTTACTTGCAAATAAGCAGCAACCTGGGCTAGCGTCATAACATCAGGCTCCGGGCTGGCAGGCGGTGACGGGTTGGCGGACGACTGCATCATCGCCAGTATCTTTGCTCCCAGTTCTGGTGCGTAGCCTAAACCCACCGAGGGTGATGTGGATGGCTGCTCTAGCCCCAACTGTATCCTGATGGCGCGGCAGCCAGCACACTCTTCACCACCATCTATGGGGCTGGCAGACCCGTGCAGATGCTCGTACGAGATGCTCCCAATAACGAACGAGCGCAACTCAAAGCCCATGCCTGCCAGCTGCGCTCGCAAGTTGTCGCTGGCGCCAGCCCTCACTTGCTGAACACATTCGGGCGAACAAGCGCCTTTGTGATCGAGGAAACAGGAAATATCGCAGTGATCCAATGCCGCCTGCAAGGCTTGCACAGCCATGTCCTTCAAGTAGCCGCGAGTCGTTTCACTCAACTCTTGTTCATCCTGCGCGCTTAAATAATCCGTCAGGTGTTGAGGATTGCTGATGCTAACCTCAAGATGGCCAAAGGCGCGCGCCTTGATGACGTCTTTGACCTGCACAAGCTCCCGCGTGCCCCACTTGATCTGCCATTGACGCGCATCACCCCCTGTGGCTTGTGTGCCGTGTGTTGTCTGTTGCATGTTTTACCTCCCATCATAGATAATGCTGCTGTGTGATGATTGTACACCGTAGCGCCAAATTTGTCCCCTCTTTTTTCCTGATGGGGTCATCTACGCGAGACCTGGACGAGAGCTGCCTGGTATACTGGAGTCAATGAAGAGACCAGAATCATTGGCTGTGACGAATCCCGCTCGCTTCCCAGGTTCTCGTAGCGAAGAGCCAATCCATTATGTCAGCTTTATCGTGCGCTGCTGGCAGGATAGCGAGGCGCACCTGCGCGCACGGCTGGTGGACGTGAACTCTGGCGTCAGTTACCCCGTCGCCAACTTGAACGGTCTGCCCGCCGTGCTGCGGCGGCTGCTGCATTCCGTTTTTGTCCCGGCAGAGGGTTCTGATAACAATTCTACTACAGAAAAAGGAGAATGTTGAATGAGCAATTTACTGAAGAGCACAAAATGGCTGTTGACCCTACTCGTGATTGTGGGATTACTGGCGCCGCCGGTCGGCGCGAGCGCGCAGCAGCGGATGGCGCCGACCTACACCTTCACGGTGAATAATCCCGGGTCGGGGTACGACGCCAACCCGGGGGACGGCGTCTGTGAGACGGTGGAGGGCGTATGTAGCTTACGGGCGGCGGTTGACGAGGCCAACGCTTCCGAGGGAGCCGACGTGATTGTTTTTGATCCATCCATTACCAACATTACCCTTACCAGACAGATTGTGCTTGAAGGAGAGCAAGGTATCACCATTAAAGGTGATCGGGGTGTAACGCTGTACTGGAACGGTTATCCCTTTCCCAATGAGGGGGTACTCGAAATCTGGTCCGACAACAATGTCATCCAAGGCTTGACAATAGCCGGCAGCGGCATGGGCATGTCGTGTGTTAAAGTTACGGGGGACGGGAATTTGTTGGGGGTGAACATCAACGAGGCCACCAATCACTACCTTGAACAAAACACGTTTATGGACTGTTCCGGTAATGGCGTCTATCTTTTTTGGGGCGCTCATAACCAGGTCACCGGCAACACCATCGTGAATAATGGCGACAATGGCATCCTGGTCTATCATGCAGATGAAAACATCATCGGGTCGTATGCCGGATTGCTCGGCTACGACTACCAGATGAATCACATTTACGGGAATGAGGAGTACGGCGTTGAAGTTATCAGCGGCGTTGACAACTATATTGCCGGCAACTTCATCGGCCTGGAAGATGATGGCAACCATCGCGGTGGGGTGTACATACGGGATGCGGAATCGCTCAATAACACCCTCTACAGCAACGTCATCCGCGAACACAACGCCACGGGTATCCTAATCCACGCGGCACAAGGCACCCGAATTAAGGCGAATACGATTGTCAGCAACACCCATGGCGTATTCCTCGGAAATGGCGCGACCCAAACGCTCATCGGGAACGACGGCACCGGAACGGCAGAAAACACCCGGAATGTGATCGCGGGCAATGTGACTGGCATCCGCATCACTGGTGGCGCCACAGCACAAACCGTGATCGCGGGCAATTACATCGGCACGGACGCCACCGGCACGTTGACACAATCCAACACCAACGGCATCGTCATTGAGTATGCGTCCAACAACCGCATCGGCGGGCCGACCGCGTTGGAACGCAACCTCATTTCGGGGAACGTGGAAACTGGCATCTCGATTGAGAGCGCAGCCGCGCAAAACGTGATCATCAACAATTACATCGGCACGGACGTGACCGGCGCCCTGGCGCTGCCCAACCAAAGGAACGGGATTACGATCAACGGTGACAACAACCGCGTCGGCGGCGCGACGAGCACCGAGCGCAACCTCATCTCCGGCAACGGCCAGGTCGGCGTGGCCGTGGGAGGAGATGGCAATGAGATTGTGGGGAACTATGTCGGCGTGGATGTGACGGGCGACGGCAGTCTGGGCAACGGGCGGGCCGGCATCTACGTCTCAGGAGACGACAACAGCATCGGCTCCGTCACCGGCGGCGGCAACCGGGTTGCTTACAATCCAGACGGCGGCATCTTGGTCGAAACGGGGAGCGGCAATGCCGTGCGGGGCAACGCCGTATTCGATAATGGCCTCCTGGGCCTTGACCTGCTCCCCTTCGGCGTCACCCCCAACGATCCCGGCGACGCCGACCCCGGCAGCAACGCCCTGCAAAACTACCCCGAATTGTCCCTGGTCGTCAGCAGCGGCAACACCCGCATCCTGGGTTCGTTGAACAGCACCCCCGCCACCGCCTTCACCCTCGACTTTTACGCTTCGGATAACTGCGACGACTCCGGCCATGGTGAAGGGCAGACCTACATCGGCACAGCCTCGGTGACGACGAACAACCAGGGAGATGCCGGTTTCTACGTCACCTTCCCCGAAGTGCCCGTGGGCCGGGCCATCGTCGCCACCGCCACCGATCCCGACGGCAACACCTCCGAGTTCTCGCAATGCAGCCTCGCGGTGGCCTCACCGCCGGCAACCGGGGCCTACGAGGTCAACAGCACCGCCGACGTGGTGGACGATGACACCGGCGACGCCGCGTGCGACACGGGCAACACCGTCGGCAGCGACCCCGAATGTACCCTGCGCGCCGCCATCCAGCAGGCCAACGCCAGCCCCGGCGCCGACCTCATCATCGTCCCGGCGGGAACTTACACCATCACCATCACTGGCAATGACAACGCCGCCGCGATGGGCGACTTCGACATTACCGACGACGTGAGCCTCGTGGGCGCGGGCGCGGCGACGACGTTCATTGACGGCGGCGGCGTGGAACGCGTGTTCCACATGGACCCCTCCGATGCCGGCATTCACGTCACCCTGTCCGGCGTCACCGTGCAGGGCGGCAGCAGCACCGGCAGCGGAGCCGGCATTTATAACCGGGGCGTGCTTACACTGACACAATCGGTGGTGCGCTACAACCAGGAAACGCTGAACGGCGGCGGACTGTACAATGGTATCTACGGCGTGCTGCGCCTGGTAGACAGCACCATCTACAGCAACACCGCCAACAACGGCGCCGGGCTTCATACCTGGGGTCTGGTGACGACAACAAATACGACCTTCAGCCAGAACCAAGCCGAATCCAGTGGTGGTGGTATTTATGTGGACTACGGACAGGCGTGGCTCTACAACGTGACCCTGACGGAAAACGTGGCCGACAGCGACGGCGACGGCGGGGACGGCGGCGGTATCGTGGCCGATAGCGGCGTCACGGTCACAGTGCAGAACTCGATCCTGGCGGGCAACGACGACAACAGCCACAACGACTATCCCTACGGCTATCCCGACTGCGTGGGCGTCTTTGCCTCCGGCGGCTACAACTTCATCGCCGACAGCGCCAACCGGACAGGCTGCACGGGTTTTGCGAACGGCGCGCCGCTGTACGACACCGTCGGCGGCGCGTACCTGGGCGGGGGCGGCCTCTATTTCGTCTATCCCGTCTACCTCGGCCCGCTCCAAAACAACGGCGGCCCCACCCCCACCCACATGCCCAACCCGCCGCAATTAGACACGCCCACCGTGGTGGATCGCGGCAACCCGCTGGCACCCGGCAGCGCGATCACGACCTGCGCCACCACCGATCAGCGCGGCCTGCCTCGCCCCATTGACGGCGACGACGACGGCACGGCCCGCTGCGACAAGGGCGCGGTGGAATTCTTTCTGCCCAACCTCACCATCAACAACAGCGTCATTACCGAAAGCATGACGGCCATCTTCACCGTCACCCTCTATCCCGCAGCGCCCTTCACCGTCACCGTGCCCTACGTCACCGGCGACGAGACCGCGCTATCTGGCAGCGATTACGTTACCACCTCCGGCACGCTGACCTTTGCGCCCGGCGAGACCGGCCACGTGATCGCCGTCACGACGTTATCCGACGCGCTGGACGAGGCCGACGAAACCTTCACCCTCGCCCTGGGCGATCCCGAAAACGCAACATTGGGCGGCGCGGTCGGCGCCTGTACCCTCCTTGACGATGATCCTCTGCCCACTTTGAGCCTTAACGATATATCCGTGACGGAAGGCGACAGTGGCTCCGTCAATGCCATTTTCACCGTGACACTCTCCGCGGCCAGCGGGCGCGAGGTGCAAGTAGGGTACGCTACCGCCGATGGCACGGCTACCGCCGCACAAGATTACATCGAAGCCGCGGATGGGGTGATTTTTGCCGCCGGGGAACTCACCCAGACCATCACCGTAACCGTGTTGGGCGACGCAGCCAACGAGGCGGACGAAACCTTCACCGTCACCCTAAGCGCGCCCCTCAACGCCCTCATCGGCGACGGGGAGGGCATCGGCACGATCCTCAACGACGACCCACTGCCGCTGGTGAGCGTGGATTCCGTCACCGTGACCGAGGGCCAGAGCGGGCCGACCGAAGCCGTCTTCACCGTCTCTCTCTCCGAGGCCAGCGGGCGCGAAGTGCAGGTGGCCTACGCTACGGTGGACGGCACAGCCACGGCGGGCAGCGATTACACCGCGATCTCCGGCACGCTCACCTTCGCCGCCGGGCAGGCGTCCCAACCGCTCACTGTCACCGTCTCCGGCGACACGCTTGAGGAGCCGGACGAGACCTTTAGCCTCACCCTGAGCAGCCCCGTCAACGCCGGCCTCGGCACGGCGACCGGCGTGGGCGCCATCGCCGACGATGACGTAACACCGAGCCTCAGCATCAACGACGTGAGCGTGACCGAAGGCGACAGCGGCGCGACCCAGGCCGTCTTCACCGTCTCGCTCTCTATCCCCGCCCAGCAAGGGGTGCAGGTGGATTACGCCACGGCGGACGACACGGCCACGGCGGGCGAGGACTATGTCGCCATCACTGGCACGCTGGACTTTCCAGTGGGCGTGACCACTCTGCCGCTCACTGTCACCGTCCTGGGCGACACCCTCGGCGAAGCGGACGAGACCTTCAGCGTCATCCTCAGCCATCCGGTGAACGCCCGCATCGTGCCCGGCGCTGGGGATGGCGAAGGCGTGGGTACCATCCTCAACGACGACATCATCCCCACCCTCAGCATCAACAACGCAAGCGTGACCGAAGGGAGCAGCGGCATCACGACGACACTCATCTTCACCGTGACCCTCTCAGAAGCCATCGCACAGCCCGTCACCGTCACCTACGCCACCAGCGACGGCACAGCCACGGCGGGCGCGGACTATGTCGCCGGCTCCGGCGTCCTCACCTTCGCCCCTGGCGTGACGGCCCAGACGATCCCCGTCACCCTCCTGGGCGACACAGACGACGAGGCCAACGAGACCTTCACCCTCACCCTGAGCGCCCCTGTCAACGCCACGTTGGCGGACGCGGCGGGCGTGGGGACGATAGTGGATGATGACGGCCCGGTGACGGAGGAGTTCTACATCTTCTTGTCGCTGGTCTTGCGGTAAGTGTGGATAAACGAGGGGAAGGTAGTGGAGGCTTACAGCCCGAACAAGTTCGGGGGTCTGCTGGAAAACAGAACAAGGTTAGCGCGCGTCTGGGATATTTCTAAATCCAAAAAGGAGGTTTTGCTATGTTGCGTAAATTCGTTTCTGTGTTTTCACTCACACTTTTGGCGTTGTTACTCTTAGGGGCAGCGCTAGTTTGGGCCGGGGAACCCGCCGCACTGGCGGCGGAGACGGCCATCGCACAGGGGAGTTATACCACCGTCATCACCGTCACTGCCACTGCCGACCCGGATGACGATCAGCAGTACGTCTGCTACACTGCCGGGACAGGGCAGACAGTGCGCACGCCCTGCACACTGCGGCAGGCGTTGGAGGAATCGCACTCGCTGCCGCCCAGCGCGCAGCCGATCCTCATCAAGTTCGATCTCCCAGCCGCGGAAAGTCACGACGGCACGGGGACGGATTACTGGGTCATCCAACTGGCGGAAACGGGGCAGACCAACGCCTTGCCCGACATGGGCGATCAGACGACGATTGATGGCAGCACGCAGGCCGGCGGACGCAGCGCCGGTCCCAAAATCATCATTCGTGGCCCGGAAAAAGTGCCCGCTGGCTATGGTTTGGTGCTGGAAGAGGACAGTGTGGTGCGGGGCCTGGCTTTCCAGCGACTCAGAATGCACATCCAACTTAACGGCAGCAATAATGTCGTCGAGGATAGCTGGTTTGGTCTGAGCGACGACGGTATGGATGTTTTTCTGCGCGATGAGGAGCACCCCGAAGACGGCAGCGGACAAAGCGGTATCACCACGGCAGATAATAACACGAACAACACCATCCAGAACAATGCGCTCACCCACTTCCGGGGCGCGGCCATCAGCGTGCGCGGCGATAGCAGCTCCGTGCTGAGCAACACCGTCGGCACGCTGGCGGATGGAACGGCGCCGGAGGTGCGCGAGGATCGCCGCTGCAAGGCCAATGCCTTCGGATTGAACTGGTTCGCTGGCGCGGGCGTCAACGTGGCCGGCCACAACAACGTGGTGCAGAACAACCGCGTCGTCGGCATGCTTTTCCGCAGCGAAGACCCCTTCACCACACCCGACAACGCCTTCGACATCAGCGGTTCCAACCACGTAGTGCGCAATAACATCGTCGGCCTCACGTCGGACGGCGTGGCCTTCGGCACGTGTGGCGACGGCATCCGGCTGGGCGGCGCCATGGGCGCGCACTACATCGAGGTGCGCGACAACACCATCGTCGGCGCGCAGGGCGTGGCGGGGATTCACGTCACCGGCGGGCCGTATGGCTACGACGTGGACGCCGTGATGGTGCGGGGCAACGTCATCAAGGGCAGCGCGCACGAGGCGTTCAAGTTTGGCGATAGCCTGCCCACGGAACTGCGCTTCTTTGAACCCGCCGCGATCACGTCCATTGACGGCGTCAACGTCAGCGGGACGAGCGGCGCGGGCAGCCCGTGCGCCAACTGCACTGTCGAGCTGTTCCTCGATACCCACGACACCGTCGTCGAGACCCTCGAATCGCTGGCCGTCGTCACTGCCGATGGCAGCGGCAACTGGAGCGCCACGCTGGGCCACACGCTCGCGCTCACTGAGGGCATCCGCACGGCCACTACCACGGCGGCGGATGGGCAGATCCCGCATCCGAGCGCGCCCGGCTACGTCTACCACGCGGGGATGACGACCAAACTTTCGGAGATTTACGTGCAGTCCGGCGCGCCCGCGCCCACCCCGCCACCCGATCCCGCGCCCCTGCCGCCCCTCCCCATCCCCCCCATCACCTACACCGATCCCCCCACACTGCCGCTCACGTACCCGGCGAACCCCACCACCATCATCACCGTGACCACCATGGCCGACCCGGACGATGATCAGTCCTACGTGTGCTACAACGGTGATCCGGGCATCCTCGGCACCAAGCTCAACCGCCTGCCATGCACGCTGCGCCAAGCGGTGGAGGAAGCGGAGGAATTGGGCAAAGCCTATAGCTACGGCACGATCCCCAGTCCTTTCCCCATCCTGATCCGCTTCAACATGCCCATCACCGAGAGCTACGAGGGCGCGGGCGAGTACTGGGTCATCCAACTGACCGAGACCGGGCAACTCAACGCGCTGCCTTATTTGAGCAGCAGCACTGCCATCGTCGGCAGCACGCAGCCGGGCGGGCGGAGCGACGGCCCCAAGATCATTGTGCGCGGGCCTGAAAAAGTGCCCAACGGCTATGGCCTCGTGGTGGATAGCGACAGCCTCATCAGCGAGCTGGGCTTCCAGCGGCTGCGGATGCACCTGCAACTCAACGGCGGCGGCAACATCATCGAGGACAACTGGTTCGGCCTGACAGACGACGGGCAGGACATTTTCTTGCGCGACGAAGAGCACCCGGAGGACGGCAGCGGCCAGAGCGGCGTCACGACGGTCGAGAACGTCTCCGGCAACCTGATCCAGGACAATGTCCTGGCCGGATTCCGGGGCGGCGCGGTCGGCCTGCGCAGCGACGACAGCATCCTCTGGGGCAACTATATCGGCGTCAACGCGGATGGCCTGGTGCCGGTGGACGTGCCCGCCAGCCGGTGGTGCAAGCCAAACGCGCGCTACTACAACTGGTTCGGCGGGGCGGGTATCACCGTGAGCGGCAAGCGCTGCCAGATCGGCGGCGACACGGCCGATAAGGGCAATGTCATCGCCGCCATGCTCATCTACGGCGACGATCCCCTTGCCACGCAGCCGGTCGCGCTGACCCTCAACCGCCAGGATCACCTGGTGCAGAACAACATCATCGGGATGGACCTTGCCGGCAAAGAAATCGGGACGTGCGGCGATGGCATCGTCATTGACGCGCCGCGCACGCGCGTCATCGCCAACACCGTGGCCCGCAGCGCGGCGCTCAGCATGTTCAGCACGGGCACGCGCTACAACAGCAATTCTCGCGCCATGTGGGGTAACGTCATCCTCGATACCGCGCCCAAGACGGGCGAGTTCGAGCCGTTGTTCGACTTCGGCGCGGGCATCCCGGAGGAACTGGCGATCTTTACGCCCACGCAGGTCATCACGTTTGAGGTAGACGGCGTGACCGTCCACGGCGGCAACGCCGACCCGCGCGCGGCCTGCCCCTACTGCGGTGTGGAACTGTTCGCGGACGACCTGGACGGCATCAGCGAGACGGTCGAGGCCCTGGCGACGACGCTCACGGACGTGGATGGAAACTGGACAGCGACGCTCTCGCGCCCGCTGCTAATCACCGAGGGGCTGCGCACGGCGATCACGGCGATGAATTATGGCGTGATCCCCAACTGTGACGCCAACACCACCTCGCGCTTTTCTGTCATCTATCGCCCGCTGGGCGCGCAAGACATCACACCGCCCACGCCGACGGTGGAGCCGCCGTTGCCCATCCCCGAACCAGTGTACTCGCCGCCGCCCACGCTGCCGCACAACTTTACCTACAACGCCATCATCACCGTGACCAGCGGGGCCGACCCGGACGACAATCAGATGTACGTCTGCTACGACAACACGCTGCCTACCAAAGTGCCGCGCAGCCCATGCACCCTGCGCCAGGCCATCCAGGAATCCAAGAGCCTGGCCGACAACAACCGCGCGGGGGCCTTCCCCATCCTGATCCGCTTTGCAATCAGCACCACCGACAGCACCTACGATCCAACCGGCGGCTACTGGACTATTGTTTTGACCGAGACCGGCCAGCTCAACGCGCTGCCCTATATGGCCGGGCTAACCGCCCTCGATGGCGCGACGCAGCCGGACCACGAGGGGCTGCGCCCGGATCAGCCGCGCATCATCATCCGTGGGCCGGAGAAGGTACCCAACGGCTACGGGCTGGTCATCAATGATGACAGTCTCGTGCGCGGTATCGCCTTCCAGCGGCTGCGGATGCACATGTACGTCGGCGGCAGCGGCAACATCGTCGAAGATAACTGGTTTGGCCTGAGCGACGACGGCCTCGACCTGGTGCTGCGCGATCCCGACCATCCCGAAGACGGCAGTGGGCAGAGCGGCATCATCATCGCCGAGAACACTGCCCACAACCTCGTCCAGGACAACGTGCTGGCCGGGTTCCGGGGCGGCGCGGTGAGCTTCGGCAGCAACGATAGCTATTTCCAGAGAAACTATGTGGGTGTCAATGCCGAGGGCGAAATCCCGGTGGACATTACCTACAACCGCGTCTGCTGGCCCAACGCGCGCTACTACAACTGGTTCGGCGGCGCGGGCGTGGACGTGTATGGCCACCGCAATGTCATCGGCGGGCCGGATGCGGCACACGGCAACATCTTTGCCAGCATGCTCATCAGGGGCGAAGACCCCTTCGCCACCCCGCCGGACGCGCTCGCCATCTACGGCGGCGACCACCTGGTGCAGAACAACCTGATCGGCGTGGATGCGGCAGGGCAGGACGCGGGCGTGTGCGGCGTTGGCCTGAAGCTCAGGGCAGACTACACGCGCTACATTTCTAACACCATTTCGCGGAGCGGCATCTACGCGCTCTACCAGGCGGGTACGCGCTACGATAGCAACGCGCGCACGCTGCAAGGCAACCTGGTCTGGGATAGTGACACGCTGCTCGAGTTCGATCCAGGCATCCCGGCGCCGTTCCAGGTCTTTACGCCGTCGCAAATCACGAGCATCGTCGTGGGGGCGAGTGACACAACTGTCACAGGCAGCAATGGTGATTCCGACGCACCGTGCCCCTATTGCCAGGTCGAGGTCTTCACGGATGACCTGGACGACACACCGGAACTGCTGGAATCCGTTGCGATGGTGACGGCAGATGCGGAAGGTAACTGGACGGCGCACCTGGGCCGCGCGCTGGCGATCACCGAGGGACTGCGCACAATGGTCACGGCGTTGGATTACGGCATCATCGAGGAATACTACGAAGCCGGTTCCACGTCGCGCTACTCTGAGTTGTACACGCAGCCCGGTTCGACGCCGCCCGCCGATCCGCCCACTCCCGCGCCTGTTCCGCCAAAGGACGCGCCGCCCATAGCCTATACCGCGCCGCCAACCGAGCCGTTAAGCTATGCGCTCGTCGTCACGGTGACAACCACCGCGGACACCAGCGGCAGCACGTGCGGGGCGACGTGCAGCCTGCGCCAGGCCATCAACGATGTCAGCACGTATGGGAGGCCGCGCCCGGCGCTCATCGCCTTTGACATTCCCACCAGCGATGCCAATTACAACAGCGCGCTCGGCGTGTGGAAGATCACTCTCGGTTCCACCCCGCCCACCGTTGAAGACGGCCAGGTGACGATTGATGCCACCACGCAGCCAGGCTACACTGGCGCTCGCCCGGTCGTCATCGTCTTGCGCGAGAGCGTGAGCAGCGTCAATCTCAAGCTGGGCAACACGGGCCTGGACGATGGCTACATTGTGCGCGGGTTGGCGCTGCAAGGCGTGGGCCTGCTGATGAACGGCGACGGCAATATCATCAGCCACAACTGGCTCGGCCTCACCGATGATGGCCTCGACATCTACTACTACAGCGATAATCCTAACAATCCCAACAACGCCATCATCCAGGGGTCGAGCGGCTGTAGCAACAACTATATCCATCGCAACGTGCTGGCCGGGTCGGCTACCGTCGCCATCAAAGTGGATGGTACTGACAATCTGATCGAAGCGAACTGGATCGGCACGCGCGGCGACGGCACGATTGACGTGGCGGCCATCCCGCAGGCCAACATCTGCGACCAGACGCAAACGACGGACAACTGGCTCGGCGGCGGCGGCGTTGACATCGCCGGATACCGGAACCGCGTCCTGGACAATGTCATCGCCGGGCTGCTCATCAAGGGCACGGCCACGTCCACCCCGCCGGACGCGATTGACCTGGGCTATGGCGAGTACAGCCTTATCGAAGGCAACCGCATCGGTGTGGACGTCAACGGCGAGGAGGTGTGGACGTGCGGCGACGGCGTCTCGGACGAGGGGGCGGACTTTACACGCATTGTGTCCAACACCATCGTCAACAGTTTCGGTTTTGGCATCTACATGGACGGCAACTACTGGGACACCAACGCTAACACGCTGCAAGGCAACGTCATCTCCAACTGCGTCGGCCCGATCAAGTTTGGGGATATGGTGCCGAACGACCTCGACCTCTTCCACCCGGCGTTGGTCACGCTGATTGACGGCGTGAACGTCAGCGGCATCAGCGACGACGACTGCCCTTACTGCTACGTGGACGTTTACCTCGACGACGACGACGCTTATGTAGAGACGCTGGCCTATCTCGGCACGGTGCAGGCGGACGCCGACGGCGATTGGGGCTTTGTGCTGCCGCGCGCGTTGACGGCCAAAGAGGGCCTGCGCACGCTCAGCACTGCGCGCAACTATGGCGTCATCCCGCACTACGAGATCGGCAGCAGCACCAAGCTCTCGGTGCTCTTTACGGAACAGGCGCCGGCGGGCGTGGCAGACGTCACGATCACGCCGCCCACGGGCGAGCTGTGGACGGGCGATGACCTGTACTTTGTCGCCAACGTCAGCCCGGCCAACGCGACGTTGCCCATCACCTACACGTGGGAAGCCACCGACCTGGGGAGCCAAACCGTGCGCGGCGGCGTGGAGAAAGCAGTCACGCTCAACTGGGATACGCCAGGGACAAAGACGGTGCAAGTGACGGCGCACAATGCTTATGGCAGCGCCAGCGCCAGCGTCCAGGTGGTCATCAGCAAGCGCGTGGCGATCCTGGGAGTGAGCATTGACGGCTCATCCGAAGGGTATACCGGGCTTGATTACAACTTTGACGCCGTGCTCAACCCGCTTGACGCCACCGAACCGATCACCTACACGTGGACGCCCAATCCCAACAGTGGGCAAGGAACTGCCAAAGCTACGTACCGGTGGGACATCACCGGCACCCAAATCATCACGGTGACGGCGGAGAACTATGGCGGCATCTTTACCGGCACGCACACCATCGAAATCGCCCAGGCGCCGGATTGCTTTGAAATGACCAGTGTAGACCTGAGCCTCCTCACCGCCGGGACGATTTACACCAACACCAACGTGCAGTTCAGCGCGGACATCGCGCCGGATTACGCCGACAAGCCCTACACCTACACCATCAACTATGGCGACGGGTACGGTCCCGTCGCCGCCAGCAGCCAGGATCCGCTGCAATTCAGCCACGTCTTCGACACGCCCGGCAGCCACACCGTTGAGGTGAGTGTCTGGAACTGCGGGCAGGTTCTGCCGCTGTACGACAGCGTCACGTTCAACGTCGAGGGAGGTGCGTCGCCGTGTGTACAAGTCACTAGTGTCACCATCCAGGGGCCGGCCAGCGTGCTCGTCAACCGTGATGCTACCTACAACGCCAACGTAACGCCATCCAACGCTACGGCGCCGACCTACAACTGGTCGCCCACGCCGGCCAGTGGGCAGGGGACCAGCAGCGCCACGTATCACTGGAGCATCACCGGCACGCAAGTCATCACCGTGAGCGTGATGAACTGCGGAATGAGTGTTCCGGTGCAAGATACCCACACTATCAACATTACTGTTGATGGTGAAGAATACAACTATATCTACATACCGCTCGTCTTACGCAACCGTTAAAAGCCATTTGATGGTAACCGCGCCCGCAAGTCTCTCTAAATATGGAGACGAAGGGCGCGGTTACCACTGCTTTGGTTTAGAGCCTTCAACCCGCTGGCGACCCATTCCCCATCCACGCCAAACTTGACCCACAAATCAAGTGTGGCGATGCCGCTCAGATTGTCGGTTGCAGTCCATGTGATAGTGATGGATGACCCCGGGGCCGTGGAGCACGTCTGCTTTTTGTCTACAAGCTGGCAGCCGCTCTCGATCTGCCAACAACTTGGCCATGCATCATCGGTATTCGAGTAATACACGTGTAAGTTCCGGTAGTCGCGTATTCAAGGCTTTTTCCGGGAGTTACGTACCGGTTGTACCTTAACAACTTCATCGTCTGACAAACCGGGAATGGCAGCTTCGTTAATCCAGTTGCTGGGTATGCGCTTGATTTCTTCGCCTTCTGGTGTGTTGATCACGGACTCGTGAGTGTCTGCCGTAAAGGTGATAATCGCGGGCTGGTTTTCGAAACGTCGTCCCGCATTCCACACGAAATCGGCGAACTTGAATTGCCCGTGCGTGCTGGCCCGGCGCACCCAGCGCCCTTGGGCGAGATAGGTGTAGACGCGCTCCAGGCTGAAGAGGCGGGCTTGCTGCGCGCGACGATAGGGGCGGCGCGGCGTGCGAGCTTCGGGGTGGGCCACTAATGGGATTTGGCCCTGACACGCCTTCGCCCGGGAAGGCACGCGTTCGTTGAGCCGCTTGAGTTCGGCCGCGACATAGGTGAGGAAGGCTGGCCAGTCTTGGGCCGGGCAACCGCTCAGCATTTGTTTGTCGAAGGTGCGATGGCTGCGTTCGACACTCGCATTCTGGGTCACGCGCTGGATCAGGGTATGCTGAATTCCCAGACCGACCAACCACATGGTAAAGAAACTGGGGAAAGGGTACTCCCCGCTGGGTATCAGCACTTTGTCGTGATCCGTCCGCAGTTCATCGGGCAACCCCCATTGAGCGAAAGCCTGGCGACAGTCGTCGCGGATTTCAGCCATGCTCACCTTGCGATTCCAGCGTTTCTGACCAGCGGGATGGGGCGAACAGCCCACTGTAATCCCCCACTGCGGAGCGCGGATGTTGACCACATTGAAGTATCCCAACGCTGCAGAAAGAGACGCTCTTGCATGTCGAGTTGGAAAACAAGACCGGCCGCGTCTGACCCAGGCACAGCCAGTGGGGGCGGTAACTGCAGATGCCGCCGGGGTTGAACCAAACGCGCGCCGAACTGTTGAAAGTAGGCCGCCAGTTGAGACCCCTTGGGCAATCGCTTGCGACGGGTACTGCGACGTTGGCGCAACTCATCCAAAATCACCGCCGGCCCCCAGGCAGGATGCTCTCGCTTCAACCGCAAGGCGGCAAAGCGCACGACTGGGTCAAACGTACTCAGTAGACCACGCACGGGCGGACCAGGTTTCTTGGGCTTCAGCGCCTCAACCTCGTCGCGCTCAGCGGCGAGACAGTGCTTGCGCACCGTCTCCGCTTTCCAACCACTCGCCTCAGCAATTTGTTCATAGGGAACACCTTGCTGATGTTGCTCCACGAACCGCTGGCGCTCTTCAAATGTGGTGACTCTTTGGTACGACATGATGACACTCCTTTCTTGTTGAGCATTATCATGCCGTTTCGATGAAGTTGTAAAGGTACTAATCGAGCTTGGATCTGTTAGCAATGATCCCGCTCACGCGATTATCAGATGGAAGCGTATACGCAATTACCGGAATAAAACATGTATACGCGACTACCGGAACCTACAACCAATCGTGTGGTAAGCGGCCAAGGCAGACTGCTCCAATAAGCGATATTCGCCCTGGTCCAAGTCTGCCAACATTAGATCAATTTGTTTAAAATAGATCGAGTCGGGGACATACTTGAAGTCATAAGAACAAATCTGCTCGTGCACATCGCTGAAATTTGAAAAGTCTATTTCAACCGGCGGCAGCATCTCTATCGCGTCGTTGCCCCACAAGGTAACGTGAAACTCGCGCCCCGCAATATAATCCTCGACCAAGGCCGGCTGGTGAAACGTGTCAAATACATAGGCCAACCGCTCACTCAATTCGTTTGGGGTTGTAACTACTGCTTGGGGCGTTATTCCCAGGCTGCAATGCTCTTGCGCCGGCTTGACTATGGCGGGAAAGCGTTCCCACCCATTGTCCTCTACACCCACCTCCGGCGCGTAGACGCGCCAGGCAGGGGTGGGCACATCGTGCTGCTCCAGCAGCATTTTGATTTGGCGCTTGTCCTGGCTGAGCGCCAGAACCTCGGGCGGCGAACCGGTGTAGGTAAAGTTTAAGGCTTCGAGCGTTTCTGCCGCCAACGCTTCGCTGTGCGGCAAGCCGGGCACTTCTTCGCACCAGTTGAAGACGATAAAATCATCTGGATTACATCCACACAGCGGAGTGACGAGATCGGCGCCGTAAATGGGCACTGGCGTAACCGGATGCCCCTGCGCGCGCAAAGCCGATTCGAGGCGCTCCACATCCTGGATCGCTTCCGTAATCTCGTGGGGCTGCCAAGCATGATCCAAATTGCACAGCAACAACACCGGCAAATCATTCGCGTCAGTGACAGACGACATCATGGCATTTCCTTTCGGCGTGATGCAAGCTTAGAACCATAATATTCCGAAATAGATCCGGTTGCCTCAAGAAAACCTAAAGTTTACCTAAACAAAACGCGGGGCTTGCCCGCGTTTTGTTGTGGCGAGAAAAAATCTCTATTTCGGTAGTGTAAACGTGAACCGCGCGCCTTGCCCTGGCTGGCTTTCGACCGCAATTTGCCCACCGTGCACGGCAATGATCTCGCGGCAGATGGTCGTCCCAAGCCCATCCCACGTTTTTCGGGCGGACGCGATTGGCCGCTGTAAAACTGCTGAAAGATATGTGGTAATTCATCCGGCGCAATGCCGGCGCCCGTGTTGGCCACTGTTGCCCAAATGCGCTGTTCGTCTTCGCCCGCCGCAATGGTGATACGCCCGCCGGGCGGCGTGAACTTGGCAGCATTGTCAAGCAAATTCGTCAACACCTGAATGATGCGATCTTCGTCGGCGCGGACGCGCGCAAGGTTGGCGGGCATCTCGACAGCAAGCGTAATTTCCGCCTGCGCCGCGGCAGGTTCAAAATTCGCCGCACAGGCGCGGACGACGCGCTCGATTGCAATCTCGGTGCGACTCGATTGCATTGGGCGGAGCGCCAATTTGTGCATGCCTTGCAGCGTTCCAATCAGCCGTTCCAGGCGCGCCAACTCTTGCTCAATGCCGCCCGGCAATACAGTCCGCATCTCTATATCGGTGTCTGCGCCGTGCGCAAGGTCTCTATGGCAGCCTCCATCCCCGTGATAGGGCCCGCCAGTTCGTGAACGATTGCCGCCAGTTGCCTTTCACGCGTTTGCTCAGCCTCTTCCAATCGCACAGCCATTTGATTGAAACTGCGCGCCAATGCGCCGACCTCGTGGCCGCGCTCGGTCACTCTGGCGCGATAATTGCCGGCCGCGATGCCCTGTGCGCTTTCGTTCGTTTAGCTGGCGCAGCGGCCTGGTAATGGTAGTGGCTAATCCCACTCCAAGACCAAGACCAAGCAAGATTGTCAATACAGCGCCTCCCAAGACTAGTCCTTGCAAGCGGCTGAACTGAATGCGCAAGTCCTTGACCCCGTATGGCAGCCGGAATGCGCCAATAATGACGCCCTCACGCCGCAGCGGAAAAACGACATAAGCGACCTCGCTGGTAAAGCCAGGGCCAATACCATGCGCGGTTTCACCGCGCAGCGATTTTTCTACTGCTGCATCGCTGTAGCGCATCCCAATGCGGTCGGCGTCTGTGGCGTCGGTTGAAGTGAGGATGATATTATCTTTTGATAGAATAACCACGCGCGCATCCGTCCAGCGCGCCACCCCGCTCAAAAAATCATTCATAGCCTGGTGATCTTCTACCAGGCCGGGATTTTGCTCTACCAGGCTAGATACAAGGTTGGCCTGATAGGTCAACTGCTGGAGCAAGCTGGTCGAAAAGAACTCTTCCAAAACGTAGAAAAGATACAAGCTGAGAATCGGTATAAGAAGAAGAATGGGCAAAATATGGCTAGCCACCAGCTTGGTGCGCAGGCTATGCATCATCCCGTTTCCCCCTCCGCGAACTTGTAGCCCACCCCGCGCACGGTTTGAATGTAGCGCGGCTGGCGTGGATCAGTCTCGATGCGCTCGCGCAGCCAGCCAATGTGGACGTACAACACTTGCACCGCTCCGTTGAACTCTTGGCCCCACACAGCATCCAGGAGATAGTTGGTTGAAAGCACCGTGTCGGCGTTTGCCATCAGCAGGCACAAGAGCTCAAATTCCTTGGGCGGCAAGTCCACCGGCTGATCGCGCACGCGCACCTCGTGCGCTTTGGCATCGAGCCACACCTCGCCGACGGCAAGGGATTCTTCTGGCGTTTGCATCGGCAAGCGGCTGGCGCGCCGCAAGATGACGCGAATACGCGTCAAGAGTTCCTTCATTCCAAATGGCTTGGTGACGTAATCCTCCGCGCCCACTTCTAGCCCGACGACGATATCACCTTCCCGGTCGCGCCCGCTGAGAAACAGGATGGGCACTTGCATCTCGCGCTGAAGCGTGCGCGCCACATCCAGGCCGTCGCGGTCAGGCAGGCCAATATCGAGCACGATCAAGTCGGGCCGGTCGCGCCGCGCAAAAAACAGCGCCTCTTCGCCCGTCTCGGCGCTCGTCACCGTATAGCCTTCGCGTTCCAGGCGATATTTCAGGCTGCGCCGCAGCAGCTCGTCGTCGTCTACGATAAGCAGTCTGGTCATTGGAGTCCTTTAGATTATTCTGTCACAACATGAAAAAGACAGCGCCCCCTGATAATATTACCGTGTAACAACTATCGCAACCGAGATAGGGCTACACTATGGTTCAAGTACCAAAAACCGCGCCGCTACCCAACCCGTGCGCCCAAACAAGTCGCGTACCTCAACCCATTCTACATCATTCACCCTCTCGCGCCGATAGAGAATTTGCACGGACGCGCCCTCGGATAGTGCGGCAATGACGTCGCCGCCGGGCGCGGCGCGCAGGAAAACGCCCGCGCCGCCCGTGTTGGCAATCATTGCCGATACAGGCGTTGGTGTAAAAGTTGGCGTGGGCGTGGACGTGGGCGTGGGTGTGGATGTTGACGTTGGCGTGGGTGTTGGAGTCGCGGTGGGAGTGCTGGTATGCGTCGGGGTGGCGCTGGGGCCTGGCGTGGGCGTGAGGGTATACGTCGGGGTCGGCGTGTGCGTGGGCGGAACGAGTGGATCAAGCTGCGTCGCCGGGACCACGATTAGCACCAATGCCACTGGCCGATCAAGTTGCACGGCGATGCCCTTTTGCAGCGCGACCGTCTCTTCGTGCGAAATGCTGTGCCGGGATCGAATGGTGACTTGCAGGCGAACCGCATCTTGAGCCAGCGGATCCATTTTGACTTCGACCACTTGGGCTTGACCAAGTTGGGCCACCTGCGTCGCTACGGCAGCGCGCACATCTTGATCAAACCTGACTTGCTTGACCAGCCTGTAGGTCAACACACCCAACATCGCTGCTACAATGATTAGCAATGTAACGGCAGCCATCACGCCCCGCCGCAGAATAGTGATGCGCTCGACCTGGGCCGCTGGTCGGAAGTCAAACAGTAAAAAAATCGTCGCGCTGGCCGCGCTGATGGCGACCAGGTTGGTCAGAAACAACAGCAACGCGCCGCCAGCCACAGCTAGGTTGCCCGTAGATAACCCAATGCCAACTGTCGTCAAGGGGGGCACCAGCGCCGCGGCAATCGCCACGCCGGGCAGCGAGGCCGACACGTCTTTGCGGCACAGCGCATAAGCACCCGCTGCGCCGGAGACGAGCGCCACGCCCAGATCGAGCAGTGTGGGGCGGGTGCGCCCCAAGATTTCCGCCGTGGGTGTTGGATCAATCGCCAGCCAACCGGCTACGATGCCAATGCTAATAGCCAACAGCATGCCGCGCAGGGTGGCGCTGGCAGCCATTTTCAGCAGGCGCAAATCGCCCATCACCACGCCCATTCCCAATCCAACAATCGCCGCCATCAAAGGCGCAACGAGCATCGCGCCGATGATGACCGCCGGGCTGTTTAGCAGCAACCCTAATGCCGCAATCCCGGCCGCCAGTCCAATCATCACAAAATAGTCGGCGTCCGGGCGCGCGGCGCGGCGGATGGATTTGTATACTTCGATGCGCTCCTCAAAGGTCAGCCGCGGCAGTTTGGCCGAGGTGCGATCGAGCACACGCCGCGACCAACCAACCAGTGGACCGATGCGCCGCTTGGCGATGATTACGGGCGCGTGGCAGGTCGTGGCAACGCGCTCGGGAATGTCTCCAAACAACACCCGGTCAATCACACCCTCGCCCGAAGCGCCCATTATCACCAGGTCGTGATCGGCGGCAGCTTGCAAGATGCCCTGGGCAGGGTCGGGCGCGTTAATGGCCATCGTCGCCAGGCGCGGGTGTTTGGCGTGTTTTCCGGCTATCTCCCGCAACATTTTCTCGGCGCGAGCTTGTTCGGCCGGTGTGGCTTGTTCCAAGACCGTGAGCGCAGTGACCCGACCATCCCATTGCTCGGCCAATTGCAGCGCGTACCCCAACGCACCAATTGCATTGGGTCCCCCCGCTAATGGCACCACGCAACGCGTACGATGCGGCACGCCGATTGTTCCTGCGCGCAGCACCAATACGTCGCATGGCGGGTTGGCCAGCAGCGGGTCGAGTGTCTGGCCCAGCAACCAATCGCGCGTGCGCGGCTTGGGCCGCCATCCCATGACGATAACATTTGCCTGGGTCTCGCGCGCCGCTTCAAAAATGCCCGACACGGCATCCTGCCCAGTGCGAACCATAGAATGAACCGGCACTTGCGCCTCGGCCACGATTTGCCTGGCGCGCTCCACCGCCGGCCACGTCTTTTCATCAAGCGACGATTGAGAGGTGGCCTCGACATACACAACGATGACCTCGCCATCGTTTGCATCGGCCAGCGCAGCCGCCAACGGCGCGAGCTGCTCGGCGCGTTCTAGCTTGGCCACCGGCAGCAACACGCGAAAGTCACGCGAGAGTTCCATCTATACCTCGACAATGGACGCGCGAGAAACGATTCACCCCTTCACTCACGACGTACGATACCCCCCGCGGCGCCGCCATCGTGGACAGGCTCTGGGGCAAGGCGTTGCCCCTGTGAGGATGACAGCTCAATCATATTCGTATGGTAAGCCTCCTGATTCATACATGGTACTATATACCCTTTTGGCTCGATTGTTAAGGTTGAAAGTGAGGCCTGTTGTTCTATGGCGAAAACAGGCCTGGTTTGGTCTTTATTCGTATTGCGCCTGGATCAGCGCATTCTCTACGCATTGGAGCCAACCTTTCGAGGTGAGGGTCGCGCCGCTGATGGTGTCCACCTGGAGTGACTGCGCCTGGATAACCCGCTCGTAGAGCATCTCATGATCTGCATTTTCGGCGCCCGGATCTTGACTGCCTGCGAGTTGAATGTCGGTCACTTGGCCGCCTGTCACCGTGACATCACATTCGTTGGCGCGCCATTTGTACATGCCGCCCGCATACGCCCCGTGATAGGTGCCGTCATTCAGCTTGCTGAAATCCACGGCATTCAGCGGCAGGCTTCTGGCTTCGTGATGCTCTTTGGATAAATTCAACCAGCCGATCCCCCCGGCTATACCCAAAGCAGCCACAACGGCGAGCGCGATCAACCAACCAGTCATTTTGCTTTTCTCCTTTTCATTCAATTTAGAATCGTCACTTTTACGCCCTGATCCGCTTGGAAGCGGTATCTGAGGCCTCGTGTAACGTAAACTCGCAAGTCAGAATCTACGAGAATGGCTTCGGTTTGAGGAAGGTTTCTCAGAAATTCAAGTCCCTTCTCCATCCCAGCCACGAACAATATTGTGGATAATGCATCTGCTGCCAACGAGCTCTCTGTAACAATGGACACACTGATCAATCCAGATTCTGCAGGATACCCAGTCGTCGGGTTCAGGATGTGATGGCATCTTTTCCCCCAGCTATCTGTAAAATAGCGCTGATAGTCTCCGGATGTCACCACGGTCTGGTTCACCACAGCAACTGACCCTACCAGTTTGTTTTCTTGCCAGGGATGCTGGATGCCGATCTGCCAGGGAGAGCCATCGGGCTTAGTTCCTACCGTGACGACGTTGCCGCCGAGGTTTGAGTAGGCCGAAGCGATGCCAAACTGCTGGAAAACTTCCCGAATTTTGTCGCCGGCAAAGCCTTTCCCGATCCCTCCCAGGTCAACGGATTGTCCCGTATTTCTGAGTTTGGCAGTCATCTCCCGGGGATCGAGGATCAAATCCTGATAATTCAACAGGGAAAGCACCTGCTGGATGCTCGAAGCGGCCGGTGGGGTCAAGGTTTCCCTGGCGGCATGCCACAGAGCGACTAAAGGCGCGATGGTCACGTCAAAGCATCTCGGAAAGCGCCGTGAAAACTCAACCGCCTCTGACAGCACGCCGTAGGTCTCGCGGCTTACCTTTTCGCTCCCTATCCCTGCCGACGCGTTCACGCGGCCGATTTCACTATCGGGCAAGAAACGGCTGAGCAGGCCTTCAATCCGCGCGACTTCCATGCAAACCACTTCAAGGCCGTGTTCGGTGTACTGGCCGAAAGCCTTGTGGGTCATGACTGTGCCCATCGCACAATGGGTTGTTTGCACGACATGCCTGTTTTCCATATATGGCCTGCTTCGAAAATAAACTGCCTAGGCGGAGGTGATCTGAAGTTCAATGCGCACCACACCGCCGACGAGTTTCTCTAATTGGCGAGTCAAA
>CAZYXV010000035.1:0-38729 GCA_964651475.1 uncultured Anaerolineae bacterium | reverse complement strand
CCTTTTGTGATGAATTCGACAAAACCTGACCTGAATGTGCATTCGTTACGTTAAGTACCTTGACAATGTCACATTAAACATTTGTTCTATGCTTTGACGCTCGATTGTTGTGTTTTTGCCCGGCAATCACGCTCAATGGTACATTTTCCCACGCTCAAAATTAGAACGTTTGAGCAATGTGACATTGTCAAGGTACTCACCATTCGCGTAATCGGCTTCTAGTTTCTCGAATTTCGCTTAAATTGGGGAAGAAATCCAACTTTATGGCCCATTTTCTTCCCTTGGTGAAGGTAAGCTTACCTTCATTGCAAAGATTATTGTAAGACGGATTTACTAAAGACTGCATATATCGGTACACTATCGGCGACCCCCCAGATATGGGGGCAAGATAATTGATTTTGCAAAGTTTATATTACGCGAATGGTGAGTAAGTACTGGAACTTAACTCGTTAGTTCTGGTACTTAAACCTCCTGCACATCCGGGGAAAGGGCAGTCTGGGCAGGTGGCAAAAGTTCAGGCGGCAAGGTGATCTCGTTGCCAGCGATTAAACCTAGTTGTCTGAGCCGCTTGCACGCCGCCGCAACGGGGTTATATACTGGGCGCGGGCACAATCTGCAATTTTGTTGTCATTGCGAGGGTGCGAAGCACCCGAAGCAATCTCTGATCTGCAAGCGTACAGATTGCTTCGCCGCTCGCCGCAGGCGGAGCGGCTCGCAATGACAGGATCGTGAAAAATTGCAATTTATGACCGCGTGCAGTATAGCTCCCGCCAACCAGCGCGTGTATGGCATGGTTGCCGGGTTTCTTTTTCTCTTGCACTAACTTGTGCGCGGCCTGAAGCACCCGCTTTTCAAGCCCGGTCAATTCAACCGAGCCGAACCGCACCCGCGCCAGATATTGATCGAGCGCGGCGCTTGCCAGCAGCGGCGTCATGACCGTGACCATTTCAGCGCCGCGCCGCACTATGGCCTGCCTGAAATGAAACACACCCGAATGACTTGACTATTTCCGCGTCAGCCATGCCAATGCTCCTAGCAGCCTGTCGGAGAGCAATCTGGCATCCCTATGCCAGCCCCGCCAACGCATAGGGATGCGTCGGCCACTCCGACAAGCTACTAAGGGCTAAGGATTAAATAACTTGCCCGTGCGCCGATAGGTTTACGCGCCTTCTGGCGTCAAGGTGAGCCAGTTCAAGTCTCAACCTTTACGGTCTTGATCCCCAACAGCTATGCATTATGGCCTCTCAGGATCGCCGGGGCCGAAGACCACCCTGGTGGACATTGAAATTGGGTTGGCAGGTGGGACAGACAAAACTGCTCGTGCCGCCGGTCCTGACCTTTTCTATCGGCGCGCCACACACCGGGCACGGCTTGCCTTCCTTATACCCCACCAGCAGGTCGTCCGTCGTAAAGCTCCCTTTGTGTCCGTAAAGATCCATTTCGTAGAATGAGCCGGATTTGTTGAGGCTCAACTCAAGACCTGTGTGAATGGCGCGAGACAGGGCTTTTATCTCTGCATCGTCCAATGTATTGATCGGCCGCAGCGGGTGCAAACGCGCCAGGAACAGAATGTCGTGAATGTAAAAGTTGCCGATGCCGGCCAGCCTGGATTGGTCGAGCAAAAAGGATTTGATTTGCCCACGTCGGCCTTGTAGCATGGCTTTCAAGTCGCCGGCTGGCACATCGAGCACATTCGGCCCAAGCCTGGCAATCATCGGGTGTTTGTCCAGCTTGTCGGGTCGGGCATAATGAGCGTATCCAAACCACCAAAAATTTACGGCCAGGCTGGCGCCGTCGTCAAAATCAAAAATCAAGCGGCGCCTGGCGGGCAGGGTCTCTCGCGTGACGAGGAGAATCTCGCCGCCCATGCCCAGGTTGAGCAGCAGCCAGCCCTGGCTGGTTTCGACAAAAATCCATTTGCCGCGATGGGTAACGCCGCGCAACTGCGCGCCGGTCAAGGCTTTCACAAAGGCCTTCTTGGAAACGTTGAGGCACTTGGGCTGCAACACCTCAAGGCCGGTCAACGTTTTGCCCACCAGTTCCTTTTTCATCTGGCGGGCCAGGATGGTTATTTCAGGCAATTCGGGCATGGGTTTTTCCTCTCGTCCAAATAGAAATCTCTTCCAACGGGCGCTTGACTCTAATGCCTGGCCCACTATCGAATTGTATCACGAGGCGGTCAAGACGCAAAACCCCGACTTGACGTCTGGGAACATGTGTGGTACATTATAGCCAGTTTCAGATAGAAAAACTGCGATCAGGAAGAGTAAGCGTCAGAGCGAGGATCAGAGAGTCAGGCCATAGTGGTGCGAGCCTGACGCCAGCGCAGGCGCTGAATGGGCCTGGGAGTTGCGGCGGCGAACGGGCAACCTAGTAGCTGCTGCCGGAGCCGCCACCGTTATCAGGGCAGAGGGGATTCACTCGATGCTGATGTCAATCAGCCAGAGGCGTCCCTGCAAGAGTGAGGCTGGCTTGCTAATGTTTTCCGCCCCTGCCGAAAGGCAGGCTTCACCGGCGGATTTTTTTATGCATAGGCGGGTCTGAAATCCGCCGGGCAAGCCGCAAAATTGGGTGGCACCACGGGCCATAGCCTGTTTGTAAACAGAGCGCTCGTCCCAAAAGGGACGGGCGCTTTTTATTTTTATGGAGGTGAACAATGTCCAAGAAACGCATCCTGACCGGGGATCGCCCCACCGGCAGGTTACACCTGGGGCACTATGTGGGCAGCCTGGTCAACCGTATCAAGTTGCAAGACGAATACGAGTGTTACTTTATCATCGCCGATTTGCACGTCCTGACGACCCGTCCCGAAAAGGAACACATTCTCAAAATGACCGACGACATTCGCGAAATGGTATTGGATTATTTAGCCGTCGGCATTGATCCCGACAAGTCAACCATCTTTGTTCAATCGGCGCTGCCAGAAACCTACGAGCTGAACCTGCTGTTCGAGATGCTGGTGACGCTGCCGCGCGTCAGCCGCCTGCCCAGCATCAAAGACATGGCGCGCGCCGCCAATATGGACGACGAGGCCATCCCGTTCGGATTGGTCGGCTATCCCGTGCTGCAAGCCGCCGACATCCTGCTGCCGCGCGCGCACCTGGTGCCGGTGGGCAAAGACAACGAGGCGCACGTCGAAATCTCGCGCGAGATTGCCCGCCGCTTCAACCGCCTGTACGGCGAAGTGTTTCCTGAACCCGATGTTCTCATCGGCGACGTGCCCACGCTGGTTGGCACGGACGGGCAGGCCAAGATGAGCAAGAGCTTGAACAATGCCATCTTTCTATCCGACGACGAGGCCGCCGTCAATGAAAAGATTCGCGGCATGTACACCGATCCCAAGCGCGTCCGCGCCGACATTCCCGGCACGGTGGAGGGCAACCCGGTGTTCATCTATCACGATGCATTCAATCCCAACGTGGACGAGGTCAACGACCTGAAGGCGCGTTACCGGCAAGGCAAAGTGGGCGACGTGGAGGTGAAAAAGAAATTGATGCGCGCCGTCAATGGTTTTCTGGAACCGATCCGCGAGCGCCGGGCGCGCATGGCGGCTCAACCCGGGCTGGTGGAAGACGTGCTGGCCGCCGGCACGCGCAAGATGCGCGCCCAGGCGGCCGAAACTATGCGCCTGGTGCGCGAAGCAATGGGCCTGTACGGAACCCGGCTGCGTGAATTGTGAGACGTGAATCATTACGTAACTATTAATTCAAAAAAGGAGAAAAAGAAAATGTCTGACCGAATCAAGTTCTTGCTCGACGAGAACGAAATACCGCAAACGTACTATAACGTTGCCGCCGACATTGCACAACACGGAATGCCTTTGCCGCCGCCGCTTCACCCCGCCACGCTGCAGCCGGTGACGGCCGACGATCTCGCGCCGCTGTTCCCCATGGGCCTGATCGGCCAGGAGGTCAGCATCGAGCGCGAGATCGAAATCCCCGAACCGGTGCGAGACATCTACAAGCTCTACCGCCCCACTCCCCTCATCCGGGCGCGGCGGCTGGAAAAGATGCTGGACACGCCGGCCCACATTTACTACAAGTACGAAGGCGTCAGTCCCGCCGGCAGCCACAAGCTCAACACGGCTATAGCGCAAGCATTTTTCAACAAGCAGGAAAACGTCAAGAAACTCGCCACCGAAACGGGCGCCGGGCAGTGGGGCAGCGCGCTGGCCATGGCGTGCAATTTTTTTGGGCTGGACTGCCAGGTCTTTATGGTCAAAATCAGCTATCAGCAAAAGCCCTACCGGCGCGTCATGATGGAAACGTACGGGGCGAGGGTCACTCCCAGCCCGTCGGAAGAGACCGAGGCGGGCCGACGTATTTTGTCAGAGCAGCCCGATAGCCTGGGCAGCCTGGGAATCGCCATCAGCGAGGCCGTGGAAACGGCGGCGACCAGCGGCGGCGCCATCAAGTACAGCCTCGGCTCGGTCCTCAACCACGTGCTCCTGCACCAAACCGTCATCGGCCAGGAAGCCATCAAGCAAATGGAACTGGCCGGCGAAGAGCCAGACGTCGTCATCGGCTGCGTGGGGGGCGGGAGCAATTTTTCCGGGTTGGCTTTTCCGTTCATGCCCGCCAAACTGAACGGGCGCAGCCAAACGCGCTTTGTCGCCGTCGAGCCGACCGCAACGCCCACGCTCACGCGCGGCAAATACGCCTATGACTTTGGCGACACTGTGCAAATGACGCCGCTGGTCAAGATGTACACGTTGGGGCATACTTTCGTGCCGGCCGGCATCCACGCCGGCGGGCTGCGCTATCATGGCATGGCGCCGCTGTTGTGCGTCTTGTTCGACGAAGGGTACATAGATGCTGTCGCCTATCACCAAACGCCCGTCTTTGCCGCGGCGGTGCAATTCGCGCGCGCCGAAGGCATTGTGCCGGCACCCGAATCGGCGCACGCCGTGCGGGCCGTCATTGACCAGGCGCTGGAGGCCAAGGCCAGCGGGCGCCAGCGCGTCATCTTGTTCAACCTTTCGGGGCACGGCCACTTTGACCTGGCTGCTTACGAGCAATATCTGGCCGGTCAATTGTGCGACTATGAATATCCCGCCGAAGAAGTGGCCAAAGCAATGATGCTTTTGCCGCGCGTGAACGAACTGGTGCCGGCGTAGAATGGAAGTATCATCTCAAAATGTAGGGGCGACTCTTGCGGTCGCCCATATGAGGGCAGGGGCAAGCCCTGCCACTACCCCGGATTATTGAGAAGATACGAATGGAAAACAAAAAGGCCCGGCGCAGACGCGCCGGGCCTGGCTTTATTGGGCTAGTCGAGCGTCAGGTCGCCGCCGGGACGTTGAACGAGAAAGTGCTGCCCTTGCCTACTTGACTTTCGATGGCGAGTTCTCCACCGTGCATCTGGATGAGATTTTTGACGATGGACAAGCCCAGCCCGTGGCCGGGCACGTCGCGCACGCGCTGATCGCTGGCGCGGAAGAACTTTTGGCCCAGGCGCGCCACGTCTTCGGGCGCAATGCCGACGCCATTATCTGTGACCGCGCATATCACGTGAGAGTGACCATTGCGGTTCTCTATGCTCACCTTGACCCAAATGTGGCCGCCGCTCGGCGTGTACTTGTAGGCATTGCTGACCATGTTGGTCAGAATTTGAATCAAGCGGCTCCTGTCGCCCATCACCGGCGGCAGATTTTCCGGCACGTCTACTTCGAGCGTCTGCTGCTTTTCCTCGATGGCGCGCGTCAGCGTGCGTTGCACCTCTTCGACGACGTCGCGGATGGGCATGGGCTGAAGATCCAGCCGCATTCGCCCCGTTTCGATGCGGCTAATGTCGAGCAAATCGCTCACCAGCGTATTCATGCGATCTACGTTGGAGCGAATAATACCCAGGAACTGACTTTGCATCTCCGTCACTACGCCGGCCACGCCCTTGGCCAATAAATCGCCATAGCCCTTGATATTCTGCATCGGCAGTTTCAGCTCGTGGGCGACGACCGAGACGAACTCGCTCTTGTATTCATTGGCGCGCTTGACTTCTTCGTACAATTGCGAGTTCGAAATAGCGACGGCGGCGTGGTCGGCCAGGCGAACGACGAAATTTAAATGTTCCAGGTTAAAACCGCTCACCTGCTCCGATTCGAGCACAATGACGCCGATGACGCGATTTTCGCGCGCCACCGGCACCGTGAGCTGTGATTTGGTGCCAGGCAGGATGCTGACGTAATCGGGGTCGTCGTTGACGTCCGGCACCATGTTGGGGAATCCCAACTCGACCACCCGCCCAATCGTGTTCCGCTGGAGCGGCCACGGCTCGGCGCGGTAGCGTTCAAGCTCGTCGCCGTAACCGTGGATAGCGTGCAGCAGCAGGCCATCGCCCTCTGGCGTAACGACGCCCAACATGCCTGCCACCGCGTCTGTGCCGCGAATGGCCCACTGGACGGTCACGTCCAGCGCGTGCTCGACGTCCAGCGAAGCATTCAAGTCGCGGTCAATGCGCTGCAAGGTCTGCAGCTCTTCCAGTCGCCTCGCCAACGCTGCGTCCGTCATCGTATACAGACGCGCGTTCTCTATGGCGACCGCCGATTGTGCCGCAAAGGCCTGTAACAAGTTCTGATCGTCTTCGTCGAACGCCGTGCCGTCCAGCTTGTTCAACACCTCGATCACACCAATGGCGCGATCCTTGGAAATCATGGGCACGGCAATCAACGCCTGCGTCACAAATTCGCCGCTTTTGTCGTAACCGCCAAACCAGCGTGAATCGCTCGCCACGTTGTTCACAATCGTCGGCTTGAGCGTTTGAGCCACGGTGCCAACGATTCCCTTGCCTTTGGGCATGCGCGTGCCCAGCAGATCGGGCGCCGTTGGGCCCATCGCCACTTCAAAAATCAACTCCTCGGTCTCAAGGTCCACCAGGAACAACGAGGCGGCTTCGGCGTGCAGAATCTCGGCGGCTTTTTCTATAATCAGGTTGAGCGCCGTGCGCAAGTCCAGGGTTGAAGAAATCGCCCGTCCTACTTCGTTTAGAATAGAGAGCTGCTGAGCGCGCTGTTCCATCTCGCGGTACAGGCGGTTTTTTTCCAACACGTTGGCTGTATAATCGGCCACGGTGCGAAAGAACCGCAATTGTTCGTCAGAGTAAACGACGTTGGGGTCAAAATCCGACACATTCATCACGCCCAGCACACGGTCGCCGGCCAGCAGCGGCACCGTCATCCAGGCTCGGCCAGGCGTGCCGCCGGGAATCACGCCGCGCCGCTCGCACTCGGCCAGATAATCGTCGGTCACAATCGGATTGCCGGTGCGCACGACCTCGCTCGACAAGCCCGTGCCCAATGTCCACTCGTCGTCTGGATACAAACGCTCGCCCCCATCTACGTAGAACGCAAAGCGCAACACCTGGCGCCTGTCGTCGTGCAGAGCGATGTAAAAATTCGTGGTGCTCAGAATTTTGCTGGTTTGAGTGTAAATCAACTCAAAGATATCGTCGAGATTCAAATCAAAGTTGAGCGCCTGCCCAACGAGCGAGAGCACGCTGAGCTCCTGTACGCGCCGGTCGAGGTCGGTGAAAATGCGCGCCTTGTCCAGCGCCAGTTTGGCCTGATCGGCCAGCGCCAGCAGAAAATCCAGGTCCTCGTGCGTGTAAGGTTGGCCCGATTGCTTGTTGCCCAACGCGATCCAGCCCTCGATTCGCCGCCCGGCGTCAGATCGCCCACCGCGCAGCGGCACAAAGAGCAAAGCGCCCAACAATTCCAAACGTTCCCTCTCGTCCGCCAGCGAGTGCGGCAACACCCTGTCAAGTTGGACATAAATGGGCGCGCGCGTTTCGGCCAGCGCACGCGCCAGCGCGCCGTCCGCCAAAAAACGGCTCGCGCCAGGCGGTGGGGGAAACGCATTTGGAATAGAACTGGCAATATAGCCTCCCGCTTCTGGAGCATATAAATACACCCACAGATTCGAAGGATACATGGATTGATTCACCTGGGCATACAACGCTTGTGGAATACGTTCGGCCTCGACCACTTCCGACAAATGTTCGCTAAAAGCCTGCAGCGAACCGCGATAATCTGCCCGGCCGCGATAAAAGAAGCGATCTACCCTCTCTTGCAGCCTGGCCCTAAGCGGATCGAGCACAACAGCAATGACCAGGATAAAACCGGCAACGATCCAGGGACTATCCGCCCTCACCGTGGAGTGAAGCGCCAATCCCAATCCATTAATGAGCAAAAAGTAAATCCCCACCACGCTGCCAGTGAGCACCATGTAACCCACGCTGCGGCTGACCACTCGATCAATGTCGAGCGCCCCGTAACGCATAATCGCGTAAGCAATGGCAAGGGGGAAAACGATCAAGGGCAGCAAGTAAATCCACGGCACAACGTTGGTGGGCAGCCCCGCCGCCGAACGCGCCACAAAAATAAAGGCCGGCAAAAACGCCAGCAACGCGCCCCACAAGATGACGCGGCCCTGCTGGCGGACGATGGGAGAAGGGGAAGAATAACGGCGATACGTTACCATCCCCACAAACGACACAATGCCGAGGCCGCCATAAAAGTAACCCAGCCGCCACGCCCACACGTATGCTTGTGGACGAGCCATGTCATAGACGGTTGCCCATCCATACATCACCAGCAGCGCCGAAAAAACAAAAGGCAACCACAACATCGCTTTCCACCGAGAGACCAGGCGTTGCTCTTGGGGAAACAAGTGCGCCAGAGCAATCAGGCCTCCCCCGGCGAGCGGGATACCGGCCGTCCACGCCCAACTTAACCCGTGCGTCGTGTACAGGTCAAAATACAAACCGGTAGTCAAGGCCATCCCACAGCACATTAACGCAAAGACGCACCCCACGGCTTGCCGGTAGCGCGCCCGGAACACCCACAGGCCAAAGCCCAGGTAGATTAGGCCGACTATGTAGGGGACGACAAAAAACCATATAAAATCCATCTGGCCTAAAAAGTCTTGGAGGGTGAGAGGTAATTGCAGAGGCTCGCCGGTCTTGGCCTTGACGAAATCCGCCACAATCAACTGGCCGACGCGATAGGCGCTCAAGGTATCATTCAAGCCGGTCGTGCCGCGCACAGGCTGGCCGTTTATGGACACCAGGCGATCCAGGTTTTCTAACCCTTTTTGCATCCCTTCCCACTGCGGATCAAAACCGCCCGCCACGAGCAACGTCGGTTCGACAGCGAAACCAGGGAAAGGCACATGCGCCCATTGCCAGGCCAACACCGGCGCAATCACAAGCACTGTTGCCGTGGCCGCCAAAATTATAACCGTCAGGATCGGGGCGACTGGTTCCAGGCGCTTGTATAGCTGACTAGATTGTCTAGATACCTGTTCAGACATAAACTTTACCCCATGCTTGAAATGGGGGGGGTAATGTTGATTTGATTGTATCACAGCCCACATATTTTGTCTATTCTGAACGGGATGCTGTGATCGTGCAAACGGATAGTACGACGTGAAATTGATCTGGTTCGTAGCAGGCGCTCTAGCGCCGTTTTTCAGCGCGCTGAAGCGCGCACTACCAACGTGTTTTCGATGCATTCCACATCAGACGATGGCTACGATGCAGAAGGGCGTCTCGACCAAAGTGAGTGGCTCAGAAGGCGCGCCGCACCGCCAGCATGGTGATGTCGTCAGAAGCCGTCTCGCTGGCGGCGTGGGCGCGCACGCTGCCTCTGACGCGCTCCAATAGCGCCGCCGCCGTCGGCGCGGCCGGCCGCAGGGTCGCCAACAGCCGCTCTTTAGAAAAAGGTTCCTGCTCGGCGTCGAACGCTTCTGTCACCCCATCCGTGTAAGCCAGCAAGATATGCCCCGGCTCCAAGCACACTTGCCGCTGGATAAACTCTAGATTGGGAAACAATCCCAACGCCGGATTAGTGGGGGCAGAAATATCTTGGGCACCGGTCGGCCCGACCATGATGGGCGAGGGATGCCCCGCGTTGACGTAAGACAGCGCGCCGCTGGCCGCATCCAGCACGCCGAAAAAGAGGGTGGCGAACATGATCTCTCGATGCTGGTGATGGCGGACGATATAATTGTTGACGAGTGAGATAACGTCAAAGACATCGCCGACGCATGGATTGACTTGTTCGGCAAAAAAGCGGATCAGGCTGCGAACCAACGCCATAAAGAGCGCGGCGCCAACGCCCTTGCCGCACACGTCAGCGATGGTCAGGACGATACGTTGATCGGGGAGCGTAAAAGCGTCGTAAAAATCACCCGATACTTGCATGGCGGGTTGGAAAAAAGCCGAAATCTCCCAGCCGGGCGGCTGGGGCAAGGTCGCCGGCAAAAAGTCGGCCTGGATTTGCCGCCCCAGTTCCAACTCGTGCGTGATGGCTTGCACGTAAGCCTGCTCTCGGTCGCGCAAGCGTTTGGCGGCCAGCGAAGCGTTAATGCGCGCCCGCAACAATACGGGGTTAAACGGCTTGGGCAAATAATCGGTTGCGCCCATCTCGATGCAGCGGATCACACTCTTCATTTCGTCCAGCGCCGAGATTACGATGACGGGCAAATACCGCAGCGCCTCGTCGGCCTTCATGTGCTCCAGTACCTGGTAGCCGTCCATCTCGGGCATGAGGATGTCTAGCAGTACCACGTCAAATGGCTGGGCGTGAAGCAACTCGAGCGCCTGCCGCCCATCGGAAGCCGTTGCAACTATATAGCCGGCCTGCCTCAAGCTGGAGGCCAGCAACATTTGGTTCACCAGCTCGTCATCTACTACCAGAATAGCGCCTTTGTCGTTTGTCACGTCAATCACCCAACCCCTTTCCTTTGCCAGCATTTTGAACGCGGTTCCGCATCGCTCCCAGTGCGGCCTGGACCTGGCTGTACTCGTCTCTGATGTGCGCCACTAACCGGGCGGCAGCCTCCAGGTCGCCCGCCTGGCTTTTTGTTTCCGCCTCTTTGCACAACGCCGTAAACGTCGTCGCGCCAAACGCGGCGCTGCTGGACTTGAGCGCGTGGGCCGCCCGGCGCAACTCGTCTGCCTGGCCCTGTTCCGCCGCTTTTCGCATTTTTTCCAACAACCCGGGGGCGCTCCCCAGAAACGTGTCAATCAATTGCGGCAGCGCGGCGGCCATGCCATCTCCCAGCATACCTTGCAGGTTTTGCCACGCCTCTGGATCGAGCACCTCGGACGGCGCTTTGGCGTGCTCCATCGGCGGCGCGGCGGCGATGGCTCGCTTGAGCGCCCCGATCAATTCTGCGGGCCGGATGGGCTTGCCGAGATAATCGTCCATGCCGGCCTCAAAACACGCCTCGCGGTCTTCGCGCGCCGCGGTCGCCGTCAGGGCCACAATGCGCGGACGCTGACCGGCCGGCCACTCGCGACAAATAGCGCGAGTGGCTTCCAGGCCGTCCATCTCTGGCATTTGCACGTCCATCAGCACCACATCATAATGCTGGCGGCGCAGCGACCGCAGCGCTTCCAGGCCATTGGCCGCCACATCGGCGCGGTAGCCCAGCCGCTCGAGCAAGAGCTGCGCCAGCTTTTGGTTCGTGGGGTGATCTTCGGCAATCAGAATGCGCAGGGGCCAGCGCGCCCCCATGTGAGAATCAAATTCTGGCGCGGCCTCTGCGGGGACAGGCGCTTGCACCACCCGCCCGGCAATGGTGTGAAGCAGCGCGCTATATACCTGGGATGTTTTGACGGGCTTGGTCAAGACGGCGCGCGCGCCATTCTTTTGTCCCTGCCAACCCAACGGCGCCAGTAGCACCAGGGGTAACGCGCCGGCTTGCACGGCCCGATACTGATCCAGCAGGGATGTATCTAGCAGGACCGCGTCGAACAGCTCACCCTGGCTAAGCAAGCTCTCCAGCTCTGGGGCGGATGCTGCCGTCGCCGCTTGCATACCCCAGGCCAGCGCCTGCACCCGCAGACTCCTCAGGCTGGCCGCATTGTCGTCGGCGATCAGCAGCCGCTTGCCGGCCAGCTCGGCTTGCTCGCCCGGCGGCGCATAAATAGGCCTGGCGCCAGGTGCAATCCCCGCCTGGATAGTAAAGCGGAAAGTGGATCCCGCTCCCACCTGGCTTTCTACCCAGATTTGACCGCCCATCATGTCAACCAGCCGCTTGCTGATAGCCAGTCCAAGTCCCGTACCGCCGTAGCGGCGCGCGACCGAAACATCTATCTGGCTGAAGGATTGAAAGAGATGGGGCAGACGATCGTGTGGAATGCCAATGCCGGTATCGTGGACGGAGAAACAAACAGAGAGGGGAGATAGAGAAGCTGCATCGCTATCTCTATCCCTCTCTCCATCTATCCCCACCTCCACCACTATTTCCCCGCGTTCGGTGAACTTGACGGCATTGCTGAGCAGGTTGACCAGCACCTGGCGCAGGCGGTTGACGTCGCCTACCAGCGCGCCGGGGACGTCAGGATCGCTCTCGCACACCAACTCTAGCCCCTTTTCGGCTGCATCTGCCGTGACCAGCTCCAACGCCGCTTCCAGGCAAGCCAACAGATCAAAAGGCTGGCTTGCCACGTCCATCTTGCCAGCTTCGATTTTGGAAAAGTCGAGGATGTCATTGATGATCGTCAATAGGGCATTGCCGCTGGTGCGGATGGTCCTGGCAAAGTCTTGCTGCTCGGAGGTGAGGGGCGTATCCAGCAGCAAGCTGGACATGCCGATGATGGCATTGAGCGGCGTGCGAATTTCGTGGCTCATCATGGCCAGGAACGCGCTCTTGGCGCGGTTAGCCGCCTCGGCCTTAATCGCGTGACTTTCGGCCACGCGGCGCGCCTCCAGGGCTTGCTGGCGGGCGCTCTGCAACTCGGTGATGTCGTGGTAAAGCACAAACGCCCCGACGCGCCTGCCCTCGACGAGCACCGGCGCACCGGATACCTCCACATCCACCGCGCTGCCATCTTTGCGGTAGCGCCGGGTGATCGAGTGGACCGGCGTCCCACCGGTTGTTTGTTGAGTGTAGATGATGGCCTCGGCTCGCGAGTCTTCGGTCCTCGTAATCAAGTCGTCGAGGTTGTGGCCAATAGCCTCGGCCTGGGTATAGCCGAACAATTCTTCGGCCGCCGGGTTCCAGGCCGTGATAATGCCGTTAATGTCGCTGGTCACAATGGCCACGGGGCTGTTCTGCACCAGCGATTCAAGATATCGCCTCTCGCGTTGTGCGTCTTGGTACAGCCGGGCGTTGCGGATGGCGGTGGCGACCTGGTCAGCTACGATTTGCAGCGCAATGATATCCCCTTGATTGAACGGATTGACCTGGGTGCATTGGATGTCTAGTGCGCCAATAATGTCTTGCCCCACCTGCAGCGGCAAGGCCAGCTCGGCGCGCGTTTCAGGCAGCACGTCCAGGTAATCGGGCGCGAGGCGCACGTCATTGGCCAGGCGAAAAGTGCGCGTTTTGCACACACTTACGATCAGGCTGGGCGTATCTAGCGGCAGGCAAGCGCCGCAGCGGGTAAACTCGGCGTCAATCACACTGGCCCCGGCGCGCAAGGTTACACAGTCGCCTTGATCTGAGAGCAACCAAACGCTCACGACCTGGTAGCCAAAGCGCGACTGGACCAGGTGAACGACCTGGGTCAGCAATTCGTCCAGGTCGAGAATGGATGTGACCTGCCGCCCCACTTCGCTGCTGATCTGCAACTGCAGAGCCTGCCGCGACAGCGCATCCAGGTCGCGGATTAATTCGGGCGAGATGTTTATCATAACGACCCCCTTCACGCAGCTATGATACCATAAAACAAGCCGGGGGGGGCAGCACCGTAGGGGGAGCGTCACACGCGGGGGGCAAGCGCGGCGGCGATTTTTGAACCTGGCCGGTCAATTATACCAGCCGGGAGCTGAGCCTTATGAACTTTGAAATCAGTAATGGCCAAGCTCCGGATTAGAGGCTTTAGCCGGAATTTACACGGTAAAGCAGCCTTGACCGGCTATCCGCAGGACGCCTTTGGGCGAAGCCTCGACTTCCATACCGGGCAGCAGTCTCCGGCCTGTTGCGCTCGCTCGCAAGGGGAGCGCGAAAACAACTCGAAAAATTTAAGAATAGGGGTATTGACTTGACGCTATTTTTATGATATTCTAGTTAACACGTGTTACTAATGCGAGTTAACGAGGGCATCTTGCACAAAAAACGTGTCACCAGCAAAGATGTAGCCGAACTGGCAGGCGTATCGCGCACTACTGTCTCCTTCGTGCTCAATCAAGTTGAAGGCATTTCCATCACCCCAGAGACGCGCCAACGCGTGTTGGATGCCGCCCGCCAGCTAAACTATCACCCCGACGCGACCGGGCGGCGATTAGCCACCGGCAAGACGCACCTCATCGGCCTGGTCATTAGCCAAAGCCCGGACCGCGTGGCCGCCGATGCGTTTTTGCCCCACGTGATGCATGGGCTGCAACAAGCCGCGCAGCGGCACAGTTTTCACATCCTGTTCCACGCCCAGCCGCCCGGCCAGGCGCATCTTTACACTCACCTTATCAGCGAGCGGCACGTAGATGGCATCGTGCTATCCGGCCCGCGCACCGACGATGCGGCATTGCCCAAACTCCACCGCGAAGGTGTGCCGCTCGTGCTGATGGGCCAGTTGCCCGACAGCAACATCCCCTTTGTTGACGTGGATAACGTGGGGGGAGCGCGCATGGCAGTGGAGCATTTGCTTGACCAGGGACACGCTCGCATCGGCATGATTACTAACGCCCCATTGAACTATACCGCCAGCCGCGACCGGCTGGAGGGTTACAAGGCGGCGATCAAGGCGCGCGGCGTCAGATTTGACAAGCGCTTGGTGCGCCTGGGGGATTTCACAGAGACCAGCGGTGAAAAAGCCATCAACAGCTTGCTAAAAGTATCGCCGCTTCCCAGCGCTGTCTTTGTCGCCAGCGATGTAGTTGCCGTGGGCGTTTTGCGGGCGCTCAAGGCGCGCGGGTTGCGCGTGCCAGGAGATATGTCGCTGGTTGGGTTTGACGATGTGCCGGTTGCCAGTTACCTGGACCCGCCGTTGACCACCGTGCGGCTGCCAGCCTACGGCTTGGGTTGGGGCGCAGCAGATAGACTAATCCGCTTGATCGCCGGTGAAGAACTGGATCAACTCGGCGTATTGCTCGAGACCGAGTTAATCGTGCGAGAGTCAACCCGGGCAGTTGCTTTTTAACGACTTGCGCACTTACCTTAAAAAAATCACCGACCTATTGACAAACGAGACGTAATCAGTATATAATGGAAACGCTTCCACGTGGAAACGCTTCCAACGAGTGCATGTACACGTGAAATTCGCCAATGGCTTGCGATTGATAAAGGGAATTGGCGCATGTCTCCAACAATCTACGACGTAGCCAAAAAAGCAGGGGTCGGCATAGGCACCGTATCGCGAGTGCTCAATAACAGCCCCAAGGTGAGCGAGGCGACCCGCAAGTGCGTGCTTGCGGCTGTAGAATCTCTTGATTATGTTCCCAATCCCTTTGCGCGCCGCCTTTCGACGGGCAAGGCGCTCAGCCTGGCAGTGATTGCCCCGTTCTTTACACGTTATTCTTCCGTCGAGCGCCTGCGCGGCGTAGAGGCAGTGATTGCCGAGACGGAATACGATCTCATTGTTTACAATGTCGAGACGCCGGCCAAACGCGACCAGCACTTTCACCAGCTGGCCCAACGCGCGCGGAATGTTGATGGACTATTGATTATTTCGTTTGCGCCTGCAGATGAGGATGTACAGCGTTTCCAGGCGGCAGGCATCCCAACCGTCCTGGTGGATGCCAAGCACGCAAATCTTTCCCACGTGGTGACGGATGACGTGATGGGCGGCTATATGGCCACCAAGCATTTGATAGATCTGGGACATCGTCGCATTGCCTTTGTGGGAGATGTCTATCCCAATCCGTTCAATTTTACATCAAGCTACGAACGCTCTTTGGGGTATCGGAAAGCATTGAAAGAAGCCGGCATACGGCCGCGGCGAGAGTATGTGATGGCAGGTGAGCACGGGCGCGACGAGGCCAGGGAGATGGCCTATCAGCTACTAGACTTGAACAAGCCTCCTACGGCGGTTGTGGCGGCTAGCGACATTCAGGCTGTGGGCATTCTGGAAGCGGCGCGCGAGCGGAAAGTCAAAGTGCCCCAAGCTCTGTCGGTTGTCGGTTACGACGATATCGAGATTGCCGAGTATTTGCAACTTACTACCATTAACCAATCACTTTTTGAGTCTGGTTGGCGTGGAGCGCAGATGCTTTTTTACGTGATGGGCGACAATGGCAATGTGTCCGAACCCAGGTGTAAATTTTTGCCCATCAGGTTAGTGGAGCGAGGGACAACCGCCCCACCCGCCTGACAAGAGTCCCTGGCAGGTAGATAGCCTGCTAAAGAGCGTGACAGTTCAGCTTGTCGTTTCTTGAAGGTTCTTTGGGACTTGGCGTGGAAAGCATGCTGGATTCCCGAACTTGTTCGGGTAGAGCGCCAGAGTCCCCAACAAGTTGGGGACTCTGGCGCTCCGACCACGGGAACTCCCAAAGAACCTTCTTGAATAGAAAGGAGGTGGTGTTGACTACAGAATCATACACCTGTGCTGTCATCGTTTGATAGCAGAGCTACTGGAGTAAACCGCTTTATTAAAAGTCAGGAGAAGAACAAAATGAAACGCACAGTTTTTTCCATCGTGAGTTTGTTGGTAGTGGCGAGCATGTTCCTGGCCGCTTGCGGCGGGCCAGCTGCCACACCGACCCAAGCACCAGAGCCTACCAAGGCGCCTGTGGTCGAGCCTACTAAAGCCCCTGCTCAGCCTGCGGCAGGAGGAGCGGGTGACAGTGAGGCTGGAGCGCGTGCGAAGGGGTTGACGTTCCTGGCGGATGCGTATGCGGGCAAGTACAAAGGGACGAAAGTGACCATGACCGGCCCCTTCACCGACGAAGACGCGGTCAAGTTTGCAAACTCGATGAAAGAGTTTGAGGACAAGACCGGCATAGACATTCAGTACGAAGGGTCGAAGGAGTTTGAGGCCTCGATTTCGGCGCGGATCCAGGCCGGGGATGCGCCAGACGTGATAGATTTCCCGCAGCCGGGCTTGTTGGCAACCTTTGCCAAGCAGGGCAAGATTGTGGACGCGCGCAAGCTGGTGCCAGAGAGCTGGCTGAAGGAAAACTATATCCAGTCGTGGCTCGACATGGCGACGATGCCAGGAGCGAGCGGCGCGATGCAGGGCGGCGTGTGGCAACGCTTCAACGGCAAGAGCCTGGTGTGGTATCCCAAGAAAGTGTTCGACGCAGCCGGCTACAAAGTCCCGCAAACGTGGGCCGAGTTGGTGGCCTTGACGGAGCAGATTGCCAGCGACGGCGACACGGCCTGGTGTGTGGGCATCCAATCGGGCGCAGCAACCGGCTGGCCGGCGACGGACTGGACAGAGGACTTGATGCTGCGCACGACGTCGTTGGAAAACTATGACAAGTGGGTAGCGGGCGAACTCAAGTTCAGTTCGCCGGAAGTAAAGAAAGCCATCGAGACGTTTGCGGGCATCTGGAACAATGACAAGTACGTGTACGGCGGCAAGGCCAAGATCGTGACGACGTTCTTTGGAGATGCGCCAGTGCCCATGTTCGATGACCCGCCCAAGTGCTGGCTGCACCGGCAGGGCAACTTTATCACCTCGTTCTTCCCCAAGGAAAAGAACCTCCAGGCGGGCGTGGATTACGATGTGTTCTACCTGCCACCCGTGGATACGCAGTACGGCAAGCCGTTCCTGGTGGCCGGCGACATTATGGCCGCCACCAATGAAAAGCCAGAGACCGCCGCCGTGATGCAGTTCTTTGCCACGGGCGCGGGCGTGAAGGGCTGGCTGGCAGCCGGCGGCGCCTTGTCGCCGCACAACGACAGCAGCCTGGACTGGTATGGCGACCCCGTCGAACGCAAGGTCGCCGAACTGGCCAAGGGCGCCACCGCAGTGCGCTTCGACGCGTCAGACCTGATGCCGGGCGCGGTCGGCTCTGGCTCCTTCTGGAAGGGCTTTACCGACTACTTCTCCGGCGCGGCCAACCTGGATACCGTCCTCAAAGAAATTGACGCCTCCTGGCCCAAGGGTCAGGGCGCTCAGCCTGCGGCAGGAGGAGCGGGTGACAGTGAGGCTGGAGCGCGTGCGAAGGGGTTGACGTTCCTGGCGGATGCGTATGCGGGCAAGTACAAAGGGACGAAAGTGACCATGACCGGCCCCTTCACCGACGAAGACGCGGTCAAGTTTGCAAACTCGATGAAAGAGTTTGAGGACAAGACCGGCATAGACATTCAGTACGAAGGGTCGAAGGAGTTTGAGGCCTCGATTTCGGCGCGGATCCAGGCCGGGGATGCGCCAGACGTGATAGATTTCCCGCAGCCGGGCTTGTTGGCAACCTTTGCCAAGCAGGGCAAGATTGTGGACGCGCGCAAGCTGGTGCCAGAGAGCTGGCTGAAGGAAAACTATATCCAGTCGTGGCTCGACATGGCGACGATGCCAGGAGCGAGCGGCGCGATGCAGGGCGGCGTGTGGCAACGCTTCAACGGCAAGAGCCTGGTGTGGTATCCCAAGAAAGTGTTCGACGCAGCCGGCTACAAAGTCCCGCAAACGTGGGCCGAGTTGGTGGCCTTGACGGAGCAGATTGCCAGCGACGGCGACACGGCCTGGTGTGTGGGCATCCAATCGGGCGCAGCAACCGGCTGGCCGGCGACGGACTGGACAGAGGACTTGATGCTGCGCACGACGTCGTTGGAAAACTATGACAAGTGGGTAGCGGGCGAACTCAAGTTCAGTTCGCCGGAAGTAAAGAAAGCCATCGAGACGTTTGCGGGCATCTGGAACAATGACAAGTACGTGTACGGCGGCAAGGCCAAGATCGTGACGACGTTCTTTGGAGATGCGCCAGTGCCCATGTTCGATGACCCGCCCAAGTGCTGGCTGCACCGGCAGGGCAACTTTATCACCTCGTTCTTCCCCAAGGAAAAGAACCTCCAGGCGGGCGTGGATTACGATGTGTTCTACCTGCCACCCGTGGATACGCAGTACGGCAAGCCGTTCCTGGTGGCCGGCGACATTATGGCCGCCACCAATGAAAAGCCAGAGACCGCCGCCGTGATGCAGTTCTTTGCCACGGGCGCGGGCGTGAAGGGCTGGCTGGCAGCCGGCGGCGCCTTGTCGCCGCACAACGACAGCAGCCTGGACTGGTATGGCGACCCCGTCGAACGCAAGGTCGCCGAACTGGCCAAGGGCGCCACCGCAGTGCGCTTCGACGCGTCAGACCTGATGCCGGGCGCGGTCGGCTCTGGCTCCTTCTGGAAGGGCTTTACCGACTACTTCTCCGGCGCGGCCAACCTGGATACCGTCCTCAAAGAAATTGACGCCTCCTGGCCCCAATAAACTACTGAGGCGTTAAAAGTTACATTGCGAATGCCTGTGCTCCGCGCGTTCCGCGCGGAGCACAGGGTGCTGGTTTGTTTTTGCCTGAAAGACCTTGCAACGTAGGAGGCAGAAACCAGGTTTCTTTGAGAAGCCTGGTTTCTAAGCCCCATTCATATAGAAACCAATGTCTCTAGGAGAATAACCATGCAAGAGCCTCGACTAGAATCAGGCGGCCCCATCGCTGGGGCAGTATTAGAAAGGGCCAAACCTGCCGGGCCTCTGGAGTGGTTGGCTACCAATCTGCTGCGCATACTCCTCTCGCTGTTTGTCCCGATCCTGACTTTTTTGGGCCTGTACGCGGGTTTTATCTTTCTTCGCGATAGCCGGGCCCCGAAAGGCGTTGTGGCGGCTGTGGCCATCATCTGGGGAGTGGGCGGAGTGGCCGCGCTGTATATGGTTTCAAACTGGCTGATCGAGAAGACGAACGATTTGTGGCGCAGCCGCTTGTTGCCATTCGTCTTTGTCGGCCCGGCAGTGGCGGTTCTCATGTGGTATCTGGCTTTTCCCGCCGCCCGCACGTTCTGGATAAGTCTGTTTGACGCCGACAATATCAAATTTGTCGGTTTGGGCAACTATGTGGCAGTCTTTACCGATCGCAATATGTTCACGGCTTTCCGCAACAACTTGATGTGGATTATCATTGGCGCTTCGCTGAACGTCGTTTTTGGCTTGCTGATTGCCGTGCTGGCCGACCGCAGTCGTTTTGAGGGACTGGCCAAGTCCCTGATCTTTGTGCCATACGCTATTTCAATGGTGGGGGCCGGCGTCATTTGGAACATGATTTACAACGTCAGCCCCAATATCGGGATGCTCAATGCCATCTACACCGGGCTGACCGGCAACGAGCCTCTGGCATGGACCGCTTCGGCGCAGTTGCAGCCGTGGAATAACGTGTTCTTGATTTTTATCTCGATTTGGCTGCAAACGGGTTATGCCATGGTGCTGTTTTCGGCGGCGCTCAAGGGCATCCCGGCCGACCTTTTGGAGGCGGCCAGAGTGGATGGCGCCAACGAGATTCAAATCTTTTTCCAGATCATGATTCCGTACATCATGGGCACCATCATTGCCGTCAGCACGACCATCATCATCTTTACGCTCAAAATCTTTGATGTGGTGCAGATAATGACCGGCAGCCAGTTCAGCACGCAGGTGATTGCGACCCAGTTCTATCGAGAATACTATACGGCGCAAAACTCGGGTTATGGTTCAGCCATTGCCATCGTGTTGCTGATTGCCGTTATTCCCGTGATGGTCTATAACCTGCGCTCGTTCGGCGAAAGGGAGGCGTTCAAATGAGTTCCACCCAACCTGAACAAAAAAAGAGTCGCTTGCACGTCGGAGGGATTCTCATCAATATCTCTTTAGCTTTACTGGTGATCGCCTGGACGATTCCAACCGTCGGCCTGCTCATTTCGTCCTTCCGCACGCGTTTTGATATCCAAACCTCTGGCTGGTGGAGCTTTTTCCCGCACCAGCAGTGGGTCAAGGTCGAAGAATTCCAACCCCCGGCGGACTTGGATCGCGACGGCGTCATGAACATCCGCGGCGTGCGGGGCACGTTTGAAGAATTCCGCGCCGGCGTCACAACGCCGGATGGTAAGCAGCGCCTGATCTGGATCGGCAACAAGCGCCTGGGCCGGCTCGAGGTCCAGCAGCAACAATGGGCCGTGGGTTATAGCTTGACGCTAGATAATTACAAGCAGGTGTTGGAAGGCAAGACGTTTGAAATCAGGCAGCCCGATGGCACGGTCGTGACCGAGCAGGGCGACAATTTTGCCGGCTATTTCTTGAACAGCCTGACCGTGACTGTTCCGGCGACCGTCATTCCCATCTTGATCGCCGCCTTTGCCGCCTATGGTTTCGCGTGGATGACCTTCCCTGGCCGCAGAATGTTTTTTACGATGGTTGTGGCGCTGCTGGTCGTGCCGCTCCAAATCGCTCTAGTGCCTATCTTGCGCGACTATGTCAGACTGAACCTGAATGGCACGTTCCTGGGCATCTGGCTGGCGCACACGGGCTTTGGGTTGCCCCTGGCCACCTACTTGTTGTATAACTATATCAGCTCGCTGCCCCGAGATATTCTGGAATCGGCCTTTATTGACGGCGCTTCGCACTTTACTATCTTTCGCGAATTAATCCTGCCGCTGTCAATGCCGGCGCTGGCCTCCTTTGCCATTTTCCAATTCCTGTGGGTCTGGAACGACTATCTGGTAGCCTTGATCTTTATCGGCGCCAAGCCCGATGTGCAGGTGCTCACCATGCGCATTGCCGAGATGGTCGGCTCGCGCGGCAATGACTGGCACCTGCTGACCGCCGGCGCGTTCGTCTCGATGATCTTGCCGCTGGCGGTGTTCTTTAGCTTGCAGCGATTCTTTGTGCGCGGCCTGCTGGCCGGCTCGGTCAAGGGCTAGTTTGTCTGATCGAAACGATCCCTCTTTCGATTGGAGTTTGTGGCTGCAATGGATCATGGCCTGCACTCTGGGGTGGGCGGTGGGCGGCGTGCTGCTCAGCGAGTTGGGCGCCGGGGCCTTGACCGGCATATTACAATGGCTCGTATTGCGCCAGCAGATGCGGCGAGCCGGCTGGTGGATTGCGGCCACCATCGCAGGTTGGCTGACCGGCTGGGCGCTGGTCGCGTTCGCTGTCCCGCCTGGAGCCAGCTTTTTGGCGGGGGCCACCGTCGGGAGTGTCACTGGACTGGCGCAATGGCTCGTTCTTCGCCGGCACATGTACCGGGCAGGGTGGTGGATCCTCGTCAGCGCCCTGGGCTGGACGCTCGGTCTGACCGAGTTAATGGGCACGCTCCTGGTGGGCGCGGTGGCCGGGGCTGTGACGGGCATTGCGCTGGAACTGCTGCTGCGCTATCCGAGCCTGAGAAAGAATTGAAATCATCGCCCATCATGGTCCAGAGATATAGGAGAAATACTTGTGTTACAAACGATTAATCTTGAACGGAAGCAACTGGCCGACTATGGCCCCATCGTTGGTGATCACATCATTGAAGAAATTCGCGCGCTGGCCGAACCCTTGCGAGGTCTGCGCGTCGTTCACATCAATGCCACCGCTTTTGGCGGCGGCGTGGCCGAAATCTTGCAGACGCTCGTTCCCTTGATGCGCGACGTGGGATTGGAGGCGCAGTGGCAGGTGATTGAGGGCGCCGACGAATTTTTCAACGTGACCAAGGCGTGCCACAATGGGTTGCAAGGCATGGATATTCCATTCACTGAGGAGATGAAAGAAATCTGGCGGCGCTACAACCGGGCCAATGCCGAACGCTTTGAAGGCGAGTACGACGTGGTCGTCGTTCACGATCCACAGCCCGCCGGCTTGCTGCACTATAATAATCGAGCCAGTGTTCGCAACTGGGTGTGGCGCTGCCACATTGACACCTCGCAGCCGAATCCCCATTTCTGGGATTTTTACGCTCCGTACATTGGCGAGTATCCGGCGGCCATATTCACACTCAAGGAATACGTTGGGCCGGGCGTGACTCCCAAGCACCTGGCGCTCATTGCGCCGACGATTGACCCGCTTTCACCCAAGAACACGCCGATGGACCTGGCGACCGCCGAGGCGATTGTCGCCCGGTATGGCTTTGACGTTGGGCGGCCGCTCATGGTGCAGGTCAGCCGTTTCGATCCGTGGAAGGATCCGCTGGGCGTTATTGACGCCTATCGTTTGGTCAAAAAGCAAGTACCCGAAGCGCAGCTGGCGCTGGTCGGCTCAATGGCTTCGGACGATCCGGAGGGCTGGGACTATTACGATAGAACGGTCCGCCACGCGGGCCAAGATTACGACATTCGCATTTTGCACAACTTTCACGGCGTGGGCAATCGCGAGGTGAATGCTTTCCAGACGGCAGCCGACGTCGTCATTCAAAAATCAACGCGCGAAGGCTTTGGGCTTGTCGTGACCGAGGCCATGTGGAAAGGCAAGCCTGTGATCGGTGGGAGTGTGGGCGGCATTCCATTGCAGGTCATTGAAGGCGAGACGGGATTTTTGGTGCAAGATGCTCAAACGTGTGCGGACAAGATGCTTGACTTGCTGCAAAATCCGGCGCAAGCCAAAAGGATGGGGCAGGCCGCGCGCGAACACGTGCGCCAGCATTTCTTGTCCACGCGCCACCTGGCAGATTATTTGCGCTTGTTCAAGCAACTTGTGTGAGGGCGTTGATCCGACCCGGTTCGAGCGTGTTGCCGGGTAGTTTTGAATGTAGAAAGAGTAACCTTGTGCACATTGGGTTTTTGAATCCGCAGGGCAACTTTGATCCGCGCGATAGCTATTGGACCGAGCATCCCGATTTTGGGGGGCAGCTGGTGTATGTCAAGCAAGTTGCCCTGGCCATGGCCGCGTTGGGACACAAGATAGATATTCTGACGCGCCACATCGTTGACCCGGCCTGGCCCGAGTTTGCCGCGCCGTTCGACGCTTATCCGGGTGCGCCCAATGTCCGCATCGTGCGCCTGCCGGCCGGCCCCCCAGAGTTTCTGCGCAAAGAACTGTTGTGGCCTCACCTGGTTCGGGATTGGGTCCCGAATGCTCTCAAGTTTTATCAGGCTGAGGGTGGCCTGCCGGCCGCCTTTACGGCGCATTACGGCGACGGCGGCTTGTGCGGTGTCCTGATTGAAGCCGAGACCGGCGCGCCGTTCACGTTCACGGCTCACTCGCTGGGCGCTCAAAAGATGGACAAGTTGCGCGTCGGGCGCAGTAATTTGGCGGAGGTGAACGAGCGTTATTTGTTTGGACGCCGGATTATGGCTGAACGCTTGAGCATGAATCGCTCGGCGGTCAATATCACCAGCACGCAACAAGAACGTTTTGAACAATACAGCCATCGCGCATATCGCGGCGCTGTGGACGCGCACGACGACGCGCGCTTTGCGGTGATTCCACCGGGCGTGAATCTTTCTATCTTTGGCATTGACGCGCGAGCGGAAAACGAAGAGGTCACGCGGCAGCGCGTCCTGGCGCGCCTGGCGCGCGACGTTGGGCCAGAGCGCCAGGCTTTGCCAGCCATCATCGCTTCTAGCCGCCTTGACGCCAAAAAGAACCACCTGGGCCTGGTCATGGCTTTTGCGCGCAGCCAGGTTTTGCAAGAGCGAGCCAATCTGGTATTCGTCACAGGCGCGTTGGATAACCCGCTGCGTCAAGATAGCGGCGCAGGGCCTTCAGAGCGTGAGGTGCTGACGCAAATTCGCCAGGTAGTGGAAGCCAATAATCTGTGGGGCAAAATCAGCGCGTTTGGCTTGCAGGGGCAGGCCGCGCTGGCGGCGGCGTATCGCCTTCTTGCCGGGCGGCCCGGCTCATCGTTCGCGCTGACGGCGCATTACGAACCGTTTGGCCTGGCGCCCCTCGAAGCGGCAGCGGCGGGGCTGCCCGTCGTCGTGACGCAAAACGGCGGCCCCAGCGAAAGTATGCGGGATGATGACGGCGAATATGGCGTGCTGGTTGATCCGGCAGACGAGGCCGATATCGCGCGCGGCCTGGAGCGAGTGGTGTGCGACGCCGATGCCTGGCAAGAGCTTGCGCGGCGCGGGCGGCAGCGCGTGTTGGATCGCTACACGTGGGAACGCACTGCTCAGGGGTATCTGGCTCAGATTGAGCGCGTCTTGGGCGCGCCCACGTGGCCCAAGTTGCTGCCCGTTCACCCTTATTTCCAGGACCCTCGACCGGAGACTGATATTTTGGCTGACGAGCTGGCACAGTTGTACTTTGAGGAAGGACAGAACGAGTGAGGATACCTGAAGGCGACCTGGACTTGCTCGCACTCGGCGAGGTAGTGATTGATTTTATCTCGGTGGAAGAGTCCGACTCGCTGCGTGATGCTTACACGTTCCGCAAATATCAGGGCGGCTCGCCGGCAAACATTGCAGTGTACGTGGCCAAGTTGGGCGGCCGGGCTGCCATCGCAGCCAAGACCGGCATTGGCGCGTTTGGCCAGTTTCTCAAAATGGAACTGCGACGGTCGGGTGTGATCACTGATTACTTGGTGATGGATCACCTGGTTCACACAAGCGTGATATTTGTTTCTCGCACCAGGCGCACGCCGGATTTTGAAGCCTTTCGCAACGGCGATTATCAACTGGAGCCTAAAGACGTAAACGAGGAAGCGATCAAACGCGCCAGGATAGTGCACGCCTCGACGTTTGCTCTATCGCGCCAGCCGTGCCGCTCGGCGATAGAGCACGCCTTTCGAGTGGCGCGCGAGCACGGCAAGCTCATCTCGCTGGATCCCAACTATAGCCCGCACATCTGGCCGGATTACAAAGAAGCCCAAGAGGTTTTGCGCAAGATGCTGGGATACGCCGCCATCACCAAGCCGTCGCTCGACGACGCCCGGCGCATTTTCGGCGACGGCAAGACGCCGCAAGAATACATCGGCCTGTTCCACGAGATGGGGCCCGAGATTGTCGTGCTCACCATGGGCGCCCAAGGTATCCTTCTTTCTGAAAGCGGAACACTCACCCACATCCCCGCCCGACCGGTCGAGGCAGTGGATGCCACTGGCGCGGGCGATTCCTTCTGGGCCGGCTTTTTGGTCGCGCTGCTCGACGGGCATCCCCTCAATCGCTGCGCGCTTTTCGCGCGCGAAATCGTCGAGCGCAAGCTGGCGACCGTCGGGCCGCTGCCAGATACCATTGACCGGCAAACAGTGTACGCCGCTATTGATGCGCTCTAGCAGCCTGTCGGAGAACCTCACTCAGGCCGCCGTCCTCGGCGGCCCGCACGCGCCGGGGACGGCGCGTGGAGCGGCTCTCCGACAAGCTCCTAGTTGATCAGAAAGCCGGCCGCATCGCCCGCCACACCTTTTCCGGCAACAGCGGCAGGCTCTTGACGCGCGCGCCCACGGCGTCGTACACGGCGTTGGCCACGGCGGGGGCCACACCGTCCATGGGAATTTCCGCCACGGCCTTGACGCCGAACGGGTGCGAAGGCTCAATAGTCTCGACAAAAATGACCTCCAGGTGCGGCATTTCGTCAGCGCGAAAGATGCGGTATTCGTCAAAAGTCTTGACCAACGAGCGTCCCTCGTCATCGTACGGCATATCTTCGCACACGGCGTAGCCTAGCGCCTGGGTCATGCCGCCCTCAATCTGCCCGCTGGCGGCGAGGGGGTTGACAATGCGCCCGCAGTCGAGCGCCATCACCAGCTTGTCTACCGTGACCTGCCCCGTCTCGGTATCTACCGTGACCTCGGCGAACTGCGCGCCAAAGGGCGGCGGGCTGAGCGGCGAGTAGAACGAGCCAATGCCCATGATCTGCTGCTGGTTGGCGTGATGCAAACTTTCTAATGCAATCTCTTCCAGCGTCACACTGCGTCCGTCCGGCCCCCACGCCCGCCTGTCCTTCAGCGTAATACTTTCTGCGCCCAATCGCTGATCTTTGAGCATCTCCACCGCCACCTGCTTGATTTGCTCCGCCGCCTGCTGCGCCGCCTTCACCACCGCCGCGCCGGAGATGTAGGTGGTGCTGGAGGCATACGCCCCCTTGTCGAACGGCGTGAAATCGGTGTCAGACGAATATACGATGATGTCATCCACCGCGCAGCCCAACACCTCGGCCGCCATTTGCGCCAACACTGTATCCGAACCAGTGCCCAGGTCGGTTGCGCCGACGAGGAGGTTGAACGAGCCATCGTCATTCATCTTGATTGAAGCCGCGCCCATATCCAGGTACGGAATGGCCGTGCCTTGCATCACCAGCGCGCAGCCCAGCCCTTTATGCAGCCAGGGTTTGCCGGAGCTGGGGCGTCGGAGGTTGGAGGTTGAATTGGAACGGCGATCCCAGCCAATGGCGGCAGCGCCTTGCGCGGCGCACTGAGCCAAAGCGCACGTCTCGATCTTTTCCGGGCGCGGTTCGCGGCCCTCGCTCCACGCGCGGCTGAAGGGGTGTTCCTCGCCAGCTTGCAGCGCGTTCTTGAGTCGAAACTCGAGCGGGTCCAACCCCAACTCACACGCAATGTGCTCAAGATGTGTATCGAGCGGGAAATAGCCCTGCGGCACGCCATAGCCGCGAAACGCTCCGCTGGGCGGCGTGTTGGTATACACAATGTCGGCGTAAAAGCGGATGTGGTTTTCTTTGCCCTCTTTACCATAAGCCGGGTAGAGCGCCATGCTCTTGTGGCCGGTGTTGCCCGTCACCGTCAGCGCGTGGCACCCATACGCGCCCGTGTCGGAAATCACGCGCATCTCGTTGGCGGTGATGATTCCATCGCGCGTGACGCCCGTTTTCATCTTGATCACCATCGGGTGGCGCGAGCGGGCGGCGGTAAATTCTTCTTCGCGCGTATACTCCATGCGCACCGGGCGTCCAGTGGCTATGGTCAGGTGAGCGCAGGCGTCTTCGACGAGCACCTCTTGCTTGCCGCCAAAGCCGCCGCCAATCCTCGGCTTGATGACGCGGATACGCTTGGGCGGCAGTCCCAGCACGGGGGCCAGGATGCGCCGCGCGTGGAACGGCACCTGCGTGCTCGTGCGAATCACCAGCCGGTCGTCTTCGTCCCAATACGTGATGCACACGTGCGGCTCGATGTGCGCCTGCTGCACTTTTTGGACGGTGTACTCGTCTTCAAAAACAAGATCGGCCCGCGCAAATCCCGCTTCCACGTCGCCAATGTCAATGCGAATTTCCGCCGCCAGGTTGCGTTTGGCGTCGCTGTCGGCAAAGTTGACGTATTCCGGCTCGTCGTGGATGATGGTCGGATTGTCGAGCGCCTGGCGCGGATCGAGAATGGCCAGCAATTCCTCGTATTCAACCTCGATCAACTCTAGTGCGCGCCGGGCAAGCTCTTCGCTCTCGGCGGCGACCAGGGCCACACGATCACCCACAAAGCGCACCTTGTTATCCAGGCTAAAAGTATCCAGCGGGCCGGGGATGGGATCGGATTGTCCGGCAGTGGAATAGGCCACGCGCGGAATATCTTGCCAGGTCAGCACGGCGGCCACGCCTGGAAGCGCACGCGCTTTGCTCGCGTCAATGCGCTTGATGCGCGCGTGCGCCACAGGACTGTGCAGGATCTTGCCATACAGCATCCCACGCATTTCAAAATCGTCCGCAAAAGCCGGCTTGCCCTGCGCCAGTTTCACCGCGTCTACCTTCGGCTCCGACTTGCCGACGGTGCGCAACGGCGACTCGGTCTGCGGTGCAACGATCACCTGGGGCACGGTTGTCGTTTGGGTCCGAACAGCCGGGGCGTATGGCGCATCGTGTGCGGCGTATTCTATCCCTGGCGTAGATTCAGGCGGCCACTCCGACTTCTGACCTCCGACCTCCGGCATCCGAGCTCCGACCTCCGCAATCCGCATCACCGCTTCGACCGGCTTGACGTAACCCGTGCAGCGGCACAGCACCCCGCTCAGCGCCTCGCGCACCTGCTCCTCGGTCGGGTGCGGGTTTTTGTCTAACAGTGCTTTGGCGGCCAGGATTTGCGCCGGGGTGCAATAGCCGCACTGGATCGCGCCGCTTTCGATAAAAGCCTGTTGCAGCGCGTGCAGGCCGAGCGTCCGCTTCCAGCCCTGCTCGGGATGCTGCCCTAAACCTTCAATCGTCGTAATGTGCTTGCCCTCAACCTGCGCCGCCAACGTGACGCACGAGTTGATGACCTGGCCATCAATCAGCACAGCGCACGCGCCGCACGTGCCGTCTTCGCAGCCGTGCTTGACGCCAAAGTAACCCTCGCGGCGCAGCACGTCCAGCAGGCGATCTTGGGCTGCAATTTCAAACGTCTTGGTTTGGCCATTGATTGTGAGTGATAATTGCATAATGCTCCTACCTCGTATGTCATCTGCTTGCCTACCTGCCACAGCCAACATTCAATCTGCGCGGCCTGGACGAACCAGGTTACTCGCAGGCAAGTATCAATGCCACATTTCACTGATGGTGATATGATACCACAGAATACAGGAGGTGCGTAGACAATGCAAGAGGAGGGAGGTGTTGCACAAAAAGCGGCATCGCTTTGATGTTGACGTGCGCATGCTTTGGAAGTATAGTAATGCTAACAACCAAGATCCAGGGGCACGCCAGCGCCTGTGGGAGAGTGCCCTCAAATCCAACAGCCGTCACGGCTGCCACCGTCCTGTGGGTCGCGAGGAGGTCACAGGCCGACGAAGCACTCTATCTGCTTATCACAGGCTGGAGTGATGTTACTGGACATGGAGGCGCAGGCCTAATCTGCAAACAAGCCGCAATCTCTCCCGGCCAACAGCCTGGCACGCTGCCCACAAATACTGCGGGTATCATCTCAAAATGTATGGGCGACTCTTGCGGTCGCCCATATGAGGGCAGGGGCAAGCCCTGCCACTACCCCGGATTATTGAGAAGATACTACTGCGGCACAGTAACGCGTTCATTCGTACCATCAGGATGAAAACTCGTCTATTTTTACTTTTGAAAAGGACAAAACCAATGAATCGTTCGTGTTTTACTTCTAGACTGGCAAACGGTATACGAATGTGTCTCGCCATGACGCTGGCGTTCAGCGTCGTTATGACGCTGCCGCCCCAGATGGCGCGCGCAGACACGCTCACAGTCAACATAACCGCAGACGAAAATGATGGCAGTTGTTCCGATGGCGATTGTTCGCTGCGCGACGCCATCCAAGTCGCCGCTTCTAGCGACACGATTAACTTTAGCCTGTCGTATCCGGCTGTCATCACGCTGAGCAGCGGCCATCTTGTGATTGACAATAACCTGACCATCACCGGCCCTGGCTCAGGGCAATTGACCATCAGCGGCAACGACACCTCGCGTGTGATATGGATTAGCGGCGGTACCGTCACACTTTCCAATCTGACCATTAGTGATGGGTACGCCAAAGGCGGCAACGGCGGCAACGGCGGGCCTCGCGCCGGCGCAGGCGGCGCCGGCTTGGGCGGCGCTTTGTTTGTCAACACCGGCGTAGTGACGCTGAGCAACATTATTTTTCAAGACAACCAGGCTATTGGCGGCAATGGCGGCGGCACCAACGCGACTGGCCACGCGGGCGGCGGCGGCGGTGGGATGTGGGGCAATGGGGGCAATGGCAGCACCGATGGCTCAGATCCTGGCACATGCGGCGGCGGCGGCGGCGGCGGCGGCCTGACCGGCAACGGCGGCGACGGCGCGGGTGGATTCAGTGCTACCAATGGCGGCGCGGCAGGCGCGGGCGGCGGCGGCCGGGGGGGCGACAACGACGGCTATAACCCCGAAAGCGGCGACCCTGGGTCTGACTATGGCGGCGGCGGCGGCGCGGGGAATGCCATAGATTCCTATGGCCGGGGTGGCGGTAATGGCGGTTTCGGCGGCGGCGGCGGCGGCAGCAACAACAGCAGCGGCACCACTGGCGGCACCAGCACAGGAGGCACCGGCGGGTTTGGCGGCGGCGGCGGCGGCGGCACCTATGCCGTTGGCAGCGCCGGCGCTTTTGGCGGCAATGGCTGTGACGGCGGGCCAGGCGGCGGCGGCGGCGGATTGGGCGGCGCGGTTTTTGTGCGCCAGGGAACGCTCAATTTGGTCAACGCTGGCTTTTTCAACAACACGGCTGACAGGGGATACGCCCAGGGAGGTTGCTCGAACCACGGTCAGGGCAAGGGTGGAGCGATCTTTATCAATGCCGGGGCCACGGTCAATGACGACGGCAACACCATCGCCGGCGGCAACAGCGCCGACGATGCCGGAGCCACCAGCACAGACAACGCACATGTCTATACCGTCGGCGCGACGGGCAGCATTACGATCGTTTCCCCAGAAATGGATGTGCTGGGCAACGGCCGCTCGATTGCCGATGGAGATAGCTCGCCTTCATCATCCGATGGCACCGATTTCGGCCAGGTTGCGGCCGGAGAACAGATAACGCACACCTTTGTCATCTCTACCAGCGGGCCAGGCAGCTTGCACCTGGGCGGCTCTCCCAGGGTCGCCCTCGGTGGGCCAACGTCCGGCGCCTTTAGCGTAACGAAGCAACCGGACAGCCCGATTGCGGCCGGAACCACCACCACCTTTACCATACGCTTTGCTCCATCGTCAGTGGGCGAAATGACGGCGACTGTCTCTATCGTTAACAATGATGCGGACGAAAGCCCTTACGACTTTGTGGTCAAGGGCGCGACCAAAGGCAACACTATCACCGTCACCACCACCGCCGACGAGACCAATACCAATGGGCAATGTTCGCTGCGCGAGGCGATTCTCAACTCCAACCACAACAACCAATCGGGTTCAGCGGACTGCGCCGCAGGCGGCGGGCCGTACGACACGCTTATCTTTGCCCCCGCACTGGCGAACCTGACCACGACGCTCGGTTCCGAGTTGGTCATCACCGAATCCGTAATCATAGATGCCAGCAGTGTAGACGGCGTCACCATCAGTGGGGGGAGCAGCGTCCGCGCATTCCACGTTAGCGATGGCGATGCCACCATTCGCAGCCTGACGATCGCCAACGGCTTTGTTCAAGACGCGGATGGTAGTGTCTATGGCGGCGGGGGCATCTATGCCGAGGGCAGCAACACATCAGTACATCTGGAGCGGGTCACGCTGCGCGGTTGCCAGGCCGATGGGATCCCGGCCAACTATACAGGCTACGGCGGTGGCTTGCTGACAAATAACGCTGCCGCTTATGTGGTCAATTCCACATTTAGCGGCAACGGCGCTGAACTTTCGGGCGGGGCCATTGCAGATTATCAGGGTTCCAGCATCGAGATCGCCCACTCTACCCTGACGAACAACCACGGCGACCACACAGGAACCGGCGCGGGCGGCATCTATCTCTACGATGGCCGCGCCTCGCTTGAAAACAGTATCCTGGCCGGTAATACGGGAGGACAGAACGCCAACTATTACAACGAGCTTGACGGCACATTGACATCGCTGGGCTACAACTTGAGTGATACCAATCCAGGCGACGCGCTTACACAAACCGGTGACCTGCCTAACAAAAACCTCAGTACCGAAATCAGGCTGGATGTTTTGCAGGATAACGGCGGCGAAACCTGGACACACGCGCTGCTATCGGGCAGCGTAGCGATTGACGCCGGCAAAGACGCGGCCTGCCCGGCCACAGATCAACGCGGGGTAACGCGGCCTCAAGGGAGCCACTGCGATATTGGCGCGTACGAAGTCGAGGTAGCCGAGCCTAACGTCTCGCTGAGCAAGTCTGTTGCGCCGGATACTAACGTGGCGTATCACGGCGTGGTTACCTACACTCTCGTACTTGCCAACAGCGGCGTGTTGAGCGACACCGACGTCAGCCTGACGGATACCTTGCCGGCGCAGGTGGATTTTGGCGGCTGGATAGAAAATCACGGCGCGGCCGTCGCCGCCGACGAAATCACCTGGAGCGGCGTCGTAACAGCTTTTGAGAGCATCACGTTCATCTTCACCGCCACGCACACTGGCGGCTATGGCGAGACGGTCGCCAACACCGCCGAGTTTAGCGGCACGGTGCAACAAGGCAGTGACGGCGCGGCGTTTGGCGTCGAGCCGAACTATGCGCCGGTGTTGGGCGCCATCGGCAACCGGGGCATCGCCGAACTGGCCACGCTGACGTTCACGGCCACGGCGACCGATGCCAATGTCAATGACAGCTTGACCTTCACGCTGGACGCCGGTTCGGTGGGGAGCATTGGCGCGACGAGCGGGGCGTACAGTTGGACGCCGGGCGAGGCTGACGGCCCGGGCGTCTATACCGCCACCGTGCGCGTGAGCGATGGCGCGTTGAGCGATAGCGAAACAATCAGCGTCACCGTGAGCGAGATCAACCACTATGCGCCCATCCTGGCCAGCATTGGCGATCGGACGGTCAACGAACTCGATGCGTTGACCTTTACTGCCAGCGCGACCGATAGCGACCTCCCGACGCCGCCCCTGACCTTCACGCTGGACGCCGGTTCGGTGGGCAGCATTGGCGCGACGAGCGGGGCGTACAGTTGGACGCCGGGCGAGGCTGATGGCCCTGGCGTCTATACCACCACCGTGCGCGTGAGTGACGGTGAGATGGAGGATTACGAGACAATCACGATTACGGTGGCCGAGGTCAACCACTATGCGCCCATCCTGGCCGGCACTGGCGAGCGGACGGTCAACGAACTTGATGCGTTGACCTTTACTGCCAGCGCGACCGATAGCGATCTTCCGACGCCGCCCCTGACCTTCACGCTGGACGCCGGTTCGGTGGGCAGCATTGGCGCGACGAGCGGGGCGTACAGTTGGACGCCGGGCGAGGCTGACGGCCCGGGCGCATACACCGCCACCATACGCGTGAGCGATGGCGAGCTGGAAGATCACGAGACAATCACGATTACGGTGGCCGAGGTCAACCAGCCGCCGCTGCTTGCGCCGATTGGGAACAAGATCGTGATGTCTGGCACGCTGTTGAGCTTTACGGCAACCGCGAGCGATGTGGACATTCCCTCCAACACACTGACCTTTACGCTAGATGCGGGCGCGCCAGCGGGCGCGAGCATTGACCCCGCGTCGGGCGGGTTTACCTGGGCGCCGACGATGACGGGCGAGTACCCTATCACCATTCGTGTGACAGATGACGGCTCCCCCGCGCTCGACGATGCCGAGACCATCACGGTGACGGTGGCCATAACCGTGCCTAACATCGCACCTGTGCTCAACCCGGTCGGCGACAAGCATGTGGATGAACTGGTCACACTCGTATTCACCGCCATCGCCACGGATGCGAACAGCGACCCGCTGACCTTCACGCTGGACGCCGGCTCGGCGGGCAGCATCACGCCGGCCGGCACCTTCACCTGGACGCCGGGCGAGGCTGACGGCCCCGGCGCATACACCGCCACCGTACGCGTTAGCGATGGCGAGCTGGAAGATTACGAGACGATCACCATCACTGTGAGCGAAGTCAACGCTGCACCCGAGTTCACGAGCGCGCCGCCGACGGTGGCCGCGCAAGACATCCCTTACACCTACACTGTGAGGGCGGCCGACGTTGACCTCCCGGCCAATGTGCTGACGATTACGGCGCCGGTCAAACCGGCCTGGCTCACCCTGACGCCTGCCGGCAATGGAACAGCGGCGCTGGCCGGCACACCGTCCAGTGCAGAGCTGGGCGCCCATCCCGTGACGCTGCAAGTGAGCGACGCGGGCGGGTTGGTGGATACTCAATCGTTTACCATCACCGTCGTGCCAACAGTGTGCGTTCAAATAACGGATGTGCGGCTCGACCTGCTCACCAGCGGCGACATTTACACCGACACACCCATCCTGTTGGGCGTGACCATCACACCCGGCAACCTGACACTGCCCTATACCTATACCATCAACAGTGGCGCGGCGCTATCCGGTGTTCAGAATCCCTTTACCGTCACGTTGAGTTTTGACATCGTTGGCACCCATACGGTGGAGGTCGCCGTGTTGAATTGCGCGATGACCTCGCCCATTACAGAGACGCTAGAGGTGTTTGTGCGCCAGCCGCCCTTGTATAAATACCGAGTATTTTTGCCGACGCTGCTCAAGAATCAATAGCGGCTCAACAACACAGCCCTCACAAAGCTTTGTGAGGGCTGTGAAAATGAGATATCAATTATGATGGAGCCTGATTATGTTTAGACGCGTGCTTGCAAGCCTGATTATTGTTGTAACGTTGGCGGCCTGCTGGAACAGGCCCACTCCCCTGCCTGAGCCAACACCCACGCCCACTCTTCCCCCACCCACACCTACACCGCAACTATCCGACACGCCGGCATGGTTTCGCCAGGCGGTGCTGTACCAGATTTTCCCCCGCAGCTTTTATGATAGCAATGGCGACGGGATTGGCGACCTGGGAGGCATTACACAAAAACTGGACTATTTGCGCGATCTGGGAGTGACAGCCGTATGGGTGACGTCTGTCTTGAGCGCCACCAGCCCGCACGGCTACGACGTCACCGACCACCTCAGCATTGCGCCGGCCCTGGGCACGCAGCAGGATATGATTACGCTGGTCAATGAGGCGCACGCGCGCGGCATGCGCGTGCTCATAGATTTGATGGCCGGCCACACCTCGAACAAGCATCTCTTTTTCCAGGACGCTTATCGCAAACCGGCTTCAAATTACAGCGGTTGGTACTTGTGGAAAAACGATGCTCAAACTGCCTACCAGGCTGTAAATGACGATAAGGGTATTCCTTTGTTGAACATGGGCAACCCCAATGCTCAAGCCTACATGTTAAGCGTGGCGCGCCATTGGATGGACCTGAACGGCGACGGCAATTTAACCGACGGCGTAGACGGCCTGGTAGACCGGGCGCAATTCGCGCCGCCTGTATTTTGGCGAGCCTTGCGCCAGCAAGTCAAAGCCGCCAACCCCGACTTTTTGCTGCTGGGATACGCGCCGGGAGAAACCCCCCAGACAATTGCGCCTTACTACGACGTTCAATTCGATGCCATGCTCGACACCCCACTACAGCATATCCTGACGGGCAGCTCAGATGATCACGGCGACGGCGTATTGAACAATTTGGAATCGCCGATCCTGGCGATAGAACAACTTGAGCTCCAGACGCAGGTCTATCCCCCCTCGGCCCAAATTGTGCAATGGCTCAATAGCCATGTCACCAACCGCGTCGCCAGCGAGGTGGGGGGCAACCCGGCGCGCGCCAAACAGGCCGCCGGGTTGCTCTTGACGTTGCCGGGCACTCCTATGTTATATTATGGCGAAGAGATTGGCATGCGGGGTGTTGTGGGGGCCGCCGCCGATGGCTCAAAGGTTAGCGGCGAGCGCGACACGTACCAGCGAGAGCCTATGGATTGGTACGCCGCTGAAAGTGGGCCGGGGATGCCCACCTGGTTCAAGCCAGACAACCGCAACAATCGGCCCGACGATGTCGTTTCGGTCGAGGAAGAAACTGGGACCAACTCGCTACTCGAATTTTACCGGACAGTGATCGCGCAGCGACGGCAGCACCCGGCGCTGTCTGCAGGCGGATTCCAGCCGGCCAAGGTGGAACAATGCGGCGCGTGCATGGCATATTGGCGTTGGGACGATAACGATATTTATTTACTGGTGTTCAACCTGGCCGGCGAAACACAAGCGGCCACCATTGACTTTACAAACGCGCCGCGCCTGCCGCAGGGAAGCGGCAAAGACGTGCTGCGCGGTGGAACCGTTAGTGTGCCCTCAAATGGCCGCTACACGGCGACCATCGAAGCCAGCGGTGTGCGCATCTTGTACTGGGGCAAACCTTAGGACTAGAGTGCGATTCTAGTTTTGCTGAAGCAGTGCTATAATCGCTGATAGTGTATCTGCGGTGAGTACAGATCTGCTTGGGCCATTCGCGCGGGTTGGGGGCGACCTATTTTGCCACACTTTTGCTGATCTTGATGGCGGCTCGACTGCGCCGGATGGCCGGGCGCTGTTCCCGCAATTTGTGGATTTTGTGATGTCGGACTTGTTGGAATCCCAGCTTGCGCGCGCAGCCACGCTGGAAGAAAAAATAGATGCTCTTAACACGCTGGCGCGTGAGCTTAGAAAAAAGGATGCGGAGCGGGCCTTGAGCCTCAGCCAGCAGGCGTACGATCTTGCCAGCGCATCGGAGCGTGGTTATCCGAAAGGCGTTGCAGATAGCCTGTATAACCTGGCCGGGTGCCATTACTCGATAGGGAATATGGAGTTGGCGCTGTCGCGCGCTTTGGATGCGCTGGCCGCGTACAAGAACCTGGAAGAGATCCAGAATCAGGCTGCGACTCTAGGCTTGCTTGGCCGTTTATACGTAGACTTGGGAGATTATCCGACCGCATTAGACTACCATCTCCAAAGATTGGCCATGGCCGAACAGGCCGGGGATGCACTGGGGCAGGCAGGGGCATCCTTGAACATGGGAGTCTTGTATTCCGACGTGGGTAATTCTGCCCAAGCCATTGTTTTCTACGAGCAGGCTCTAACACTCTACCGGCGAGCCGGGCACGTGGAAGGTGAAGCGCGCACCTTGAACAGTTGCTGCGTAGATTACACCTGCCTGGGCAATTATGCCAGGGCATTGGAAGACGGGTTCAAGAGCCTGCAGCTTTTTGAAAAATCAGGGGATGAGTATGGCCAGGGTGTGGCGTTGAGCAGCGTGGGCGAGGCTTTTGCCGCGTCTGGCGAGCTTGACAAGGCGCTCGAATCTTTCTTCCGGGCGCTGGATTTGCTTAAAAGGCGCAGCAGCGACCTGAAAAGCATTGAGGCGTTGAGCACTCTGCAAAATATTGGCGAGACGTATCTTCGGAAAAGACAACTTGATCTCGCCCTCAAGTTTCTGCAGCAAACCGCAACGCTTGCCGCAGAAGCGTCACTAAAACGCATCGAGTTTCAGTGCCATCGGTTAATCGCTCAAGCCTGCGAACTGGAAGGTGACGCGTGGAAAGCCTTGGAACATTACAAACAGTTCCATGCCATCAAAGAGATGGTTTTTAACCAGGAAAGCGATCGAAAGCTCAAGAGCCTGGAGGTGCTCCACCGGACGCGGCAGGCCCAGGCCGAGGCCGAAAGGCAAAAGCAACTGCGCGAACAAGACCGGCGTTACTTTGAAAATCTTGCCCAGATGAAAGATGACTTTATCAGCGCCGCTTCCCACGACCTCAAAAATCCGCTGAGCTGTATTTTGATGGCGACCGAACTGCTGCAGCGGCGCAAGATTGACAACACAGAGGAACAAGAGTGCCTCGACCTGATCAAGCGCAACGCCTCGCGCATGCGCCATCTCATTGGCGACATTCTCGACCTTGCCAAGCTGGAAACCGGGCGCGCGCTGAACCTGGAGACCATAGCCGCGATGCAGTTCTTGCGAGATGTCATCTGGGAGCACGAGCCGGCGGCGCGAAGCAAAACCATCCACTTGAATTTTTGCCCTGACGCATCCGGCGTGTTCCTCAGATGCGACCCGGCGCAGATTCACCGCGCCCTCGACAATCTCATTTCCAACGCCATCAAATACACAAGCAAAGGAGGGTGCGTCAACCTGGTTGCCGAGCAGACAGATGCATTGCTTACCATAAAAGTGATAGATAACGGGGTAGGAATTCCGCCAGAAGCCATTCCTCACCTCTTTGAGCGATTTTACCGCGTCCAGCGGGACGACGTGCAAGTTGAAGGCACCGGCCTGGGATTGGCTATTGCCAAGTCAATCGTCGAGCAGCACGGCAGCACACTTTGGGTCGAGAGCGAGCCGGGCAAGGGAAGCGTCTTTGGCTTTAGCTTGCCGCTTGTTCCGCCACCCGCATCCCCAATGACCTCGGCTTAACAAAAGTAAAACCGCTTTATACGTTCGGGAGCGATGCCAATGCGTATGATGTGGTCCGGCTGATGCCTGGCGCCTCGGCGTGCACCCGCGTGTAAATGTTGGAAAGTCGCGTGTGCCCGCCGCCCTCGCAAGTATACTGGGCGCGGGCACAATCTGCAATTTTGCTGTCATTGCGAGGGTGCGAAG
>CAZYXV010000034.1:0-39160 GCA_964651475.1 uncultured Anaerolineae bacterium | reverse complement strand
GGCAACTTGCCCACAAGGGCATTTAGCCTCAAATTAGCTTAAGTTGACACTAATGCTTTGTGATAATCAAAAGTATACTCGGCAAGCATGTCTTCTGACATCGTTGAAGGTCCCCGCTCGCTCAACGCGGCTCTTGCAGCAAATAGTCTTTCAGGTTGTGCTGCACGGCATAGGCGGCTGCCTCCACGCGATTGGCCACGTGCAGCTTGCTGAGGATGCTGGAAACGTAATTGCGCACGGTCCCCTCGCCCAAAAAGAGCGCCTGGGCAATTTCGCGGTTGGTCTTGCCCTCCGCCACCTGGGCCAGCACGCGCAGTTCTTGTTCGGTCAGCTCGGCAAAGGCCGCGGCTTCGTCTTTGCGGGCCGCTTCGCGCACGCGCGTAAACACGCGCTGGGTCAGGGATGGATCGAGCAGCGCTTCTCCCCGCCCCACGGTTTCGATGGCCCGGATCAGGTCGTCGCCGCCGATTTGCTTGAGCACATAGCCGGCGGCGCCGGCGGCCAGCGCTTCGAACAGCATGTCGTCTTCGGCGAACGAGGTCAGCATGATGACTTTGACTTCGGGCGCCTGGGCGGCGATCTCGCGGCAGGCGCTGATGCCGCTCCCACCCGGCAAACGAATGTCCATGACGACAATCTCGGGGCGGTGCTGCAATGCTTTTTGGATTGCCTCGTGGGCCGTGGCAGCCTCATCCACCACTGTAAAACCTGCGTGCCGTTCCAGCAGCGCCCGCAGCCCCAGCCGTACTACCTCGTGGTCGTCTACAATAATGATTCTCAAGTTTTTCATCGCTCCTCCATAATGAACTCATATCCACACACCAGCAATTGCCGTCTTGCAGCGCGGGCATTGCCCCACACCAGATAACTTGTCAACGCGAATGTGATATCCCAGCCGGGCCACCAGCAATTCGTTGCATTGCGGGCAATACGTGTTTTCATAGACGCCCGTCATGCCGGGCAAATTGCCGGCGTACACGTAACGCAGCCCGGCCTCCTGGCCGATCTCGGCGGCGCGCAACAGTGTGCGCGCATCGGTGTTATCTGGATCGCTCATTTTGTAATCTTTGTGAAAGGCCGTGACGTGCCAGGGGATGTCGGGCGAGAGGCCCGCGATAAAGCTCGCGGTGTCCCACAATTCTTCATTCGAATCGTTAAAACCGGGCACTACCAGCGTCACGATCTCGAGCCAGAGGCCCGCCTGGTACACCATCTTGATGCCGTCCAGGATGGTGTTCAATACCGCGCCCAGGCGGCGATAGTGTTTATCTTGCATAGTTTTGAGATCAATTTTGTAGCCGGCCATATAGGGGCCAAGATAATCCAACACCTCGCGCGTGAGATTGCCGTTCGATACATACACGCAGCGCATGCCGGCGGAGCGGGCTTTTTTAAAGATTTCCAATGCCCACTCGCTGGTGATGAGCGGCTCGTTGTACGAACTGGCGACGATTTGCGCGCCGTATCGCTGGCCGATGGCCATTACCTGATCCGACGTGACGACTTGGGGCGAGATGCCCGCCTGTGGGTCCCGCAACGTCTGCGAGGTCAACCAGTTTTGGCAATATATGCAATGCAAATCACAGCCCAACATTCCAAACGTCAGCGCCTGCCCGCCCGGCAAGATGTGAAAAAAGGGTTTTTTCTCAATCGGGTCAACGTTGAGCGCGGCCACGTAGCCGTGCGGCACGTACAGCTTGCCGCCGCGATTGAAACGCACTTTACAGATGCCGCGCCGCCCCTCCCGAATCAGGCAGCGGTGCGCGCACGCCACGCAGCGCACGGCGTTATCTTCGAGTGGTTTGTACAATACGCCTTCGACGGTTAACTTGTCCAGTACATCCGCATTTGTTCTGGCTACCATAGCCGCGCCTCCTTTCTGGCAGGCTGTCGGAGAATCCCGCTCAAGCTGCCTCTCCAACAGGCTGCTACCTTGATTATAACTCATTTGCCTCTAGTTAATCAAGAACTGGACAACCGGCCAAATCCGAATAAACTGGAGGTGGAATGCGTTTAGTAAGTAGAAAAGAGATGCAAGGCAGACCCGATCCCAATGAACACCAGCTTGAGCGCGAGTGGATTACCCGCGCCCAGGATGGCGACAAAGCCGCCTATGGGCAACTGGTTCAACGTTACTGGCGATTAATCGTCAGTGTGGCGTACCATCACGGGTTAGACCTGGCAACGGCTGAGGATGTGGCGCAAGAGACATTTATCAAAGCCTGGCTGGCTTTGCCTCGCTTCAAGCCATCGGGCGGCAACGTGCGGGCGTGGCTGTGCCGCATTGCCATCAACCAGGCCACAGATACTCATCGCCGCGCCCGTCCGACGGATGAACTGGATGAAGATATGGGTGGAGCCCATGAGAGTCCAGATCGTCAAATTGAGGACAAAGCGGCCGCCCAGGCCGTGCGCCAGGCGCTGGCCCAATTGCCGGCGGCCAGCCGAGCGGCGCTCGTGTTGCGCGAATACGAGGGACTGGCTTATGCGGAAATTGCGGATGCGCTGGATATTCCAATCGGCACGGTGATGTCTCGACTGAACTATGCCCGCCATCGCCTGCGCGAGTTGCTGATCGAGATGGGAGTGGCACAATGACGGAAAACGCACATACTATCCCCGAGTTTTGGCTGGCGGCGTATTACGACGGCGAGTTGGACGGCTCGCAACGCTTGCAGGTCGAAGCGCACTTGCCAGAGTGCCCATCTTGCCGGAGCAAGTTGGACGAGTTGAGATGGCTGGGAAGCGCGCTGGCCGTTGATCGGCCGGCGGGCGAGGCGCTTGATTGGCCGGCGTTTTGGAACAGGCTGGAGCCGCAATTGCCCGAGCGCACCCAGGTAGCTCGCACGCTCATCAGCTGGCTACCCGGAATTGGCCTGTTGTTTCTCAACGGGTTGGTGCAGGTTGGGGCGGCGGTCACGTTCGCTGCGTTATTTATCGCTGGCCAGGCGCGGTGGGCAACGAGAGACGTTTCCTGGTTGCGTGGCCTGACAAATGGGTTCCCCGTGGGCTGGCTAAGCCAATGGGGTAGTTGGGGGGTGATTTTGCTCTTTGTCAATCTGATGTTTGGAGTAGCTGTGCTGTACCTGGCATGGTTAGGGTATACCTGGCGTTACCGCTGGCATTCGGCGGCGCGCCCGATAATGTAAGAGGAGGCTAAAATGGATCACATTAAAATCTTGTCACGTGCGTGGCACATCAGTTGGCGCAACAAGGCGCTGTGGTTATTTGGGTTCTTGTTCGTCCTGGCGGGTGGAGGCAGGTCGGGCGGAGGCGGAAGTGGCGGTGGCGGCGGCGGTGGCGGCGGCGGGGGCGGGGGCGGTGGCTTCCCGCCGGGTATCGAGCTGCCAGGCGGCCCCGTCATTGACTGGAATACCGTCATCGTCGTTGCCATAATCGTCGTGGCGGCGCTGATTCTGCTGGGCATTCTCATGGCCATTGTGCGCTACGTGGCCGAAACGGCCATCATTGCCGGTGTGGACGAGATCGAAGAGACGGAAGCGCCATTCACAGTACGGCGCGGCTTTCGCCTGGGTTGGTCACGGTCTGCGTGGCGCCTGTTCTTGATTGATCTGGTCGTCGGGGTGCCCATTGCGTTGCTGATCATAGTCCTGCTGGCGCTGGCGGCCCTGCCCTTGCTGGCGTGGCTGGCTGAAACGTCAGAGGCTGTTCACGTCGTGGCCACGTTGATCAGCGGCGGTTTGTTTCTGCTGGTCATCTTGCTGGCCATTGCCATCGGCATTGCGGTTTCAATCGTCATGCCCTATATCCGGCGGCGCGCGGTGTTGGGAAAGCAAGGCGTGTTGGCTTCCATTCGCCAGGGCGTGGCGCTGGCGCGCGCCTCGCTGCTCGACACCGGCTTGATGTGGTTGCTGTTGGCCGGCATTGGCATTGTGTGGGGCATAGCCATGATTCCGATTTTTATCTTGACAGGCGGGATAGCGATCTTTGTCGGAGGGCTGCCAGCTTTGTTGATCTATGCCGTCAGCCGCTCGTGGATTCCCGCTGTGGTGGTGGGTGTGCCGCTGCTGTGCATCACGTTTGTTCCAATCCTATCCTTTATCCAGGGATTGTTCGAGGTGTACAAATCCAGCGCCTGGACCCTGGCTTACCGAGAGACGGCGGCCCGGCACACTGCGCTGCTGCCCGTAATGTAACCCTCGCGTTCGCCTGTGCGATAGGGGCAAAACCTGCCCATTTTCTCCCGCAGTTTACACGCTGCGGGAGTTTTGTTTATACCCCCTTGTGAATTTTTGTGGTATCATGAAGTGGCTCTGGGCAAGGTTGTGAATCGTCGTTACACGTAAAGCGCCAACCATCTTTGAAATGGAGACGAGGGTGAACGAAAAGATTTTGATTGTGGATGATGACCTGGAAAGCCTCAAACTCATCGGCTTGATGCTGCAGCGGCGTGGGTATCAAATCATTGCCGCCCAGGGCGGAAACCAGGCCCTCGCCAAGGCCGAAAGCGACCCGCCGGACCTGATTATCCTGGATGTCATGATGCCGGATATAGATGGGTTTGAGGTTTGCCGCCGCCTGCGCGCCAGGCCCGACACGGCCCAAACGCCCATCATCATGTTCACCGCCAAGATTGCCGTCAATGACAAGGTAGCCGGCTTCCAGGCCGGAGCGGACGATTACCTGACCAAGCCCATCCATCCCGCCGAGTTGTCCTCGCGCGTTGAGGCGGTGCTATCGCGCTCCATCCGCCCGCGCCCGGGCAGCGAACAGGCGTTTGTTACCCACGCGCGAATTATCGGCTTTATAGGTTCCAAAGGAGGGGTGGGCACCACTACGTTGGCGCTTAACGTGGCGGTCGCGCTGAGGCAAGAGGATCGCGGAATGCCGCAGCTTCAGCGCATTGCTCTGATAGAGTTGATGACGGGGGGAGGCGCGGTTGGCCTTCAAATTGGACTGAGCCGCCAGGGGGGCATTGTGAGCTTGCTCGGCAAGCAGGTGGAAGAACTGGATACGCGGCTGATCGAGTCGCAGTTGGTCATGCACGCCAGCGGCGTCAAAATCTTGCCGGCGCCGCACACCCCCCGCACCGGCAATCTGCCGCCCGCGCACGTCAAGAGCATCATTCAACACGTGGCGGCTCAGAGTGATTTGCTTTTGCTGGACCTGGGCGCCAGCCTGGACGAGGGTGTTCGCGCCGCGGTCCAGGTTTGCCACTATATCGTGATTGCCATCGAGTCGCATCGCGTTGCGTTGACGATGGCGCAGACTTTGATGAACGAGTTAGAGTTGTTGGGAATCCCGCGCGGCAACATTGGGTTCGCGTTGGTCAACCGCGCGCCTTCGGCCTCCAACATGACGCGCAGCGCGATTGAGGGATTGCTTCAAAGCACAATCCTGGCAGTCTTGCCGCCCGCACCCGAATTGGCCTTTCAAGCCGCAGAGAGCGCCGTGCCCGTCATTTCCATGCAACCCACCAGTGTGATCAGCGCCCAACTCCGCGAATTGGCGCATCAAATCTCTAAACACCTGTAAAAGGTGTTTAAAAAACGACCAGGAACCATATTTTGTGAATAACCTGATCGCTCGCGCAGCAGAGTTGATCTGCAACGCCCGCTACGCTGTGGCCATAACCGGCGCCGGCATTTCGGTCCCGTCCGGCATCCCCGATTTTCGCTCGCCGGGTTCGGGTCTGTGGGAAAAATATGACCCGATGGAGGTCGCCTCGGTGCACGCCTTTCGTCATCGGCCGGAAGCATTTTTTGAATGGATGCGGCCCCTGGCTCGCCTGGTGATGGCGGCGCAGCCCAACCCGGCGCATTGCGCCCTGGCCGACCTGGAAGCGATGGGACGTCTCAGGGCCGTCATCACGCAAAACATTGACGGATTGCACCAGCGGGGCGGCAGCCAGCGTGTGCTGGAAATTCACGGGCACGTTCGTGAGGCCACTTGCATTCGGTGTTATGCTGTTTTTCCCTCCGAGCAATTTATAGAAACGTTTGTGACGGCCGGGCAGGTGCCTCGCTGCCCACGGTGTACAGGCGTCTTGAAACCGAACGTCATTTTATTTGGCGAGCAATTGCCCGCCCAGGTGCTTTTGCAGGCTCAACAAGAAATTCGCAAGTGCGATCTTGTTTTGATCGCCGGCTCTTCCCTCGAAGTCGTGCCGGTTGCCGACTTGCCAGCCTGGGCGCACCGCAGTGGCGCGCGTTTGATCATCGTCAATATCCAGCCAACCTACCTGGACAGCCAGGCAGATGTGGTGCTGCACGCGGATGTCGCAGAAATCTTGCCACAAATCACCGCTGCCTGCTGTGAGTTGGAGCATCCCCATGAGTGAGAATAATCTGATCCAAGAACTGGAAAATCGCATTGCGCGCATCGAAAAGTTGATCGAGTTGAGCCGCGAGTTGACCTCCACCCTCGATTTGCCGGTACTGCTCGATCGAATCACCGAGGCGGCTTGCGAAATCACGCACACTGAAGCCGGCTCGATCTTGTTGCTCGACAAAAAGAGCGGCGAGTTGTACTTTGAGGCCGCAGCGGGCAGTAGCACCACCGCTATCAAGCACGTCGTCGTTCCGTTGGATTCGAGCGTGGCGGGTTACGTGTGCAAAACCGGCAAGCCCATCGCGATTGCCGAGGCCAACAAAGATACGCGCCATTACCGGCAGGCAGACGAGCAGACTCACTTTACTACCCGCTCGCTGCTGGCTGTCCCGCTCAGGGTGAAAGACAGAATCATCGGCGTGTTGGAGGCGGTCAACAAAAGGGGCAGCGAGTCATTCACGGATGAGGATACCGAGTCGCTCACCACGCTTGCGGCCCAGGCGGCGATTGCAATTGAAAACGCCCGCCTGTTCGAGCAGAGCGATCAAATTGCCGAGATGGTTCACGAGCTGCGCACGCCGCTGACCGGCATTGTGGCTTATAGCGAGTTGCTGCAACTGCCCGACATCAAGAGCGACATGGTGCAGCAATTCGCGCACACCATCCACGGCGAAGCCCAGCGGCTGACGCACATGGTGAATGCCTTCTTGGACCTGGCGCGCCTGGAATCGGGACGGGCCAAATTATCGAACGAAAAAATCCATTTGTCCAATCTGGTGCGGGACGCCGTCGCCGTCGTGCAGCCCCAGGCTGCCGAACGCGCTATCACCATACAGACCGAGCTTGAAGAAAATCTGCCCGATCTGACGGGCGACCCGCAGCGGCTCACCCAGGTTCTCATCAATCTTTTGAGCAACGCCGTCAAATATAACTTTGAAAATGGTCGTGTAACCGTGCGCGTCAACGCCGCCGGCAAGCACGTTCAAGTCCAGGTGCAAGACACGGGGCGCGGCATTGCTGAAAAAGATCAAGCCCACATGTTTGAAAAATTTTACCGCGTGGCAGACTCGGAAGGATGGACGCAGGGCACCGGCCTGGGGTTATCCATCGTCAAGCAAATCGTCGAGGCGCACGGGGGCAAAATTAGCCTCGAAAGCCAGGTAGGTGTTGGAACGACCATAACCTTTACGTTGCCGGCGCCCTCATTCTAGCCGGTTATTTGTCGAATAGGCCAGTATGCATCATTTTGTAAAGATTCGATCCGGCATTAGCCGCCTCTTTCAGGACAAAGATTACGAGCATATCCTCGGCCAATTCAGCCGCCGTCTGGGACAGATCAGAACGTTGAGCGAATTGGCCGAACATATTGCCGGGACGGTCGAGCAAGCGTTGCACCCCGCAAGCGTCGCGTTGCTCTTGCGCAAAGGGAACGTGTTGACGCTGCGTTTCAGCCGCCCGGCTTTACCTCCGGGCGAGCATTACGCGTTGGATTGCGCCCTGGCCACGCGGCTGGCCGCCAAACGCCAGCCGGTGTACCTGCCGGCCGAAGCTGGGTGGTTGTCCTCGCTTGACGAGGCCGAACGCCGGACGATAGAACACGATGGCGCCAGCCTGTATATTCCATTTTTCACTGGCGACCAACTTGCCGGCTGGTTGGCGCTCGGCCCGAGCCAGGCGCCGCGCGCTTATTCGCCGGACGACCTGGATTTCTTGGTGACGCTTTCAGCCCAGGTTGGCGTTGTTTTGGAAAACGTGCGCCTGGTGGACGAACTCGAGCAGCGGGTTGACCAATTGGCTGTGCTCAGCGAAACGGGGCAGGCCCTTGGCGCGTCTCTGCGCGTCGAGGAGCTTTTGGAAAACATCCGCCGCCAGGTTGGCCGCTTGATGGACGCCAGCAATTTGTACGTGGCATTCTACGACCCCGAGACGGACACTGTCAGTTTCCCGCTCGCGTTAGAAAACGATCAACGCCAGGAACGCCCCAACCGGCAGGCCGGGCACGGGCTGACCGAATACGTTATCCGCGGCCGGCGTCCTCTGCTGATCGGGCGCGAGGTGAACAAGCGCCTTGCCCAACTCGGCATTCAAGCCATGGGCCGGCCGGCGCAATCGTGGATGGGCGTTCCCATGATCGCCAACGGTCAAGTGATTGGCGTGGTGGCTGTACAAAACTATGAGCGCGAGCAGGTGTATACCGAAGACGACGTGGGGATTTTGGGCACAATCGCCGCGCAGGCCGCCATCGCCATCGCCAATGCGCGGCTGTACGAGCAAACCGATCAAGCCCTGGCCCAACGCGTGAACGAGCTTGCAGTTCGCAATCGCCAGTTGGGCGAGATTTTGAAATTTGGGAACGCGCTCAAGGCCAATGTGGATCTGGATAGAATTTTGGAGCAGGTTGTCCAGGCTGTGTATGGCCCGCTGGGATTCAACGTCGCTATTGTCAACCTGGTCCAGCGCGCGCCTGCGCCGCACCTGCAGCGAGCCGCCGCGGCCGGCATTCCGCCGGAGGCGTGGGAGTATATGCGCACCGCCGAGATCTCGTTGGACGTGCTGCCCCAATTGATGCGGGACGAGTTTCGCATCAGCCAGTCTTTTTTCATACGACACGCGCACGCAGACCGCGCCGGACGGCTGACTTTTCACTCTCCCCAGGCCAGGCATGCCGCGGACGAAGGCGATAACAAATGGCACCCCGGCGATGTTCTCTTAGTGCCGTTGACCGACACGAGCGGGGCGCTGGTGGGGATGCTATCTGTCGAAGAGCCGGCCGACCAGCGCCTTCCCACCCACGAAACGATTGAGACGCTGGAAGTGTTTGCCAACCAGGCGTCCATCGCCATCGAGAATGCGCGGCTGTTCAGAGAGCGCGCGCGCCGCATTAACGACTTGTCCAAGCTCTACCAGGCCAGCCTGGCGCTTACGTTCAGCACGGAAACCCGTGATGCCCTGGGATATATTGCCAACCTGGCGCGTGAACTTGCGGCGTCAGATTCGGTCTCGATTTTCCTTTACAATAGCCAGACCGATGCGCTTACGCCGGCGATTGCGGTGGGTGATCATTTGCCGGATCAACGCGCTTTCATGCGCCCCTCTGGCCTGACACGCCGCGCCATCGTTGAACGCTGCCATTTTGTGGTGGCCGATACCGTGCAGAATCCACACGTTAACCAGCAAGTGCTCGAAGCTGGCATTCGCGCGCTGGTTTGCATGCCGTTGATTAGCAAAGGGGAGGTGTTGGGCGTCATGTACGCCAATAGCGTCACGCCTAACAAGTATTTGGAAGACGATATCCAGGTGCTGTCTGCCCTGGCCAGCCAGGCCGCGGTCGCCGTCGAAACCGGCCAGCTATTCAGGCATCTGGCCGAAGGGCGCGACCGGCTGCAGGCTGTGCTCGATTCGACCCGTGAAGGCATCATGATGCTGGATAACACGGGGCGCATTGTGTTCACAAACGCCATGTTTGGCGAATTGTTCAACACGTCACCCTCCGACTTGACCGGCCGCCGTTTGCTGGATGTGGTGGCCGAAAATATCGTCCCGCCCGACGAAATCATGTCGGCCATGATGGACGTGATTTACGAAACGTTGAGCGAGCTGGCCGATCACAACGAGGCCGTTCACAAAAGCAGCGTGACCGTAGCGCACCCGGCGCGTTTTTACGAGCGCGTCTCGGCGCCCGTGTTCAACAAGGCCGGCGTGAGCCTGGGCCGTTTGCTGGCGCTGCGCGACATTACGGAAGAAAAGAAAGCCGAAGCGCTGCGCGAAGACCTGACGCGCATGATCGTACACGATTTGCGCAGCCCGCTCAGCAGCGTCTTGGGCAGCCTGCAGGTGTTGGAACTGGGCCTGGTGGATGATTATCATTTACGCGCGGTGCAGATCGCGCTTTCTGGCAGCAAGCGATTGCTCGACCTGATCAATGCGTTGTTAGACATCAGCAAGATGGAAGCGGGACAAATGCCGCTCCGGCGCCAGTTGATGCGCTGGGCGCACATTGTCCACGAATCGGTCGAGCACTTTAAGGCATTGGCTGCCAGTGAAGGAGTGACCCTTCAGACGCAGGTGGCAAATGATGTGCCGTCCATCTATGCGGACGAAGAGATATTGCAGCGGGTGGTGATCAACTTGCTGGATAACGCCATCAAGTTCTCGCCCGCCGGATCCACGGTGACTTTGTCGGTGATGGCGCTCGAAAACGCCGGCAAGGTTCTCGGCACGATTTGCCGGGTGACCGACGCCGGGGCGGGCATTCCTCCGGAATATCACGAGCAGATCTTTACCAAGTTCTTCCAGGTACCCAACCACGCCGGACGGCGCAGGGGAAGCGGTTTGGGACTGGCTTTTTGCCGGCTGGCCATCGAGGCGCACGGCGGACGCATCTGGGTAGAAAGTGTGGAGGGGAAGGGCAGCACCTTTACGTTCACGCTGCCGGTTGGGGATCAGGCTGATCCTTCCTAAGCCTGTTTTCGACAGACAAAATGTAACAAGCCGTAACTAGCCCTCGGCGATGCCCGACGTTTTTTCGCCCGGTCGTGGGCGACGCACCTTAACAACCGAGCCAAAGAGCATCCCGCTCGACACGGACTATGAGGCTGATACACCGAATGGCGGCGCGATGATCGCTGACCGCGTTCGGCACAGCCGGACGGAACTCGGCCCTTGACCATCACGGTCGGCATTCCGCTTCAGAGTCTGGATGGCAGAGACCACCGATGACCGCCCCGCGCTTCGACTGCCCACAGCATACGATGCTGCCCCCGCGCGAGACTGTCATCGCGGCCAGACTCGGCGGCCAGGCGTCAGCCCTGCGAGGATAAAGGTGTCAGATAGCGCTCATAGGCGGGAACTCCTAATGCCGTCATCACCTGGGTTTGGAACTCGGTGGGCGTCGAGACCTGCCGGAGGTGGCTGCCATCAATCATGGTCAAGTCGATGACCGACCACGGCGCGAATTCGGCCAATACCCGGTCTGCCGATAATGTCAGGCCGGCGTGTTGGCATTGCAAGCGGAGCAAGGCGCGCACCAACAAAGCGACCAAGGTGATGAAGACTAATCCTTCGATACGCTGATCGGTGTGCAGAAAGACCGGGCGCACGGCCACGGGGCCTTTCCAGGCGCGGAACTGCTTCTCGGCCTCGTCCTGCGCTTTGAAAATCGTCAGGGCCTCATTGGCGGACAAAGCTTCGACGTTGGTACCCAAGGCATACCGGCCATCCAGGGCTTGCTCGGCCGCCAAGCGATCTCGGTCAATGCGAAACTTGAGGTGAAGTGAGCGATTCTCCCCCTGCAAGTCTACACCGACCAGGGGCTTGGCGGGGTTGCCGCGCCGCGCGCTGGCGATTTGCTCTACCACATAGTCGCGTTGAGCGTACTTGCCCTGGTTCAATTGGCGCTGGATGTTGTCCAATCCGTCCAATAGGCGCTTCAGGTACTTTTGCCGCTTCTGGGTGTCCAGTCGCGCTTTGCCCGCACTCCACACCACCAGCAGTTGATCCGTGAATACCTCTGGCCGGGCGTGCGGGGTGTCCGGTGGAGGGGGCACCCGGATGGTGAAGGGTCGCCATACGCCGCGATAGGGGATAAAGTCGGGGGCCTTCGCCTGACGCTGGGGACGATAGCTCAACGGGTGATCAGCCAACTCGTCCTCCGAGACGCTGCGGAGTACCTGATTGACGTGGATGTTGCGTGCCCATGGCCCCAGGTAGAACAGGTGGTTGCGGTGACAGGCCCCCACGGCTTCCGGCGTGATCATCTTGCAGTCACTGACCAGCACAGGCCGTAGGTTCAGGGTCGCCAATTCTGGTCGGGCCAGAAAACCCAGCAACGCCGCCAGATGTCCCCGGGGCGTGGTGATATCGGCGGTATTCCCAGCCAGCACCCCATACCCCACTGGGACGCGCGTCCGATGGGTGACATCCGCACGGAGGTTGATTTGTTTGGCGTCGGACTGGTGGTCACGTGAATGACCATACCGGACCAACGCGCTATCGGTGTAAGCTCCCTCAAAGTAGAACGAGGTGATGTCCCAATGCAGGATACTCAGATCAAGTTGCCAGACCTGGATGGCACGCACCACCAAGCGGGCCCACATTTCGCCCAAGTGGGGGAAGACCGCGTCCAACGCTCGTCCCAGACGGTTGTCGTACAACTTGGCCGCTGGCACCTCCAGTGCGATGCCCACCACACTGCCCGCGACCCATCGGTTGACCCAACACAAGGGCTGGGGCGCCATCAGCCGGTTGCAGACTAGAACTTCCATCACCCGCCCCAAGTCCAGCTCAGCCTCGGTCGGGCACACAGCGTTAACGATGTCGCGCAGTCCGAGGGCGTCCAGGATCGGGTACAGCAGGGGGACGGCGCCCAGTTGGAGTGTGTCAGACTGACGAATCGCCCCACGAACGGTGTCGGCTAACGGTTGGTTACCCATGTGTCCCTCCTATTTTCGAGTGGTAAGGACACTATACACCCTTCGGCTCAATTGTTAAAGTGCAAAATTTAGATCAAGCGTTCTATGTCGAAAACAGGCTAAGCTCGTCCCTCGTAACTAGCCGCCTGTCGGAGAGCAGGCTGGTATCCCTATGCCAGCCCCGCCAACATAGGGATGCATCGGCTACTCCGGTCTGCTGGCTTGACAATGTCACATTTACTGTAGGAGCGCCCTTTGGGCGCGATAGTCGCGCTGCCGCATAGAGATTAGGCTCTGCACACTCCCACGCAGGTATATTCAGTCGCGCCAGTGTCGGTGTATCCCAGCGCGTGGCAGAGCCGGACGGCGGCCACGTTTTCCGGATGGGTGATGTAGAGCGGCCGCAGCCCGGCCTCAAGTACGTAGGAGGTGCAGGCCGAAGCGACCGAGCGCCCCAACCCGCGCCCGCGCGCCGCAGGCTGCACGGTCACGTACACCTCGGCAAACTCGTCCGATTGCCAGTTTAGGCCAGCTTCGGCGATAATGTCGCCCGAAGCTGAACGGATAGCAAAGCGCGGCTTGCCTTCCGAGTTGCGCGATCCGACGACCAACACATTGATCACCGGCTTGAATGAAGCGCGGCGCGCTTGGTAAATCTGATTGACGTTGTGCTCGTGCACGTCGAGCACAACGTTCAGCGCGTGAGTGAACGAAGGCGGCGCGACCACGTAATAAGGCCGGCCAACTGCCAGCGCCCGCTTCAAGATCTCTTGGGCTACACTGGTGAACGCGGCGCGCATTACGACCAGCGGCCTGAACAAATCCATCCCCGTCTGGCATACGGCTACAAAGCTGTTGATCTTGCCAAAACGATCTCGCCCCACGGTTAACCGGGTGCGTTTTTCGTCGTGCAGCAGGGCGTAATACGCCGTCAACGCATCGGCGGGATGGGTTGGCTCTAGCAAGGGACGTATCAATTGGCGGTCAGTCACTACGGTCATACATTTACAATTCGTACCACCAAAAGATGGCCACTTCTTTGACGCCAATGTCGTCGTTGGAGTAAAAGTGATCGTCAATCCCGCACAGCCTGAACCCGAATTTTTGGTAAAAGCGGCAGGCGGCATGGTTGTTGGTCTGCGTTTCGAGCGTCAGCGCGCGCAACCTGTTCTTGCGCCCCCACGCTACGGCGCGGTGCATCAACTCGGCGCCGAGGCCTTGCCGGCGATGGCGGCGATCAATCAAAATGTTCCATACCATCGCCGTGTCGCGCCAACGCTCGCGCTCGACATCGAGCAACGCAAGCAAGCGCTTTTCTCGCTCTACGACCAGGTACAGCCCGTCCGCCGCGGACAGGCGCGCCGCAACTTCTTGACGTTGACGCTCGTCCAGCCCGTAATCGCTGCTGGCAAAAGGCGGGTCGAGCGGCTGTTCGGTCAAGCGCCACGCCACACTCAGCCCCTCGGTGATTTTTTCCACAGCCAGGTAGTGGGACGACTCAAACTCGGCGTCAATTTCGGCCAGACGTGGAATGTCGGATGGAATCAGGGGACGGACCATCAGGTGGCCGGCGCAGCTTGATTGATTATTGCGATTCATCGTGCAAGCCAGTGGCGTTACGGATTGTCGAGAGTGCGAAGCGGACCTGTGCCGAGCCGGATGAGCGGAAGCTGGACGAAAAAGCTGCTGCCTGGGCAATTGACCTCGTCGTTGCCAGGACTTTCCGCCCAGATCTTGCCGCCGTGCCCTACTACAATGCCTCTGGCGATGGCCAGGCCCAGCCCTGGCCCGCCGCCGCCAAACTTGGTCGCGCCGGACGAATGGAGCGACAATTTGCCGATCTGGTAAAATTTTTCAAAAATGAGCTTTTGATGTTCGAGGGCGATGCCAACGCCGGTATCGGTTATCTGGATCTCGACTGCATCGCCAATTTCTGGCGCTTTGACCACTCGGCCGGTCACGCTGATGTGCCCCCCATCCGGCGTATATTTGATGGCGTTGACGATCAGGTGGTAAAACACCTTGTACATCATGTTAGGATCAATCAGGACGATGGGCAGGCTCTCGAGATCGAGCAGCTCTAACGTCAACTGCCGTTCTTCGAGGGCGCTTCTAAATTCGCGCTGCACGCGCTGAATCAGCGTGCCCAGGTTGGTCGGGACGGGTTGCAGGTCTATGATTTCGTTGTCAATGCGCGTGACGTCGAGCATGTTGTTGATGATCACCAGCATGCGGTCAACGCCGGCCAGGATGCCATCCATCAACGCCCTGGCGGACGAGCTTTTTTTGAGGGCGGGGTCGGCGTTGAGCATGTTGGCGTAGCCGGAAATGACGGTGAGCGGCGTGCGCAGTTCGTGCGCGGCCACCCCGATAAAATTGGCCTTGGTCTGGTCGAGGCGTTCGAGCGTCTTGAGGGCGCTGGCCAGTTCCTCGGTGCGTTCCTGAACCTTGCGTTCCAGCTCGTCATTCATGCCCGTCATCTGGTCGTACAGGCGAGAGCTTTCCAGGAGGATGGCCGCCTGTCCTGCAAAAGCCAGCGCCAGCGTGGCGTCTTCGGTGGAGAAGGCGTTAGACGATTGGCGGGTGAGGGAGAGCATGCCAATCACTCGATCCAGTACGATCAATGGCACGCCCATCCACGAGTGATTGACCTCCAGCCACTCTTGCTGCAGCCAGGTGGGCGATTGCGTCACGTCGTCTATAATCACGGGCTGGTTGGTTCGATACACCTGCTCAAAAATATCGCCCTCTGCGCGGATGGGGATGCGCATTTGCATCGCGCGCGTTGTATCGGGAAAGCCTCGCGCCGCCACCACGTGCATCTCGGTGCCGACTCCCAGCATCAAAGCGCCTCGCTCGTAAGGCACCACGGCGGCCAATTTATCCAGGATGTAATTAGGCGCTTGTGGGGCGGTCATTTGAACCGAGAGCGCCTGGCCGGCTTCCTTGACGCGCTGGTCGAGATAGCGCCGCCGGTTCTCTTTTTGGTGCAGCCCGGCTACCAGCAGCGCCAGGGCAATCTGACCGGCCAACGTCTGGAGAATCATGACCTCATCTTGACCGAATGGCTGGGCCTTATCGCGCTGCACGTTCAACACGCCCGTCACGTCGTCGCCAGCGCGCAGGGGCAGCGCCAACTCCGCGCGTGTGTTGAGCAGGCAATACGACGGCAGCGGCGCGTCGGACGTTTGTGGCACGAGCCGCTGCGCGTGGATGCCGTTCTGGGCCACCTGTCCAATGAGATTGGACTCGCCCACTTGGAAGCGCAAGCGCCGCTGGCACATGGTTCGCCCTGCCTCGCCGGTGGCAGCGCGCAAGGCAATATACTGGTCGTGCTCTGTAAGCAGCCAGATGGTCACAAAACTGTAGCAAAAGTTTTTGTGAATCAGAACCACGGCCTCGCTCAGCAACTCGTCCGGATCGTGCAGCGCGTTGGTCCACAAGCTGATTTCCAGCAAGCTCCGGAGCTGCTCGTCGCTGGTGGGTGGAAGGCTGGTATTGAATACGTCTTCTTGAGACTGTTGATCGGCCATACTGTTATTTTACCACGCTCGCGATGCTTTGCAAAAATTTGGGTCAGGGCGCGACAATAGCAATAAACTCGGCCAGGATCATTGCGGTAGCGCCCCACACTTTGTGCGCGCCAACCTGGTAAAACGGCACGCGCCGGGTTGGGCTTGAATTGGGTGGGGAGGCCGGCCATTCTTCTTCGCGCCGCGCGGCTGGGTCGAGCAACACCGAAAGCGGCGTTTCGATCAATTCGGCGACTTCGGGGGCAAAGGCGCAAAATTCTGGTCGCTGCGCGACGTAACCCACAAAGGGATGCAGGCAGAAATTGCTGGGGGGAATGTATACGGGGGATAGCGCGCCCATTAGTTGGATGTGAACCGGGTTGACGCCCACTTCCTCGTGCGCCTCGCGCAGCGCCGCCTCTGGCAGGGATTCGCCGTCTTCTTGCGCTCCGCCGGGCAGGCTGATTTGCCCTTTGTGCGTCTCGACGGATTCAGTGCGGCGCGTGAGCGGCATGTGCAGCTGGCCGCAATGCGGATACAGCAAGAGCAGCGCGGCGGCGTGCCGGCACGGCGGCGGATTGAGAAAACGTTCAAGGTTCGCGCGCCGGTCCGAGGGAACCATGGCCAGCATCGCTGCTACGCCTGGCAAGGGGCGCGCCATAGCCTGGCGGATGTGCTCGATCTCTGTGCTGCTCATATTTTACCCTTCCCTGCCTTGCCCCACGTCCCACACCATTTCGATCGTCATCTACGCCAGGATGCTTGCTCTGGCCATGGGTGCTCTCAACCCGCACTTTCGCTAAACTTGTAGCCTACGCCGTACACCGTCAGGATATAACGCGGGGTGCGGGGATCGGGTTCGATTTTGCCGCGCAGGTTTTTGACGTGCGCGTCTATGGTTCGCTCGTACCCCTCGTAGGCCTCGCCCTGCGCGGCGTCCAACAACTCGATGCGCGAAAAGGCGCGTCCCGGCTGGCTCACCAGCGCCCGCAATAACTCGAATTCCGTCGGCGTCAACTCGACGGGCTGCCCGGCGACGGTGACGGTGTGGCGGGTCAGGTCGAGCGTGACCTCGCCGGCCGACAAGATGTCTGGCTCGGCGGGGGCCGCGCGTGCGCGGCGCAGCACCGTCCGCACGCGCGCCACCACCTCGCGCGGCGAAAACGGCTTGACGACGTAGTCATCTGCTCCCAGTTCCAGGCCGATGAGCCGGTCGGTTTCTTCCACGCGCGCCGTGAGCATGATGATGGGTGTGTCCGACTCGCGGTGTATGGTGCGGCACACGTCCAGCCCGTCCATACGCGGCAGATTTAAATCCAGCACGACCAGGTCGGGTTTTTCGTGCCGGTAAACGTGCAGCGCTTCTTGCCCGTCGTAGGCGACGGCCACTTTGTAGCCGGCCTGTTCCAGGTAGGCGCGCAGCAATTTGACAATTTCCTTTTCGTCGTCAACAACCAGAATTTTCAAGTTTTACATCTCGATTTTTAAATTAAATTGTATCAGTGTGACGCCGGTTCGTCAAATGTGATTATTCGGGATATAATAGCGTGTATGGAACTACAGGCGGCTGTGGCCAAGGTGGGCAAATATTCAATGTCAGAGTCGGGCGACACGGTCGAAGTGATCGAGCGCCCGCACGGCGGGCTGTCGTTTGTGGTGGTGGATGGGCAGCGCAGCGGCAGAGGGGCCAAAGTCATCAGCAACCTGGTGGCGCGCAAGGCGCTTTCGCTGCTGGCCGATGGCGTGCGCGATGGCGCCGCGGCGCGCGCGGCGCACGATTACGTCTATACGTTGTATTCCGGCAAAGTGAGCGCCACGCTAGACATCGTCTCGGTTGACCTGGCCACGCGCACCGTCGTGCTCAGCCGCAACAATCACTGCCCCCCCTTCGTCGTCACGCGCGGCGGCGTTCGCGTGCTCGATCAGCCCAGCCAGCCGGTGGGCATTTACGCGCGCACCAAGCCCGTGATTACAGAGGTGCCGCTGGAAACCGGCCTGGTGGTGATTGTCTACACTGATGGTTTGCCCGGCGCGGGCGAGCGCGACGGGCAGCCGCTGCGCCCGCATTTGCCTGACCTGGTGCGCGACTTGACGGCCTATGGCGACGTGGACGCGCAGGCCATCGCCGATGCGCTGCTTTCGGCGGCGTTGGAGGCGGACGAGCGCCGCCCCGGGGACGATATTACGATCTTGGTCCTGGCTGTCATCCCGCGCCAGGGTGACCAGGCGCGGCGCATGACGGTGCGGATACCCTTGTAGCGAAAGGCGGCCCGTGGCAAACTCACAGCAAGATAGCGCCCCGCGCGTGATGAGCACGTGGCAACCGACGATCAAGCCGTTTGGCTGGCGGCGGCAGGTGCGCGCCAGCCTGCGCGATTTGCGCGTGTTGCTGCGCGAGTTTCGCTTCACGCTGGTCGTGTTTCTCGGCCTGATGCTGGTGGGGACGCTCACGTTTTGGGCGTGGTATACCTTCCCCGGCAGCGGCCAGCGCTTGAGCATTGGCCAGGCCTTGTACGGCATCTTTTCGCTAATGTTCTTTCAACCCTCTCTAGAGTTTCCCGATAATCTGGGCCTGGAAGTGTTGTTTTTTGTCATCCCCGTCGTTGGATTGGGTGTGCTGGGCGAAGGCATTGTGCGCTTTAGCATGATGTTGTTCAACAAGCGCGCTCGCAAGGAGGAGTGGCAAGTGGCGCTTGCTTCAACGTATCGCAATCACATCATCGTGTGCGGACTGGGCAAATTGGGCTATCGTGTGGCCCAGCAGCTCTTGGATTTTGGCGAAGAGGTGGTCGGCGTCGAAGTGGAAGCCGAGCGCCCCTTTGTGGGCGTGTTGCGCCAGCTCAACGTGCCAGTCATTGTGTCAGACGCGCGCCGGCGCGACGTGCTGGTGCAGGCCGGCATCGAGTACGCTTCGGCGGTGCTCGCGTGTACGCAGGACGACCTGACCAATCTGGACATTGCCCTGGATGCGCGCGAGTTGAACCCCCAGGTCAAGGTCGTCATGCGCATGTTTGACGCCGAACTGGCAAAAAAGATCGAGCGGGGCTTTGGCATCCATACCGCCTTTAGCGTGTCGGCGCTGGCGGCGCCCGCGTTTGCCGCCGCGGCCACGCGCGCTCACGTCTCGTATTCGTTTTACGTGGACGACATGCTGCTCAACGTGAGCCAGGTGACGGTGCAGCCCGGCTCGCTGCTGGTGGGCAAGACCCTGGCGCAGGTCGAACGCGAGTTGGAGCTGACGATTGTACAGTACAAGAGTGCCACTCGCATGGACCTGCATCCCGATCCTGGCATTGTCATCGAGGGCAGCGATTGTATTGCCGTGTTTGCCGAGTTGAAGACGTTGGGACGGCTGAACGCGCTCTGCCAGCCTGCAAGTCACAAAGCGGAAACGAGGGACGCGAATGACGCCGCCGCCGACGCGCCCAGTTCACGCGCCCGTCGCTCGTGGCTGGATAGGATCACCCGGCGCAAATAGAGTGTTCCCCGGCAGGTGGAGTAACTACCAGCATTCTGAGCGGAGTCGAAGAATGTGGGCTGAGCAGTTACCAGGTGGAAAGTTTAGCCGTTTATGTGCAGTCGAGGAAAATTAGCCATCGTCGTGGTGGGACCGTGCGCCTCTGGCAAGAGCACACTGGTGAACGGTTTGCAGCAGAGCGGTTACACCAGCGCGCGCCTGGCGCCCCAAGAACATTCGGGCGTTCGCAACTTGTGGGCGTGGCGCGGCCAGCCAGATGTTTTAATTTACCTGGATGCTGACGCAGATACAATCAACCGCCGCCAGCAGCGCGCCGATTGGACGCCGACCATGGTAGACGAACAGCGCGCCCGCCTGAGCACGGCGCGCGCGGCCTGCCACTTTTATCTCCCCACAGATACCTTGAGCATTCCCCAAGTGTTAGAAGCCGTCATTGACTTTATTGAGCGAAGCAGCTTTACGGCCACCGAATCTCTGACGGCAGTATGACGCGGTCGCCGGGCAGATGTTGGTTTTCTGGCCCCAAAGCCTCCAGCCGGGTTTGGGCGGCGCTGTCGTACATGCCCACCGCCAGCCGATAAGCGCCGGGCGGCGCGTCTTTAAGCGAGAGCGTAATGTTATCTGTAACGACCTCGCCGGCTACCCACCACGAAGTAGGATACGTATTGCCTTGCGGCATGGCGTCGTATTGAGCGGCGATAGCGTCTTGGGCGTTCACCAGATGCACAAAGACGGTATAGTCTGTGGGCATGGCCTGTTGCGCGCGCCAGACCAGCGCCAGGCGCAGCGCGTCTTGATCTTGCTCCAGCGTATATCCCTCAAGCCGGATCATCTCGCCCAGGCTGGCGCCGACGAGCGAGTCTAGCGGCGGCAGCTCGAAACGGCGCGGGTGTCCTGTGAACCCGATTTCTTGCTCCAAACGAGCCTGTCCGAGTTCGACCTCGCTCTGCGCGTCCAGCAACGCGACGGCTAGGCGATAGCGCCCCGCCGAAAGCCTTGCCGGCACTGGCATGCGCACGGCGTCGAGCACAAAAGCGCCGGCCGGCCACGCCGCTGCATCTAGCGTGACGGTGTGCGTGGCGACGGCGCTTCCGGCCTCGTCCACAAGCGACCAGCGCGCCAGTGTGTTGACGGGGTGCGCGGTTGCCAGCCAGCCCGCGTCAAAGCGGAGCACGCGCGCGCCTTGCGCGTGAGCGACCGGCAAATCTATGCTCGCCAGCGCCAACTGCGGCGTCAGGCGCGCCAGCATGGATGAATCGGCGGCGCGGCGCGCGTATTGCGTGAGTGCAATGCCGGGCTGCACATATTGGCCAATGCCGGCCAGATCGTTTGCCAGGTCGTACAAAATGATTTCAAGCTCATAGTCATCGCGCGGCGGCAAGCCCTCGGGTAGGGGCAAAATCAGCCGGTCGGTGATGGTTTGGCCGGGCCGCCACGCAACGGTGGGCAAAAAGCCATAGCCGGGTTGAGTATCTATGGCGGCCCATCGCTCGCCCTGCGCATCGTACAGGCGGACGGCAATGCCATAATTTTCGGCTATTGCCTGGCTGGCCGACCAATCGAGCTTGACCAGCAGTTGCGTGGGTGTTTGCTGCCCGGCGCGCACGGCATGCAGGTGGAGGCGGTCGCCAAACACTGCAATGCTCGGTTTGGCGCCGAGCGGCGAGTTGCCTTGCACGTAAATCGGGCGCAAATACACCTGCCCCATCTCTGTTCCATTGGCCGTGCAGGCGGGCCGCTCGCCGCTTGCTCCCACTAGCCGCACCTGGATCAGATAAGCGCCTGGGGGCAAATCCGGCGGAATGTTTAATGCGTGTGATGACGCGGTGTGCATTTCGTCTAATGGCGCGCTGGATTGGTCGAGCAAAATCGGCGCGCGCAAATCGGGCAAATGCTCGCTCAATCCCACCAACGAAATGGTGGCCGTCAGCGGTGATTCGACAACGGTCCAATTCATAGTGAGGCTTATGGCTTGCCCGACGGAGACTTGTTCGGGATTAATTCGGTAACTGTTTAGCAGATTATAAGCGCCCGGCGTGTTGGCCTGGAAATACGCGCCGCCAGTGTGCAGGTAAGGCATCTGGACAAAGTCCATCGTTTCGGCGGGCGCGCCGCGCGATGGCGGCTGGCTGGCAACGATCATAAGCGTCAAAGCGATCAGCGCCAGGACGAGCGGCGCCAGGTATGAAGCGTGAAGCGTGAAGCGTGGAACGCGAATCGTGAGGCGTGAAGCGGCAAATGCTCCACAGATCAGCAGCGCCAGCAGCGAGATAGCTTGAGCGGCCAGGCGCAGGGGCGTGTTTCCCAGTTGGAGCACAATCGTATGTTGGCCGGGCGGCACATCCACCTGCACGCGCCCTGAACTGTGCGCCGCGCGAATGGGGATAGGCGCGCCGTCAAGCGCGGCGCTCCAGCCGGGCCAGTAAAGCAATGGAAAGACGAGCGTGGCGGGTGTGGCGGCGTCAATTTGCCAGGCGCGCCGCGTGGAACGGTGCGCCGTTTCACGCGCCGAGACTAACTCGCCTTCGATGGCAAACGCGCGCGGCGGAGCGCCGGGAGTCGTCACTTGTTCAGATGTATAGGGGCGCGGGTTTACGTCGCGCGGCAGCCATTCGTATGTGATGGTGGTGCCAATGTTGGCCGTGAACAGCTCGTACATTTGCAGGCGCCCGGTGGTCACGTCGCCGGCGGCGATCATTAATCGCTCGGGGCGCAGCGGCAGCATGACGGCCAGCGCCAGCGCCGAGGCCACGACGGCGGCAGCCGCGCCCCGCACACGCAAGTGTTCCACCCCCCAAGCGGCCATCATCGCGGCGAATAATGCCTGGACTGAAAGAAAACGCCACGGAAACTGGACCATCGGCAGCAGCGGGAGATGATCCCACAAAGGCCTGGAAAGCGGCGTCATCATAAAGGTGGCCAGCAGAAACAAAAAGAGGGCAAGTGAGGTGTGGTTGGAGGGTGGAGGGTGGAGGGTGGAGGGTGGAGATTGGGTATTTGAGATTAGAGATTTGAGATTTAAGATAATGCCCAATGCTGCCACAATTGCCTGTACCAGTCCCATCGCAAATGGAGAGGTTTGCTCGGAGGTGGTGTCGTATACAAAGCCGGGCGATAGCTGCACCAGGCCGATCTCTTTACCCAGCGCGCCTGTGCGAAAGTGGCCGCTGTAATGAAAGTAGCCTTCTTGCAATGTGCCGGGCTGGACGTAGCGCGTCTCCATCAGCGCCGGCAGCCAGTACCACGCCGAAAGCGCCAATCCCAGCGCCAGGCCAGCAAAGAGGCGGCAAAAAGTGACAGGAAGGCGGCGATTAGGGGGGGAAGGAGTAGTATTAGATATTTGGTATTGGGGATTAGAGATTGGGGATTGGGGGTTGAGTATTTGAACAATAGCGTATAGCAAGACGAACGGTGAAAAGATGGCCGCCGACAGGGTGTGCGTGACGACCAGTCCGCCGTAAGTTAGTCCAAGTGTGATGACGCCGGTGGGTGTGCGAGCACAAATCGCGTTATCTATGGCCCACAAGATGAGGGGATAAAAAATAAAGGCGTAAAATTCGGAAAGCGAATCGCCGCGCACGTAAACGTTGACCAGGTGGAACGGCGCAAACGTAAACGCCGCCGCGCCCAGCCACGCCGCGGCTTGCGATTGAAAGACGCGCCGGAACCATCCGTAGCTGGCCGCCGCCGCCAGGAGAAAACCGAGCGTTTGCGTCAACTTGATGGCGGTGAGGATATCCAATCCGGCCAGATGGAATAGACTGGCGACGTAATAGGGGAGGGCGGCATAGTAGCTAAAGAAAGGATAGCCCAGGCCGTAAGCGGCGTCGGGCATCCAACGCGCCGGGAAAACCCCATCGCGCAGATTGGCTGCCAGTTGATGAACGCGCCATAACAAGAAGGGGCTATCGCCCCCACCGCGCGTGTTGATCATTCCCGGCCCCCACAGCGGCGCCGCGGCAATTAATGCTAATGCGAACAATGTGAGCAAGGGAAGCGCAAGGCGCAAATTCGATATTCGAGATTTGATATCGGGTATTGGGTATTGGGTATTGGGGATTGGGGATTGGGTGTTCACTTGCGCTCAATATCCAGCAGGATCGAGTCGGCGATGGGTTGCCCCGCCGCGTCCAGCACGTTCAGGCGTTTGTCGGCTTCCGGGAGGTACAGGCCGATTATCACTTGCTCGCTGCCATCAAAGTTGGTCCAGTCTACCCAGTGCTCATCCACGATTACATCCCCGGCGCGCCAGGCTTGCGTCGGATAATAGCCGCTGGCGGGGGGGGCATCGCCCTGGGCCACGCGCTGGCCGTTTTGCAGCAGGTGGACGAACACTGTAAAGGGCGTGAGCGGCGCGGCCTCGGCGTACCACTCTAGCTGCACGCGCAGGCGTCCATCCACAGGCGCGGCGTGGGCTTGCAGCAATTGAATGCCTTGTTCAAAGCGGGCGCGTGGAGAGGGCAGCGTGACGTAAGGCTCGGCCCGGAAGCTGATATAGGCGGTGTAAGGTTCGGGATCCAGGTCGCCCTGGCTGAGCGCGCCTTCTCTCGCCTCGATTTGCGCGCGCGGCGGCAAGGCCGGCCAGATGCGCGCCCAATCGTCGTAGGGCCACGCCAGCCACAAGATTGATTCAAAAATCATGGGAGACGCTTGATTCGTTTCGAGTAGTGTGATGCGATTCTGGGGAACGAGAAAGCGCGCATTGACCCAGTCGTCCCACAAGCGGCGATCCACCATCACGCGCGCTCCAGAATTCAGCGCCGCATTAATATCGCGCGCCATGCTCACGCCGGCCGAGTCGAACCAGTAGGCCGTCTTGGGGTCCTGGGGATAGCGCGCCACGTAATCGTAGGCAGTGCTGGAGAGGCTGAACAACAGCGCGCCGGCGATGGCCCAGGCGCCTGCTTTCTTCGAGAACCCAGTGTTTTGCAGAGCGTCCCAAGCCAGCGCCGGAAAAACGGCAATGACGGGCAGCACGCCAACCGCGCGCAAAAAGTGCGGGCTGTCTTCGGCCAGGATGGTAGGGAGGAGCATGACGAGCGTCCAGCAAAGCGCCAGCGCCGAGGCAGCGTCTTGCTTCAGGCGACGCGCGGCCAAGATGGCGCCCGCCGCGAAAAACGCGCCCATCACCGGATCGAACACAGGACGCCATGGGACGTTGTGGCGATAGATGCGATCGCCCTGCACAAAAAACATGCCCAGCGCCCTGAGTGTGTTGCCGATCAACGCGCCGGCTAGGTTCCCCTTGTGGATGGCGGGGTTGAACACGCTGGCCTGCCCCACGCGGCCCATCACGATATCCCAATGAAAGCAGGTGTAAAGCAAAAAGGGCAGGGCGGCGAGTGCGGCGGCGGCCATAAACCACGCCGCACCCTGAAATGCGCGGCGGCGAGCGTCTGTAGTGTGGCGCAAGAATACAATCCAGGCGTAAAGCGCGAAAAGCGCCAGGATCAACGGCGTAAAGCGCGCGGCCAGGTACGTGTAAAAGCTCAACCCATACAAAGCGCCGGCGGCCAGCCAATGCCGCCTGTGGCTGCTTTGCCAGCCGCGCGCGGCTTGCCAGGCGCCCAGCGCCAGGAACAGCGGCAGCAGCACGGCGCGAAAGCTGACGTGCGCCAGGTGAACTGGCCACAACGTCACGGCCAGCGCCGCCGCGCTGAGCAGCCCTACACGCTGGTTCCACAGCGCGCGCGCCATCAAGTACAGCGCGGGCACGGTGAGCAGGCTGGCGAAGGCCGACGGCAGGCGCACGGCCAGCGGGGTGCGTCCCAATGCGCCCACCGACGCGGCGATGAGATAAAAGAACATTGGCTCGCGGCCATTGTTGGCCTCAAAGTACAACGCCAGGTCGCCGCGCAAAATACCCAACCCGTCCAGCCCGTTATAGGCTTCGTCGCGGTACAGGCCGGGCGGCAAATTCCCCAGCGCCCAAAAACGCAGCGCGCCCGCAGCCATCAAGACGGCGGCCAACGCCAGAATTTCGAGATGGTGATGCTTGCGTTTCAAAGTCGTCATACTGTCCGGCGCTTTTCCAACGCCGCCTTGAGCGTCTCTTGCGCGACGCGCGGGTTGGCCTTGCCGCGCGTGGCTTTCATCACCTGCCCCATCAACCATTGCAAGGTGGTTTCTTTGCCATTCAGGTAATCGTGGACGGGTTGAGGGTTATTGTCCAACACCTGCTCAATGATGGCCTGCAGCGCGCCAGCGCCGCCGATTTGCGCCAGCCCCTTTTCTTCCACAATTGCGCGCGGCGGGCGGCCCGCGGCGTACATATCTTGAAAAACAAGCCTGGCCGTGTTTAGATTAATAGCGCCAGTCTCGACCAGTTCGATCAGGTCTGCCAGGTGCTCTGGCGCAACCTTGATCTGAGAGATTTCCTGCGCTGCCTCTTTCATCAGCCGGAACAACTCACCCGTGATCCAATTAGCAACGGTTTTGCCCCTTTCACTTTCTGCTTTCCACTTGCCAGCGCACGCTTCAAAATAATCCGCTACGGCGCGCTCTTGCGTGAGCAGCGCGGCCTGATAGTCGCTCAGGCCATACTGGCGCGTAAAGCGTTGGCGCTTGGCGTCGGGCAACTCGGGCAGTGTGGCGCGAATGGCTTGCACCTGCTCCGGCAATATTTCCAGCGGCGGCAAATCAGGCTCTGGAAAGTAGCGATAATCGTGCGCCGATTCTTTGCCGCGCTGCGGGTAAGTCTGCTCGCGCTCTTCGCTCCAGCCCATCGTCTCTTGCTTCACCACGCCGCCGGATTCGACCAGCGCGATTTGGCGCGCGATCTCATAAGCCACGCTGCGCGTCAGGGCGCGAAAGCTGTTGAGATTCTTGATTTCGGTGCGGGTATGCAATTTGTCGTCGCCCAGGGGACGGATGGACACATTGGCCTCAAAGCGGATGACGCCCTTTTCCATGTCGCCGCTGTTGACGCGCAAGTAGCGCAAGATGTGGCGCAAGGCTTCGGCATAAGCTTTTACGTCTTCCACCGAGCGCATGTCCGGCTCGGACACGATTTCCAACAGCGGCACGCCCGCGCGATTGAGGTCTATCAGGCTGGCGCCGCCCACGTGCGTCAGTTTGCCGGTATCTTCTTCCAGGTGAACGCGCGTGATGCCGACGCGCCTGGGGCCGGCCTCGGTGTCAATGTCCAGCCAGCCGTTTTTGCACAACGGGTATTCGTATTGGCTGATCTGGTAGCCCTTGGGCAGGTCGGGATAAAAATAGTTTTTGCGCGCAAAGACGCTCTGCGGGTTGACGCGGCAATTCAGCGCCAGGCCGGTGAGGAGGGTGAAGGCGATGGCTTGTTTGTTGGCCACCGGCAGCGCGCCGGGCAATGCCATGCACACCGGGCAGACGTGGAGGTTGGGTTCAACCCCCGCGCCGCCTTCCACCACGGCGCAGCCGCAAAACATTTTCGAGCGGGTCAATAGCTCGGCGTGAACTTCGAGGCCGATGACGGGTTCGTATGGCACAGGTTTATCTTTCTCGCGGCGCGTCGTCAATCTCTTACAGAATCCCACGCGTGCTGCTGCTGAATGCGTTCCCACGCCAGTTTGGCCGCTTCGTAGCCCTTGCGGCGCAGCTCGCGGCTAAAGTCAGGGTCGTAGGTGATGATGGCAAGCGGTGAAATCCACTCGTTAGGGGCGACGATAATACATTCGACTTCTTTGTGGTCAGGGTCCTGGCCTGATCTCACTCGCTTGTTGACGCGGCGCAGTTGCTCAAAGTCGTTTTCGAACGTGCCGACGAGAACCATGTCCAGCACGTAGCCGATTTGTCCGACGATGTCGGAGGGTGGGGGAGGCAATGTGCCGCCACGCCGGGCATTGGTCAGGCCGCTTTCGGGGTGCAGCCTGTGATAGGGTGAAAGTAAAACGGCGATGATTTGCGTCGCCCCGGCATCAATGGCCGGGTTCAGAGGCGAGTTGTACATCACCGCGCCGTCCCAGCAATCGGCCTCGTCAACCGCCGTGCGTGGGTACACAAAGGGAATGCTGGAGCTGGCAAGTAGGTGCTCGTGATTGATGGTTTTGACTTTTTTGTAGGGCGGCTTGCTGGTATTGGGATTGGGATCGTTGGTGTAGATGATGGGATGGCCGGTGACAGTGTCGGTCGCCGCAATGTACAGCGGCATCGTCACCTGTGCCAGCTTGTCCAGCGGCGCAAATCGCTCCAGGGTCCGCCGCCACGGCTTGCGGTCGAGCATTCCCCCAAAAAGAGGCCAGCGGAAAAAGCGCTGCATGTCGCGGGTTTTGAGCGTATCCCACATATTGGTGAGCCGGCCCAGCCCGCCCACCGCGTAAACCGCCGCGTTCATCGAGCCAATGGATGTGCCAATCAGCATGTCGGGGGTCCACTTGGCCTCGTTGATGAGATAATCCATCACGCCCAGTTCAAAGGCTCCCCGCCCCCCGCCGCCCGAAAGGACGAGCGCGCGCTTAGGTTGTTGTTCTGCCACAGGCCACCTCCTAAAAGATCTTACAAGATACCAGCCCAATAACTCATTGGGGATCGGCGATCAAGCCGTTTTTTGCCTCGCGACATTCGCACGCTTCCAAGACCACGTTGTCTCGCGTCAGCGTGCCATCGTATTCCGTCAGCGTGCCCATGGGGCGCCAGCCCGATAGCACAAATGGGATCGGGCCATCGGCAGTGATCCATTGGCCGTTATAGCGGCGGGCGATGTGGACGTGCGTGCCGTTGCTAAAGCCACCCTCGCACGAGGGGCGCCCGATCCGGTCGCCGGGCGCAAGCGGACTGCCCGCGGCCACGCGGCCGTCTGTGCCGATGTGCAGGTAGAGCAGCGTCCAACCGGTTTGCTCGAATCCATCGTTATCCAGGTCAACTACCACCACGCCATTGCCGCTGCGCGTGACTGTGCCGCCCGAAGCCGATGTCACCCAATCACTGCTGTCGTAGCAGCCCAGTTGCTCGCCGGGCGGCGTGAAATCCAGGCCGGCCCACGCGCTGCCCGATCCCCATCCGCCGTGTGGCCCACCGGTGTAATACCACGTTTCGCCCTTCCCCCACGGCAGGCGCATGTCGGGCTGCGCCAGGGTGGGGGGAAGCAGCGGCTCGATGGCGTAAGCAAACGGATCGCCAAAGAGCGACACAAAGGTGGCGTACATTCCCTGCGGGCCGGCGGCGTTTTGCCAGGCGTCGTAATCTGAGGCCAGCGCCAGTGCTTCTTGGATGCCGATGGTGCCAGCGTTAAGCCCCGGCGCGATGCGCGCGCGCGTGCCATCGCCAAAGCGCACTGTAGTATAGCCGCGCTCTTGCCAGCCATAATAGCCGTCGTTCAAGTAATCGGCGGCACAACTCAGTTGTTTGAGCAGCCCTTCCTGCCCGGCGCTCACGTAACCGGCGGGATAAGCGATGCTCTGCGCGTTGAGCGCGGCGCGCGTGACCCAACCGGCCTTGTATTCGACGAGAGCCAGCAGCACGCGCGGGCCAACGCTGTAGCGCTGCGCCACAAGCTCTACAATCTGCGCGCCGGAAAGCGCCTGCCCGTCCACGTCTTCTGTGTAGCTTTTCAGATACCCCCCTTGCGAGGCAATAAACTCGGCGACGTCAAAGTGAGTATAGGCCGGCCCGTAAACCAGCTCGCTATCCGGCACGATTTTAAAGGCCGGCCCCACGCGCTCCACCAGGATCGGAACGAGAAGCGCCTGCCCCACCTGCAAATTGTCGGGATCGGCGATGGTATTGCGCGCGATCAAATCTTCTATCGTCGTGTCGTATTGCAGCGCGATGCGGCCCAACGTATCGCCGCGTTGAACCAGGTACAGCTCGGTGCCCAGTGCTTCGGGCGCGCGAGTGGCGTCTGGCGTGGGGACGATGAGGGTGGCGGTGGGGTCGCCAGGGCGAGTAAAATGCGGCAGCGTGTGCAGCGCAGGGGTTGCGAGTTGGGAGGGCGTTAGCATGGGCGTAGGTGTAGGCGCGGGGCGCGAGCAGGCGACCAGCGCCAGCAGCGCGCCAAACACCAGCCATCCGCAAACAGTTAGATATATGCTCTTTGATCGGGTTGCCATGCCTCACCTGGTGTGTTATGTTGAAAAAGCCAATGTTTCACGTACACCTCCGTTCGATGGCGGTATGATACCATACAACCCGCCAAGTGTGTAGACGAACAGTGCCTCGGCGGTTTGACCGGCCGAGGCACTGCTTGTCATCTAGGAGCTTTTACCTTCCTGGAAGCTCAAAGCTTCCAGGAAGGTGAATCGAGTTGCACATCACCGCTGGTAGATAGATGCAGCGACGTTGTAGCGCACCACGATAAAGTCAGAATACAAACCTTCGCTAGTCCCTGCCACAACAATCTTGCCATTCGATTGGATAGCAACGCCGTTGCCATAATCTTCGTAACCCAAATCGGTGATGACTTGGCCATTGTCATCGAAGGAGGTGTCCAGGCTGCCGTCGGGGTTGTAGCGCGCAAGGGCCAAGTCGGCATTGCTGCCGCTGTTGGTCCACCCGGCCAGAATGATCTTGTCATCAGATTGGAGGGCAACGCTTTGCCCATAGTCTCTGTAGCCAAAATCTGTGACGGCCTTGCCGTCGCCATCGAAAGACGTATCCAGGCTGCCGTCGAGATTGTAGCGTGCAAGGGCAAAGTCATTGTCGCTGCCATTGTCGGTACTCCCCGCTACGACAATCTTGCCATCGGATTGGAGGGTAACCTCATTGCCCTGGTCGTCGTACCCCAACAAGTCAGTGGTGACTTTGCCATCTCCGTCGAAGGATGTATCCAGGCTGCCATCGGGGTTGTAACGCGCCACGGCAAAATCATCATAGATATTGCCGTCGTCGGCGGATCCCGCTACGACGATCTTGCCGTCGGGTTGGATAGCGATACTGCGTCCATGATCCCCGTGACCAAAGTCTGTGGTGACCTTGCCGTCGTCATCGAAGGAGGTATCCAGGCTGCCATCGGGGCTGTAGCGCGCCAGGGCAAAATCCATATTGCTGCCATTGTAGGCAAATCCCACTGCGACAATCTTGCTATCTGATTGAATAGCGACACCCGCACCCCAGTCATGGAGACCAAAATCGGTAGTGACTTGGCCGTCGCCATCGAAAGACGTATCCACGCTGCCATCGGGATTGTAGCGCACCAGGGCAAAGTCAGCATTGCTGCCGTTGTTCGCCACTCCTATCACAACAATCTTGCCGTCGGATTGAAGGGCGGCGCCAGAGACACTGCAATCATAGCCCGAGAAAGCGGTGGTGACCTTACCATCGCCTCCAAAGGATGTGTCCAGGCTACCATCGGGGTTGTAACGCGCCACAGCAAAGTCACTATAGGCATTGCTGTCGTCGGCAGATCCCGCTACGACGATCTTGCCGTCGGGTTGGATGACAACGCTGGAGCCTTCGTCATCATAGCCAAAGTCGGTGGTCACATAGCCATTGGGCGCGCCAAAGCCGCCCGTGTCCAACCCCACGCTTTTACCAAAAGCGCGCATTAGCTGTGGCAAGTAGATGCGATGCGGCGCAGTGGTCTGCGGCAAGGTAGTGAACGACCAGGAGTAAGGCGCGACCAGCGGATTGCCAGCCAGGTCATCTGCGGCGGTCACGGTGACGGTGTAGCGTGTCTCATAGGCAAAGGATGCGTGGCTCAGCGCGGCGACGGTTCCGCTGTGGCTCCAGGTGACGGATAGGCCGCCCGGCGGGGGAACGATGGTGTAGGTGAAGGTGGCGGTGTTGATGGCTTCGCTAAAGGTGATGACAACTGGTGCGCCGAGCGCCACCTCCGTCGCCTGGCTGAGAGGCCAGGTGGCGAGCACTTGGGGTGGGGCCGTATCGCCGGCCTGGCTGACGGTGATGGAGATGGTCTCGGCGTCATCCAGCGCGCCGTCGCTCACGCGGACGGTGAGAGGGTACACGCCTGGGCCAACGCCTGGCGTCCAGGTGAACAGGCCTGTTGCAGCATTGATGCTGGCGCCGCTTGGGGCGCCAGGGTCCAGTGTGAAGGTAAGGACGTCAGACGTGTCCACATCGCTGGCGGCGGCCGTAAAGGTCAACAGCGCATCTTGGGCAATGCTCTTGTTGCCGATGGCGGCCAGCACCGGTGCATCGTTCAGGCCGGTGATGGTGATGGAGACAGTGGCGGTGTCTGTGAGTAAGCCATCGCTGACCACGTAGGTGAAAGTGTCGGTGGCTATCTCGCCAGTCGCCAACCAATCGAACTGGCCGTTCGGGTCGTAGGTGAAGGTGCTCCCGCTGGCGTTGTAGCGCGCTACGATAAAGTCGGAATACGCACTGGCGTCTTCGATAGTTCCCGCCACGACGATCTTGCCGTCGGCTTGGAAGGCGATGTCGTTGCCAAAGTCATTGAATCCTAAATTGGTGGTGACTTTGCCATCGTCATCGAAAGAGGTATCCAGACCACCATTAGAGTTGTAGCGTATCAAGGTCAAATCATAGTTGCTGCCATTGTAGGCCCACCCTGTCACGATGATTTTGCCGTCAGATGAGAGGGCTATGCCGAGGCCGCTGTCGTAGGGACTGCCCAAGTCAGTAATGACCTGGCCGTCGCCATCAAAGGTTGAGTCCAGGCTGCCGTTAGTGTTGTAGCGTGCCAGGGCCAAGTCATAGTTGCTACCATCGGAGGTTTGTCCCACTACAACAATCTTGCCATCGAGCTGGATGGCAATGTCGAGGCCGCTGTCGCTATTGCCCCAAAAGTCAGTAGTGACCTTACCATCGCTATCGAAGGAGGTGTCCAGGCTGCCATCGGAGTTGTAGCGCGCCAGGGCAAAATCATTGTTGCTGCCATTGTTGGCCCTCCCTCCCACGACGATCTTGCCGTCGGATTGGATGGCGACGCCGGAGACGCTGTCGCTATTGCTCCAAAAGTCAGTGGTGACCTTGCCGTCGCCATCGAAGGAGGTGTCTAGGCTGCCATCGGAGTTGTAGCGCGCCACGGCAAAATCATTGTTGCTGCCATTGTTGGCCCTCCCTCCCACGACGATCTTGCCGTTGGATTGGATAGCGATGCCAGAGACGCTGTCACTATTGCCCCAAAAGTCAGTAGTGATCTTGCCATCGCCGTCAAAAAAAGTGTCCAGACTGCCATCTGGGTTGTAGCGCATCACTGCGAAATCTTCGTCGCTGCCGCTGTTGACTCTTCCCGCCAGGATGATCTTGCCGTCGGATTGGACAGCGACGGCTTGGCCGGCGTCAAAATTGCTCAAGTCGGTTGTGACCTTGCCATCGTTGTCAAAGAAGGTATCTGGGCTACCATCGGAGTTGTAGCGTGCCATGGCAAAGTCAGAGTCACTGCCATTGAAGGCAAGCCCTGCCACAACGATTTTGCCATCGGATTGGATGGCAACGCCATTGCCTTCGTCATAGGAATCAAAATCAGTAGCCACATAGCCGTTGGGCGCTCCAAATCCGTCAGCGTCCAGCCCCACGCTTCCGGCAAGAGACACGAGGCCAAGCGTGCCGCTGGTATCAAAACTCTGCACCACGAGCGGGTCGTTATCGGGATCGGTGTCATTGGCCAGCACATCGTCAGTGGTAAAGGCGGTGTTCTCGTCAGTCGTAAAGCCTGGGCCGCTGTCATCTGCCGCCAACGGCCCACCGTCGTTGACGGGCGTGACGAGGATCGAGACGGTGGCGGTGTCGGTCAGCGCGCCGTCGCTGGCCGCATAGCTAAAGGTAATCAGGCCATTCCAGTTTAATGGCGCGGTGTAAGTGAATGCGCCACTGCCGCGCAAGTCCAGCGTGCCCGTGAAGGGGGCGCTGTTCAGCGTGGCGGTGAGTATGCTGCTATCGGCGTCTGTGTCGTTGCTCAGCACGCCCGGCGCGGGCACAACGAGCGGCGTGTCTTCAGTGGTCGTGTAAGTGTCGTTGGCCGCCACTGGCGCCTCGCTGGCGCCGTTGACGGTGATGGAGACGGTAGCCGTGTCGGTCAGGAAACCATCGCTGACCACGTAGGTGAAGGTGTCGGTCGCCACCTCGCCCGCCACCAGCCAATCGAACTGGCCGTTCGGGTCGTAGGTGAATGTGCTCCCGCTGGCGTTGTAGCGTATTATGGCAAAATTGCTATTATAGCCTGCGTCTGAATACACATACCCTGCTACAACAATTTTGCCATCAGCCTGGATGGCAATGCCGTTGCCGCGGTCGTAGGAACCAAAGTCGGCAATGACTTTGCCATCGCTGCCAAAGGACGAATCCAGGCTGCCGTCGGGATTGTAGCGCACCACTGCAAGGTCAGAGGCACTGCTGTCAGAGACGTATCCTGCCACGACAATCTTGCCGTCCGATTGAAGTGCGACGTCGTTGCCATAGTCTTCACGCTTCAAGTCGGTGGTGATTTTGCCGTCGCCATCGAAGGTCGTATCCAGGCTGCCGTCTGCGTTATAGCGCGCAATGGCCAAGTCACCCACCCAGTTTGCGTCGTGCGTATTCCCCACCACAACGATCTTGCCATCGGGTTGGATGGCGATGTTGTAGCCCCAATCGTCGCTGGGACCAAAGTCGGTAGTGACTTTGCCGTCGTCATCGAAGGACGTATCCAGGCTGCCATCGGTGTTGTAGCGCGCCACGGCAAAATCATAGTTACTGCCGTTGGAAGCATCCCCCGCCACGACAATCTTGCCGTCCGGTTGGAGTGCAACGCCGGAGATATAGTCGCCAAAGCCAAAATCAGTGGTGACTTTGCCATCGCTATCAAAGGTCGTATCCAGGCTGCCGTCGGTGTTGTAGCGCACCACGGCGAAATCAGAGTTGCTGCCATTAGAGGCAAACCCCGCTGCGACGATTTTGCCATCCGGTTGAATGGCGATGCCGTTGCCGCCATCGTTGTAGCCAAAATCAGTCATGAGTCTGCCATCGCCATCGAAGGATGTGTCCAGGCTACCGTCGGGGTTATAGCGCACCAGGGCAAAGTTGGCGCTACCGTCATTGTAGGCTACTGCCACCACAACAATCTTGCCATCGGGTTGGAGCGCGACATCGGAGACATAGTTGTCGTAACCAAGAAAATTGGTAGTGACCTGGCCATCGCCATCGAAGGATATATCCAGGCTGCCATCGGGGTTGTAGCGCGCCACGGCAAAGTCATAAGTGTCGCTGTGGTCGACCTCTCCCGCCACGACGATCTTGCCATTGGATTGGAGCGCGACGCTATAGCCATAGTCGTCGGAACCAAAACTGGTGAACACGTAGCCGTTGGGTGCGCCGAATCCGCTGGTATCCAGGCTTCCGCCTCCACCAAGGGATACTAGCCCTAATGTCTCGCTGGCGTCAAAGCCCTGCACAAATAGCGGATCGTCATCGGGGTCGGTGTCATTATTTAGCACGTTTCCGACGGTGAAGGTGGTGGCCTCATCGGTTGTAAAATCTGGTCCGCTGTCATCTGCGGCGGCTGGGCCGCCGTCGTTGACGGGTGTGACGGTGATAGAAACGGTGGCTGTGTCGGTCAGCGCACCGTCGCTGGCGATGTAGCTGAATGTGACCAGGCCATTCCAGTTCAACGGCGCGGTGTAGGTGAATGCCCCGCTGCCGCGCAGGTCCAGCGTGCCGGTGAAGGGGGTGCTGTTCAGCGTGGCGGTGATAGCGCTGCTATCGGCGTCTGTGTCGTTGCCCAGCACGCCCGGCGCGGCCACGATGAGCGGCGTATCTTCGGTGGTTGTGTAAGCGTCGTTGAGGGCCACGGGCGCCTCGCTGGCGCCGTTGATGGTGATGGAGACAGTAGCCGTGTCTGTAAGCAAGCCATCGCTGACCACGTAGGTGAAAGTGTCGGTTGCGGTTTCGCCCGCCGCCAGCCAGTCGAACTGGCCGTTCGGGTCGTAGGTGAATGTGCTCCCGCTGGCGTTGTAGCGTGCCACAGCAAAGTTACCTACCCCGCTTGTGTCGTATGCACTCCCTGCCACGACGATCTTGCCATCCGATTGAATAGCCACGCCGTTGCCATTCTCATTGTAACCCAAGTCGGTAGTGACCTTGCCGTCGCCATCGAAGGAGGTGTCCAGGCTGCCGTCGGTATTGTAGCGCACCAGGGCAAAGTCAGTGTGGCCACTGTTGCTAGTATACCCTGCCACGACGATCTTGCCATTGGATTGGAGAACGATATCGTAGCATCTATCGTCAAGACTCAGATCAGTGGTGACCTTGCCATCGTCACCAAAAGACAGATCCAGGCTGCCATTGGCGTTATAGCGCACCACAGCAAAGTCACTGTCATAGCTGCCTTTTATGGCTCTCCCCGCCACAATAATCTTGTCGTCGGCTTGGATGATGACGCTATAGCCTCTGGCATCAGGTCCCAAGTAGGTGGTGACTTTGCCGCCAGTGCCGAAGGATGTGTCCAGGCTGCCATCAGTGTTGTAGCGCGCCACGGCAATCTCATAGTCGTCATTGTTGGCAATATCCCCTGCCACGACAATCTTGCCGTTTGATTGGAGCGCAACGCTGGAGATACGGTCGTCAAAGCCAAAGTCTGTGGTGACATAGCCGTCGCTATCAAAAGACATGTCCAGGTTGCCATCAGTGTTGTAGCGCACTATGGCAAAATCATAGTTGCTACCGTTATGGGCTCGCCCCGCTACGATAACCTTGCCGTCGGCCTGGATGGCGACGCCATAGCCTCCGTCACTGCTGCCCAGGTCGGTAGTAACCTTGCCGCCTGCGCCAAAGGCTGCATCCAGGCTGCCATCAAGGTTGTAGCGCACTATGGCAAAGTCAAAGTTGTTGCCGTTATGGGCAGATCCTGCCACAATGATCTTGCCATCAGATTGGATGGCGACGCTTTGACCATGGTCGTAGGAACCAAAGTCGGTGGTGACTTGGCCGTCGCCATCAAAGGATGTGTCCAGGTTGCCATTGTTGTCGTAGCGCACCACAGCAAAGTCATTGTTGCTGCCATTGTCGGCATATCCTACCATGACGATTTTGCCATCGGCTTGGAGTGCGACACCGAAGCCTTCGTCATTATAGCCCAAGTCGGTAAGCACATAACCATTGGGTGCGCCAAATCCACCAGTATCCAGACCCACATTTTCGACAAGAGATACCAACCCGAGCGTTCCGCTGGTGTCAAAGCTCTGCACCGCAAGCGGGTCGTTATCGGGGTCGGTGTCATTGGCCAGCACATCGCCAGTGGTAAAGGCGGTGTCTTCGTCAGTCGTAAAGCCCGTGCCGCTGTCATCCGCGGCCAGCGGTCCGCCGTCGTTGACGGGCGTGACGAGGATCGAGACGGTGGCCGCGTCAGTCAGCGCCCCGTCGCTGACGATGTAGGTAAAGGTGATCAGGCCATTCCAGTTCAATGGTGCGGTGTAGGTGAACGCGCCGCTGCCGCGCAGGTCCAGTGTGCCGGTGAGGGGGGCGGCGTCTACTGTGGCCGTGAGTGGATCGGTGTCTGGATCACTGTCGTTACCCAGCACGCCCGGAGCGGGCACGACGAGCGCAATATCTTCGGTCGCGGTGTAGACATCATCGGCGGCCACCGGCGCGGCGGTGATGCGGTTGATGGGGGCGACGAGCGCCGGGTCAGAGAGTTGCGCTGGTGGAAGGTCTTGCTCCACCGGGGAGTGTGCCCAGACGGGCGCGGCAGCCAGGATCAACAGCGCCAATGCGCCGGCCATCGCTGGCCAGAAGCGAAAACGATAGGTCGAAAACATAGAATCTCCTTTGTAGCAAATATTGTTACATCATTTGGATATAGAACATCCCGGTGCAAGCCGGAACAGGGTTGACAGATTGAGGTATGGGGGTACGGAATGGGCTTATGGAGTCTCCTTTCCCGGTTCTGCGCTCAACATACCCTGGGTTGGCGATCCGGGGCATGTGCCTGCAAGCAGGCTGTGGGCGCGATGTGGCCTAATGCTTTGTGCTGGTTCTGGTGATTAGCCGATAGAATCGCTTGCCAATTGTGAATTTTGCGGCGTGCCGTCAAGCTTACGTCGAGGTGACGCGATGCCAGGCGGCGCGCCGCGCGAGAGGATACTACCGATTTCGATTTCCGTCAAGCATGATCTCGATGGCGGTCTTGCGCGAGCGCGGCCTCGGCGCGGCGGGCGTATTCGGACGCGGGCCAGGTATCCACGACGGCGTTAAATTCTACGATGGCCTGCGCGTCCAGCTTTTTGCGGCGATACGCCACACCCAGGTTATAGTGGGCGGCGGCCTCGTGTTTGACGCCCAGGTAGCCCTGGCCTGCTTGCTGCAGCACGCCTTTCAGGATGTCAATGGCCTCGTCGAGCGCGCCTTGCTGCAAGCAAGCCGCGCCCTGGTTGACCTGCACGATCAGGCGGCTGGTTTTATCAGGCCACAGGCGCGTGGCTAATGTGTACAGCCGCCCGGCGTGCGCGAGCTGGCCGCGTTGCGCCAACACGTTGCCCACATCCACCAACAGGCGCGCGCGCATGGTGATCAGGTAGAGGATGATCAAAAACAAAATGGGGTGAGTTGGAAAGCCCGACAGAGCGGTCAGCCCGCTGGCGATAACAGTGATAATTGTCGCTTCGATGGCGAATTGGGCCGATAGCCCCTCGCGCCGCAGCAGCGACAAGCCTCCAAAGAGCACGGTATAGGCCAGGCCTTCCAATAAAAGTATAACGGGCAAGCTCATCTCCACCTCCGTCGTGTTGCGGTATGATACCATACAACACGGGAAAGGTGTAGAAAAAATATTTAGAAAGCCTGGCAGGCCTATGGGTTGACGAGGGCCATCAAGACCGGCAGATTGGGGATGCGAGAGGCCATCGCGAACGCCCAGTCCCGGCGCTGCCCTTTCTTCCTGACGTGAAGCACGCCCCGGCGCAGATCTACACGCTCGACCTGCTCCCACGGCAGCGTATCCGTGCCTTTGGAGATCCCGACCCGACTGACGCCGAATGGGCCAAAGACGACGGTCTCGCCGGCGTTGTACGCCGCGCGCGCGCGCGGAATCATTCGTTCTGCGCATTGTTTCTGGATAGCCGCGCCCAACGCGGCGACCTTGTCCACCTGATCGTTGAGGACGAATTGGCGGCCATCGGCGAGGCGCACGGTGCAAATGTGCGTGGTGTTAGTGTGCGCGCTGCCGCGATAGGTCTGAATCACATTCTGCCAGACTTGCGTCACGTCGTCCCAGCGAGCGGCTTGGGTCTGGCCGGCCAGCGTGTGCGAAAAGCCATCGGCAAAGAGGCGCACGCACAGATCGCGCCGGCGGGCGCGGTCGACGAGCGCCGCCACGCCGATGACGGCCAGCGGCAGCCCGGCGGCCGCCACGAGCAGCGCCGGCCACTTGCCCTTGGAGACGGCCAGCCCAATCAGGGCGAATATCACCCCGACGACGACGAGTCCCCATCCCGCCAGCAGCGCCTCTCGCTGCGCCCTGGGGTTGGCGCGGTGCTCGGCGAGGGGCGCGCCCAGGTTGTGAGATTGTGAAAAACTGTCCGTTCCCATTTTTCTAAATTCGTTTCGCCCGCAGTTCAACCTGTCTGCCGCCAGCTATACATTACCCACAACTTCTTTGA
>CAZYXV010000033.1:0-40659 GCA_964651475.1 uncultured Anaerolineae bacterium | reverse complement strand
AGCAAGAAAAAGTCGGGGCGAGAGGATTTGAACCTCCGACCACTTGAACCCCATTCAAGTGCGCTAGCCTGGCTGCGCTACGCCCCGGATTGGAATCATTATAGCCCAACCTGGTTAATTTGGCAAGATGCTGTTTTTGTCACCAGCGATGAAGAATACGTTTTCTTGGCGCAGGTTTCACTTGAGAAATCGAGTGTTTGCTCCGACTCGTAACAGGATTTTTCGCGCAGTGTACGCCACCCCGCCTTCAGGAGTATACTGAGAGCATCTTTGCTTATGCCCTGATGGAGGCGTGCTCATGGCGAACTCAGAGACAGCTCAACCCACTGATTCCCCGCAGTTAGCGGAACAGGACTTGGAGGCGGATCAGCCAGCGCAGGCGGACTTGATCAAGGCCTTGGTCGTCACGGTGCAGCATTTCTTTGGCGGCTTTGAGCGTATGTTCCAGGGGGTGAGCGACCCGCGTCATCCAGCGTTCATCACGTATCCGTTGTGGTCGGTGTTGGCGACGGGGGTATTGATGTTCTCGCTGCATCTGGGAGCGCGCCGCCAAGTGGGGCACATGTTGCGCCACAATGGTTCGGCGGCAGTCAAGTTTCAGGCCTTGTTTGGGACCGAGACGTGCCCGCACGGCGACACGCTGGATGCCACCTACAGCCGCTTGGACGTGAGCCAAGTTCAAGAGCAAGTCACGGGGTTGGTGGAGGTCTTGATACGCAACAAGGTGCTGTATCGCTACCGCTTGCTCGACACGTACTTTCTGGTCGTGATGGATGGCACAGGCATCTTGACCTTCTCCGAGCGGCATTGCTCCCACTGTCTGACGAGGACGTGTCATGGTCACACGCTCTACTACCATCCCATTTTGGAAGCCAAGCTGGTGACGCCCGCTGGCTTGGTCTTTTCGCTGATGACCGAGTTTATTGGGAACCCCGGCGAGTGTCCCACCAAGCAGGACTGTGAACTCAAGGCCTTTTACCGCCTGGCTGACCGGCTCAAGGAACGCTTCCCGCGTCTGCCAATTTGCCTGTTGCTGGATGGGCTGTTTGCAGGCGGCCCCACCTTTTCCATCTGCGATCAGTATCATTGGAAGTACCTTATCGTGCTGCAAGGGCGGATCTGCCTTCGGTTCATGAGGAGTTCACCGCACTGCTACCCTTAGCGCCTGAGAATCATCTCCGCTTTCTGACCGGCGTTCAATCCAAGATCGTGCAAGACTTTCGCTGGGTCAACCACATCGCCCATGTGGATTCCCAAACCAACGGGGTGTCTTCCGGCGCATTGCTCAAGTAGAACTTGATCTCGGAGGGGGTGTTCACGTTGCGCCGGATGACCAGCCATTGCTCTGGGCCGGGCTGGCTCTGACGAGATTCGGTGACGCGCAGAAAAGCAAAATCACAGACACTGGGGCCCTTGCCACCTTCCTTGATGATGGCGCGTCAAGCTTCTTTCAGAATGCGAACCACTACCTCATCCACACGCGACGAGCGATACTTGGGCGTCCGCAGGTGGCGGCAGGTGGGCTAGCGCCGATGGCGCGATAGGCGCGGCATCACCACCGCTGGACGGCAGCGCCATATCAGGGTCGAGCGCGCCACCTCGGTGAAATACCATTTGCCCAGTTGCGCAACGCCATCTCGAAAACTGGGCGTATCTCCATACAATTCATCCGCCGCCGCCCAGCGGCACGGCAAAGCGCCTCGCTGGAGAGCGGCCTGCAACAATTTGAGCGCGATCGCCGGCTTGGTTTTGAAGATCAGGGCTTCGGGTACCCCGCATTGCTCGCGGTAGTCGGCGTGGGCATCATCAAACCATTCTTCGGGCATATACATGCGCCCATCTACCAGTGCGTACCCTTTCCGGCTAGCATACCCCAGATACACACCATTCTGGGAATTGTCCACTTTGCCGACCGACCCACAATACTGCCGAGCCACGCCGACCGAATCGTCGCCCTGCTTGACGTTGCCCGATTCGTCAATCAGCACCACGGCATCGTCTTCGCCCAGCGTTTCAACAATCAATCGCTGGTGGATCGGCAACACGGCCTCCATCTCCCACGGGCTTTGCCCCAGAAAATGTTGCAGCGTGCGCGGGGTCTTGCTTTGTTCCAACGCCATGCGTTCGGCGGTCTTGCGCGGCACATCGCCCAGCAACCCCTTCGAATACACTCCCGCCCATTCAACTTGTTCTGGACGCCAAAAAGCCGGTGCAAACAACGCATGATAAGCCTCCAGTTCTTCAACACACTGCCCAACATCCTCCGGCCGCAGGTTACATGTGGGCGCCGGGCAGGTTTCTGCTATAATTTCACTCGGCATGGTTTTCGTTTCCCTCCTTTGGTAGTGGTGGGAGAACGATACCATGCCTGTCGTTTTTGCGCCAAATCAGACCAACAACCTAACCTTGCGCTGTAATACTAGACAGCGATAACGGATGCAAGTATAATAATCTCAAGATCGAGATCGGGGATATCGTTACCGCCCACATTGTGGTATATAGCGTTTGTGGGAGGAATATATGAATGATGAGCTACGCCGACCAGCCTTCCGGTGGTGCGCCGGGGGAGGGTCGTTTTTTTGTTAATATCCTCCAAGGCCCTGATCACCGGGCATGCCTGATCTTGGCCCAAAGCCTTTCAACATGCGAGGAGATACAGCCATGAGCCACAGTTCAAAAAAGATATTGCTCAGTTTGTTAGCTGCTCTGCTAGCCACTATTGCGGCGCTCTCTGTGCTATCCACGCCGGGCGCCGAGGCCGTACCCCCAGACGTCAATACCCGTGCCGGTAGCGGCCCCATCGTGCGACAATGGCGCAAGGGCGCCGACGCCTGTACCATCGCCGTCGCTGCGGGCAACTCAACCGTAGACGGGCGGCCCGTGATCTGGAAGAATCGAGATTATTTCGAGCGGCCAGAGGCCTGGCAATCTATCCTCTTTTGGCACCAGGCAATCAGCCAAACGTTTTCCATCTCGGATACCTTTCGAGACCGCTTCAACTACGTGGCCGTGTCCGACCGGGGCGCGTGGAGCGACCCGCAGGACGTTACAGAGACGCTCTTTTATCCTTATGCGGGAGCCAACGAGCGGGGATTGGCCGTAGTATCGGCCCAGGCCCACACGCTGGAGGCCAATGTCCAGGAACAAGTTGTAATCACAGCCTCTCAAGACGCCAGCGGCATACGCAATGGCGGCCTGAATCACTGGATTCTGTCTCGCTGCGAGACGATCACTGACGTAGAACAGCTGCTGACCGATACCAACGGCGGCGGCGGCTATAACGGCAGCACGGCCCGCAACACCGCCAGCCTGATCGCCGTGATTGATCGCCTGGGCGGGGCAGCGATCTTTGAGGTGGACGGCAACAGCTTTGCCCGGCAGAACATCACCCATACTTTTGAAATCACTACGCCGCGCTTCCCTCGCAGCGGGCCGCCGGCATGGGGATACAATGGTTTCGATTATCGCTCCAACTTTTCGCGGATCGCCTTTACCAATACCAGCATTTGCTCTGGCACTGTTTGTTTTCCCTATTTCCCGGATAAAGATCAAGACGGCGTCAATGACCTGGAGGATAGTGAAAGCTCACAAGAGAGATGGGGCAGGGTGGCAGCCCGGATGGACGATGCTCCCAAAGATTACCAGTATTTTATCCAAAAATGGCTGCGGGCAGGCGGCCACCCACGAGAGAACTATTTGGAGATAGTGGCTCGCTCAGTCGGCTACGCGCCTTATCTTTCGGATTTCGATTGGACGCAAAAAAAGCTCGTCGGCAATCACCTCAACCGCTTTGTCACCGTTTCCTCAGTTGTCATCGTCGGCTCCAGGCCGGGCGACCAGGACGGCGGGCGGCTGACGACGATGTGGGTGGCGCTGGGCGAGCCTTCTGTAGCCATCTTTGTGCCAGTGTTCCCTTACGCCGGCAAACCTCCTGCCGCGCTGGACGATTTCTTCTTGTCCGTCAATGCCAAGCGGCGACTGGTCTATGATTATGAAACAGATGCCGAGGGCTATCCTGTGGACGACATTGAAGTTACCTCACCCTATACCCGCCTGCGCAACGCCGGTCACGCGATTGACCTCTCGGCGCTGTTCGGCGGCAACTATTATGGCGAAGGCGGGATACAGGCCCGCAACTTTGCCATTGAGGAGCAGCTTTTTAGAGTGTACAGCGAGACGCTAGCCTACTGGCGCACATTGCCTATCACAGCAATCACGCCGCTAACGTTGACTGCCTGGCAGGAATATTGGGTCAACTGGGCCATCGAAGAATACGTCAAAAGCGATCCAACGGTTGTCGTCTATGAAGCCGAGACCGATCTGGGGCATACTTCTGGCCAAATCACTACTTCAAATGCCATCACCGCCTGGCAGTTTTCGCAGCAGGGCTATCTCACCCGCACGGTTGACCTGACCGGCCCCACCCTCATCGAAGTGATCGCCAGGGGTAAGCCGGACGGAGGCAACTGGCCGAGGATGCGGGTTTGGATCAGCGGCTCACAGCTCGTATCCCTGACCGAGATAGGCGGTGAGACAGAGCTTGATCACACCATCGTCGTCAGCCCCGCTCACGAAACTAACAAGGCCAAATCAGTGGATGCTGATTTAGACAATGTAACCTCGCGCTTTGCCCTGTACCGCTACCGGACGATTTACACCGGCACGGCGGAACTGCGCGTCGAAATCATCAGCGCCACCGTCGCCGCCACCGTGGATATAGACAAGGTGCTGCTGCGCACCGAGCCACGCTCGGTGGAGATGTATGAGGCGGAGAAGGATTGGGATATCAAAAGCGACGCACACCTACAGATTGATGAATACAGTATTCTGCTGACCGACACGGTGGGGTACTTTGATATCCATCATTTCGTATGGGGTGAACCCCTGACTATCGAAGTAGTAGCTAAAGGTTTTTCCACCAGTCCCGACCCGGTACTCTCGCTGACCTGCGATTCCCAGTTGGCGGGGACGGCCACACTGACTACAGACTATGCGGTCTATGCCTTCCGTTGGGATCCCGGTTCTGAAGGCCAGGTGGCCTGCCGCGTCCAGCCGGGCAACTACAAAGATGTCCAGGTGGACAAGCTGCTGGTTAAAGAAAGCCGGCCAGTATATACCAATACCGCCCCTGTCGGATATTTTACCGTAGATGCTACGGTCAATGGTCCTACTATGGCCATCACTGCCACTGCCCTGGTCAGCGACCCCGACGGCGACGCTATCGCCAGCTATTTTTGGGATTTTGGTGATAGGGCAAGCACCTGTTCGGGAAATCCGGTAGTCACGCATACTTACCCAATCACAGCCAGACCGTCTCCGCTCACGCTCTACGCCACGGACCGGCGAGGAAAAACGTCTATCCTCCACGCCGACTCGAATATCCTCTATGTGGCCACCGATGGCGACGACGCCAACGACTGTAGCACCGTCGTCCACCGCTGCCGCACCGTGCAGCGGGCTGTGGACCGTGCCACCCCCGGCGACGAGATCCGAGTGGCTGGCGGGGGGTATACGGATGCCGATACCTCCAGCCTGGGCTACGTGGTGGCGCTGACCAAGACGCTAATTTTGATGGGGGGATGGAATTCTGACTTCACCGCCCGGAATATCATCAGCACTCCCACTACGCTGGACGCTGTGTGGGCAGGGCGAGTAATCTACATAAGGGGCCCCATCACGCCAACGATTGACGGATTTACCATCGTCAGGGGCAATGCCACAGGTTGGGGCAATCGGGGCGGAGGCCTCTACAGCCAGGACGCTTTGCTCACGGTTCGACACTGTAAGGTCTACGACAGTGTAGCCAGTTGGACCGGCGTTGGCTTTGGGGGCGGGCTTTACCTCGCCGATTCGACGGCTGCATTGGTAGATACCCTGGTGAATGAAAACTCGGCCAGCACGGTCAGTTATGGCTTTGGCGGAGGTCTCCATCTCGATAACTCCACAATCACTGTGACTGGTTCTCTGGTTGTGAGCAACACGGCCAGTACTGGACATGATGGTTATGGCGGCGGTTTCTCGCTCGACAACTCTACAGTCAGCCTGGTTAACGTTTCTCGTGTATGGAGCAACACGGCCAGCACTGCTGGCGATGGCTGGGGAGGCGGTCTATATCTTGGCAACGATTCTACAGCTACCTTGACGGGCACCTGGGTGATGGTCAATATGGCCAGTACGGGGGCGAATGGCAAGGGCTATGGCGGCGGCCTCTATCTCAGCGACTCGACAGCTAACTTGAGTGGTGGCACCCTCGTACGGGGCAATACGGCCGGCGTGTCTGGCGATGGTTACGGCGGCGGCCTGGCCTTATCCTCTGACTCTACAGCCAACCTGAGCGGCGCTACCGAGGTAGTAGTTAACGACGCCAGCATAGATGGCACAGGCTTTGGCGGCGGCCTCTATCTCGATGATTCGACGGCTAACCTGAGTGACGATGTGGTTGTCTGGAATAATGCAGCCAGCACGGCAAACTTGCAGAATGGTTATGGCGGCGGCCTGTACCTCGAAAACTATGCTGAGGCGACCTTGACCGACACCCAGGTGGCAAGCAACACTGCCAGCCTGAGGAGGGATGGCTACGGCGGTGGCTTGTACCTCCGAGAGTACGCGATGGTTAATCTCAATAACACCCAAGTGGTCAGTAACACAGCCAGCGCCGCATCTAGCGGCGGCGGCGGCGGCCTGTATCTATGGGAAGGCTCCACAGCCAACTTGAGCAGTTCCCAGGTTGTAAACAACGCGGCCAGCGCGTCAGACAATTCGGGTGATGGAGGGGGAATCTATCTCTATGGTTGGTGCGCCGTCAACCTGACCGACACGCTGGTGATGAGCAACACGGCAAGCGTGGCGGGTGAGGGCGGCGTTGGCGGCGGCATATATCTCCATCAATCTATTGGCAACCTGAAGGGCGCCACCGTTGTGCGGGGAAACACAGCGGCCCAAGCCGGCGACGGCTATGGCGGCGGCCTTTACGTTGGCTGGGCTACAGCTAATCTGGATGCCACTGTTGTTCAAGCCAACGCTGCCAGCTCGGCGGCGGGCAGTATTGGCTATGGCGGCGGCCTCTATGTCAACGCTTTTTCCACCGCTAACTTGAACGGCGCCAGAATAATGGGTAACACGGCCAACACAGCTGGCGCCGGCTATGGCGGTGGTCTGTATGCACCGCCTGCTTTAGCCATATCCACACGGACTGCGAACAGCGTCGTTGCATACAATGCCCCGGAAGGTTTGTTCGTGGAGGAAGGTGACCACACTGTTGTTAATTGTTCTTTATCCGATAACTCTTTGACCGGGGCGAGGGTCAATGGTGGCGCTTTGATTTTGACCAACACCATCGTCGCTAACCACGACGTAGGCATCCATCGAATAGGCGGCGCGGTGGTCGCCGGTTACACCCTTTTTTCCAATACCATTAACACCATAGGCAGCATGACTAACAACGATCCTGTGTACGGCGACCCGCGCTTTGTGGATGTGACCGCTGGAGACTATCACATCCAGGCAGGGTCGGCGGCCATAGAGCGCGGCGACCCGGCTGGCACCACCGCTGCCGGGGGGCCCGCGCCCACCACAGATTTTGACGGCGAGGGGAGGCCCGTGGGCGCGCGGGTGGACATTGGCGCGGACGAGTTTCCGGCTGGCATGAGCGTGACCAAGCACGCCGACCCCGACCCGGCGCCGAGCGGGGCGCTATTGACTTTTACTCTGCGTGTCACCAACACTGGCTATGTGACGCTCACTGCCATCATCACCGACATCTTGCCGGATCATGCCATGCCATCCGGCACCCTCGCCTGGGCCACAGCCATCGCCGCGCCCGGCGGCGTCTGGACAAAGATGGTGACCGTCGCCGTCGAGATGGGCTATACCGGCCCGTTGACCAACGTGGTATGGGTCACGACCAGTGAGGGCGCGGTAGGCGCGTACACCCGCACTGTCATCGCAGCGCCGATTGTAAGCCTGAATCCAACAACCTACGGTGTGGAGGAAGACGCAGGAGCGGCAGTTATCACCGCCACCTTGAATACACCGGCTGGATTTACCTCTACTGTGAATTATGCCACGTCGGATGGCACCGCCGCCGCCGGGAGCGATTACGCTGCCGTCAGCGGCACGTTGACCTTTTCGCCGGGCGCGACGGTGTTGACCTTTACCGTGCCCATCACCGATGACGATTTGTATGAGAACGATGAGACTTTTATCCTGGCATTGAGCAGTCCGGTCAACGCCGTCACTGGCAGCGGCAACGCCGTGGGCATAATCTGGGACGACGACCCGCCGCCGATGGCGGCCTTTATCAGTGCAACCTACACCGTGAGCGAATGTGCGAACCTGGCGCTCATCACCGTGACGCTCAGCGGCTCTACCGCGTTGACAGCCACGGTGAACTATGGCATGTCAGATGGCACCGCCGCCGCCGGGAGTGATTACGCTGCCGTCAGCGGCACGCTGACCTTTTCGCCAGGCACGATGGTGTTGACCTTTACCGTGCCCATCACCGATGACGATTTGCATGAGAACGATGAGACCATCCACCTGATGTTGAGCCATCCGACCAGCGCCACACTGGGCACATTTAGCGCCACGCTGACCATCACAGACGATGACCCTCCACCACCTGTGCCCAACTTTAGCGCCGCGCCGCGCAGCGGCGACCGCCCATTGTTGGTCACGTTTACCGATCTCTCGACCGGCAGCATTACTTTATGGGCATGGCGCTTTGGTGATGGCGCGACATCCGCAACGGCAAACCCAACGCACACCTACACGCAAACCGGCGTCTTTACCGTCAGCCTGCAAGTGGCCGGCCCCGGCGGCAGCAGCACGCTTACCCGCACGCGCTACATCACCGTCACCGAGCCGGCCGGCCCCGTAAGCTATACGTTGACGATTGCCGCGGCCGGCAATGGTTATGGGATGGTTACGCCACCCGTTGGCGCGCACGAGTATCTGAGCGGGACGACGGCGGTGGTCACGGCCACAGCGCAGCCCGGCTCGGCGTTCGCCGGCTGGAGCGGCGCGGCAACGGGCGCAGCCAACCCGGCAAGCATCTTGATGGACGCGGACAAGGTAGTGACGGCTACCTTCCGCGCGCTGACCTACACTCTCACAGTGAACATTGTGGGCAGCGGCGCGGTTACGCGGACGCCGAGCCAGACGACGTATCTCTACAACGACGTGGTGACGCTGACGGCGGCGCCTGCCGTTGGCTGGTACTTTGGCCAGTGGAGCGGCGACGCCAGTGGGCCACTCACGGAGACGCACGTGACGATGAACGCCAACAAAGTGGTGACGGCCACCTTTGTCTCCGCGCCGCCCACTTACTATACGTTGACCATGCACCTGATGGGCAGCGGCGTCATCACGCCCCGCATGGGCGCGCACGTCTATCTGTCTGGCACTCTGGTCAACCTGAGCGCAAAGCCCTCTCCCAGTTGGCAGTTCGCCGGTTGGACGGGCGATCTGACCGGCGCGGAAAACCCGACGACGTTGACGATGGATGGCCACAAAGCAATAACAGCCACTTTCACGCATACAGGCAACCAGGCGCCCATCGCCAACGCCGGGGCGGATCAGGGTGTGGCGCCCGGTGTAACGGTGACGCTGGACGGCAGCGCCTCCTCCGACTCTGATGGCGACGCACTGGTTTACTTCTGGCGGCAGACCGGCGGCCTCATCGTAGATGGCGGGGCGTGGCCAGTGGTCAGTTTCACCTTTACCGCGCCTCTTACCCCAACTGTGCTGACTTTTACACTGGCGGTCACTGACGCGCGCGGCCTGCCCGACCAGACACCGGACGAGGTCGCCGTCGCCGTCAACGACAGTGCCATCACTGGCTTGAGGGCGGCCAACAGCAGCCCGACCACGCTGGGGAATGTGACGCTGTTCACAGCCACAGCCAGCGGGAGCAACATTGTCTATGCCTGGGCATTTGGCGACGGCGCATTCGGCCACGGCGGCACGGTCAGCCACACTTACACTATGGCTGATTTTTACACCGCCGTCGTCACAGCGAGCAATGGGGTGGGCAGCGTCTCAGCGGCCACACCGGTCACCATTATCGGCCATTACCGTATCTACTTGCCGGTGATGCTCAAGAATCAGTAAACAAACACTGTCCACACTTGCCGGGAGCGGCAAATAGAGGTATAGTAAGTCCAATTTTCAATTTAACGAAAGGAGCATTATGATGACCGACCAACGTCCCCCCGTACAAGAATCCTCGCAGACAGCCGGCGAAGCCTGGCAAGAAGTGGGCAATCAATTCCAAACCCTGGGCGAAAGCCTGGCCGCCGCGTTCCGCGCCTCGTGGCACAATGAAGACAACCGCCGCCGCGTGCAAGAGATGCAAGAGGGGTTGGAAGCAATGATTAACTCGGTGGGGCAGGCTATCAAAGAAAGCGCCACCTCGCCCGAAGCGCACAAGGCGCGCGCCGAGGTGAGCAAAGCTGCCCAGACCGTCCGCGCCGCTGGCGAGCAGACCATACAAGAAGTGCGCCCTCACTTGCTTTCGGCGCTGCACCAGGTCAATGCCGAGTTGCAAAAACTGATCGGCCGCATGGAGCAAGATGTCTCCGAGGCGCATCCCAAGCCGCCGCCCGTCGTTGACGCCACGCCGGACAAGTAAAGTATTTTGGAGCAACTGAACCAGTAGTGTCAACTTGGGCACGGTGAGCTTGACTTCGGCGAGCTCGGTCGAGCCGTCGAACCGTGGTCGCGAGGTATCCTTCGACAGGCTCAGGATGCCTCAAGTTGGCACTAATGCAAGTGAACCCTTGCCAGGGGTCGCGCCCCAGGCCAGCACGAAAACCAACGTCCTCCGAGGCGAATACCTCGGAGGTTTTGTTCGGAGCAACGTGGTATGCACAAAAATCTCGTCGTTCTGACCGCCACCGCCTTTCTCAGCGGCATTTACCAAAGTGTGGTGCAGACCGTATGGCAGCCCTACGCGCTCAGCCTGGGCGCTTCGATTCCCACGCTGGGCCTGCTCAACAGCCTGGGCGGCTACGGAGGGCTGGTCACGTCGCTCGTTCAACCCATCGGCGGCTGGCTTTCGGATAGAACCGGCCACAAGCCATTTGTCGTTTGGGCCAGCGCGGCGGCCATTGCGGCGCTGGGGTTTTACTTTATGGCCGGCCAAGTGGGGCAATGGACGCTGTTGATTCCGGCCGTCATCCTGATGGGCATCTCGGCGCTCTCGCGCCCGTCGCGTGGGGCGCTGGTGGCCGAATCGTCCGACGAAACCAGCCGCGGCTCGGCCTACAGCCTGGTGTACGTGGCCACCGTGCTGCCCGGCATTTTTGCGCCGCCCTTGGGCGGCTATGTCTCTGAACACTTGGGACGGCCTATCGTGTTTTTGGTGGGATTGGCGTTCGAGGTCGTGTCGTTGGCCATGGTGATTCGCTGGTTGAGAGAATCGCGTATGATCCATTCCATCCCGGTAGGGTGGCGGCAGATGTTTTGCGTATTCCGCCGGGCCGCCGCCCCCCCGCCCCATCTGCGGGCGTTTTTTCTGTGCATGGCCGGCGACTCGTTTGTGTGGGGCGCGAGCTTTGGCGTGCTATTTGGCGTGCTCAGCAAAGCGTATGGCTATACCGACGCGCAGTTGGGCACGTTGAACAGCGTGTCGTCGGTGACGATGGTGCTGACGCAGGCGTTGTTGGGCCGCTTTATTGACCGCTACGGCGCCAAGCCATCGCTGGTGCTGTCGGAAGCGTTGGGCATCCCCCTCATGATCATCTGGTTGACCCAGACCGATTTTGCGTGGTTCGTGGCGTCGTTTGCATTGTTCGGGCTGGTGGGCGCGACATGGGGGCCGGCAGTGATGACGTACCTGACCAGCCAATCGCCGGCCGGCTCGCGCTCCGAGGCCATCGGCCAGCTTTCGGCGTTTCGGGGGCTGATCGCCTTTCCGTCGCCAACTGTGGGGGGACTGCTGTACGAGTGGGGCGGATTTGGCGCGCCTGTCATCTTTACGCTGGTTGGCGTGATTATCTTGATGTTCGCGCTGGCGTTCGCCGTCCAAGAAAAAAGCAGGACAAATAACACGTCAAACATGTGACCCTGTCTGGTTGCTGGGCAGATACGTCTGTGATACAATTTGACCGGTTGAAAAGACCCGATATTGCTCGTTATTCGTTATTTGATTTTAGGAGGTATCAGTGAAACTACACGAATATCAATCCAAGCGATTGTTCGCCCAACACGGGATAGCTATCCCGGAAGGCGATGTCGCTGCCACGCCGGACGAGGCGCGCGCGATTGCGGACAAGCTCGCCCGGCGCGTCGTTGTCAAATCGCAAGTGCTGGTAGGCGGGCGCGGCAAGGCCGGCGGCGTCAAGCTGGCGAATACGCCAGACGAAGCCTACGAGGTTGCGTCCAAAATCCTGGGAATGGACATCAAAGGTCTGACCGTCCGCAAAGTGCTGGTAGACGAAGCCGCCGACATCCAGCAAGAAATTTACCTGGGCGTGGTGATTGACCGCGCCGCGCGCCGCGTGACGATCATGACGTCGGCGGCCGGCGGCATGGAGATTGAGCAGGTGGCGCGCGAGACGCCGGAAAAGCTGCTCAAGGTGCAAGTGGACCCCTTTATCGGCTTGCGCGATTATCAGGCGCGCCAAATTGCCTATTTCCTCAAGCTGCCCGCCAGGCTGATCGGCGATTTCGTCAAGATCGCGCGCGGCCTGTACGAATGTTTCGTGGCGTGCGACGCCAGCCTGGCCGAGATCAACCCGCTCGTCGTCACTGGCGAGGGCAAGCTGTTGGCCGTAGACGGCAAGATCGTCGTTGACGACAACGCGCTGTTCCGCCTGCCCAATCTGGCTGCCATGCGCGATTTGGACGAAGAGGCCCCCGCCGAAACCGAGGCGCGCCAGCACGACTTGAACTTTATCAAGCTCGACGGCGAGATCGGCTGCATGGTCAACGGCGCGGGCCTGGCCATGACGACGATGGATATCGTCAAGTTGTATGGCAGCAGCCCGGCCAACTTTTTGGATATTGGCGGCGGGGCCAATGCCGAGCGCGTGGCGGCGGCGCTGCGCATCATCCTGGCCGACCCCAACGTCAAGGCGGTGCTGCTAAACATCTTTGGCGGCATCACGCGCTGCGACGAGGTGGCGCGGGGCGTGGTAGCGGCGTTGAAGCAGGTGCCCACCAACGTGCCGATGGTGGCGCGCCTGGTGGGCACGAACGAGGAGGAGGGGCGCGCTATCCTGGCCGAGGCCAATATGCAGACCGCCAGCACGCTGGTAGAAGCGGCGCGCAAGGCCGTGGCGGCCGCCAAGGGCGAAGAATACGTGCCACTGCCGCCGCCCGAACCCATCATTTACCAGCCGCGCAAAAAGGCAGCCGCTAAACCCGTCGCCAAGAAACCCGCGGCTAAAAAGTCGGTAGCCAAAAAGCCAGCCATCAAAAAACCGGTTGCCAAGAAGCCCGCAGCCAAAAAGCCAGCCGTCAAAAAGCCGGCGGCCAAGAAACCGGCCAAGCCAACCACTAAAAAGATTAGCAGGTAGTAACGGAGAGAGCCATGAGTATTCTAGTTGACAAGAACACACGCCTGATCGTTCAGGGCATCACCGGACGGGAAGGCGAATTTCACACCCGCCAAATGATCGAGTACGGCACCAAGGTGGTGGGCGGCGTGACGCCGGGCAAGGGCGGCGAGTGGGTGGCCGGCGCGCCGGTGTTTGACACGGTCAAGGAAGCCGTCGAAGCCACAGGCGCCAACGCCTCCGTCATTTACGTCCCGGCGCGCTTTGCCGCCGACGCCATCCTGGAGGCCGCCGACGCCGGGCTGCCGTTTATCGTGTGCATCACCGAGGGCGTGCCCGTGCTGGACATGATCCGCGTGCGGGCTTATCTGGACACCAAGGGCGCGCGCCTGCTGGGCGCCAACGGCCCCGGCATCATCACGCCCGGCGAGTGCAAGGTGGGCATCATCCCCGGCCACATCACCCGCCCCGGCGGCATTGGCATCGTCAGCCGCAGCGGCACGCTCACCTACGAGGTGGTGTACGCGCTGACCATGCGCGGCATGGGGCAGAGCACGTGCGTGGGCATCGGCGGCGACCCCATCAACGGCACGGATTTTATTGACGTGCTGCAAATGTTTGAACAAGACCCCAACACGGAAGCCGTCATCATGATCGGCGAAATTGGCGGCTCGGACGAGGAAAAGGCGGCCGAGTTTATCGTTTCCAAGATGACCAAGCCGGTGGTGAGTTTCATCGCCGGACGCACCGCGCCGCCCGGCAAGCGTATGGGCCACGCCGGCGCCATCATCGAGGGCGGATCGGGCACAGCCGAAGGCAAGATCAAGGCGTTGGAAGCGGCCGGTGTGCGCGTGGCGCAGCACCCCGAAGAAATGCCATATTTGTTGGCAGAGGCAGTCAGATAGTAAACAAGGCAACCAGCCTCACGTTACAACAAAACTAAAGTAGACCAGGGGACAAGGATGGCCCCCCATCCTTGTCCCCTGATTGCGTTAGGAGGAAAACCAAAATGAACACTCTTAAATTCTTTAAACTGCTCGCGGTTGCGGTTCTTGCTCTGGCTGGACTGTTCGCCCTGCTCGTCGCATTACCAGATGAGTCCCATAACACCGTGCAAGCGCAAGAGCTTGCCCCCACTTTGCCGCTTTCCGCTATCCGTTACGTGGCGACCAGCGGCGCGGACGTTGGCGACTGCGCCAACAGTGCTGTCCCCTGCCACACGGTGCAGTACGCGGTGGACGTGGCGGGTGAGGGCGATGTCATCAAGGTCGCCACGGGCGTGTACACGGACGTTCAGTCCCGCCCGGTTCCGCCGGGCTATCTCAGTCCCCCACCCGGTGGTCTCATTGCTCAAATGGTTTACGTCAGCAAGACTGTAACGATTCGAGGCGGCTATGCCACGACCAACTGGGCCGTCCCTTATCCCATTACGCAGCCCACCACGCTGGATGCGCAGGGGCAGGGGCGGGTACTGGTGCTTGCCGGTGACATTAGCTCTACTATCGAGGGACTGCGTATTACTGACGGGAATGCCGCTGGCTTGGGAGGAAGCTGGCGCACACCATCTGACAGCGGCGGCGGGGTCTATGTTGCTGACGCCACAGTGACCCTGGGCAACAACTGGATTTTCAATAACGCGGCTTATTGGGGTGGGGGGGGCGCTTTTTTCCTCAACTCTTTCTCCATGACCGCGACGATTGTTACGACCAACACAGCTCAACGAGGCAGCGGATTATACCTGGCATATACCGACGCTACGCTAACTGCTAACACCATCGCCGCCAATGGATCGGACTATAGCTTTGGAGTATACGTGGAGTACAGTGCTGCGGTACTGATCGCCAACACCATAGCCAACAACAGCGGCGGGATACACCTGGGACACAGCCCTGCCACGTTGGTCGCCAACACTATTGCTAACAATAACAACAGCAGTGGAGTAGGAATGTCGTACAGCCCTGCCACGCTGATCGCCAATATCATCACTTCCAACACTGCCAACTATGGCGGAGGTGCGTCCCTGTACTACAGTGACGCCACGTTCGTAAACAATGTCATTGCAGGCAACCAGGGTAACTATGAGGGCAGTGGATTGTACATCGAGGCCTCCTCGCCCCGCCTGCTGCACAACACCATCGCCCGCAATACGGGCGGCGGCGGCAGTGGGGTTTACATTCGCGAGTCCATGTCGGATTATAGCACCGTCATGTTCACCAACACCATTGTGGTCAGCCAGGCCGTGGGCGTCCACGTCGAGAGCGGCAGCACTGCCGTTCTCAACGGTGTGTTGTGGCATGGTAATACAAGCAATACAAGCGGCGCGGGAACGATCAACATGACTCACGCCATCACCGGCGCTCCCGCCTTGGCCGCCGACGGCTACCATCTGACGGGCAGTTCGGCGACGATTGACGCGGGCGTGGATGCCGGGGTGGCGAGCGATATTGACGGCGAGCAGCGCCCAATGGGCCTCGCCCCCGACCTGGGTGCGGACGAATTTCCTGGCCCGGCGCTGCTGCTCGGGACCGCCGGGCAGGCAATCGTCAACATTGGCGAGCCGCTCACCTACACGGTGATCGTCACGGCGTCCGGTGCATCCAGCTCTACCAACGTTGCCCTCACAGACACGCTCTCGCTCCAACAACAGCCCATCAGTGTGGTATCCAGCCGCGGCAGTTGCGCCTTTGGCGCGGGCTGGGGCGGGATCGTCACGTGCAGCCTGGGAACATTGAACCCGGGCGAATCCGCGCGCATCACCCTGACCACGCAGGTGACAGCCACACCGCCAGGTCAATTGCCTCTTGATGTGCAGAACTCGATCGCTGTTCGAAGCGATCAGGTTGTCAATGGCATTGATCTGGACATTACGTTGCACGATTGCCACGTCCGGCTCAACCATAGCCCGGCGGAATGGAACACTATCCAGGCGGGCGTTGACGTCAGCACACAGCCGACCGATGTGGTCAAGGTGGCCGGCATCTGCGGCGGCCTCAACACGCACGGCGGCGCGCGGCAGGTAGTTTATGTCAACAAGACCCTCACCATTCGAGGCGGTTACGCCACTGCCTTTACCGATCCGCCCAACCCCGAAGCAAACCCGACGCTTGTAGATGCCGTGGGGCGCGGGCGCGTGTTGTATATCACCGGCGACTCGTTGGGCCCCGGGCAGACTATCAGCCCGACAATTGAGGGATTGCGCATGACTGGCGGCAATGCGGCTGGAATGGGCGATCCAGCGCCATCTGGCGGTGGAGTGTATGTCAATAGCGCCGCCGCGACGTTCGGCAACAATTGGATATTCAGCAATACGGCAGAGACTGGCAGCGGGTTGTACCTGATCAATAGTAGCGCCACGCTCCATGGAAACACCGTCTTATCCAACACCGCCTCGAGCACGGGCGGCGGGGTGCATCTGTACAACAGCCCCGCCGCACTCGGAGGGAATACCATCTCTCACAACACGGCCGGCGAGGGCGGCGGACTGTATGTACGGGACAGCCGCGCCACACTGATGGAAAACACAATCTCGAACAATACGGCTACAGAATGGGGCGGCGGCGGCGGATTGCGCTTGCAAGAAAGCCCCGCCACGCTGATCAGCAACACCATCGCCTCTAATTTCGCCGCTGACCAGGGTGGAGGGCTATACCTGCTCGATAGCCCGGCCACGCTTGTCGGGAATGTTATATCCAACAACACCGGCCAGCAGGCTGGCGGCGGGCTACGGTTGGACCGCAGTTCCATCACACTCACCCACAACATTATTTCTGGCAACGCAGCAAATGGCTATCCGGGCAGAGGCGGCGGCATATTCGCGGTGTATGGCTCTAACGCCACGTGGACTGCCAACACCATCGTATCCAACACCGCCGACAGCGGCGGGGGAATATACCTGTCGTACAGTTCACCCACGCTGACGGCCAACATTATCCGGCGCAACACGACGGACAACACGGGCGGCGGCGGCGGGTTATATTTGGAAGAAAGTGATGCCACGTTAATCAATAACGTGATTGCAGACAATTCAAACGATGAACCTTATAGCTGCGGAAGCGGCCTGCGCATTTACGACTCTTCTCCACACTTGCTGCATACCACCATCGCCAACAACAGCGGCGGCACGGGCAGCGGCGTCTGCGTGAGCTACGATTCGGACTTTGACTACCCACACTTGATTGACACCATTCTAGCTGGACACACGGTGGGTATTTACGTGGGGAGCGGCGACTATTCAGCTTGCCAGATGAATGCCACCTTGTGGGGCAACGACACCGACTGGAGCGGCCCCGGCGCTCTCTACACCGGCACGGTTAACGTGTGGGGCGACCCGAACTTTTCCGCCACGGGCGATTATCACCTCGGCCCGGGCAGCGCGGCGATTGACGCGGGCGTGGACGCTGGCGTGACGAGCGACGTGGACGGCGAGCCGCGCCCAATGGGCAACGGCTATGACATCGGCGCGGACGAGTTTTCTGGGGCTGCGTTACAAGTGAGCAAGCACGCTGTTCCAAACCCGGCGCAGGCTGGAGCACAGTTGACCTACACGCTCTATCTCACCAACGTTGGGAGTATAGACCTGCACGCCGCCGTCACCGATAGCTTGCCCCCTTACGTCGTCACCGGCACCATGCCCGGCGGAACCCTGCTCTTGCCGGGCGGGATCATCACGTGGACGGGCATCACGCTGGCGCCGGGCGGCGTGTGGTCGCAGACGGTGGTGGTGACGGTGGCGGCGGACTATGTCGGAACGTTATCGAACGTGGTTCAAGCGAGCAGCGCCGAAGGCGCGAGCGGCGTCTATACCGAGACAACGCTGGTCCTCGGAACGCCGCCGGGCGCGCCCGTGCTTCTCGCGCCGCAGGATGGAATCATCACCACCACGCAGGCTATCACGCTGGCCTGGCAGGCCGGCGCGGGCGGCGCGCCGGCTGGCTATCACGTGATGGTGGATGGCGCGGCGGTCACGACGACCCAAACCAGCTCGGCTACGCTCCTGGCTCTCGGCGACCACACCTGGACCGCGCGCGCATTCAACGCTGCCGGCCTGTCGGCGTGGGCAGAGGCGCGCACCATCCACATCACCGGAAGCGGCGCGTGCATTCCAATCACGGGCGTCACCTTTGCGCCGACGTGGACTGCGTCGCTCTCGCCAACCACCTTGATACCGATGGTGACCCCTGGCAACGCTTCGCAGCCTATCACTTATACGTGGGATTTTGGCGACGGCTCACCCCCGGTTGACAGCCCGCGCCCAACACACGCCTTCGAGTGCGACGCGCTCGTAACCCTGACGGCGACCAATGAATGTAGCCAGCGCGTCTTTTCTCACACGGTCGAGGTTGCCTTGCCTCCGTGCTGCGTCCCGCCCCAGGCAGGCTTTACATACACCTTGCCGGCGCTGGTGGGGACGCCCATCACGTTTACCAACACCACTACCGGGTGCATGTATCCCACCATTGTATTCACGTGGAATTTCGGAGATAACACGCCGCCTGCGGTCGCCGTCCATCCCCTTCACGTGTATACCGCGACGGGCGACTATACCGTCTGGCTGACGGCCAGCATGGATTGCGGCTGCGGCCAGCGGGCCGAAGGATTTTACAGCGACACGTTGACGGTATCCCCCCACCGTCTCTATCTGCCGCTCATCGTGAAAAATGGTTAGGGGAGCCAAGAGGCTTTTCAAATCTGGAGTATAATCATAGTCACAATCATAATCATAATTATATGGCGCGGATTCGCGTGCATTCGCGGATAAATATCTTTTCAAAAAGGGGGGATACATGAAAACCAGTTGGTCAGATCGCTTGCGCTATAGCTTTGATAACCTGATGTCCAAAGGCACCATCGCGCTGATCGGTGGGCTGGCCGTGCTGTCATTAATCATTATCCTGGCCGCCGCCGTCATTGGCTATATCCTGGGCATCGCGCCGGAGGGCGGCGAGCGGCTCGGCTTTGTCGAACTTGCCTGGATGAACCTGATGCGCACGTTGGACGCCGGCACGATGGGCGGCGATGCGGGCTGGGGGTTGCGCATCGTGATGCTGGGCGTCACCATAGGCGGCATTTTCGTCATCAGCACCCTCATCGGCGTGCTGACCACCGGCATCGAAGACAAGCTTGGAGAGCTGCGCAAGGGGCGCTCCCGCGTCATCGAATCCGGCCACACCGTCATCCTGGGCTGGTCGTCCCAGGCATTTACGATTATCTCTGAACTGGTTGTTGCCAATGCCAATCAATCCCAGCCGTGCATCGTCATCCTGGGCGATAAAGACAAGGTGGAGATGGAAGACGAGATCCGGGACCGGGTGGGCGATACGGGCCGCACGCGCGTGGTGTGCCGGAGGGGCAGCCCGATTGAAATAGCGGACCTGAACATTGTCAGCCTGCACACGGCGCGCTCCATCATCGTCGTGTCGCCCGAAGGCGACGACCCCGATTCGCAAGTCATCAAGACCATGCTTGCCATCACCAACAATCCCGAGCGCCGCCCCGAGCCGTACCACATCGTGGCCGAAATCCGCGACCCCAAGAACCTGCACGTGGCGCGCATGGTCGGGCGCGACGAAGTGGAACTGGTGCTGGTGGGCGAGCTGGTCGCGCGCATCATGGCGCAGACCTGCCGCCAATCGGGCCTGTCGGTGGTTTACACCGAGCTGCTGGATTTTGGCGGCGACGAGATTTATTTCAAGGAAGAACCAGGGCTTGTCGGCAAGACCTTTGGCGAAGCGCTGCTGGCCTACGAGGATTCGGCTGTGATCGGGCTGAGTTCCAAAGAAAGCGGCGCGCGCTTCAACCCGCCCATGGACACGCGCATCCAGGCCGGAGATAAAATCGTCGCCATTTCCCAAGATGACGACACGATCCGGCTGTCTGGCCTTGGGGACCTGGGCATCAACGAGCAAGCCATCCAGGCCGCGCGACCGCTTCAGCCTGCGCCGGAACGCACGCTCATCTTGGGCTGGAACTGGCGCGCGCCGGCCATCATCAACGAGCTGGATCGTTACGTCGCGCCCGGCTCGCAGCTCACCATCGTGGCCGATTTCCCCGAAGGCGAGGCCGAAATCTCGCGCTGCTGCTCGGCATTGACCAACCAAACCGTCACCTTCCGGCCCGACGATACCACCGACCGGCGCACGCTGGACAGCCTGCAGGTCGAGGCCTACCATCACGTCATCCTCTTGTGCTATGACACGCTCGACCCCCAGCAAGCCGACGCGCGAACGCTGATCACGCTGCTTCACCTGCGCGACATTGCCGAGAGGGCCGGGCGGACGTTTTCAATCGTCAGCGAGATGCTGGACGTGCGCAACCGCAACCTGGCCGAGGTCACGCGCGCCGACGACTTTATTGTGAGCGACAAGCTGATCAGCCTGATGCTGGCGCAGGTCTCGGAAAACAAGGCGCTGAATGCCATCTTGACCGATATTTTTGACCCGGAAGGCTCGGAGATTTATCTCAAGCCGGCGGCGAATTACGTCCGCCTGGGCGAGCCGGTGAACATGTATACGGTAGTCGAGGCCGCCCGGCAGCGCGGCGAAATCGCGCTGGGCTACCGGCTGCACCAGCACGCCGGCGACGCGGCCCAGACGTATGGCGTGGTGGTGAACCCGGATAAATCCAGGCCGGTCACGTTTGCGGAACGAGATCGAATCATCGTGGTGTCGGAAGAATAACTTTCCCCATCCAATACAGCCAGGCCGTTCCTTGCAAAAAGTCGAGGTGGGTGTGCAAGACAAGTACAAAACCAAAGCGCAACTCATCGCCGAGTTGGAAACGCTGCGCGAGCGCGTGGCGGAACTGGACGCGAAAAATCCCGAGCGCCGGCCCGCCCAAGAAACGCTGGGCGACAAAACCCGCCTGAATCAGATTCTCTTAGACGCTCTCCCCTGCGTGGCTTTGCTGTTGCGGCCCGGCAGCCGAGAGATCATTGCTTCGAACGAGGCGGCGGTGCGGGTTGGGGCGGTGCCGGGGAAGCAGTGCTTTTCCACGTGGGGGCAGCGCCAAACGCCCTGCCCGTGGTGCCTGGCGCCCAAGGTATGGGATACACAGCAGGCGCAGCACCTGGAGGTCGAGGCGCTTGATATTGTGTGGGACGCGCATTGGATTCCCGTGTCGGATCAAGTGTACATGCACTATGCTTTCGACATCACCGAGCGCAAGCGCGTAGAACAAACACTGCAGCAGCGCAACCGCGATCTCGAGCTGCTTTATCACGTGACCAACGCCCTCAACTCTACACTTGATTTGAGCCAGGTGCTTGCTCTCGTTCTCGAAAAGGTTCGGACAGTGTTTGACGCCGCTGGCGTGACAATCTGGCTGCCGGCTTCGACCAATGGCGACAAGACCTTGATATGCTGGCAAGCCAGCGGGCCGGGCAGCGATGCCTTGTGCGGCCGGCAATTGCCGCCCGGCAAAGGGATCGCCGGGTGGGTGCTTGCTCACAACACAAGCCTGATCGTGCCAGACGCCGGGTTAGACGAGCGCTACTACAAAGCCATCGAGCGCGAGACGGGCGTCGAGATTCATTCCGTCATGGGGGTCCCGCTGCGGTTCAAAGAACAGGCTGCCGGCGTGCTCGAAGTGGTGGACACGGCCCCCCACCACTTTCAGCCTAATGACCTGGCGCTGGTCGAATCCCTGGCGGCGACGGCGGCGATTGCGATTGAAAACGCGCGCCTGTACGAGCAGGCCCAGCAAGACGCCGCGGTCAAAGCCGCGCTGCTTCAAGAAGCCAACCACCGCGTCAGGAACAACTTGCGGGCCATCAGCGGGCTGTTTGCCATCGAAAAGCAGCTTGCCCCTCCCGGAAACGGCGCCTCCGTCGAGGCGGCGATGGAGCGCCTGGCCCGGCAGGTCAATGCTCTGCTGGAAATCCACGAACTGCTCTCAAACTCGTCCTGGTCGCCGGTGCGCCTGGACGAGTTGATTCGGCGCATAATACAACTCAGTTTCAAAGCCATGCCGCCAGCCCAGGCGCCGAGCGTCAATGTGGGCGATTCGCCGGTCGAGGTATCGCCTCGCCAGGCCAGCAGCCTGGGGCTGATCGTCAACGAGTTGGCAACCAACACACTCAAGCATGCCCTGGATAGGCACTCCCCCCTTCTTGTCACGGTGCGCATCACAATCTCCGACAACGTCATCCAAATAGAATATCGCGATAATGGGCCAGGCTATCCTGAAGACGTGCTGCACATGGAACGCTATCGCGGGGGATTGCACCTGATCCAGCGGTTGGTGTCCCACTCTCTACACGGAACGCTGGACCTGGCCAATGACGGCGGGGCAGTGGTCCGGCTGCAATTTAAAGCGGAAGACACGAGCCAGACCTGACACGACGCGAAGCATGGATAAGGGTATGGATACGCCAGCCATCCGGGTGCTCATCGCAGACGACGACGTTCTGGTCGTCGAGTCCATTCGGGATATGCTCAAACGCATCCACTGCGTCGCCGCGGGCGAGGCCGTCAACGGCCAGCAAGCGGTGGAGATGACGCAAGCGTTGCAGCCCGATGTTGTCTTGATGGACATTCGCATGCCAGAGATGGACGGCATCGAAGCGGCGCAACTGATCCAGCAGCAGTGCCCCACGCCCGTCGTGTTGCTGACGGCGTATCAAACGCCGGAGCTGGTGGCGCGCGCCAGCGCCGCTGGCGTGAGCGCCTACCTGGACAAATCCGCCAGCGAGCGCGAGCTTGAACGCGCCATCGCCATCGCCATCGCCCGTTTTGCCGATTTGATGGAGCTGCGCCGCCTGAACGGCAAGCTGGAATGGCTGGTGCGCGATACCTACCATCGCGTCAAAAACAACCTGATGGTGATAGAGAGCCTGCTCAAATTGCAGGCCAACGCCATTCGCGACCCGGAAGCGCGCAAGCCATTGCAAGAAAGCCGGCTGCGCGTCAATGCGATGTTATTGATCCACGAGTATTTGCACAACTCCTCTGACCTGACGCGCGTCGAGGTTGCCCCTTACATCCGCAAATTGGCCGTCGAACTGTTTCACGCTTACAAGCCCCCCCAAACGACGATTGAATTTGCCGTCAACGTCGGCCAGGTATCCCTGAGCGCCGACGCCGCCACCTCGTGCGGGATGATTATCAACGAGTTGATTTCAAACGCGCTCAAGCACGCCTTCGAGGGGCGGCAGCGGGGACGGCTGTCCGTCACACTCGATCAGAAGCAAGAGAAATATGTGCTGGCGGTGAGCGACGATGGCGCGGGCTTGCCGGCCGGCGTGAATTTCGAAAACCTGAATTCGTTGGGCATGCAAATTGTCAGGGCCAAGGTCAAGGACCTGAACGGCACGCTCGACATTGAGCGCCGCGACGGAACGACGTTCAGAATTACGTTCGCCAGCCCGGGCAGCCCAGCGGAGAAGGCAGCCTAGCCCTCCTCGTTAACGCTCCAAGTCGCGCCCCAGCAGCACGCGCTCCAACGTGGCCGGCAGGTGACGGATGCGCCGCCCTGTGGCGTGATAGATGGCGTTGGCAATGGCCGGCGCGACGGGCAAAAGGGGCGGCTCGGCCATGTTCTTGGCGCCGTAGGGTCCCTGCTGAAAAGTGGTGGGGATAAAGGCGGCTTGAATTTCGGGCACGTCCATCGCCGTGGGGATGATGTACTCGTCAAAATTTGCGTTCTGGATTCGCCCGCGCTTGAACTCGACCCGTTCGAGCAGCCCGTAGCCAAGCCCCTGCGCGATGCCGCCGTACATCTGCCCGTAAGCGCCTTGCGGGAAAATGACCTGTCCCCCATCGTGCGCTGCCCACACTCCCGTCACGTTCACTTTGCCGGTGGCCGTATCCACTGCCACCTCGATCACCTGCGCGCCGAACGAATAGGCGTAATAAGGCACGCCCGCGCCGCGATCAAAGTGCCACTCGATGTGCGGCATCTCCCACTTGCCGCGCGCCGAAAGCGTGAGGCCCAGCACGCGCGCGTGCGCGGCGACCTGTTCGAACGTGAGCGGCTCTTCGTTCGGGCCGACGTAACGCTTGCCGTCGCGGACCACCTGGCTGACGTCGCATCCCAGCGCGTCGGCGGCGGCCTGATCGAGCAAGCCTGCCAAACGCTCCGCGGCGATGCGCGTGGCGTTGCCGCCCAAGATGGTCGAGCGGCTGGCCACCGTCGGCCCCGAATCCACCGCCGTGTCGGTATCGGGCCGCAGCATGGTGATGCGCTCAGGGTTTAGCCCCAGCGTTTCCGCGGCAATGAGCGTAAACACCGTACGGCTGCCCTGGCCGTAATCCGTCAGGCCGGATGTGAGCGTGAGCGTGTCGTCGTCGTTGACGCACAGGGTGCTGGTGGCATAGTCCGCCCCCTCTCCGCCCAACGAGCAGCCGTGAAAGTAACACGCCACCCCAATTCCTTTAGAAACCAGGTTTCTCGAAGAAACCTGGTTTCTTCGTTTGTACACCCAGTCCGATTTATCGCGCACCCAGCGCAGGCACTCGGCCAGGGGCACCTCTTGTTCGAGCGTCTGGCCCGTCATGGCGCGGTCGCCGGAGCGCAGGCAGTTGTTCAGCCGGAACTCGATCGGGTCCACGCCGCAGCGTTCGGCCAGCTCGTCAATAGCCTGCTCGATGCACGCTACAGCCTGGGCGTTGCCAAAGCCGCGGAACGCGCCGCAGTAGCCGTTGTTGGTATAGACCACGTGCGCATCCACGCGCGCGGCCTGGTAACGGTACGCGCCGGCCATGTGCATGGCCGCGCGCCAGGTGGAAAACGGCGTCATCGAAGCATACGCGCCGCTGTCTACGTGCGCCTCGATCTGGGCGGCTTGCAAGCTGCCATCCTCCGCCGCGCCCAGGCGAATGTGAATCTTCATCGCGTCGCGCTTGTACGAGGCGACAATGGATTCCTGCCGCCCCAACGTCAGGAGCACCGGGCGATTTGCCTTGAGCGCGAGCGCCGCCGCCTGCGCCGCGCACTCGTAAATCACGTCGTCCTTGCCGCCAAACGCGCCGCCCACGTGCGGCTGGATTACGCGCACCTGCTCGATCGGCAACCCCAACACCGCCGCCAGCGTGCTGCGGGCGATAAAGGGGCTCTGGCAATTGGCGTACACCAGCAGCCCGCCGCCGGGCTGTGGAATCGCCAGCGCGCCTTCCGTTTCCAGGTAGGCGTGTTCCTGGTGCGGGGTAGTGTAGGTTTCGTCGAGCGTCACGGCGCACGCCGCCAGGATCGGCGCCGGGTCGCCGTTGCGTACAATTTGTGTTGTGCACAGATTGCCTTCTGGCCCAATGGCGGGCGCGTCCGGCGCAAGCGCCTCTTTTATGCTAAACACGCCGGGCAGTTCTTCCACCTGGCAAACGATGGCGCGCAGCCCGGCCTCGGCCGCTTGCTCGTCTTGAGCTGCCACAGCCGCGATGGCGTCGCCCTCGTAACGCACCTTTTGAAAAGCCAGCATGTAATCGTCTTTGACCGGAAAGCCATAATTGCCGTGATCGGCAAAATCCTCGCACGTGATAGCCGCGACCACGCCCGGCACGATCAGCGCCGGGGTCACGTCCAGCTTGGTGATTTTTCCGTGCGGGATGCCGCTGCGCAATACGCGCGCCACGAGCATCCCCGGCACGCGCATATCGCCCACGTAACGCGCCGCGCCCGTCACCTTTTCCACGGCATCCACGCGCCGCGCCGGCTTGCCCACGACATTCAAACCTTGTTCTTCTGTCTCCTTGTCTTCTTGTCTCCTTCTCTCCCTCTCTCCCTCTCGTCTCAATTTCGCCGTCGCCTCAATCGCGTCCACAATTTGCTGGTAGCCCGTGCAGCGGCACAGGTTACCGGCAATCGCCGCGCGAATTTCCTGGCGGGTGGGGGTGAGCGTGCGCGCCAACAGCGCCTCGCCGGCCAGCACCATGCCGGGTGTGCAGTAGCCACACTGCACCGCGCCGCAATCAATAAAGGCTTGCTGCAAATCGTTGGGGCCGCCGTCCGCCGCGCGCAGCCCTTCGATGGTGACGACCTGCCGCCCGCCCACCTGCCCGGCCAGCACCAGGCACGAGTTGACCAGCCGGCCATCCAGCAGCACCGAACACGCGCCGCACTCGCCGATTTCGCAGCCGCACTTGACGCCAGTCAGGTTCAACACGTCGCGCAGCAGCTTGAGCAGGCTGATATCGGATGGAACATCTACCGAGGTACGTTGCCCATTCAGTGTAAATTCAATTCTCATTTACCTTCCACCTTCTACTTTCCACCTTCTACTCTTACTACCTGCTCCAACACCTGCCGGGTGAGCGCGGCGATGACGGGTTCTTTGTATTCGGTGGACCAGCGCCGCCCGCTTTCGGCGATCATGGCCTGGGCCATCAGTTTACCGGCGCGATCCAGCAACTCGTCGGTGGGAACCTGTCCAAGCAACGCGGCTTCAACCTCGGCGGCGCGCCGGGTGTGCGTAAAGGCCGAGCCAGGCGTGATGCGCGCCAGGCTGATGCGGCCCTGCTCGTCCAGTTGCCCCATCGCCGCCACAGATAGGCGCGAAATGGCCATGGCGTTGCGCCGCCCCAGCTTGATAAAGGCCGTGCGCACGCCGGCGGGCGGGGCGTCGAACTCGAACGCCGCGATCAACTCGCCGGGCTGCAAGCGGGTGCGATACGGCCCCTGCACCAGCTCGCTCACCGGCTCGCGCCGCTCGCCGCGCATCGTGGCAATGACAGCCTCTGCTTCCAGGCACACCAGCACCGGCAGCGTATCGGCGCACGCGGCGGCGTTAGCAATGTTGCCGCCCAGCGTGCCCATGTTGCGGACCTGGACCGCGCCGATTGTGGCGCACGCCTGGGCCAGGAATGGCGCGCACTGGCGCAGCGGCTCGCTTTCCAACACCTCGGCAAACGTGACGGCCGCGCCCACGCGCACACGCTCGCCCACAGCAATGACCTTCATCTCCGCCGCCAGGCTCACGTCTACCACGCGGTCGAAATCCGGCGGCGCTTTGCCCACCTGCACCATCAAATCGGTGCCGCCGCACAACACGCGGCTGCGCACGCCTGGCTCATTGAGCAGGCGCACGGCGTCTTGAACATCTTGCGCTCGAACGTATCCGAATCGCTCCACTGCCATCCTCCCTGCCGGCGCGCGCTATTCGCTTCGCAAGCGCCGGATCTCAAAGACCACCGGGTTCGCGGCATCGGGGCAAGCATGGGTCGCCACGTCGGGATCCTCCAGCCAGGGGAACTCGGCGCCATAACGCATAGCAAATACTTTGGGCAAAAAGCTATACAGGGCGTGGATGCAGACCTTGCCCTGAACGGTTTGACCATCAAAAATCACCTGGTCGCCTACCTGGTGGCCGGCGCCGCAGTGGCCTTGCTGCCGGATGACGGTGGCCGTAATCGTAAACTCGTTAGCACGTTTCGCGTCAGTCATGGTACCTCCTCAGGTGTTATACATTTTCACCGCAGAGGCGCCGAGGTCGCGGAGAAAGATCAAGCAACTCTCCGCGTACTCTGCGTCTCGGCGGTGAAAGGGATACTCAACAGAACAGATACATCAATCAAACGGTAAATAGGCCAGCGAGCATGTCACCCCTCTGAGAATCACGGCCATTTCTGCCGCTTCTTTCAGAGAAAATGTTCCTTCGAACGCCTCTTTTAACGTCATCTCTCTGATCTCAAAATCAGGCGAAAGGCTGAGCTTGAGCGCGGGGTTTTCAAACACCAGCCCGGCGCTGCCGTAAACCAACTGCGACTCTTGTCCATCCTGGCGCTTTTTGATGATCCAGCCGCCGCCCGCTTTTTGGATGAAAAAGGCGTTGGTGTTTTCCATCTCGAAATCGTGCTGCTTTAAAAAGAGGCGGGGCTTTTCGGTATACGGCTTGCCGTTGTGCACGCAGAACGTGGCGCAGTCGCCGCACTCGTTACAGAAATCATCCAGGTGAAGGATTTGCCGGGTCTGCTCCACGCAGAACAATTCCTGGCCTATCACGGCCAGTTTGCCGTTTTGGCACCCAAGCTGCGGCACCATCACGTTTATGGGCGAGATAAAGTAGGTGAAATTAGCCCGGTTGGGGCAAACTTCTACGCACTTGTCGCAAAAGGTAGTGCATTGCACACAGCGCAGCGCCTCGGCGCGCGCGGCCTCTTCGCTCAACGTCGCTTCGATCAGGTCAAAGCCAATGCGCTGTGCGGGGGGGATCACGTCCGGCTTGTGTTGCGCCTCTTTTCTTGCCCGAACATGCTTGACGCGCACAATATCCTCTTCGGAAAGCATCGCCGGGCGCGCGGGCAGTTGCGCAAACTGGATGCCAAACTCGGCGCAGATGGCCTCGGCCGCTCGCCGCCCGTCGGCGCAGGCTGCGATGATGCTTTCGGGACCTTCGACCACGTCCCCGCCGGCGTAAATGTGCGGCGCGCCGGCCTGGCCGGTTTTGGCGTCAACCGCAATCGAGCCGTTCTTGTGCAAAGAAACGGCGCTGCCGCCGAGGAAGGTGAGATCGGGGCTTTGCCCCACCGCCACGATGATCGAATCTGCCTCGATTTGGAACTCGCTGCCCTGGATGGAGACGGGGCGCCGCCGCCCGTCCGCGCCCGGCTCGCCCAACGTGTTGCGCACACATTCGAGCGCCGCCACCCGGTCACCTTTTAAAATGACGCGAGTGGGAGAGGCCAACTCTTCCAACACAGCGCCTTCTTCAAAAGCGCCCTCCAACTCTTCTTCACTGGCCGGCATCTCGCGGCGGGTGCGCCGGTAGACGATGGTGGCCGGGTTGCCCGTCAGGCGCCGCGCCACGCGTACCGCGTCCATCGCCGTGTCGCCGCCGCCAATCACCAGGGACTTGGATCCCAAATCTACCTTCTCGCCGCGCCTGACGCGTTCGAGCAATTCGAGCGCCGTCCAAACGCCCTGGCCATGTATGCCATCAATGTACAGCGCCACGTCCTTTTGAAAGCCGCTCGCCACATAGACGGCGTCAAAGCCTTGTTTGAGCAGCTCTTCTGGCGGCATGGTGATGGGGTGCGAAAGCTTGATCTCGACGCCCAGCGCCGTGATCCGGTCAACGTCTTGTTGGATGACAGCCCACGGCAGCCGAAAGACCGGCACCATGCGCGTCATACCGCCCACCGCGTCTTTGGCTTCCAAGATCGTCGCCTGGACGCCGTTGAGCGCCAGGAAGCACGCCGCCGCCAACCCCGATGGCCCGCCGCCAATGATGGCGACCTTGCGGCCGGTTTTATCGGGCGCCGGAATGGTCACCTTTCCCTTCTCAAACGCAAAGCGCTTGAGGGCCCGAATCGCCACCGGCTCTTCGTAATCGTTACGAGTGCAGCGGGTGCGGCACAACTGCGTGCAGACGTAACCGGTGATGCCCGGTAGCGGGTTGCGCGCCAGGATGACCCGGAGCGCCTGGTCATAGTCGCCCTGGGCGATCAGCCAGGCGTATTCGGGCACGTCCTGGAACACCGCGCACGGTTCCACACAAGGCGCCACGACGCAATCGAAAAAGCCCAATCCCGATTCGACTTTGGGCAGTCCATAAGCGTTATAGCTCTTTTTGTAGCGCGGGTCTCGCAGCGCCTCGGCGGCGGCCTGTTCCAGGTTCGCCAGCTTGTTTTGCGCCAGCTCGTCCAGGTTGGCCGCGCCGCGCCGCTGCATATCGGCTTCCAGGTTTTCCAGGTATTGCGTCAGCCTGGAATAGCCGCCCGGCTTGAGCAGGTCCGAGGCGGCAGTGACAGGCCGCGCGCCGCACGCCAGCAGCGTGCTCACGTTGAGCGCGTCCGCGCCTGCGGAATAGGATACGTTCAACTGGCCGTTAAATTCCTGGCAGAGTTTGTGGAACAGATTGAGGGTGATGGGATAGAGCGCGCGGCCAGACATGTACATTTCGTTGCCGGGCAGCGCCCCCTTGTGATTGGCCATCGCCAGCGTATTGCTGAGTTTGACCCCAAAGCTCAGATTGTGTTGGGCGGCCGTGCGCTGGAGGGTCTTGATTAGTTCCACGGCCCGCCCGTATTTGAGATCGTGCTCAAACACGGCGTCGGGGATGTGAATCTCGGTAAAACCAAGCGCGCCGTGAAGAATATCCAAGACTCGCTCTTGACCCAAGAGGGTGGGGTTCAACTTGACGATGGTGTGCAGTCCCCGCTCTTCCAGCAAGTAGCGGCCAATGCGCTCGATCTCGTCGGGCGGGCAGCCGTGCATGGTAGACAGCGTCACGTTATCGCTGAGCCGGGAGGGGATCTCGATATCGGCGAATTGGGGAAATTGACGCAAGACGGCGCGCCGTTCGGCGATGGCCTCGGTGGCGTCATTCATCCGATCCATGAAGCGCGTCATCGGCGGACTCTGGATCCCTTCCAGGTTATAACCCACGCTCAGGTTAAAGATGGCGCCAAAGGGAGTGTGTTCAAAGCCGAGCAGCCGGCGCAAAACGTGAATGAGCACCCAGGCGTTGACGTACTCGTCGGCGGATTGCTCCAGCTTGAGCTCCTGCGACCACTCGACGTTATAGCCCTCGTCTTCCATGTCAATGCAGGGGCGGGGGATTTCCAGCTCGTCCATGATCTGGACGGTCTTGATTTCCAAAAATCGCCCGCCTGATAGCCAGGCGCAAATAATGTTCTGGGCCAACTGTGTGTGCGGCCCCGCCGCCGGGCCGATGGGAGTGGCGAGCGCCTGACCAAACATCTCGCTGGCGTAGGGGGCGTCTGGCCGGGGCGTGTAAAATAGCGTGCGGTGGATGCCAAAGATGGATTGGGTTGTTCGGTACTCGTTTAAAATCCAGTTGAGCAAAACGCCAAAAGGTTGGACTTTCATCGTATCGGACATGGTTCACTTCTCCCTTTGCTATTCAAATGAACTCGTTATGTGAGCAGCGCCGCCGCCCGTTCCGCGATGCGTCTAGAAATCTTTTCCAACAATAGCTGGCCTCTGGCCGCGCTGGCTGTCAATTCGGGGTCGTTCGAGTCATCCTTCACGCCCCTGAGAACGCCAATGTACTTGTACTTTGTCGTTCGCCGCCGCCCTAGATGTTCGGGCATCTCGGCATAGTATGACCTGAGCGCACCGTCCGTTTCGAGCGTCTTGCTCAAATCAACCAGGTCTGGCCGGATCGCCATCAGGAGTGAAGTCTCGCCGCCGGCGGCGTGCTCGTGGGGATAGTGCAAGTCGGGCGCTACTTCCAGGTCGGTCAGCAACGCCCACTTCGTATCCGGGTGTTGGGCCTGAAATTGCTCTCCGCTGGCGCGGATGACGGGCAGGTTATCGGACCAGTGCCCGCTGACGACCATAATCGCCCGGAATCCGCGCCGCCGCACGGCCTCGTAGATATCGAGCAGCAAGCTGTGGAACGTTTCGGGGCGAATCCAGAACATGTTGCCGGGAACGTGATAACGCTCGCCGTGCTCGACGCCCCCGGTGAGGTACGCGCCGTCGTCCAATTCCTCGCGAGAGTCGGTGGCCCAATACAAGGGCGGCGCTACCACCCCGCCGGAGTATTGAGCCGCTCGCACGCAGAGGGCGTGCGCCTTGATGGCATCCAGTCCCACGGCATTGTGTTCGCCGTGCCATTCCAAGACGCCCAGAGGCAAATAACAAATCGGGGTGTGGGCAATGGCTTGCGCCAGTTCCCACGGAAACATTTCTTCGAATTGGACTTTGATGGCAAGCTCCCTCTATTGCGCCCGGCGTTTCGCCTGATCAGGCCGGGCGCTGCAACGCCTCGGCCATCGCAATGCCGGCCATCATCAGGCCAATCTGCTCGACGGTGGCCCCGTCGCGTTCGACGATGCCGATGATGTGTCCTTCGTACATCACTGCAATCCGGTCTGAAAGCGTGCGTATCTCGTCCAGGTCTTCCGAGATGAGCAAGATAGCCGTGCCTCCGGCGCGCTGTTCGAGCAAGCGCTGATGAATGTACTCGGTCGCGCCAATGTCTACGCCGCGCGTGGGCTGCGCCGCGATCAGAACTTTGGGCTGGCGCGATAGCTCGCGCGCCATAATCGCCTTTTGAATATTGCCGCCGGAAAGGTTTTTGATGGGCGTGTCGAGGCCGGGCGTCTTGACGGCAAACTCGCTCACCAACTCGCGGGCGCGGCCCGACATTTTGGCAAAATCCAGGAAAATGCCGCGCGTGTATTGGGGTGAGGCGTGGTCGCGCAGAAACAGATTGTCTTGCACGGAAAACTCGCGGATGGCGCCGTCGCGCATGCGCTCTTCGGGGATATAAGCTTGCCCGGCCTCCATCCGTTTGCGCAGCGAGGCGGTGGTCATGTCTTGCCCGTCAATCAAGATCGTGCCGGACGTTATCTCGCGCAGGCCGGCCAGGCATTGCGCCAGTTCCCGCTGCCCGTTGCCCGATACGCCCGCCAGCCCCACAATCTCGCCGGCGCGAACGTCCAGGTCCACTCCGCGCAGCATCTCGGCGCCCCGGTCGCCCATGGCGCGCAGCCCCTTAATCTTGAGGCGAACGTCGCCAGTCTTGATCGGCTGAGGCGAGAGCGGCTTTACCTCGCGCCCGACCATCATCTTGACCAGATCGTTGCGCGTGACCTCGCGTGTGGGCCGCGTGCCGATGGCGTGCCCGTCGCGCAGCACCGTCACGCGGTCGCTGATGTCCATGACCTCGTGCAATTTGTGCGAGATGAACACGAGCGCGTGCCCCTCGCTCACCATGCGCTTGAGCGTTGTGAACAAGTCGTTGACTTCTTGCGGCGTGAGCACGGCGGTTGGCTCGTCCAAAATAATCAGGCTCGCGCCGCGATACAGCGCCTTGATGATCTCGACACGCTGCTGCTCGCCCACCGCCAACTGCCAGACGTAGGCCGATGGATCAACCTTCAGGCCGTACGCCTGCGATAGCTCGCGAATCCGCGCGGACACTCGTTCCAGGTCGAGCACAGGCTCGCGCGACGAGCGGAGGCCGAGCGCCACATTTTGCGCCACGGTCAGCGTGGGCACGAGCATGAAATGCTGGTGAATCATGCCAATGCCGGCGCGGATGGCGTCGGCCGGCGAGCGGAACACGTGCGGCTTGCCATCAATCAGGATCTCGCCTTCGTCGGGCCGGTACAGGCCATACAACTGCCGCATGAGGGTGCTCTTGCCCGCGCCGTTTTCACCCAGCAAGGCGTGCACTTCGCCCGCGTTTACGTCAAAACAGACCTTGTAATTTGCCAGCACGCCGGGAAAGCGCTTGATAATGTCGCACATTTCCACGCGCTGAATACGGTGTTGTAATGTAGTGAGTGAAATAGACGCCATCTTGATATCCTGTAACCACTGGCCAAAGATGTTGTCAGCAGGGGCGGGTCTCAGACCTGCCCTTACACCGCTGAGGCGCAGAGATCGCCGAGTTTTGTAAAAACCCTCTGCGTCCTCGGCGTCTCAGCGGTGAGATGGGTTGCGCTATGGGTTGACGGTGATGCTGCCGCTCTTGATGCCGTCAATGGCGGCATCGCCGGCCGCTTTGGCGTCGGCGGACAGGCTGTAGCCCGAGTTGTAGGCGATCTTGAGTCCGCCATTCTTGAGCTGCAGCACGAACTTGTCGCCGCCGAGCTTGCCGGCCTTGCGGTTATTGATCATTTCTTTCAGTATGCCGGTCCAATCGTACACCTGCGAAGCCACGACGAGATTAGGCGCGAGCGTTGCCTGGTCGGCCTGTGTGCCGAACCACAGAACGTTGCCCTTTTCTTTGGCCGCGCCAATCGAGCCGACCACCGATTGCGACGAGCCGGTCAATGCGTCCGCGCCGGCGGCGATGTGCGTCTTGGCCGCCTCGGTCATCAGCGCCACGTCTGAAAACGAACCCGTCCACGTCTTGGCGACCTTGATGTTCGGGTCAACCGAAGCCACGCCCTGCACAAAGCCGTCAATATAGGTCTTGGCGTCGCCCACTTCCACCGGGCCGGTCACGCCGATGAGCTTGCTCTTGGTCAACCTGGCCGCCAGCACGCCGTTCACGTAACCGCCTTCTTCGGCTGCCGCCGTGTACGCATACACGTTGGGCAAGCCAAAGGTGTTGACGTCCGTGCCCCACGCAAAGGTCGTTTGGGGGAAATCTTTGGCGATTTCTTGCACCGACGATCCGTATTGCGAACCGTGCGCAATCACGATATCGAAACCCTGGCTGGCATAGTCGCGGATGGCGGCTGCCGCGTCGGGCACGTTGAACATGCTTTCCGAGTACTTGAGTTCGAGCGCGCTTTCGCCGCCCATCTCGGCCTGCACAGTTTTGAGCGCCGACCACATGGATTGGCTGAACGCCATGTCCGTTGTGGCGCTGGGCATGATCACGGCGATGCGAAACGATTTGGCCGCTGCGCCGCCGCCGGAGGGGGCTGCCGGGCCGCCGCACGCGGAAGCCAGCAGCGCAATGACTACGAGGGTGAACAAGAACCTGGTTTTCATACTTTTCTCCTTTTGTGATATGATTTTTATCCGCAAACCAACGCAATGACTAGACATCTATATAGCCTGAAATCTGTACAAATGCGTCAGGTTTTACCTCTGCTATCTTGATCGCAGTTTCGGGCTTTGCCCGAAACTGCTTCGGGTCGGCGCAGCCGACCCGCCTAGTTTTCGCCGCGCTCAAAGGGCTTGTTCAACGCGGCCGGCTGGCGCACCCGGCTCACCGTCACGGCCAGCGCGGCGATGGTCAACAGGTACGGCAACATCACCGCCACGTCGGATGGAATCTTGACGCCGAGCACTTGCATCCACAACTGGAATGCATTGACCGTGCTGAACAGCAGCGCGCCGCCCATAATGCCCAACGGCCTCCATCCGCCAAAGTACACCAGCGCCACGGCGATAAAGCCCTGGCCGGCCGTCAGATTTTCTTGGAACAGGTTGAGCAGCGCGATTGATAGCGACGCGCCCGCCAACCCTGCCAGCACCGAACCCAGGCACACGCTAAAATAGCGCACCCGGTCCACATTCACTCCCAACGAATCCGCCGCCGCTGGATTTTGCCCGACGGCCTTGATGCGCAGTCCCCACGTCGTCTTGTCCAGAAACCACCACGCCAGCGGCACCAGCAGGAACGCGCCATACACCGGCAGGCTGTGTTGAAACAAAACAGGGCCGATGACGGGAAGATCGCCCAACAGCGGAATCTTGATCGGCGGGAATCCAACCACCGTCTTGACGGTGCCGATGGTGGCTTTGAACAGCAGCGACGACAGTCCCAGCCCGAACATGTAAAGGCCAATGCCGCTGATGCCTTGCTCGGCTTTGAGTGTGACGCTGATGACGGACATCAACAGTCCCATGAGCAACCCCACGCCCATAGCCGCCAGCACCCCCAGCCACAAGTTGCCGGTATTGAGGGCGACGAAAAAAGCGGCATAAGCGCCGATCAGCATAATGCCATCCACACCCAGGTTCACCACGCCCGAAGTTTGCGCGAACGCTTCGCCGATAGCGGCGTACAGGTAGGGCGTGGCCAGCCGGATGGCCGACGTCAGGATACCGACGAATACCCCAAGTGAAAAGACGTCTTTCATGGCTCGACCTCTTCTTTGGCGGCAGCGATCATGCGCCGCGCAGCCCAGCGGCGCGACCACAAGGACGAACCGACCACGAACAGCACCACCAGTCCCAGCATGGTGCCCACCAACGCCGAAGGCACCTGCACCGCGCGCTGCATCTTGTCTGCCCCCACCAGCAAGCCGCCAAACAAGCACGAGGCCGGAATCAACCCAAGTGGATGCAAGCCGCCGAACAACGCCGCCACGATGCCCGAAAACCCATAGCCGCTGGTGATGCCTTCCAGCAGCCGGTGCTGCACGCCGATCACTTCGACCACGCCGGCCAGCCCGGCCAGGCCGCCCGCCAACGTCAGCGAGAGCGCCTGGTAAAAAGGAACGTTGATGCCGGCATAGCGCGACGCATCGGGGTTGAGGCCCACTGCCCGGATGCGGTAACCGATGGTGGTGCGCCACAAAAAGACATAAACGACAATCGCCAACACCACGGCGATGATGGCGCCGCTGTGCAGGAGCGTTTGGGGAACCAGGCGCGCCAGCCACACCTGCTCGGGCAGCCGCTCCGATTGCGCCAGGTACGTGCCGGCCGTCACGCCCGCCGGGTCAATCAGCGGGCCGCGTATGAGCAGGTTCATCAATTGCAGCGCAATGGCGTTCATCATCACGGTGCTGAGGATTTCGTTGACGTTCAAGCGAGCCTTGAGGATGCCGGGAATCAGGCCCCAGACCGAGCCGGCAATAAAGCCCATGAGCAGCGTCGAGGGAATCAGCAGCCAGCCCGGCCACGTGCGGAAGGTGAGCGGGAACCACGTCGCCATCAAGGCCCCGGCGATGATTTGTCCCTCCGCGCCGATATTGATCACGCTGGCGCGAAAGGCGATGCAGATGCCCAGCCCGACTAACAGTAATGGCGTAGCTTTGACCAGCGCCTGCGTGATGCCCGATACGCTGCCAAACACGCCGCTGATCATGGCGGCGTAGGCCGTGATGGGGCTGGCTTTCAGGAAGAGCAGCATGACGGCGCCGATGACGAGCGCCGCTAACATGGCCAGCAGAGGCAGCGCCACGTTGATGGCAACATCTCGCCAGTCAAATGCAGTTCCACCGGATGCGCGGAGGGAGGAGACGGATTTGGACATAGACTCACCCCCAATTATAAACCAGACCTGACAGGTTGCGCTAACCCGTCAGGTCTGGAACGATGCTACAGCAAACCGACCCTGGCGTTGAATTCTTGAATGAGCGCGTCAATCGCGTCTACCTGGCCGTGGATGTTGGTCCAATAGTCCTTTTGATGCCACTGCGCCTGGATTTCTTCGTAGGTCTTGCCTTGCTGCTCAACCCAGGTGTAGTACTTGAGATTGTGGACACGCTTGCGAGCGGGGTAAGTCAACTCTTCCATATAATCCGTGCTCTGGCCCACCAAATATTGATGGTAGGCCACCGCCGCATCGCGGGCCGTGAATTCGCCGCGCTCGGCGTTTAGCTCGCGCAGCCGGCTGCTGTACAATTCCATTGAATCGGTGAGCACCGTGAGGACGACGTCGCCCTCGCCCCACTCGTACCACTTGGCCATCTTGATGGCAGACAGCAAATTGGCCGCGCCCGAGATGCCCAGCAAGTGCAGTTGCTCGACGAGCGCTTCTGGCACTCCCATCCGGGCCAGGTATTTTTTGCCTTCCGGCTCGTTGAACAGGCGGATCATCTGGATGGGCGCTTCGTCGTCAATCGCCATGATCATGTCTGTGTTCTTGAGATTGTGAATCCACGGCACGTGCTTGTCGCCAATGCCCTCAATGCGATGCGCGCCGAAACCATTGAGAAGCAGCGTGGGGCATTGCAGCGCCTCGCTGGCGGCCAGCTTGCTTTGCGGCCAAAGCTCTTTCAGATAATCACCCGACCCGATGGTGCCAGCCGAACCGGTGGTAAAGACCGAGCCGCGCAGTGTCTCATCGGGACGCAGCACTTGCTTCAACACTTCTTCCAGCGCGCGGCCGGTGATGTCATAGTGCCACAGGTAATTGCCAAATTCTTCAAACTGGTTAAAGATCATCAGGTCCTGGCCAGAGCGGCGCAGTTCCCAGCACTTGTCAAAGATTTCCTTGACATTGCTTTCGGTGCCGGGCGTGGCAATCACTTCACCCGCAATTCGGGATAACCACTCAAAACGCTCTTTGCTCATGCCTTCCGGCAAGATGGCAATGGACTGGCAGGCCAGCAGCGCCGAGTCGTACGCGCCGCCGCGGCAATAGTTGCCGGTGGAAGGCCACACGGCCTTTTGCGTGGTCGGGTCAAACTGGCCGGTGACCAGCCGCGGCACCAGGCAGCCGAACGCCGCGCCGACCTTGTGCGCGCCGGTAGGGAACCACTTGCCCACCAACACAATGATGCGGGCATCCACGCCGGTGAGTGACTTGGGGAATTCCATGTAATTGACGCCGCCAAAGCCGCCGCCGTGCGGGGTTGGCTCGTTGCGCCACGTAATGCGAAACAGATTGAGCGGGTTGACATCCCACAAGCCCACGTTCTTGAGTTGCGCCTTGATCTTGTCGGGGATCAAGGATGGGTCTCGCATCTGCGCAAAGGTAGGAATGATGATGTTACGCTCGCGTGCGCGCCTCACGGCGCGTTCGAGACGGTCAGAGTGTACGGTCAAATCTATCATATTTTGCTCCCAGTCCCTAATCCTGAATAATCCACGTGCCGGTTTTGCCATCCAGCGCGTCTACAATGTGCGGCGGGTCGGTGACCAGCGCCTTGCCTTTGGGATTGGCTTCCAGGAAAGCAATGATGGCCTCGATCTTGGGCCCCATGCTGCCCGAAAGAAAGTGCCCTTCAGCGTACAGCTTTTTGGCCTCGCTCAGCGTCATCTGGCCCAGCCACTTTTGATCGGGCTTGTTAAAATTGATGGCGACCTTTTCCACAGCCGTCGAGATCAGGAACAGGTCAACCTTCAGGTCAGACGCGAGCAGGCTGCTGGCGCGATCTTTGTCAATCACGGCGAACGTCCCCTGCAACATTCCATGTTCATCTTCAATCACCGGAATGCCGCCGCCGCCCACCGCCACGACGATAAAACCCGAATCAATCAGATTCTTGATCGCTCCCAACTCGACGATCTTGAGCGGGATGGGCGATGCAATCATGCGCCGCCAGCCGCGCCCGGCGTCTTCTTTGACGATCCAACCTTCTTGGGCGAACACGTCGGCTTTGTCTTTGGTTGTAAAGCCGCCAATGCCCTTGGTCGGATTCTTGAAGCCGGGGTCATTGCGGTCCACCAGTACCTGCGTCACCACGGCGGCCACCGAGCGTTGAATGTTGCGCTGCTTGAACTCGTTGTCGAGCGCGCGCGCAATCATGTAGCCAATCGAACCTTGCGTATCCGCGCCGATGACGTCCAGCGGCGTCGAGTGAACTTCGGGGGAAGCCAGCTCGTTGCGGCGCAAAATAAAGCCCACCTGCGGGCCATTGCCATGCGTCACGATCACGTTCCAACCGCGAGCGATCATGTTTGCGATGTGCTTGCAAGTCTCTTCGACTGCTTTGACCTGCGAGGCCACGTCTTCGTGTTGTTTGTCAATAATCAGCGCGTTGCCGCCCACGGCGACGACGGCTACTTTAGGTTTGTCGTTCATAGTCTACTCATTTCCTTGTCTACATTGTCAATGCCATGACGGCCTTTTGCGCGTGCAGGCGGTTCTCGGCCTGGTCGTACACTACCGAGTTGGGGCCGTCCATCACGCCGTCGGTCACTTCGATGTTGCGGTCGGCCGGCAGCGGGTGCATATAGATCGCATCGGGTCTGGCCAGAGCCATCTTGCGCTCGTCGGTGATCCAGTGCGAGTATTTCTTGATGATCTTGGCGCCTTCGTCGGCATCGGGCGTGTGAACCATCGCGCCCCACGACTTGGCATAGATAATGTCGGCGTCCTTGAATGCTTTTTCCATGCCATTTGGATCGCTGATAACCTCAAAGCCAGAGCCGAATTTCTTGGCCTGCTCCTCAGCCTGGGCCATAATCTCGGGCATCAGCTTGAACTCGGGCGGATGCGCCAGCACCACGTCCATTCCAAAACGTGGCATTTGCAAAATGAGCGATTGCGGCACGGACATTGGCTTTTGATACGACGCGGCATACGCCCACGACACCACCATCTTTTTGCGGCGCAGATCGCGCCCCTTCTTTTCGATAATCGTCATCAAGTCGGCCAGGCATTGGAAGGGGTGATAAATGTCGCACTGCATGTTGAGCACCGGCACCCGCGAGGCTTTAGCCACGGCGTTCAGGTAGCCATTGCCCACAGCCCAATCACAATGGCGGATGGCAATGCCGTCAAAGTAGCGGCCAAAAATTTCACCGATTTCTTTGGGCGTGTCGCCGTGCGCGATTTGCGTCGTCTTGCTTTCGATGAACGCCGCGTGCCCGCCCAATTGTGCCATGCCGGCTTCGAACGAGCCGCGCGTGCGCGTGCTGCTGAAAAAGAACAACATGGCCAGCACCTTGTCGCGCAGATAAGCGTGCGGCTCGTTCAAGGCACGCTTGCGCTTGAGGTCAAAGGCTACGTCTAAAACGGTTTCGACTTCTTCTTTGCTGAAATCAAGGTCGCCAATCAGGTCACGACCATGTAAATAAGTTTGCATTTCCAACCTCCTCGTTTTTAGCGACTAGCGACTAGGAACTAGTACCAGGCCACAAAAGTTTTGATATGTTCAGCATACCCGCCTGACTGATG
>CAZYXV010000032.1:0-41232 GCA_964651475.1 uncultured Anaerolineae bacterium | reverse complement strand
ATTTTACCGTGAATCAAGTTTGGAGGGAAGCGTTCTCTCCGACAAGCTGCTAGGAAAGGTTGTTTTCTAAATGAACAATGATGTTGATACGGCTATTTTGAACAACTTGGTTGAGCATGGCGGACCAATGATTTTTACCAACGGCGCATTTGTATCTCCAATCAAAATAGATACTGGAGAAGGAAAAAGATGGTGTTGGGTTGTAGAATCATTTGAAGATGATAGCTTTTACGATGGTGAACACTGTTGGCCCAAAGAATGGTGCGAAGAAGACGGGGAATTGTTTGAAAATGTAGTGTGGAATTGAGCAAGGGGCCAAATATGCGCATTCCATTTACCCAATCCCCAATCTCCAATCTCCAATCCCCGATCCTGGTAGTGGGATTGGACGGCGCGACGTTGGATCTGATCCGCCCGTGGGCCGAGGCCGGGTATTTGCCCAACCTCGCGCGCCTGATCGAATCCGGCGCGTCGGGCGAGTTGGAATCTACCTTGCCGCCGGTCACCTCTCCGGCGTGGCCCAGCTTTATGACGGGCAAGCATCCCGACCGCCACGGCGTGTTTGATTTTATCCGCCCCAACCTGGGAGCGGCTCACTTGCGCGCGGGCGCGTTTGACATGGTCAACGCCAGCCAGATAGATGGCCGCACGGTGTGGGAGTATTTATCTGACGCCGGCTTGCGTGTGGGCGTGCTCAACGTTCCCGTCACGTATCCGCCGCGCAAGGTGAATGGCTATCTGGTGCCGGGGTTGCTCAGTCCAGACCAGGGCAAGACGACCTATCCGCCGGATTTCCTCAAGCCTTATGAGGCCGAGCTTGGCCCGTATCGCCTGACGCCGCGCGTCTCTTACAAGCCCGGCAACGAAGACGACTTTATCGCCGACGTTTTCGACCTGATCGAAACGCAGGCGCGCTATGTGCTGCGCCTGGCGCGCGATTACCCCACTGATTTTTTGATGGTGCACTTTTTGGCGACCGACGTTGCCCAGCACGCGCTGTGGAAACATCAAGACGCTACCCATCCTTACCACCGCCCCGATGAAGCGGCGCGCTACGGTACAGCACTCCGCGATATCTACGCTCGCCTGGATAAAGCGGTGGGGCAGTTGATTGAGCAATTGCCGGCTGATACAACCGTGATCGTGATGAGCGATCACGGCTTTGGCCCGCTGCACCGCATCGTCAACCTGAACAATTTTTTCATCGAGCGCGGCCTGATGGCGCTCAAGCGGGCACCGTGGGTGCAGGCGCGCGCGTGGGCCTTCAGGCGCGGCCTGACGCCCGCCGCCATCTGGCGGGTGATTGAGCGGGCGGGCTTGCAAGACATGGTGTGGCGCGTGAGCAAAAAGGCGCGCAACGAGGTGGTGAGCAAGTTCCTGAGTTTTGAGGACGTGGACTGGAGCCGGACGCTGGCTTATTCCATAGGACACGTGGGGCAGGTGTATCTTAACGTCCAGGGGCGCGAGCCGCACGGGATTATAGCGCCGCAAGACTATGTTTCTGTCCGCGAGCAGGTGATGGTCGCCCTGCGCGAATTGCGCGATCCGGGCACGGGCCGGCCGCTGGTCGAGCGCATCATTCCCCGCGAGCAATCCGCAGGCGAGCCGGCGCGCGAGCCAGGCCCTTACCTGGAACGCGGGCCGGATTTGCACGTGGTGATGGAAGACTATCGCACGATCGCGTTCCCCTTGTTCGCCGCCGACGGCAAGATTGTCACGCAGCAAATTCGCGGCGATTCGGGCGGCCACCGCCGGCACGGAGTGTTCATTGCCTGCGGGCCAGAGGTGCGGCGCGGGCCGGCCGTGGTGGGCGCGCGCATCGTGGACCTGGCGCCGACGATTTTACACTTGATGGGCGTGCCCGTGCCCGACGACATGGATGGCCGGGTGCTGGAAGATATCTTGACCGGCGAGTTTGCGGCGCGGCGGCAAGTTGTGCGCCAGGCGGCGGCCTGGGTTGACTCATCGCCCGTTGATTTTTCAGATGATGAGCAGGTCGAAGTCGAGGAACGGCTGCGCGCGTTGGGTTATCTGGATTGAGCTTGTTGCGGGGGCGCTGGCGCCCGATATTGTTTTGACGACCTTGGGTCAAATAGGCAGGAGTTGCGAGATGAAGATACAACTCTCTAGATTGATTCTCGTGCTGGCTCTGCTGGCAACGTCGGGCGCGGCGGCGTTGCCTGGCAAAGCCTCTTCACACGGCGGCGCTACTGGGATAACCAATATATCCGCTCCGGCTGCAGCCGACCTGGATGCGCTGTATGGCTCTGCCCAGCACTGCCCGCCGCTGCCGCCATCCACCGGCAGAAGCGTGGCGGTTGGCACTGAAGCCGAGTTGTGGAATGCAGTGAACACCGCCCAGGAAGGAGACGTCATCCTTCTGGCCGACGGCACGTATAACCTGGGACAGAATGGACATTACGTCTGGATTGATACGCCGGGTGTGACGCTGCGTTCGGCCAGCGGGAACCGTGAGGCCGTCATCCTGGACGACAATTACGACGGCACAGAGATCGTCTCTATCATTGCCTCCAACGTCACCATCGCTGACCTGACCATCAAGCGCGCCGGAACTCACCCCATCCACGTGACAACTTCCGACAGCGGGGATACGCTGGATACCCTCATCTACAATGTGCACATCATTGACCCCCGCGAGCAGGCGATCAAGATCAATCCCCACACCGCGCAAATCAACTACCCGGATTATGGCGAGATCGCTTGCTCTTACATCGAGTTGACCGACGAGGGCCGCCCCCACGTCAATCCAACGGCTGGCGGGTGTTACACCGGCGGCGTGGATGCTCACCAGGCTCGAGGGTGGAAAATTCGCGACAACGTCATCGAGGGTTTTTGGTGCCCCAATGGGCTATCTGAGCACGGCGTTCACATGTGGCGCGGCTGCCGCGATACTGTGGTTGAGCGCAACGTCTTCATAGATAATGCCCGCGGCGTGGGCTTTGGCCTGGCGACGAGCGGCGACGCCCGCACCTATGCCGATAACCCCTGTCCAGAGGCGGGCGGGGGGTACGTGGACCACTACGGAGGCGTCATCCGCAACAATTTTATTTTTGCCAGCCGGAGCGAGTTGTTTTCATCGTCGGCCGGCTTTGACTGCGGCATCTGCCTCTGGCAGGCGTGCCATGCCACGGTTGTGCACAACAGCGTCGTTTCAACCCAGGCGCCTTTCTCATCCGTCGAGTGGCGTTTTGACAACACCTACGCCGACATCACCAACAACCTGGTCAGCCATAACCTGATGGATCGAGGCGGCCACGCCACGCTGGCGGGCAACCTGGATTCCGCGCCGCTCTCTCTGTTCGTTGACGGCGCGAACGGCGATTTGCATCTGGCCGAGGACGCGAGTGACGCCGTTGACCAGGGCGTGTCTGTTGAAGCGGGTCTGTGCGACGATGACATTGATGGAGACGCGCGACCCATTGGCCCGGCCCGCGACATTGGCGCAGACGAGTACGGCGCTCCCTCGCCCACGCTGACCTTGCTTTCTCCTAATGGCGGCGAGACCTGGGTAGTGGGCACAGAGCAGCAAATCCGGTGGTCCTCCAACCTGGCAGGGAGTGTGCGCCTGGACTATTCGACCGACGGGTTTGCCAGCGCGAGCGCCATCGCCGTTTCCACAGACAACGACGGCACCTACACCTGGACGGTCCCGGATAATCCATCTGCCAGCGTCCTGGTGCGGGTCAGCAGCACGCTGACAGATACTATCAGCGACACGAGCGACGCCGTTTTTACCATCGCCGGCCCGCACACCTTTGAGGACTCGTTCAAGCGTGTGAGCCAGGCCGAGCTGGAAGGCGGCGAGACGATTACCTACACCATTGTCCTATACGAAGCGACCCGCGCCACCCTCGTCTTCACCGACACGATTCCCATGCCCTTGACCTACGTGCCCGGCAGCGCCAATGTCGAACCAGCTGGAATGGGCACGCTCTTAATAAACGATAGCCTCCACTGGTCGGGCACTGTTACCGGCGTGCAGCCCGTGACGCTCACCTTCGGGGCGCAGGTGCCGGTGACCAGCACGGCCTGGGTCATTATTAACCGCGCCCAAATATCTCGGAACGGCGCGGCGCCCATTGAACGAATCGCTACTTCTGTGCTGGGTGGATTCCACGTTTATCTTCCCCTGGTGCTCAGGGACAATTAAGAGTACGCCTGGCTGCATCGTTCTGCACGCATTGAGGCCGGTGAGGCCAGTTACGGATCTGGTCAAGCTGGCCATGGGTGTCAGCTTTGTTTTTGAAATGGGCATGACCAATTCTGATTGAGGCGTAGGGGCAACCCTTGCGGTTGCCCGCCCTGGGCAGGAGCAAACCCTGCCACTACGTAGGCGCCCCACTGATTTTAGTCACACCTTTTTGAAATGATGACTGGGAGGAAGCGATGAACACGACAAACCGTACGCGCGTGGTTTCATTGCTGCTGGCTTTGATGCTTGGATTAATGTTTCCCTGGCAGGCGCACACCGCCGCACCGGCCGACGATATCGAGATCTACACTTTTAAACTCACCCAATCCACCTCCGCCTATCAATTCTGGACGGCCCCGCCCAGCGAGCGGGTATTCAAAGACAGTCCTGTTCCCACCGCCGCCGGTGCGGAGGTTAAAGTCTATGCCGCCCGGAACGAGTTTGAACCGTTTCAGGTGGTGGTCAGACCGGCAGCATCGGGGAGCGTTGCAGTCAGCATTGACGCATGGAGCGCGGGTATTACGGCCGAGCTTTACCAGGTCAAATACGTCAATATCACCCAGGCCACCGACAGCCTGGGGCGCACCGGGCCTTATCCCGACCCGCTGTGGCCGCTGGACAATGGCGCAACGGTCGCCGTAACTGCCAACGAAAACACGGCCTTTTGGTTCAGCGTGTCCGTGCCGCCGGGCGCGGCCGCGGGCGATTACACGACTAACGTCCACATTGGCGGGGTCAGCCTCCCGGTACGGCTGCATGTCTTTAATTTCGCCATCCCCGACGAGCTTCACGTCGCTTCTCAGATGAACTTTTCCTACCAGACCATCCTGAGCACGTACAGCGTTCCCGGCTACGATGACGAGTACTGGGCGTATGTGGATGCGATCAAGCAGTTCTTTATTGATCACCGCCTCACGCCCTCTAGCATTTTGTGGCCGGGCGGCCTGACGGGAGGCGGCACGTTTGCCAACCCGTTCATTGACTATGACTGCATAACGCACACGTTCGCGGACAATGAAGGCATTTGGGGTTTCGAAGACCTGGCGCAGCGTTACATTGCCGGCGATGGTTCGCTGGATGGGCAATTTGGCGCGCCGTTTAACGGCGGCGTTGGCTTTTCTAGCTTTATGGCGGCCGGGTTTAAGCACAACGATCCATCGCAGGATCAGCGCGCGGACATTTTTTGCGGGCAAGCATGGAGCAGCAGCGATTGGCTGCAAAACCCCACCTCGGCGTACAACCAGGCATGGTTTGCCTACGTCACCGCCATGCAAAATTACCTCAATAGCCTGGGTTACCTGGACGAAGCCTATCACTATTTTGCCAACGAGCCGCAAGACCAGGCTGATTACGACGCTGTGGCCTGGTATTCGCGCTACTCGCACCAGGCCGCGCCCAATCTCAAATTGATGGTTTCAGAGGGACCCAAGCCAGAGATTTACGCCAATCCCAGCTACCCCAATGCTCACATTGACATTTGGTTGCCTGTATTAGACGAATACGACCCCGCCGCCTCGCACGACCGGGAGCTGAACTATGGCGAAGAATCGTGGATCTATTTTTTGCACGGCACGCGCCCGCCGTACTTTAACCCCATCACGCTGGACCACCCCGGCATCGAGAGCAAGCTGACCGGCTGGTTTTTGTGGAAATATCGCCTGCGCGGCATTGCCTACTATTCGCTCAACGATTGGAGCAAAAACCCCTGGACCGATCCCGTGACCGACGGCCACAACGGTGACACATTCATGCTCTACCCGCCTTCAGAGAGCAACGACGCCATTCCTTATGCTTCCAATGGCCACCGCCTGGTGCCCTCGATTCGCTTTGAGTTGATGCGCGACAGTCTGGAAGATTACGAATATCTCTATGTGCTGAGCGGGGGACGGCCAGAAATAGGCGTGACCGACGCCGCCGATTCCCAGGTCAACAAAATTATCTCTGGTCTGACTAGCTATACTCGCAACAGCGAGTTTATGTACAATCTGCGGCGCTTGATTGGACTCAAGAACGGCGGCGAGATTGCCGCCATCCCCGACATCCAGCCGCCGCCCGGCCATCCACGCGCCGAGGGGCCGCCGGGCAATTATTACATCAACTTTCAGAACCCCGCCGGGGAGCCTATGGCGGACCCTCTGGTGGTGGACAGCAAGACGTACGTGAAAATCGGCTGGAACGAGTACGAGGCCGATACCTCGTTGGGCTATGGCTGGTATGGCGACATGGCGCACGTCATGTACTGGTATCTCGACAGCGGCCCCAACGTGCTCCAGCGCAGCATCATCTATGATGATTGGGGGCGGCAAAAGACATTCGAGTTCGACCTGCCCAATGGCGAGTACAACGTCACTGTCTCGGTCGGCTGGCAAGGCCGGACCTATTCGCACCACAAAGTTGATATTGAAGGCGTCAGCTTTGTCAACGACGAGGCGACGACGCCCTCCAACCCCTACCTGGTGCGCACCAAGAGCGTGTACATCGCCGACAACAAATTGACGATGGCGATGGGCATCTTTGACGAGTACACGATGCTCAACTATCTTGACATTGAGGCAGTATACGTGCCGCCCGCTGCGGTGAGCGACCTGCGCGTGATTGGGGCGAATGCTGGCACTGGCGTGCTCGCCGTCACGCTGGGCTGGACGCCGCTGGCCTCGGCCATCACCACCACCATCCGCTACTCAGACGCACCCCTCACCGAAGCAAACTGGGCTGGCGCCACGCTGCTGACTGACTCTTTACCTGGAACGCAGGGCACGTTTACCGCCGCGCTGCCCTACACCGCCGGCACGGTGTACTTTGCCCTCAAGACGCAAGACGCGCAAGGCGCCTGGTCGGGCCTGTCCAACAATGCCTTTTGGCCGCATCTGGGCGTATATCTGCCGCTGATAATGAAGTAAGGCTTTTACCGCCAACGCCGACGTCCCCATCCCCATGAATTTTTAACTGACACGGCGGCGAGGTGGCACAATATAGCCCCGTCAGTTCCGGGGGGGCTGGCAGCGGTGCGCCGCGCAAGGAGGGTGATATGAAGGTTCGATGGCTTTTTGTATTGGCTCTTGTGCTTGCCTTGCTGGCAACATCTGGCGGGTTGGTGTTATATGCCAGCACCGCGGCGCCTTTCCAAATATTGAATCAGGTTCAACTGCACACCGACCCGGAGAGCCTGATTCGCCTCCCGCACGGTTCCGCTGATCCGTGGGTTGTGTTCACGCCTGCCACCAACACGCTGCCCATGTCGACCAATGCATTGGCGAATCCCGGCTTTGAGGATGGTGGACCGGGCAGCGCGAGTAGTTGGAGTCACTATGGCTCTGGTTACGGCATAGACGAAAGCGGCGGACGCGGCGGCGGGCGGGCGCTGCGCCTGATCAATGCGGCCAGCGCCGAATCGCACGGCGCGTATCAGGTCGTGACGCTCAATCAAACGCAGACCCTGCCGATTTATCTCGGTGGCTGGAGCAAAGCCGAAGACGTCACCGGCGACAGCGACAACGACTATAGCGTTTACCTCGATGTGTATTACGTGGATGGCACGCCATTGTACGGCCAGACAATCACCTTTGACGCCGGCACGCACGACTGGCAATTCCGAGAACGCTTTATCGTCCCCGCCAAACCAATCGAGTCCATCAACGTCTATTGCTTGTTGCGCAACACACACGCGGGCACGGCCTGGTTCGATGACCTGCGCGTGAGCCAGGTGCAGGCCGAGGTGGCCGATTTTGACAGCGTCCAGGTTGCGACGACCCCACCCTCGCCGCTGCCTTTTGACGGCCCAGATTTGGGGCTTTCGACCTGCGACGGCCTGAGCCTGACGCTGGCCTCCGACGGCGGCGCTGTGACCAACGTGAATCTAGCCGGCGTTCCTATTCAAGATTCGGCCCGCGCCTACCTGGGCGGCTTTTTCGTGCGCGACGTTGCAGCGCAAGGCGACTATTATCACGTGGGCGGCAGCGTCAGCCAGATTGGCCAGGCCTTTTTCCACACGAGCACCCTGCCAGCCTTGGGACTGGATTTCCGCGCCGTCTATACCGCCACTGCCGACCGCATCGCCATCCACGCCGAACTGACAGACACGGCCAGCCTCACCCGCGCGCTCACGCTCTATTTTGCCTTGCCTGTCAGCGCCACGAACTGGACGTGGGGCGACGACATTCGCGCCGAGCGCGTCATCGGCGGCGCGAAAGAGTTTGCCAACTTTGGTTGGTACAGCGATCTCGGCGCGAACGGCCACCTCAGCAAATATCCGTGGGCCGGCTTGAGCGGGCCTTTTGGTGGCCTCGCGGTGGGCGTGCCGCTGGATAGCCCGCGCGCCCTGCGCCTGGTGTACAACCCATCCACGCGCCAGTTCTATGCCGCCTTTGACCTGGGTCTCTCGCCGTTGACGGCCAAATTCCCCAATCGAGCATGGGTGGATTTTGTCCTCTACCGCTTTGAGGCAAACGGCGGCTTTCGCGCGGCGGCGCAGGGCTATTATGACCGCTTTCCGCAGTCATTCACCCGCCGCATCCCGCCCGAACACGAAGGCATCTGGGTGGCTTTTTCCAGCCTCTCGCCGATCACAAACGTGCAGGATTTCGGCATCGGCGTCCACGAGCTGGGCGGCTTGAGCCAGGTCGCCTTTGACGACGGCGCGGGCATCCTGTCTTTTCGCTACGTTTCCGAACCGTGGTCGCACTGGCTGCCGATCACCACGACCAGCGTGGACGTGAACGACTATGACCAAGTGATGGCCTATCTGCACGATCAACATCAACATGGCTCGACCACGCAGCGCGATCGGGCCGAAGCGACGCTGAGTTCGGGGTTCTTTGATGAGACCGGCCGTTATCGCTACGAGCCGGATGTAGAGCCGTGGTGCAGCGGAGTGGGCGGCTGCGCCGTCTTTACGCTCAACCCCGACCCCGACATCGCCGACGCCGCCTATCCAATCAACGCCGCCAAGCTAGACTGGAATGTGACGGTTCAACAAACCTACACCACCACGCCCGGCCTCGACGGCGAGTATATTGACAGCTATCTGGCTCAGGCGACCGACCTGGACTTTCGCGCGGCGCATTTTGCAGCGACGGACACGCCGCTGACATATCGCCCAACCGACCGGCGGGTCGGCATTCCGGAGGTTTTTGCCACCACCGAGTTTGCGCGCTGGCTGACGCAGGATGTTCACCAAAATTTTGGCCGGCGCACGATGGCGAACGGCATCCTGTTGAACCTGCCGTGGGGCGCTGATTTGTTCGACTTTATGGGCAAAGAGACCGACTGGCTGCGCACCGGCAGTTTCACGCCCGATAGCGACGCTACGCTCAACTATCATCGCGCGCTCGCTTACCAGCGGCCTTATGGCCTGTTGATGAATACCAACTTTGACAATCTCAGTTATGAGCTGGTCGAGCGCTATTTCCAGGTCTGCCTGTTCTACGGCATCTATCCCAGCATGTTCAGCCACAATGCGTCAGAAGATTGCTACTGGGATGATCCCACGTTGTACAACCGTGATCGCCCGCTGTTCCAGCGATACATCCCGCTGATCCGCAGATTGAACGTGGCCGGTTGGCAGCCAATGACCTACGCCTCGACCTCAAACGCGCAAGTATATATCGAACGATTTGGCAATTGGCCTGACCTGCACTTGACGCTGCGCAACACACTAGACGCAGAGGCTACTGTGACTGTTACGGTGCAGGCGAATGCTTTGGGCCTGCCTGCCATGCCTATCAACGCCAGCGCGCTCCTGGCTGGAACATCTCACCCGCTCAGCGCCGGGGCCAACCGAACGCTGACGATTACGCTGGCCCCGCAGGCGAGCGAGATACTCGTGTTCTCCAGCCACATCGAAGGTACTACCGTGCACCTTAGTGGCATTCCAGGCAATCAGACGATATACTTGAACTGGACTGTGGAGGGCATGCTACCAATGACGAGCACCTGGCGCATCGAGTACCACGGCCAGACTGGCACGGCTTATCTTCCCATCACTGGTATCACCAACACCGTTCGCGCCTATACCCTCACCGGGCTGACTAACTATACGTGGTATACGGTCACACTCAACGCGACGCTGGGGAGCACATCCTTTCTCACGGATACGGTGCGCGCCATGCCTACTGATCGGTTTGTATATCTGCCCTTGATTTGCCGGTAAAACAATTGGAGGCTACTATGCGCGTCAGATGTTTGCTCACGCTTTTTGTTTGCCTGTTCGCTTTCCTGGCGATCGAGTCGGTGGCCCACCCCGCCGACGCCGCGCAAGTTATGGTCTACCCCGGCCATCCGCGCCTCATCGTCGGCGGCTACCGGGGCCTCAGCGTCGCGCAGATGCAAGCGCGCTGCGCCGATCCCGCGTTTCAAAATCAGTGCGCCAACATCGGCGACCAGAGCCACGTGGATGATTGGGCCATGGACTATTTGCTGCACGACGACGCGAGCGCCGCGGCCAACGTGGTCAGCCGCCTGCAAAGCGACTCGTTCAATTGCAGCTACGAACGTTCGAACGTGGGCGGCTATGCGCTGGCTTATGATTGGGTGTACAACTCCATCGGGAGCCAGGCCACCAAGGATATCATTGAAGACCGGCTGGCCGACTGCGCCGTCGCCATCTCGGATACGCTGGGCACGAACGGCCCGCATTTCTGGCACGGCTACACGTCCGATGCGTCCGCGCTGGCGCTGGCGGCGCTCTCGCTCGATCACGACGCGCGCAGGGCTGCGCTGCTCGAGGCGGCCCAACGCCTGTTCCGCGACAATGCCCTGGACGCCTATCAATACACCGACGGCGCGTGGCCCGAAGGCATCAGCTATTTCCGTTCGCACTTTTTCTCCAGCGACCCGCCCGGCCAATATGTGATTGACGCCGTGCGCGCCTGGCGCTCGGCGGTGCAGCAGGACGACGCGACCTACGCCGACATCTATGACGCCATCCGCTACCGGGAAGGCGACTGGCTGCGCCAGATGGGATACTTTCACCTCTACCACCTCCTGCCGCCCTACGGCGATCAGACTAAACACAGTTGGACGCGCCAGGGCGACATGCCTTCGTCGCGCCCCGAGACCAGCAACCAGCACCGCCCCTACACCGACGCCATCGCCGGCGCCTATGACGACGGCTACCTCCAGCAAATCGGCGCAATCATCCAGGCCGATTGGGGGTTAGTCTCCGGGCAAGGCTCGTATCACCGCATTCACCGTTACGCGCTGCCTACCAATCTCGATCTCGCGCTGGCGCCAGCGACCTTTGACGATCTGCCCACCGCCGCCATCTTTGGGCGAGACACCGTGGGATACGTCGCTCTCCGCTCGGATTGGGCCGACGACGCGGCGCTCATCTTTTATAGCGCGGGCGACTGGTTCACCGGCCACCAGCACATGGATCAGGGGCACTTTGAAATCTGGCGCAACGGTCCGCTGGCCCTGGATAGCGGCGTCTATGCCGATTGGGGCACAGCGCACCGCGAGTCGTATTACATCCGCACCGTGGCGCACAACAGCCTGCTCGTCCGCCAGCCGGGGGAGACGTTCGCCTACAGTTACAGCGCGGGCAACAGCAACGACGGCGGCCAGCGCGTGCAGACCTACACTGGCTGCGCGCAGTGCATTCAATCGCTCGCCGAATACCAGAGCAATCTGGGCGCGGGCAAGCATTACGAAGCAGGCGACATCACCGCGTTCTTTCACACAGACAACTATGACTATGTCGCGTCCGATATCACGCCCGCCTACAATTCCACCACGTACACCTATGGCTCCAATACGCCCAAGGTATCCATCGTGCAGCGTGAGCTGGTCTACCTGCGCCCTAATGTGCTGTTCGTCTTTGATCGGGTGCGCTCGACCGATGCCGCTTACGAAAAAGCCTGGCTGCTCCATTCGTCGAACAAGCCGCAGACAACTTCCGAGACGGTAGTGCAAGGCAGCGCCGACAACGGCATCCTCACCAGCAGCGACGACGTGTTCCGCGTTGACGCGGGAACGGGCCGCCTGTTTGTGCAGACCCTGCTGCCCGCCAATCAAACGCTGCGCAAAATCGGCGGCGCGGATTATCGCTACTGGTCGGACGGCGCGAACCGCACCGGCGGCGCATCCGGCTACGAGACAGGTTACGCCGAACCCGGCCTGTGGCGCGTCGAGGTCGTGCCGGGCGCGGCGCAGACCGACGATGTGTTTCTGCACGCGCTGTACATCACCAGCACGAACGCCAGCGCAATGCCTACCGTCAACCGGGTGACGGCCACTGGCGGCGAGATGGTTGGCGCGCACGTGCAAGAGCCGGGCCGCGAGCGCGTGGCCTTGTTCAGCGCGGCGATGGATGGCGCGCTCGTCACCGGGGGCGTGCAATACGACGTCACTACGAGCGGCGTCTGCGGCCATTTGCTCACGGGAGTATTGAGCAACATCGTCTATCGCATCGCCGTGGGCGCGGACGTGCGGGATGTCACCAGCACCGCCGAGCACACGCTCTACTTTACGACCACATTGAGCGGCGCACTACACGTCGCTGTTTCACCGTTGGGCGCGCCGCCCGAGGCCGTGACCGACCTGCGCGTGACCAACGCTATCGCCGGCACCGGTGTGCTGGCCGCCACGTTGGGCTGGACGCCGCCGTTGAACGCCATCACGACGACGCTGCGCTATTCCGCCGCCCCCATTACCCAAGCCAACTGGGCCGGCGCGGCGCTGCTGACCGACTCTTTGCCAGGGACGCAGGGCACGTTTACCGCCGCGCTGCCCTACACCGCCGGCACGGTGTACTTTGCCCTCAAGACGCAAGGCGAGCAAGGCGAGTGGTCTGGCCTGTCTAATAACGCCGTTTGGCCACATTTGGACGTATATCTGCCGCTGGTAATGAAGTGAGAAAAAGGAGGGCAATATGAAGATGCGGTGGCTTTTTGTATTGACTCTTGTGCTAGCCTTGCTGGCAGCATCTGGCGGGTTGGCATTGTATGCCAGCGCCGCGGCACCCCTGCAAACTCTGCTCTACCAGGACGACTTTGAAGATGGCGACTATACGCAAGCCCAGGGTGCCAACGGACTGACGTGGAGCGTGGTCAGCGGGGGCGCGAGCGTGAACAGTATTGATGGCAGTTTCCAGTTGGGGGTGAACCGGGGGCTGGCGCTAATCGCCACGACCCAGCGCATCACAGGCAACGAGTATACAGTGCGCCTGGATGGACGCATCACCTGGAGTACGCCGGGCAGGATCGTGGTGCTCTATAAGGACGAAAACAACTATTACTCGGTCGGCCTCGGCAATCAGCCTGGTATTTATCGAAAACTGAATGGCAGCGAGGTGCAACTGCACACCGACCCGGAAAGCCTGGTCCGCCTCCCGCACGGTTCTGCCGTGACCGGTACCTTCAAAGTCTATGTCCACAACACCGGCCAATCCATCGTCGTCAAGGCTGACAAGGCCGGCGACGGAGTGGATTACGATATTGAAATTCTCGACGCCGACCCCGCCGCGGTGGCAATGTTCACCCACACCGGCATTGGGATGATGAGCGGCGGCGACGAGCCAAACCCTCCCTGGTTTTACATTGACGACCTGGCAATCTATGATGGGCTACTTGTAGATAGCTACACGCCAGCAACCTACTATGTTGACCAAAATCACCCCCAGGCCAGCGACGACAACCCAGGCACAGAGAGCTTGCCCTGGCTAACCATCCAAAAAGCAGCCGATTCGGTCTGGGCTGGCGATACGGTGATCGTCAAAGCGGGTGCGTACAACGAGCGCATCACGTTTGCGAACGGAACGAGGGGAGCGCCCGGCCAGATCATTACGTTCAAAGCTCAGCCCAGGCGCACTGTGACCATGTGGGGATTCTATACCCGATATGCTCACTATCTGCGGATGGAAGGGTTCAACATCATCACCGACCCATCTCTGACGGGGTGGACAGAGCGGAACGGTGTGTTCATCTCTAGCGATCACGTAGAGGTGGTGGACAATTATCTCTACAACCTCAGAAGCACCGCTGTTTCAGGGACTTCGGTGGGGGCAATCGTGGCTCATAACCGCATTTATCACAGTCAGGCAGGGCTAGGCATCTCTGGATCCGATTGGGTGGTGGAAGGGAACGAGGTTGAGCGCCTGTTCGACTATGGCGGCGGAGACTGCGACTATTCGCGTTTTTTTGGAGATAACCACGTCATCCACGGCAATTTCTTTCACGGCACCCTGTTCAACGAGGTCGGCGACGCGCACGTGGACTGTTTTCAGATCTTTGACAACAACGGCGAGTTTGCCCACCACGTCATTTTCGATGGCAACGTGTGTTATGACTTTCACCAGGGCTTTATGGGCGAAGCCGCTTATTATCGCGACATTTCTGATCTCATCTTTCGCAACAATATTTTTGCTCACGGCGGCGCCTGGGGATTGTGCGTCCACCAGATCCAAAACGTCACCGCGATGCACAATGTTTTCGCAGATATCCAATATCATGGCATTGGGTTCCGCGACGGCGCTACCGGCGTGGTGAGGAACAATATCTTTTACAATGCCGGCTCGAACTATTGGGCGTCGAGCGGCGGCTCGGTTAAAGGCAGCCACAACATTCTGTACCAGACCGATGGTTCTATTGATCCCGGGGATTTCCCGAATGATTTGGTGAACATTGATCCGCTTTTTGTTAACCCGGCCGCCGATGACTATCATATTCGAGCGGGCAGTCCGGCCATTGACGCCGGTTTGAATGTGGGCGTGACAACTGACCTGGAGGGTACCCCACGCCCCCAGGGCGCCGGGTACGACATTGGCGCTTACGAATTTACCCCGGCGCTGGCTTTGAGTGGAATTCCTGGATCTGGGACCATCTATCTGAACTGGAATGTCAACTTTACCCTGCCCTTAACCAGCACCTGGCGGATTGACCATGCCAGCCAGGCCGGCACGGCCTACCTTCCCATCACTGGCATCACCAACGCCGTCCGCGCCTATACGCTGACAGGATTGACCAATTACGTCTGGTACACCGTCGCGCTCAACGCAATGTTGAACAATACGCCCTTCCTGACTGACACGGTGCGAGTGATGCCGACTGATATTCAGATTTACCTGCCGCTGGTTTTACGACAGTCGCAAGCGCAGTCCGCTGCTTTGTATCCCATCTTGGTAGAACAGTTGCCCGGCGCCGCACTGGCGGATGGCGGCTGGAGTTATTGGTATTGGACGCCATGCACCAAAGGCTGCCGAGACGCCGAGGGCTGGGGCGCCCGGCAGCGAATCCACGTGTGCAACAACCCAGCGCCCTCGGCCGGCGGCGCCGAATGCCGCCGCCGCGATGGCACATTCACCACCCCGTCCAACCGCGTAGAGATTGACCTGAGCGTCAATTCAGGCCAGGGGTATATCGAGTGCGGCAATCCCACGTCCGAAATCACCTGTTCACCTGCCGCGCTCGACGATGTCACACCTCCCACCACGCCGCAAAACCTGCAAGCCACCGTCCTTTCAGATTCCAAAATCCGCCTGCGTTGGGACCATTCCACCGATAACGTGGCGGTTGTCAAGTATCGCATCTACGACCAGCGCGATTTTGTGATTGGCGTTTCCCAGGAAACCTACTACACTCCGCCTGGTTACCAGACCAACGTCTACACCGTCTCGCTGCTCACGCCGGCCACTGCCTATTCCTTCAACGTGACCGCGGTTGACGAGCACGGCAACGAAAGCGAGCACTCGCCCACGGTGATGGCCGCCACCTTGCCTTTTCAACACAGTAATACTCTCCTCAATCCATTTACAGACATTGTGTACAAGGGCGCTTTCAAGCTTCCCGGCCCTTCTGGGGACCTGGAGTATGGCCGCTGGGGATATGGCGGCTACGGACTGGCTTACTATCCGCAAGGGGATCCCGGCGGGTCTGCCGATGGCTACCCGGGTTCGCTTTTCGGGCGCGGGCACGTCTACGATTGGGCCGTGTCGGAAATCAGCATCCCGGCGCCTGTGATTTCCTATGACAAAGATATGGATGATTTAAACACCGCCGCCACGCTGCAGCCGTTCACCCGGGTGGACACGTTCGACCGCCAAGATTTGTCTATCCCCATTGGTGGCATGGCTTATTTGCCCCGGCAGGGCAGCCAGGCCAGCGACAAGCTGTACTATATCTGGGGCAGCAATTATAACTGGAGCAAAATCCCTTCGCACAGCGCCAGCGAACTGACGCTGAACGACCCTCAGACTCAAGGCTGGTGGTACGTGGGCGACGCCGATGGGCATCCACCTTATTACAGCACTGTCTTTTATTTGTTCGACATTCCCCAAGCGTGGGCCGACCAATACACAGGCGGCAAAATGCTGCTCACTGGCGGCACGCGCAGCGGGGCCTATAATGGCTTTGGCACCGCCATGTTCGCCATCGGCCCCTGGCAAGATGGCAATCCGCCACCCTTCGAGGCCGAGTTGAGCTACACGACACTGGTGGAATACGGCCAGGCAACCGGCGTCAACACCCAGGATGGGCGCGAGGTGGTAGACCAGTTCCATGGCGGGGCATGGATCATCCAAGGCGGCAAAACAGCCGTGATGCTGATTGGCAACAAGAGCACCGGCGAAGTATCCTACTCCGGCGGGTATACTCCCTCGCTGGATTGGCCGGTATTCATGTGTTACGATCCGGATGACCTGGCGGCGGTTGCCGCCGGACACAAGGCGGCGCACGAGCCGCAGCCTTATGCCATGCTCGACGTGAGCGAATATTTTTTCACCGAGCAGGCCACCCTGCGCGGCGCAGCTTATGACCGCGCCCGCGGCCTGTTATACATCTATGAATACAACCAGGAAGAACCGCTGATCCACGTTTTTCAAATCGCGCCTGCGCCCGCTGAGCTGACGCTGCGCGGCGCGCCAGCCAGCCGCGCCATCCACTTAACGTGGGAAGTCAACGCCACCTTGCCGGTGAGTGCTACCTGGACAATTGACTATGCCAGCCAGGGCGGCACTGCCTACCCGCCCATCGCCGGCATCATCAGTTCCACCCGCGCTTACACCCTCACCGGGTTGACGAACTATGTGCCCTACACCGTCACACTCAGCGCCCTGACGGGCAGCGCAGTTTTCTTGAGCGACGCGGTGACGGTGACGCCGACCGACCACCTGATTTATCTGCCGCTTGTGTTGAGGACGCATTGACAATTGCCCAATGGGAGCTTGAGTAAGGAGAATGTCCAATGAGAAGCAAATGCCTGCCTTTGATTTTCCTCTTTTTGTTCTTTTCATTGCCGGGAAACGGGCGACAGCCCAATGCCCACGCGGCCCGACTTCAGGCCATCCAGACCCCGGTGCTCAAGTGGCAGCACGGTGGCTGCTACAGTTCTTGGTGCGAGACCAGCTGGTACTCGTCCCCGGCTGTGGCCGACCTGGACGGCGATGGGACCGCAGAGGTCATTGCCGGCGCATACACCATCTTTATTCTCAACGGCGAGGATGGTTCCGTTCAGCGGAGCATAGACACGCCCGGCAGCCGTGCCTGGCCCGGCGTCGTCGTGGCCGATCTGGATAACGACGGCGACCTGGAGATTGTCACGGCGCAAGGGGGCGGCTATCTGAACGTCCTCAACCACGCGGGCGATGTTGTCTGGACGCGGCAGCCCGCTTCCAACGAGTTGCGCGGCCTTTCGGTTTACGACCTGGATAACGATGGGACGATGGAAATCATTGTCACCGCCGCGGTGGGCAGCAAGGTCAACACCTGGATCTATGAACACGACGGTGCGCTCCGCGCGGGCTGGCCGCAGTTGAGCAACGACAGCGGTTACGCCTGGGGCGTCTATAACGACAACGCTGCCGTTGGCGATTTGGACGGCGACGGGATAGGTGAGATCGTCGTGCCTTCTGATGTGCATTACATCTGCGCCTACAAGCCAGACGGCGTTCAGCTCCCGGCCCACTCGATGTACGGCGACAAAGCCTGGGGCGAGGTGGGCGTTCACGTGGATCACGCGGTTGACTTGCGAGGCTATGCCTACTGCGGCACCGAGCATCGCCCGAACTTTGCCCATACGCCCGCCAACGCGGTGGACGTCAACGGCGACGGCGTGCTGGAAGTCATTGCTATGGGCAACATTTACAACTGCGGCACTAACCCCTACACGAGTTTGTACGAGATGCCCTTTATCTTTAACGCCGACCGCACCCGTTGGAGCGCCAATGGGTTCGATTGGACCGCTATCCCAGTCCCCGATGCCCAGGCCGCCCCGCTGATCGAGGATTACGACGTCATCGAGAGCAACATGTCTAACCCGGTGAGCGCCGACCTGGACGGCGATGGCCTGCTAGAGATTCTCTACCCTTCGTATGATGGCCGCGTCCACGCCTACTGGCTCGACAAGACCGAGCACGGCAACTGGCCTTACGCCGTCTACACCGGGGGCATCTATCGCTTTGCTTCAGAGCCGTCCGTGGCCGACCTGGACAATGATGGCCGCGCCGAGGTCATCTTTGCTTCGTGGGTGCAAAAAGGCTCCAACCAAACCGGCAAGCTGCATATCTTGGACTATGAGGGGAATGTGATACACGAGGCGGCCCTGCCCGCAGCCTATGGCAGCCCGGACTGGAACGGCGCGCTGGCGGCTCCCACACTGGCAAACATTGACGCCGACGCCGACCTGGAGGTGGTGCTCAATACCGCCCATTCGGGTTTTGTGGCCTACGACCTGCCCGGCACGGCCAGCGCGCGCGTCTTGTGGGGCACGGGGCGCGGGAACTATCAGCGCACCGGGCATATCCCGCAAGGCTCGCTTCACCCCTCGCAGGTGGGCGTGCTCCCCGCTCTACTTGGCCCCGGCGACACGTTCACCTATATCATCCGGCTTAACAACCCCGGTCGGACCCTGCTCGGCGCCCACATCACCGGCACCCTGCCGGTCGAGACGACGTACCAGGGGAACCTGTGGGCATCGTCAGGCAGTTATAGCCATGCAAGCGGGGTGATCACCTGGACGGGGGCCGTGGCCACCGGGGGGTATGTGACCATTACCTATGATGCTACTGTAAATATGGGAATCACCGATACTGTGACGATTATCAGTCCTGTGTTGATGGACGATGGCCTGGGCAACGTATTGTCCAGGCAGGCAGTTGTCATCGTCAATGGCCATGGCCTCTACCTGCCACTGGTTCACAAGCGCTAGAAAGACAGCGGTCAAATTGTTGTCAATCACTCCATAAAGGATGATGAGGGATGAAAGCCGGGTTCTTGATAATTCTCACGCTGATTTTGTTATCAGCGTCGAGTGGAACAACCAGCGCCGCAATTTTGTCCGCACTTTCAACTTGCTTCCCTGCCACGCCAGGCGCGCATGTGTACTATGTTGCCCCCGGTGGAAGTGACAGCAATCCTGGTACTATGGATTTGCCCTGGGCGACCTTGCAGCATGCCGCCGACGTCGTGATGGCGGGCGACGAGGTGATCGTGCTAGATGGATCCTACGCCGGGTTTGCCAGCGCCCACAATGCCGTCGTTGATCGCTTTACGCCCGACCGCAGCGATACCATCCTCACACTGCAAGAGTGGCAACAATTGGGCTACGACGCTGGCTCGTTCATGGCACGGCCTGCGGATTTGTTTGCCGACATAACCTCTGCCGACTATCGGCTCAGGCCCGAGGCTGGCGCTGTGGATGCGGGCCTGGCAGAATTTGCAGGCTACGCTGCCCCGCAGAGCGACATCGCCGGCGTCAAGCGCCCCGCTGGGGTTGCGGTGGATATAGGCGCGTACGAATTTGCCCCCACACTGACGCTGCGCGGCGCGCCGGCCAACCAAGCTATCTATCTCAATTGGAGCGTCAGTATCACTCTGCCCGCGACCAGCACGTGGCAAGTGGATTATGCCAGCCAGACCGGCACAGTGTATCTGCCCATCACTGGCATCCTCAGCTCCACGCGCGCCTACACGCTAACCGGCTTGACCAATTACGTCTGGTATACTGTCACGCTCAGCACCAGCCCCTCATTCCTGACGGATACGGTGCGCGTGATGCCAACGAATCATTTGGCTTATTTGCCGCTCGTGCTCAAATGACAGGAGGCGATGTGAGAAAAACTGGATTCCGTCATAAGGCGACGATATTGACCAATCTGGTCTGCGGCCTGGCATTGGCAATTGGCGTCGCGCCGTTGGGGCCGATCACGCTGGCCGATCCCGGCGCAGATGGCGTTATCCCGCCGGTGTGGGATATTGTATCTGAAAATTTTGAAAGCGGCTCGCTGGCGGCCTGGCAAAGCGTCGCGCCTGGCAGCCTGAGCCTGGCGCCCGGCGGCGGATACAACGGTTCCACCGGGCTATCGGTCGCCGTCAACTCGGACGAGGCCTATATCTACCAGTCTAGCGTCGCTTTTGCAGTAGAAGGTTATCTTACCTTCTGGTTCAATCCCAACGGCGTCGCGCTGCCCGAACCTTCGCCCAACTATTGGCCGCCGGGCAGCTCGCTGCGCGTGGCCCGATTTCGCAGCTCATACGACGATTGGTGGCCGCCGCTGGTCGAGTTCTGCGTGCGCAACCCGGACGGACAGGGCTACCAGGGCTACCTGGCCTGGCCCAAAGCCAGCGGCTATTTTTACGATTACGAGAACGGCCAGTTCGCCCTGGCGGACGGCTGGCAAAAGATCACGCTGGGCTATCGCATTGATACGTGGGTGGCGGTGTGGGTCAACGATGTGCTCGTGCGCCAATATACCGCCGACGTCGTCCATACCGATCCTTCCGGCGACGTGATCGAGTTGGGCAAGGTAAGCGAAAATTCCGACACGACCCCCAGCGGCTCGATCCGCCTGGACGACGTGACTTTTCAGATTCCGCGTGTGGACGAGGTGTGGGTAAATGCCAACGGCGGAGATGATGACAACGATGGCCTGAGCCAGGCCACGGCTTTTCGAACAATTCAAAAAGCGGCCGATATTGCAGGCCCCGGCACAACCGTGCATATTTTGCCCGGCGTTTACCGCGAGACAGTTGCGCCTTTCCTGGACGGCACAGCGGCTGAAGGGGTGACCTATCGCGCCGAAAATGGCCCTGGCACCGCCGTCATTCGCGGCTCGGAGCCTTCGTCGTCGCTGGCGTGGACGCAACTCACGGTCAACACCATCGGCTTGCCTGCCGGTGTTGACCCAACCCAAATCTATTACGCCGACCTGTCCGCCTGGAATTTGAGCAAAGCGCCGCGCTTTGTGGTCCAGTTGATTCCCCCTCTTCTATCCCCCCCGCAAGCAGGGGGGACAAAGGGGGGGCTAGCGGGGGAGCTAGTCCGGCTGCCGCTGGCGCGCGAGCCCGATTGGCAAGTTGCTACCGAATGGAAAACGCACGAGTTCTGGTGGGCGGCCGAGGGCGGTTCGAGTCCCGCTGCGTGCGACCCCGCTACCAATTCTGACCACAATTGCGATTTGCCGCAGCGCTCCATGACGCAACTCACCGACCGCGCGAATGACACAGAGCCAGCCGGCATCGAGGCTGGCAACCTGAGCACGCTTGGCGATTTGACCGGCGCGACGTTGGTGGCTATGGACACGCTCCAGGGCCATTATACCTATCGCCGCACCATCACCGCCCACGATGTGGCCAACGGGCGCATCACGGTGGATCGCGTCTGTGAGCACGACGGCGGCACGGGCAACCCCGGCCTGGGCTGGGGGACAAAGTATTACGTGGAGGGCAAGCCGCGCCTGCTCGACAGCCCCGGCGAATGGTGGTACGACGCGGCGAGCGGCAGGTTTTACGTGTGGCCGCCCACGCCCGGAAACCCGGCGGAGCAAAACATTGAAATCTCGCGGCGCGAAAACGGCTTTAGCCTTCAAAATCGCTCCTACACCACGTTGGATGGGTTGACCATCGAGCTGGTTAACGGGAGCGCGGTGTACCAGGCGAACTGGACAACGCACAAGTCGTATCACAACACCGTGCGCAACGCCGCGCTGCGCTATGCCAACTGGGGAGTGTATATCGAGCAGAGCGTGCGGGCCGATTCGCCGCCCGCCAACGTGATTGATGGGTTTACGTTGGAGGATTCTGAGGTCGCCTATGCAGACACGCATGGCATCCGCCTGATTGACTGGTGGGAAAACAGCGCCGCCGCCGATTCCTTCACCCGTTCCGGCGTGCTGAACACCGTCATCCGCAACAACGAGCTGCACCACCTGGGCTTTCGCTCGGATGGCGATACTGCCGTAGGGCTATCATTCGGCTTTGCCAACAAACTGCGCTTTGAAAACAATCACGTCCATCACATCGCCCACAACGGCGTCCAGTTTTCCAAATCCGTCATCCAGTCTTCCAAGACCTATGGCTTTAGCCCCGCCGAAATCAAGACCGGTGACATTTTGGTCAAAGACAATCTTTTCGAGCGGGCCTGCCAGTTGGGCACGGACTGCGGCGGGCTAAAATTCTGGGGCGCCCCGCCGGATAATCACGTCTTTCGCAACGTCCTCATCACCGGCAATGTGTTCCGCGATACTTATGGCTGGTCGTACATTTCCGAAAAGCGCGTGCGCTACAGCGGCGGTTCCAGCAGCCAGGTGCGCGGCATGGGCGCTTACGGCTTGTTCGTGGATCACGCCAGCGGGCTGCACGCTTATCGCAACATTGCCTACAACAATGCCTATCTCGGTTACCTGCTGTATGGCGTGTGGCGAGATGGCGAGATTGTGTACTATAACAATGTGGCGGCCAACTCGCTTTACGGCTTTAGCCTGGGCGGCAACCAGTACGACACGCACGGCAACGTCAACACTCAGATCGTGAACAATATCGTCATCAACAACGAAGGCTATGGCATTCTGGCCTCCGGCGCGGACACAACTTTTGACAACGTGACGCTTGATCACAACCTGTACTTTAACAATGGCTGGCGGTCTTACGAGAACGGTGGTTTTTGGGAAGCGGGCGACATGGTGGTCTCGACCCGCTCGCCCAGCACGTGGACGCCCTACCAGACTTTGGCCGACGTTCAGGCCAATACAGCCTGGGAAGATCATGGCGTAGAAGGCGATCCGGTCTTGTGGAATTATGTTCTGGCAGACCACGATCTGTGGGACGGCTCGCGGCCCGATTTCCATCTCACCGCATCCAGCGTCAACGCGATTGATCGCGGCGCGAGCGCGCTGCCCGCTTCGCTGACGGCGCTGCTAGACGAATTTGGCGTGAGCGATACGCGGTTGGGTGTGGCCTATGACATCGGGCGTTACGAGGTCGGCTTTGTGCTGCTCGCCGAGCCGCCGGCACAAACCATCCAGCCAGGCGGGACGGCGCGATACAGCCTGAGCCTGCAGCCGCCCGATTTGTCGCACGTTGTTACCTTGACCGTCGGCTCTGTGCCCAGCTTGACTATCGCGCTCGATCCGGTTGTCCTTGCGTCGGGAGTGAGCGCCACGCTCACAGTGACCGATGCGCACCCCGGCACGCTGCTGGTCCCGGGCGTGTGTTATACTATTCCCATCACTGCTAGCGGGGGCGGCCTGGCGCGCTCAACTGCAGTCAGACTGCTGGTGGGAGGAAGGCGCGTTTATCTGCCGCTGATTAAAAGCTCACCTTCTTGACTTATGGCTGACTCTCTCGAAGGACTGGTCGAACGAATCACGTACGCCAGCGAGGATGGCTACACCGTCTTGCGCTTGCGCGCGCGCGGCTATGCCGATCTGGTGACGGTGATTGGGCATCTGCCCCAGGTGCAGCCCGGTGAAAGCCTCAAGCTCACCGGCCAGTGGACGCGCCACGCCGAGTACGGGCGACAGTTCAAGGCAGAAACGTGCCAGCAAGTGCTGCCGGCGACGATTGAGGGGTTGAAAAAGTATCTCGGCTCCGGCCTGATCAAGGGCGTGGGGCCGGTGATGGCCGGGCGCATCGTGAAAAAATTTGGCCTGCAAACGCTGGATGTGTTGGAGCAGCACCCCGAAAAACTGCGCGAGGTGTTGGGCATTGGCAAGTGGCGCGTAGAGCGCATCGCCCAGGCGTGGGAGCAGCAAAAGGTCATCAAAGACATCATGGTGTTTTTGCAGAGCCACGGCGTCACCACGACGCTGGCCGTGAAGATCTACAAGCAGTACGGTGATACATCCATTGCAGTTGTCAAGAATGACCCTTACCGGCTGGCGCAAGATATTTACGGTGTGGGATTCAAGACCGCCGATAAAATCGCGCGCGAGCTGGGCTTGCCGCACGATAGCCCCGCCCGCATCGGCGCGGGTATTGCCTATACCCTCAGCCAGTTGACCGAAGAAGGCCACGTGTACGCGCCGCAAGAGATGTTGGTTGAGGAAGCGACGAAACTGCTGGAAGTGCCATCGGAAAAAGTCGAGCCGGAAATCCCGCGCTTGCAGGCCGCAGACCAGGTCAAGGTTGAAACAGTCGTGTACGAAACGGAGAGCGGTCAGCGGTCAGCTGCCAGCGGCCAAGTACGCGAAGAACGCGCTGTGTATCTCACCCCGATGTATTATGGCGAGGTCGGCGCGGCCAACCGGCTGAAGGCGATTATGGACGCGCCGGGGGCGGGGGTGCGGGTGTTTCAACAGGTGGACTGGGACAAGGCCTTTGCTTATGCCGCGTCCAAATCCGGCGTCGAGTTGACCGAGCAGCAGCGCCAGGCCGTGCGCGCCGCGTTGACGAACAAGGTGACGGTGCTCACGGGCGGACCGGGCACCGGCAAGACCACCTCGCTGCGCGCCGTCCTCGATCTGTGCGACGCCAAAAAAGTGACGTATGCATTGTGCAGCCCCACTGGCCGCGCCGCCAAGCGGCTGTCTGAAGCGACCGGACGCCCGGCCAAGACGATCCACCGCCTGCTCGAGTATAGTCCCCAAGAAGGTTTCAAGCGCAATCCCAACAATCCCTTGCCAGTTGATGTGCTGGTGGCCGACGAAGTGAGCATGCTCGACGTGCTGCTGGCGAACAATTTGTTCAAAGCTTTGCCGCCGTCGGCGCACCTGCTGCTGGTGGGCGATGTAGACCAACTCCCCTCGGTGGGCGCGGGCGACGTGCTGCGTGACGTGATTAACTCGGGGCGCGCTGCTGTCATCCGGCTGGACGTGATCTTTCGGCAGGCGCAAGACAGCCTGATCATCACCAACGCGCACCGCGTCAACCAGGGGCAATTTCCACTTTTGCCCCACGGCGCGCGCGATTTCTTTTTCTTTGTGGAGGACGATCCCGACAAGGCGGCGGAACTCGTCGTTGACCTGGTGCAAAACCGCATGCCGCGCAAGTTTGGATTAAAGCCTCAAGACATCATGGTGCTCAGCCCGATGCATCGCGGCGCGGCCGGCGTGGGTAACCTCAACGCCTTGATGCAATCGGCGCTCAACCCGCCGTCACCCCACAAGCCCGAGCGGCGCTTTGGGGCGGTGACGTTCCGCGTGGGCGACCGGGTAATGCAGATTCGCAACGATTACGAGCGCGACGTGTTCAACGGCGACGTGGGCACGGTGACCCGCATTGACGCCGAAGAGCAAACGTTGACGGTGACGATTGACGAACGACCTGTAGAATATGATTGGGCCGATAACGACGAGTTGGTATTGGCGTACGCGGCCTCCATCCACAAAGCGCAAGGCTCGGAATACCCCGCCGTCGTCATGCCTTTGCTCACCCAGCATTACATGATGCTTCAACGCAATCTGGTGTATACCGGGATCACGCGCGCCAGGTGGCTGGTGGTTTTGGTGGGCAGCAAAAAGGCGCTGGCTATGGCTGTCCGCAACAACAAAATTGCCCAGCGTTATTCCGGCTTGCAAGGGCGGCTGGCGGAATAGCGCCGATAGCGTCAACATTGGTGTCAACTTTAGGCATCCTGAGCCTGTCGAAGGATGCCCTCCGCGCACGGTTCGACGGCTCGACTGAGCTCGCCGAAGTCAAGCTCACCGTGCTAAAGTTGACACTAATGATCTTGCCCCCTTCCAACGTGGCGAAAAAGGAAATAATAGTGTATCATGACCCTGCGGTGTACGAGTATCTCGGCCAACGTGATTTGTGACGACACAGGAGGTCCTTGATGTCGGAAACGTCCGGCGACAATCATGATCATAAAAATCCAACGCGCAGCCTCGGTACAACAGCCGCCAAGGCCGTTCCCCAGATGGCAGCCATCTCACCGCGTTGGCTCCTCAAGCTGCTGCCGTGGGTGCAGGTCGAATCCGATGCCTACCGGGTCCACCAGGCCAAAGTAGCCCTTAGAGGAAGAAAAATTCGCATCAATTTTCAAGGCGAGCGCGCCGTCGTCGCGCCGGACGATCTGCGCGCCATCCCGATGTTCCTCGATGCCGATAGAGCCCTTCTCAAGTCTATTGCCGAACGCCTCGTCAGCGAAGAGCACAGGTCGGGCGAAACGATCCTGACCGAGGGCGAGACCGGCGACAAATTCTACATCGTCGCGCGCGGCAAGGTTGAAATACTCACCACTGGCCCTTTGGGTGAAAGCTTGCGCCTGGCGGTCAGGGCGGCCGGCGATTATTTTGGCGAAATCGCGCTGCTCAAAGGTATACCCCGCATCGCCACGGCCCAAACCCTGACCGCGTGCCTCTTGCTCACACTGACGCGAACTGACTTTGAAGCGATCCTCGACCAGTCCCCCCGCTTGCGCGCCGATTTTGATCGGGTTGCCAAAGAGCACCTGGCGCGCAAAACCCAGGTCAGCGAGCATGGAGAAAAGGATATCGAAATCGAGGCGGATGAGGGCGAGCCGGAGCTGCCCGGAATATTTGTGGACTATGAAGGGGAACCGCGCGAATATCCCCTCAGTGTCGTGCAGACCGTCTTGTGTGTTCGCACCGGCGTCTCCGACCTCTACAATGACCCTGAGGATCAACTGCGCGAGCAGATGCGCTTGACGGTCGAAAGCATCAAGGAACAGCAAGAATGGGAGATCGTTAACAACGACGATTTTGGCCTCCTTAACGCGGCCGATGCCTCGATGCGCATTCAGCCGCGCTACGGGGTTCCGACGCCCGATGACATGGATGAGCTTGTCTCGCTCGTGTGGAAAAAGCCGGCTTTCTTTTTGGCCCACCCTGCCGCCATCGCCGCATTCGGGCGGGAATGTACGCGGCGCGGCCTCTGCCCGCCCACAGTGATGATGTTTGGCTGTCCTTTCCTCACCTGGCGAGGAGTCCCGCTTGTTCCCACCAACAAGCTAGAGATGGGTGGGCGGTCTACTACTCACATCCTGTTGATGCGAGTGGGCGAAAAAGAGCAGGGCGTGGTGGGCTTGCACAAGACAGGTTTGCCGGGCGAGCTGCTGCCCGGCCTGTCCGCGCGTTTTATGGGCGTCAACAAAGCTATTGCTTCCTACCTGCTGACTTTGTACTTTTCCTGCGCGGTGCTGACCCCCGACGCCTTGGCTGTGCTGGAAAATGTCGAGATAGGACCCTATCATGACCATCCATGACCAAGAGCGAGACGCCTGCCGCGCGCCCGCTGCGCTGCGCTTGGGTGACGTTCTCAACCCACGCGTCATGGAGGAGTTGGTGAATCAACTCTATGCCCAGGTGGGTCAAATTTCCGGCGAGGCTGAAGCGTTTGCCGGTGACGCTGCATCCTTGGCTTTCTATTTCCTGCCCGCCGACGGCCAGCCGAGCTTTTACTTCCTGCCCCGCTCAGATTCGGCGCAATGAACTGGCCTCTCCCTCACTGCTGCCCCACAAAATAGCACTGGCACGCTTCGTCAATCAATTCTGGCGTCATGTGCGGCGCCACGCCCTCGTATTCGCACAGCGATATGAGCATCTTGATAATATCGCGCGGGTGGACGGATTGCATTTGCCGCTTGGGCTCCCGGTACCATTGTTGCAGCAGGTGCACAAAGCTCTTTTGATCAAAGGGCATCTTGTAGATTTGGCACATCCGGGCAAAAATCTGGTAAAACATTTTTTCGTTGGGGCTGCCCACTTCTACCTTCATCTGGATGCGCCGCAAAAAGGCTGCGTCCACCAGGTGGCTGGGATCCAGGTTGGTGGAAAACACGATCAACTGCTTAAAGGGCAACTCTAGCGTTTGCCCCGTCTGCAGGCGTTGAAAATCAACCCCGCTCTCCAGCGGCACGATCCACCGGTTCAGCAATTCTTGAGGGCTGATTCGCTGGCGCCCAAAATCGTCAATCAGAAACATGCCGCCGTTGGCTTTTAGCTGCAAGGGCGCTTCGTAAGTGTTGTTGATTGCATCGTAGCGCAGCTCTAGCGCCTCCATCGTCAGCTCGCCGCCCACAATCACCGATGGCCTCTGAAAACATCCCCATCGCTTGTCCACCCGTATCTTGACGCCGCCCATTGTGAGTGTCCTCGTTTGGGGAAGCCTGGCCTTTTCTCCCTCCGCATGCTCGCCTTCACTTTCAAACCTGGCAGGGATGTGAATCACCGGGTCGTAAAACCGGATGATTTGCCCTCCTGTCGTGAGCGCGTATGGCAGCCAGATAGGATCGCTGCCTGCCAGCAGCTTGGCGATTGCCTCGGCGATTGTCGTCTTGCCATTTCCGGGCGGACCGTACAAAAACAACGATGTACCCGAATTGATGGCCGGGCCGATGCGGCGGTGAAAATTGTCCGGCAAAACCAGGTGCCCCAGGGCTTGTTCGACGACGTCCGGCGTAAAGCGCTTTCTAAAGCTGGTTTGGAGGAGAATGACTTGAGTGTAAAGTTCGATATCTATAGGGGCAGGCCCAACGTATTGTGAGCGCGCCAGGGCGTCGCGGGCGCGCTTGAGGCCCTCTTCGGTCAACCGGTACGTGTAGCCCAATCGCATGCTGGCTGCTTTTGCCACCTCTACCAGGTGGTCTTGTTGCATTTGCGCCAACAGCGTATCGGCCACTCCGGCGTGCAGGCAAAGAACCTCGGTAAAGTGGCTCAGGCTAGTGTCTCCCTCGTTGAGCATCAGGCGAAACATCAAGTCGGTGACCAGCGACAGGGGAATGCCCAGTTCTTCGGGCTTGGATGCCTCGCTCAACAGCCCCGCCAGCGTGCTGGATTCTGCCAATACTTCTGTCATAGATTTGACCTCAGGCTAGAGTTATTCTAATAGCTTTTTGCTTACCACGCAAGTGGACAAGGCAGCGCCCTCAGCGCCCGCTATCCCGCTGCTTGCCAGAAAGATAGGTCGCTTCCAGATTTCTCTGCGCCTCGGCGGCGAGTCTCGCTGCGCTTGGTATGTTTGCGCAATCCATGATAAACTAGTTCTGCAATTAAGGGAAAAGAGATGTCAGGTCTTTAGTGGGCGGGCGAGTGTTGTGGGTGAATCGAGGTGAAGGTATGCGGCGCCTAATCATGCAAATTGATGCGGGCGAAAACGCCCTGGCGGCGTTGGATGCTGTGATGGCCGATCCGCAAGCACTTTTAACGTTGACTGACAGGCTTGCGGCGACTGTACGTGATGCGGCGCTATCTACCGGCGGGACTGGTGAAGAGTACAAGGTGACGCTATTAACTGAAAACGAGGCGCTGCGCGAAATCACCCAGTGGGCCGAGCGCGCCTATAACGCTGAGGCCAGCTTGTATAGCGTAAAACTTGAGGCCGAGGCAGCAAAGGCCAAAGCTCAGATGCAGTTGGAAGGGATTCAAGCCGAAGCGCAACACGCCATTGCTGTGGCGGAGGCAAAGGCAGAACTTGTCCGGGCCAAGCTGGCCATAGCCGAGGCAGAACTGGCTCGCCGGCAAGCCGCGCACGGTTAAGTTCAGATCAAAAAGGAGTTGAAAATGGAATACCGGCGATTAGGCAATTCAGGCTTGAAGGTCAGCACGCTCAGCCTGGGCGGCTGGACGACGTTCGGCGGCAGCGTGCAAGACCTAGACATCGCGCGCCAGATTATGGTGAAAGCTTTTGAACGCGGCGTCAACTTTTTCGACATCGCCGACATTTACGCCAACGGCGAGGCCGAAAAGATGATGGGCGCCATTCTCAAGCAATTCCCGCGCCATCGCCTGGTCATTTCGACCAAAGTATTCTGGCCGATGAGCGATGACGTGAACGACCGGGGGTTATCGCGCAAGCACATTATGGAGTCCATTGATAAATCATTGCAGCGCATTGGCACGGATTACGTGGATCTCTATTTTTGCCACCGCTACGATCCCGAAACTCCGCTGGAAGAAACCGTCCGCGCGATGGACGATTTGATTCGTCAAGGCAAGGTGCTGTATTGGGGCACGAGCGAATGGAGCGGTGCGCAGATTGCCGAGGCGGTGGGCATCGCCCGCCGCTACAACCTGTATCCGCCGCAGGTCGAGCAGCCGCAGTACAACCTGCTGCATCGCCGCATCGAAAAGGAAATCATCCCGGTCACAACGCCAAATGGAATGGGCCTGGTCACCTGGAGCCCGCTTGCCTCCGGGCTGTTGACGGGCAAATATGATGATGGCATCCCGCCGCACACGCGCCTGGCCGATATTGACTGGCTGCGCGAGGGGGTGTTGAAAGAAGAGCGGCTTGAAAAAGTGCGCGCGCTCAAACCGGCGGCCGACGAGTTAGGCGTCAGCCGCGCGCAGTTGGCCATCGCCTGGGCCATGCGCCGCCCAGAGGTGAGCAGCGTCATCACCGGCGCAACACGCCCCGACCAACTCGAAAACAACCTGAGAGCACTTGAGGTCAAGTTGACCAAAGATGTGTTGGAAAAGCTCGACCAATTGTTCCCTCTGGACTGAGGGATTAAAAAGCCATACATGGCCTCGGCACGCCATTGGACGCTCTTGATTATATTTTTGTTGGCCGCTTGCGATGTGTCGCCTGCTGGCCAGGCCGCACAACCAGTCACGACGGCAGTTCCAATAGCAAGACGTGAGGTGGTCACTCTTGTTCCGACTGAGACATTGACGCCTGCGCCAACTCGGCGCGCCGGGCTGACGGCGACGTGGCCCTCTCACCCGCCTGACGTGTCCATGTTTCCTAGTGTTACGCCTGCGCCAACTGGCACGCCTGTGCCGCAATTTTTTGAGGGCGAATTTAACCTCAAGAAAGCGTTAGAGGTACTCTACCTTCGGGATGGGGTGTGGTTCACCGACAGCGATGAATTAAAGGCCAGCGTGATCATCAAAGGGCGCGAATATACGGCTACCATTGACGCGGTCCTGGTCGCCCCTTTTACGGAAGATGGCGCGGAAAAGTACGTTGTATTGGCCGAAACCGCTTTACCGTTCGATTGCCATCCTTGCTCCGCAGAAATAGGGGGCGGCGTTTTTGTGAGGGCCGGCGATCTTTGGACGCTCGAGGCAAGAGCCGACTATCTGGGCAGTTTAGGTTCATTTGGTCACGCACCCAAAGGTGAATTGATCCAAATCGGGCCAGGCAAATATGGCTTTGCGTTTCGCCTGAGCTATGTCAGCACGGGATTGGGCACAAGCGGTCTGGTTGTGTATGCGAGTGTTGATAAGGATCTGGAAGAAATTCTGAGTATTCAAACAGGGCTGGCCAGTGTCATCGAGCCGAAATGGGGCTATGCTTCGACGATAGAGTTTGTGCCGGGGAACAATCCGCGCTATTATGATGTATGGGTCAAGACCTCAGGGACAAAGATGGACGACGGCCAGTTAGTGTCGGTTGAAGAAACTCGGGTTTACGTTTTCGACAACTCCAAGTACGTGCTTCATCCCTAAAAGGGCCACAGGCCGCGCTGGCCCTTTTTCTGCAATACTTGTTTAGCCTGGCTGCCGCCGATTTGTTCCAATACCTCGGCGGCGTGCGCTCGAACCCCTTTGTGCTTGTCTTGCAGCAAATGGCCGATGGCCTCGACGGCGGCCTCGGCGCGCAGCTTGCCCAGGGCGCTGGCGGCCCAATAACGCACTGCCGCTTCGGGATCGCTCAGCGCTTTGATGAGTGGATCAACTGCCCGGGGATCGCCAATCAGCCCAAGCGCCTGGGCCGCCCCGTAACGCGCGTCCGGGTCGTCATCTTTGAGCAAGGCGATGAGCGACTCGACTGCTTCTGCGCCGTATTGGTTCAGGCAATAAATCGCCATGGGATGCCTGTCCGGCTCGTCCAGGTCATCCAGCAATTGTTGCATGCGAGCCTTGCGGCTTTCGGCTTCGGCCTGCTTGAGGGCCGCCAGGCGCTCGGCCTCGTGGCGGCGTTGTTCTTCCAGCCAGGCCTGCTTGCGCTGCCGGGCGCGCTGCAAGTTGACGCCGCACTGCGCGCAATGTTCGGCGTCGGAGGCGTTCTGGGCGTAACAAAACGGGCAGGCCATTTTCAGCGCCGCGCCGCACTCCTGGCAAAATTGCTCCGAGGCCGGGTTAATCCGCTTGCACTGCGGGCACACCATTTGCTCGTCTGCGGCCAGATCGGTTAAAATCAAGGCGCTGCCGCAGGCCGGGCAATCGAATTGGTGATTGGGTTTTACGTTTTCTCCCAAGGGCAAACCACAGGCCGGGCAATTGAGCTTTTCCAGTTTCATCTGAGAATACCTCTGCGCAAATTTTGTTTTTACCTTGATGTTTGCACGAGTGCATAGTACACTATAATGATAAAACGTTTTTAGAACCTGGTCAAATGGAGGGTTGCTTTGTCCGATCCGGTTGAGGTTTTTGCTGATTTGTATCAATGGACGATCCCGACGCCGTTCCCGGTTGGGCCGGTCAATGTGTACATCGCGCGCGACGCGGATGGCCTGACCCTGATAGATTGCGGCCCGCGCACGCCCCAGGCGCGCGCGGCGCTCGACGCCGGGCTGGCGCGGTTGGGACATTCGATTCGCGACGTTCGCCGCATCTTGATCACCCACGCCCACGCTGACCATTATGGACTGGCTGCCTCGCTGGTGGATAGCTCGGGCGCGCGCGTGTTGACGCATCCCTTCAGCCGGCCTGTGCTCGAAGATTATGCGGTGGAGCGCGAACTGCGCCTGGCGTTTTACGCCGGCATCTTGCGCGAGGCAGGCGTGCCAGGGGCAATCGTTCAAGAGGCCAATCGCATGCGCCGCACTGTGGGGGACTATGCCAGGGCGGTTCGTGTGGACGGCGAGTTGAACGAAGGCGATACCGTGACATTTGCCGGATGCGCCTGGCAAGTGCTCCACACGCCAGGGCACTCGTCGGGGGTGGTGTGCTTTTACGAGCCGATCCGCCGCGTGCTGCTCTCCAATGATCACCTGCTGCGCGACATTAGCTCCAACGCCGTTGTCGAGCCGCCACCACCTGGTGCAGCCGGGCGGCAAAAATCGTTGGTGGAATACATAACTCAATTGCAGCGAGTGGCGGCGATGGATATTGGCATAGCGTGGCCTGGCCACGGGGACCCTATCGAAGATGTGCGCGCCCTGGTGCGCCAGCGCATCGAGTTTCACACCCGCCGCGCCGAGCGTATTATGGAACTCGTCACTGGCGGCAGCAAGACGGCTTTTCAGCTCGCATGCATACTGTTTCCAAAACTCGACCCGCTCAACTTTTTTCTGGCGATTTCCGAAGTAGTGGGACACCTCGAAATGTTGGAGGTTGAGGGCCGCGTCAATTCGATACAGCGCGGCGAGGAGGTGTTGTGGCAAAGCATCTCCCCACCTTCGCCCGCAGTTCAGGAAAATGATCCACGGTCGTGAGGCGCTGGCACGAGCACTTTCTGGGGGCACAGTCATCCAATACCAGCAACGCGCCACTGAATGCAAATTGTGGTCAAGCGATTCGAGATCAGATCAATCCTAGCCAGTGCGCCACTGTGGGGCCAACGCCCGCCATGTTCAGGACGATAGGTAGCAGTAGCACCCCCATGCAGTTCATGCGCCGGCTGCCCCACACCACGGGAATCAACCCGATGCCGGTTGCTACGAGCGCGACCAGCAGCCCACCCCAGCCGGTGAGCGCGGCGACCAGTACGAGCAATATCACGAGCGTGATTGCCGAGATGATTTGATAATTTACTTTCTCGATTAACTTGATGGTCAATCGCGTGAGTGGAAAGAGCAACAAGAACGCCGCCGCGCCCGCAACGGCTATCGCGGCGACCGCTGTCAGGTACACGCGAGGGGTGTTGGGCGTGTACAACGTGCTGAGCATCCACGCCATGCCGCCGCGCGTCATGCCAAGACCTGGAATGAAAAAGAGCAAAAACCCCCCAACGTAATACACAACCTTACTGGCTCCCTGTGACACGATGAACAATCGGTCATCGCGTTGAGCAGTGGCGTGCCCGGCCAAAAAGCCGCCAATGCCGCCGGTAACTACGGGAAAGAACGCCGCAAAGCCGCCGCCTAACGCTCCCGCGAATGTGCCGCGCGCCACGAGCGCCAGCGTAATATCTATGGATTGGGCAATGTGCTGCTTGGGAATTCGCACCTGCCCTACAATGTTCAGCAGCACCCACGGAATGGCGAACAGTCCCACAAACGCTGGCAGCAAGTTCTGGAAAGCAATTTCGGTAGGCACCAGGCTGCGGTACATCAGGGCAAAACCAAGCAAGCCAGAAAGCAAAAAGGTCAGCAAGCCCGCGCCCAAACCAGTCCACGCTTCGGCCAGACGGCCCAGTGGCGTTGGCTTGCGGTCGGAGGATTTGGGCCATTCGCTCATCAGCATAAATATAATGACAGCCGCCAGTATCCAGCCCAGGTGCGGCGACAGGATGCTGCGCAGCGACGAAAAGATCGGCCCTGCCAATGGACTGCCCGCTGCCATTAGCGCAATCGCCGCCAGGCTGCCTACACCGGTGAGTATGGCAGCCTCGTAGCCGCGCCCCTGCATCAGGTACTTTTGACCGGGCAGCACGACAAAAATCATGCTGTCATCGGGCGACGAGAGAAAAATCGAAGGGATGGTGTTGAGAATCGAATAACCGGTGATCAGCCCCAAGAAAAACATGGCCGTCTGCTCGCCGCTCATCAAGCCCGATAGTCTACCCCCGGTCAGAATCAACAAGCCTGCCACGTTGTAAATGTGCAGCGCCGGGATACAGGCTAGCAGTGAGGCAATCACAGCGCCTGCCACGGCATACACAAGCAAAAGAAATGTGTTCATATTAATTAGAAATCCTGACGTCGTACCCAAGCTGGGGCACGATTTGAAGCGCGCCTCGATACGACCCCACTTTGCCGGTGACGACGAGCGCAGCGCCTTCAATCAACTTGTCAGAGCCGGGCGCGTAAGCCATCACGTTATCCCAGAGGATGACGTCAATGTCGCCGCTGTCGTCGTGCAGGCGCAACCTGACGCCGCCGCTGAGCGTTTCTTTGGACAGGATGCTGCCCTGCACCGTCACGAATTGATCCTTATCTCCTTCACTCAACGAAGCAATCGTTCTGAGCGCAGCCGGCCCCCCGCCTGCCGCCAGCACAATCACATTTTCGCCCAGGGAAGGCGCGACTTCGAGCGCGCCCTTGTACTCTTTGACTTCGCCCGTGGCCAGAACCTGGGCGCCCAGGCGCAGGCCAGAGCGCCCCGCGATGTGGCCGTACACGCCCGACGTGGTAAACAGGTCAATCCTGCCCGTGCCATCGTTCAGCCAGAATGTGTACCCCGCCGACGAACTGGTTACATCTACCACCTGCCCCTTGATCGTGACGGACTGCCCAAGTGCGTCGCGCGTGATGGTGTTGATGTTAACTGCCGCCGGAAGCGGTAGCGCAGTGGGCGGGGGCGTGGCGGTGGGAGCGGCTGCGGTAGGCGTGGCTTGAGGTGTTGCAGTAGCTTGAGGTAAAGGCGGGAAGGTGGGGGTGGGCATCAGCGCCGCCCGGCTCGTTACTATCACATCCGTGCCCTGGCGCGGCACAAGTTCCAGCTCATCTTTGTACACGTCCACCTTGCCCTGCGCCGCCACCTGCGCGCCCACGGCCAGGTTATCGCGGTCGGGCGTCTGGGAGAGCACGTCGTCCCACATCAACAAGATGATCTGGCCCGTTTCGTCGGCGACGACAAAGCGCGTGCCCGTAGACAGGCGCTTGCTTTCCAGGATCACGCCGCTCACTGCGACGGTCTGCCCCTGGTCGGCAGTTGTGATTTGCCCGATGGATTTTTGCGCCGCCTGGCCGGCCGTGCTCTTGGCCAGCAACGCCACGTCTGAAGGCGACTCGGTCACCAATTCCATCTCGCCGCGATACTGGCTGATTTCGCCCTGCGCGCTCACGATAGCACCCTCGACAATCTTTTCCTTTTCGGGCAACACTGTGTACACGTCGCTCCACAATAATAAGGTCACCCGACCTGTGCCATCGTCCACCTCTAATTTGACCCCGGCGCTAAACGGTTTGAGTTGTACCACCTCGCCCTCGACGCGCGCGAATCTCCCCACTTGCTCGGCGCTCAAATCGGCCACGCGCGCAAGTGGCGCGATCTCGATTTTTTCGTCCAGCTTGATCAGCTTGCCCGAGGAGGTGAGTGCGATTTGAGGCGTATCTTTATACAGCGTCACTGCGCCGCTCACCTCTACCGAATCGCCTGGCTGAACGTTCCCTGCCGCCCCGGTTCCCGATACCCCGCTGGCCGTCTCGCTCACCGCCACGTCAATCGCGCCTGTTTCGTCGCGCAGCGTGAGCAGCGTCAGGCCCTCGTAGGGCGTTTTAATCGCGCGCACTTGCCCGCGTACCGTCACCGCCGTCAATGCGTCGTAAGCGGTGATGTCGCCAATCTGATACGGGGATGCCTGGGGGTGGGTGATGTGGACCGTCTCTGCGGAGGCCAGCGTGAGCGACGGCATCTCGTCGCGGATGCGCAGCGTGCCTTCTAGTGTTACCTGGTCGCCCACATCCGGCAGCTTGCCGGCGGCCAGCAGAGCCTGGGTCGTGCTGCGATACGACGACACCATCATCTCGCCTGTATCGTCTTGGATCCAAAACCCCAGGTAGCCGCCTTCCGCGTCGTAGCTGGATGGACGCGCCACCCGTCCCGATATGCGCACGTAGGCGAAATTCATCGTAGCTTGCGCCTGGCCAATTTTGAGTGTGGGAATCGGCGAGCGAAGCGAAAAGAACCACATCACCGCCAGGCCGATGCAAGCCACAGCGAGCGAGCCGTAGCGAAACACGCGCATACTGATGCGGGGTTGGAGCCGCGCGCCGCAGTAGGGGCAAGCTTCGTGCGGGCCGGTATGCCGGCCGCAACTGGGGCAAAGCGAACTGGACTGCATTCCAAACCTCCAGAGCGTATTTTTTCTAGTATATCACGAGAGGCAATCTGTGACCACCATTTGGACAGCCGGCCACTTTATGCTATTATAAATCAAGTGGTAAAATCTCCCAGTATTCCAGGAGGTATGGTTATGTTTTGGCGCAGGTTCGTAATCTTGATTTTCATTGGCGCAGCGCTTTCTGCCTGCGGCGCAAAGTCCACCCCCACGCGCCGCCCGCCCTCCACGCTGACGCCCGTCCTTACTCTCCCAACGGCCACACCGCTGCCCGCCGATACGCCCCTGTGGTTCCGCGAGGTCGTGCTGTATCAGATTGCCCCGCGCAGCTTTTACGACAGCAATGGCGACGGCGTGGGAGACCTGGCCGGTGTCACGCAACAGCTGGATTACTTGCGCGGCCTGGGCGTGACGGCGCTGTGGCTCACGCCCGTGTTCAGCGCCACCAGTTATCACGGCTACGATGTCACCGACCACTTTAGCATCGCGTCGGACCTGGGCACGCAAGAAGATCTGGTCGCGCTGGTCAATGAAGCGCACACCCGCCAGATGCGCGTGATCTTGAGCCTGGTGGCCGGCCGCACCTCGAACAAGCACCCCTTTTTCCTGGACGCTTATCGCAAGCCGGATTCGTTCTACAGCGATTGGTACGTGTGGGAAAACGCTGCACACAGCGCCTACAAGTATGCCAGCACAGATAGCGGCAGCCCCGTGTTGAATATGGACAATCCCGTGGTGCAGCGCTATATCCTGGAAATGGCGCGTTATTGGATGGACCTGGATAACGACGGCGATTTGACCGACGGTATAGATGGTTTCTTTGACGACGCGCCGTATGCCTCGCACGAGTTTTGGGCGGCCCTGCGCACCGAGGTCAAGGCCGCCTATCCAGATTTTGTGCTTGTGGGATCAGCATCGGAAAAAGAGCCCGACCGGCTGGCGGCCTATTACGAAAATCAGTTTGACGCCCTGCTCGATTTTCCGCTGTATTCTGTTCTGGCGGGCAATCCAGACAAGGTGGGGGACGGTGTTTTGAATGGGCAGGGGGTACCTGCCGCTGTGATCGGGCAACTCAGCCGCCAGGCGCAACTCTTTCCACCGTCGTATCAAATTGTGCGCTTTGCCAGCGACGACCGCACGAACCGCATCGCCAGCAAGGTCAAGGGCGACCTGGTGCGTGCTAAACAAGCGGCGGCGCTCTTGTTGACTTTGCCGGGCACGCCGCTGATTTATTACGGCGAAGAAATCGGCATGAAGGGCAGCCTGGGCGCCGGGACCGACGCCGGCAAATATCGGCAAGAACCTATGGACTGGCACACCGCCGAAACGGGGCCGGGCATGGCGATCTGGTTCAAACCCAAAAACCGAAACAATCGCGCCGACGATGGCGTCTCGGTCGAAGAGCAAACTGGCCAGCCCGACTCGTTGTTAGAAGCTTATCGGACGATGATCGTCATGCGGCGCGAGCATCCGGCGCTGACGGTGGGGGGCTTTCAGGCTGTCGAAGCGAGCCAATGCAACGGATGTCTGGCGTATTGGCGCTGGGATGAAAACGATTTGTATTTATTGCTGTTCAATTTTGCCAACGAGACCCAGTCCTTGCTGATTGATTTTACGGCGCTTCCACGCCCCGCGCGGGGCGCGGGCAAAGATATCCTGCGCGGCGGGGTGATTAACATTCCCTCGAATGGCCGCTATACGTCAACTATTGAGGCTGGCGGCACGCGCATCATGCATTGGGGCAAACCCTGAGCTGTGAAGAACAGGAGATACCATGGTTGAATATCGCGATGGACAATTGTATTGTGAGCAGGTTCCGCTGGCGGATGTGGCCGCGCAGGTCGGCACGCCGGTGTACGTGTACAGCCGGGCGCGCATCAAGGCGAACTATGAGCGCATTGCGCGAGTGTTTGCCAAACTCGATCCCTTGATTTGTTATGCCGTCAAGGCCAACAGCAACCTGGCGGTGCTTGGGCTGCTGCGCGATTTGGGCAGCGGCTTTGATGTGGTGTCGGGCGGCGAGTTGCATCGCGTGATGCGCATCGGGGCCGATCCGGCGCGCGTGGCGTTTGCCGGGGCGGGCAAGACCGAACACGAGTTGATCTATGCCCTGGAGTGCGGCGTGGGCGAGATCAACGTCGAATCGGAGCAAGAGTTGGAGGTGCTGGAGCAGTTGGCCAGCCAGCGACATCAAACGGCGCGCGTGGCGCTGCGCATCAATCCCGGTGTGGATCCGCACACCCATCGCCACATCAGCACCGGTCACGTCGGTAGTAAATTTGGAATTGATCTGAACCAGGTGCCGGTGGTATTTGAGCGGGCTGCCCGTTACACACACGCGCGCGTGGAGGGGCTGCATTTTCACATCGGCTCGCAGGTTCCCACTCCCCAGCCGTTTGTTCAAGCCGTGCACAAGATGCTTGACCTGGTTGAAATGGCGCGGCTGATAGGACTGACACTCGACGCACTGGATATTGGCGGCGGGTTCCCTGTAGCGTATGTGGAAAACGAGTCTGCCGCGCCGTTGGACGAGTTTGCGGCGGCGTTGGCGCCTTTGCTTCAGGAGGCTGGCCTGGCCATGCGCATCGAGCCTGGCCGGCGCATCGTAGCCGACGCGGGCGTGCTGCTGACCCAGGTGCAGTTTGTCAAGCACAGCGCCGGGCGGCGCATCGCCGTGGCAGACGCCGGAATGAACACTCTCATCCGCCCGGCGCTATACGATGCCTATCACGCTATCTTGCCGGTGCAGTCGCCGCCCGACCAGGCGGTCACCAGGGTGCTGACCGATGTGGCCGGGCCGATTTGTGAATCGTCCGATTACCTGGGGCGCGACCGGCATTTGCCGCGGGTGCAGCGTGGCCAGATATTGGCGGTGTTGAACGTGGGCGCGTATGGCGCGACGATGGCCTCGAATTACAACAGCCAACCGCGCGCGCCCGAAGTACTGATTGAGGGCGACACATTTCGGCAAGTACGCCGCCGCGAGACGTGGAACGATTTGCTGGCGACTGAACTCTAGTCTGCTCCCGTTATGCGCCTGTACATCGAGATCGCTCGCAAGGCCGCTCAACGCCAGATGGCCTACCGCCAGGCAAACGCGGCAGGCTTGTTCACCAATTTGTTCTTTGGCCTGCTGCGCGCCTACGTGATGATAGCGTTGTATCAGGCCAGGGGTGCGCAAGATATTGCCGGCTATACCCTGGCTGGCGCAATCACGTACACGGCGTTGACGCAGGCTTTTATCGGCGCGGTGCGCATCTTTGGATGGTGGGATTTGATGCGCACGATTAAATCGGGCGATGTAGCGTCAGACCTATCCAAGCCATTCGACTTTTACTTTTTCTGGATGGCGCAAGATTTGGGCACAAACGTCGTCCACATCCTCGTGCGCAGCCTGCCCATTGTGGCGCTTTACGCGCTGTTTTTCCACTTCACCTGGCCAACCAATTGGGGCGCGGCGGCGGCGTTTTTTGCCAGCTTGCTGTTGGCGATGCTGACCAGCTATGCCTGGCGTTTTATTATCAACATCACCGCGCTGTGGACGGTTGACGCACTGGGGGTGGGACGCCTGATGTACACGATCTCGATTTTCTTTTCCGGCTTTTTGGTGCCGGTGGCTTTTTTCCCGCCCTGGCTCAAGGCGGCGGCGTACTATATGCCCTTCCCGGCAATGATCGAGACGCCCGTACAAATTTACCTGGGCGTTCTGCAAGGAGATCTGTCGCACGCGCTGTGGGGGCAGCTACTTTGGTTCCTGGTGTTGTATGCAGTGGGGCGCGGCTTGTTGGCTGCCGGTGTGCGCAAGTTGGTGATTCAGGGCGGGTAGAGTGGCTGATTTTTAAAAAAGGCTTGACAAAGCCACTAGTATATGATATTATGAAAATGATGCCGGAAATGATACCGAAATCGTTGCCGGGTAGTAATCGGCTCAAAGAGGGCCAATGCGACGCATCAAAACGACCATCACCATTCGGGATGTGGCCAAGGCGGCAGGAGTATCGGTTTCGACCGTATCTC
>CAZYXV010000031.1:0-41649 GCA_964651475.1 uncultured Anaerolineae bacterium | reverse complement strand
TCAGTGCAACAAGCATTGTGCCTGATTGGAGCAATCACAACATGACAAAGCCCTAGCACCTCGATCTGCAAACTGCGAAAGCCATACGCCTGCCAGTACGAATTCTTTTGCTGGGCAGTGGCAGCGGCGGGCGGCAAGATGCCGCGGTCTTCGGCAAACTTGATGAATAGCAAGCGGTACAAGATGACAATGGCCTGCTCATACAGCTTGGGCAAATCAGCGTCAGGCGGTTTTGGATTGGCAGCAGCGTAAATGCCTTGCGCCAGTGATTCCACCACTTCAAAGGCTTGCTCGCGCAGCGTTTCTTGGACTTCAACCGCGTATTGTTCGCTCCCGGCCCACACGCGGTCCAAAAACGAGGTTTGCCCCAGGTGGTCAAAGGCGGTCTTGCCAAAGAACGCATAAAACCACCGGAACGCCGGCTCACGCTCGGCAGCAGGCAGTTTGAGCAGAGCGCGCAGGTCAATTTCGAGACAGCGCGTGCGGTCAGGCGGGTCAAAGCGGCGATACAGCCGCCAGCGCGCCCCATCGGTCAGGATGCCCCAAGGCAGCTTGGTGAAAGTCAAATAATTGACGATTTGCTGGCTGGGATTTGAGTTGTCGTTCTTGCCCGTATCAAATTCCGCGCCCAGTTTTTCAACTTCAATGACGACCAGGGCGTTGGCATAGCGGGCAGGCTCGTCTTTGGTACGCTTGGCTTGGGTAAAGGCTTGGGCGGCGGCGGCATCGGCAAACAGGGTGATGTCAATGCGCTGGCTGGCATCGCCCGCTTTGACTTTGGTTTGCCCGGAAGGGGCCATTCCCAAAATCTCACACACCTTACCGACCAGCATCGTGACGTTTTCTTCGCTTTCGGCCAACGCGCCCTCAGCGGCGTTCCACGTGGCGGCAATCCCGGCAAGTGCGGCTTGTGCATCAGGATAGGCGCCCGCCAGTTCGGGCGTGAGGCGGTTGGCAAGGTAATAGTCGCGGAACAGGCCGCGATTGGTCACAACGGAAGGTATGTCTTGTTGAGTCAAAATGAGTCTCCTGCCTTCAATTTTACTTTGAAAGCTCAAGATATAGTAGCAAGTTATTCGGCACCCTTGAGAGCTGTTGCCGCCACTGCATACCTCTCAGCCACCTGCCAATGCAACTGCGCTCTCCTCTCGTGCAGAAAGGCTATCAGCAAGCGCATTGCGTTTGCTTCCACGCTCAGTTGCCCTGTTGGCCGATTGGGAGTGGTGGGTTTTCTACGAGCAAGAGCGATATAATCACGCCAAAAATCGAACAGGTCTTTGACAAACGACGGCACTTGAAGTAACATAGAGATGAGTTGGGGAAACATATACAACTCCTTGGCCCCTGTGGTGCTCAACCACCACAGGGGCGCTTTTTTAGATTAGGCTGTCAGGGCAACTTCTCCCTTCCGATGCAATGTGACGTAGTTTCAATAACTATGGGATACTGCACAATGTACCGCAAGCGAAATTTCCTCCGGCAAGTTGGATACTCTCACTATATTCGAGATATTTGCTGTTTGCGTATCAATCTCAATATATTTGGTTCAACCGCTCTCACTATTTGTGAGACTCGCTCTCACTATATCCGTCGCTACTCTCACTATTTACGAGATACGACAACCTAAATGTCCAGGTTGCGCACTTCTTTGGCGTGCGTTTGGATAAAGCGCTTGCGGGGCAGCACGGCATTGCCCATCAACATGTCAAACGTGCGATCCGCCGCCGCCGCGTCTTCAATCGTCACTTGCAGCAGGGTGCGGCTGGCGGGGTCCATCGTCGTTTCCCACAGTTGTTGCGCCGTCATCTCGCCCAAGCCCTTGTATCGCTGGAGAGCAACGTGGGCGTCTTTGAGCTTTTCCAGCGCCTTGTCTTTTTCGGCGTCGGTATACACGTACTGCACACCGCTTTTAGTCTCCAGGCGGTACAGCGGCGGCTGCGCGATGTACAGGTGCCCGCTTTCAATGAGGGGCGTCATGTAGCGGAAAAAGAAGGTGAGCAGCAGCGTGCGGATGTGCGCGCCGTCTACGTCCGCGTCGGTCATGATAATCGTGCGCCCGTAGCGCAGGCTGTCAAGATCGAACTGGTCGCCGACGCCGCAGCCCAGGGCCGAGATGAGCGACTTGACTTCGTTGTTTTGCAGAATCTTGTCCAGGCGGGCGCGTTCGGTATTGAGAATCTTGCCGCGCAGCGGGAGTATGGCCTGAAAGTGCCGGTCGCGGCCCTGCTTGGCGCTGCCGCCGGCGCTGTCGCCCTCCACGATGAACAACTCGGCCTTGTTCGCGTCGCGCTCGGAGCAATCGGCCAGCTTGCCCGGCAGCGTGAGTGATTCGAGCGCGCTCTTGCGGATGACGAGGTCGCGCGCCTGGCGGGCTGCCTCGCGCGCGCGGCTGCTGGTGAGGCATTTTTGAATGATGGCCTTGGCCTCGCGCGGATTTTCGTCCAGGAATTGCTGCATGGCCTCCGAGACGACCGATTCCACCTGGCCCTTGACCTCGGCGTTGCCCAGCTTGGATTTGGTCTGGCTTTCAAATTGCGGGTCTTGGAGCTTGATACTGATGATGGCCGTCAGCCCTTCGCGCACGTCTTCGCCCGAAAAGTTGGACTCGTTTTCCTTGAGCAGGCCGGCCTTGCGCGCGTAATCGTTGAGCGTGCGCGTGATTGCCGAGCGAAAGCCGGTGAGGTGCGTGCCGCCGTCTACCGTGTTGATATTGTTGGCGAACGCATAGACCGATTCGGCATAGCCGTCGGTGTACTGGATGGCGGCTTCGATCATGGTGCCATTGGCCGGCTTTTCCACGTAAATCGGCGGGTGCAACACCTCGCGGTGCTTGTTCAAATAACGCACGAACGAGCGGACGCCGCCTTCAAAATAAAAGTTGGCGGTGCGCTCGAGGCGCTCGTCGTGAAAGCGGATGCTGAGGCCGCGGATGAGAAAGGCCATTTCGCGAAAGCGCTGCGCCAGCGCCTCGAATTTATAGTCAATGCCGTTCTTGAAAATCTCGGCGTCGGGCATAAAGTGCTGGAGCGTGCCGTGCTGCCAGGGGTCGTCTTTGAGCACGCGGCCAATATCCGTTACTTTGGTGACTGCCTGGCCGCGCTCGTAGCGCTGGCGGTGCTGCCGGCCGTCGCGCCGGACGGTGGTTTCCATCCACTCGCTCAACGCGTTGACGGCGCTCACGCCCACGCCGTGCAGCCCCGAAGCCACTTTGTAGCCGCCCCCGCCAAACTTGCCGCCGGCGTGCAAAATCGTCATCACCACCTGCACCGCGTCCATCGGCTTGCCGCGCGCGTCTTTTTGCGTGGGGTGCGGCCCCACCGGGATGCCGCGCCCATCGTCCTTTACCGTCACGCTGTTATCTGTGTGAATGGTGATGTCAATGTGAGTGCACACGCCTGCCAGGGCTTCGTCTACCGCATTGTCAACCACTTCCCAGATCAGGTGGTGCAGCCCGCGAATGTCCGTCGAGCCGATGTACATGCCGGGCCGGCGGCGCACTGCCTCCAAACCTTCCAGCACCTGAATCTGACTGGCGTCGTATTGTTGTGTTGTTTCCTCAACCATGCTTACCTCACACTTGCGTAGATGGCTCGCCGTTCTCGCTGCCTGTTGGCGGCGGGGAGACGGTGGGCGCTCTATCCAGATAAAAGAATGACGTGGCGCACAGCACGCCGCTGGCGATAAAGGCGTTGCCCAAAATCGCCCCGCCCGTCAGCCACGAATCACCCGGGGGCAGGCTCCATACCATCCCCAGCCCCAGGTAGATGATGATGCCCAGGAACAACAGGCCAGCCGTGGACGGGAATTGGTTATGCATCAGTATCAGGCTGGCGCGCACGGCGCCCAGCAACGAATCGCCGCGCAAGGCGATGCCGTGCACCGCGAAGGCCAGGTAAAACATGCCCCACATCAGTGTGGCAAATCCAAGCATCGCGATCATTTGGCCCAGCGCCGGACTGAACAAGGCTGCCACCCCCACTGCCATCAGCACTGGCGCGCCGACCATTATGCCGAGCACGGTCAGCAAGAGCACGAACTGGATCAATCCCCACCAGATTTGCCCGGCGTGCGCCTGGCCGCTCATCGCCTGGGGGGGGATGGACGCGGCGGGGCGGGCGGCCTGCCACACCACGCGCGCCAGCTGGCTCCAATACATCGCGCTCAACCCCAATCCCAGCAGGCTGAACAGCCCGAACAATCCCAAATAAATCAGCGTGTTGTTGATTTGCCATACCGGGGCGGCGCTCGCCAATGGCTGCTTGATGTCGAGCGCGCCCGCCATCAGGCTGGGCAGGCCGATCAGCGTGGGGCTGAGCCAGGCGAACAGGTTGAACTGCTGGCCGGCCACCTCGAAAAAAGCCTGCATCTGTGTCCATTGGGCTCGCACTGGCTCGTCCATCGCGGCAGGCAGGCTGTTCATCAAATCCAGCAGGCTCTTGATCAGCGGGTAAGCCGACAGGCGCGGCCCCAGCCACAGGAACAGGTCGAGCAGAACGGGCAGGAGCATGACCTGCGGCGCGCGGGTCACGGCGTCAAAGCCTGCCGTTAGGGCTTCGATGATAGTTATTGGTTTGCGTTCAGATGGTGTGTTCACGGTTGAGGATTGTACCACACTTGACGCGATTCGTTAATCGCTTGACGTGGAGTGTGGGACATTGTATACTGAGCAAAGTCAAATAGACGCACGGAAGGGGGCGCTTTGGGAAACCGACCTTGCAGGCCAGGGTAGAAAGGAGACAGTATGATTATTACCTTGACGACGGATTTCGGTCAGTCCGACGGCTACGTGGGGGCGATGAAGGGCGTGATTTTGTCCATCGCGCCAGAGACGCGCCTGGTGGACATTTCGCACGAGATTGCCCCCGGCGACGTGCGCCAGGCGGCCTACGTGCTGGGCAGCGCCGCGCCCTTTTTCCCGGCCGGCACCATTCACCTGGTGGTGGTGGATCCCGGCGTGGGCAGCGCGCGCCGCGCCATTGCCGCGCGCGTGCCGCAGGCTACGTTCGTCGCGCCCGATAACGGCGTGTTGAGTGTGTGCCTGGCTGAGCCGCTGGCGGCCGGGCAAGTCAAGTGCCGCCAATTGTCGAATCCACACTATCACCTGCCGCACGTCAGCGCGACCTTTCACGGGCGCGATGTGTTCGCGCCCGTGGCGGCGCGTTTGGCCAGCGGCGCATTCTTTAACGACCTGGGGCCGCTGGTGACCGATCCGGTGATATTGCCGATCCTAGCTGTCACGCCCACCCCCGACGGCGCGTGGCGCGGCGAGGTGATGCACATTGATCGCTTTGGAAATGTAATCACAAATCTCAAGTTGCGTGCCGCCAATGTCAACGAGGACCTGTCTTTGGCGTTTGGTCCCCAGTCTTTAATTCCTGATCCACAGCAGCTCACTATAGAGATTGCCGGGCGGCGGATTGTGGGCCTGACGCGCACGTATGCCGACCGGGCGCCGGGGGAGCTCGTGGCGCTGATGGGCAGCCTGGGCTACCTTGAAATCGCCGTTCGAGACGGCCACGCGGCGCGCGTGCTCGACGTTCATCCTGGCGACGCGGTGACGCTCAGGCTGTCTTGAGGGCGAGGGCTTGCAAATGACTATTAACATCAAACTCGGAACATTGGTGTCCACTTTGGGCATCCTGAGCCTGTCGAAGGATGCCTTCCACGCACGGTTCGACAAGCTCACCGTGCTAAAGTTGACACTAATGAACCCGGAGTGGAGAATTAGACATGGAACAATTTATCATCGAAGGCGGCGAGCCGCTCTCGGGCACGGTGGTGCCGAGCGGCAACAAGAATGCCGCGCTGCCCATGTTGGCGGCTTCGCTGCTCACCGATCAAGCGGTGATTTTGCACAACGTGCCGAACATTCGGGATGTGCAGGTGATGTGCCAACTGCTGTGCGACGTGGGGGTGGACATCGCCGAAAGCGACGAGGGCCACACGTTGCGATTGCACGCCGCCAATGTGCGCAAGGTGAGTTTGGATGCCGACCTGTGCCGCGACATTCGCGCCTCGATTCTGTTGGCGGGGCCGATGCTGGCGCGCCTGCGCCAGGTCGAGCTGCCCCCGCCCGGCGGCGACATTATTGGCCGGCGGCGCATAGACACTCACTTTCTGGCCTTTCGCCGACTGGGCGCGCAAATCCATTCGAATGACCGGTTTAGCCTGGCCGCCGCGAGTTTGGTCGGGACCGACATTTTGCTGGACGAAGCGTCTGTGACGGGCACCGAAAACGCCATCATGGCTGCGGCGTTGGCGGAGGGCGTCACCATCTTGCGCAACGCCGCCTCCGAGCCGCACGTTCAGCAGCTCTGCCAGTTGATCAATGCCATGGGCGGTTGCGTCGAGGGCATTGGCTCCAACACGCTGACCATTCAAGGCTGGTCCACGTTGCACGGAGCCGAGTTCACCATTGGCCCGGATTATTTGGAGGTGGGGAGCTTTATCGCATTGGCGGCAGTGACCGGCGGCGAAATCCTCATTCGCAACGCCGCCCCTGAACACTTGCGCATGATCGCGCTGGTGTTTGACCGCCTGGGGGTGCGCTGGGAGACAATCGGCGGCGACATCCGGGTGCCGCGCGGCCAGTCGCTGACGGTGGTGCCGGACGTTGGCGACGCAATCCCAAAGATAGATGACGCTCCCTGGCCCGCATTCCCCGCCGATATGATGAGCGTGGCGCTGGTCGTCGCCACGCAGGCCGCCGGCACGGTTCTGTTTCACGAAAAGATGTTTGAAAGCCGCCTGTATTTTGTGGACAAGTTGATCAACATGGGGGCGCGCATTGTGTTGTGCGACCCGCATCGCTGCATCGTGCAAGGTCCCAACTGGCTGCGCGGCGAGCGCCTGGAAAGCCCGGATATTCGCGCCGGCATGGCATTGCTGATCGCTGCGCTGTGCGCGCGTGGCCAGAGCGCCATCCGCAACGTCGGGCAGATTGATCGCGGCTACGAGCACATCGAAGCCAAGCTTCAAGCATTGGGCGCCAGGATTGAGCGCGTCAATGCCTAGCAGCCTGTCGGAGAGGTGCTCTACGCGCCGTCCCCGGCGCGTGCGGGCCGCCGAGGACGGCGGCCTGAGCGGGGTTCTCCGACAACCTGCTAGGCGGGTCGGCGTAGCCGACCCGAAGCAGTTTCGGGCAAAGCCCGAACCTGCAATCAAGATAGCAGGGTTAAAACCCGACGCATTTGTACAGATTTCAGGCTATGTTGACACCAATGATGTCACACAGATGGAATGTGGAGGGGAAAATGAAAGAGTGGCTCAATGCGCTTAACGGCGATCCAACACCATGGCTGCTGGAGGATGATACTCCCGCTGTCAAGTATATGACCCTGCGCTTGCTACTGGGCCGGCCTGAAAGTGATCGCGAGGCCCGGCGCGCTCGCGCCGCGGCGATGCAGGCTGATCCCATTGCGGCTGTTTTGGAAGCGCAGCATCCCGAAGGCTATTGGATCAAGCCCGGTCCGGGGTACGGCCCTAAATATCGTGGCACTGTGTGGCAAGTGATCTTTCTCGATCAATCTGGCGCGGACGGCGGCGACAGGCGAGTGCGCGTGGCGTGCGAGTACGTGCTGTCGCACACTCTGGCTGAGTCGGGCGGGTTCAGTTCGTCGGGCAGCAGCCGGCTCTCGCCGCCCCCCTCGTCTGCGGTGTTGCATTGCCTGAACGGCAATTTGCTGCGGGCCATGATTGGCTTTGGCTGGCTGGAAGACGAGCGTGTGCAGCGCGCGATTGATTGGCAGGCGTGCTCGATCACGGGCGAAGATTTTGACCGTTATTATCAATCTGGCACGAGCGGGCCGGGCTTTTGTTGCGCCGCCAATGACAAGCTGCCGTGCGCGTGGGGCGCCATCAAGGCCCTGTTGGCCCTGGCGCGCATTCCGCCGCAGAGCCGCGCGCCGCACGTTCAGCGCGCCATCAAGCAGGGCGCCGAGTTTCTGCTCAGCCGCGACCCGGCCAGGGCGAATTATCCGACGCCGCGCGGCAATACAAAACCGAGCGAGTCGTGGTTCAAATTGGGCTTTCCCTCAGGCTACGTGGCCGACGTGCTCCAAAACCTGGAAGTGTTGTGCGAGTTGGGTTTTGCCCAGGAGCCGCGTTTGCAGCCGGCCGTCGAGTGGCTGCTATCAAAACAAGACAAGCTCGGCCGCTGGAAAAATCAATACGCTTACAACGGCAAGACCTGGGTGGATTGGGAAAAGCAAGGCCAGCCGAGCAAGTGGGTTACGCTGCGTGCCTGCCAGGTGCTCAAGCACGTCGTAGCTTGATCTGCACACGCCATGAATGACAAGCTGGATTTCTCGTCTGCCATAGATGACTTTCGCCGCGCGCGCCGCCAGGCCGCATTGGAAGACATCATGGCGCGCCTTACGGGCAAGTCTGCCCGTCTGCTTTCTTTTAAAGAGGTGCGCCAAAAACTGCGCGCCCAGGAAGGCAAGAGCCAGGAGCTGCGAGAAATCCCGCTGGAGGCGATTGTGGGCAGCGTGGGGCGTTATTCCGATTTTACGCGCAGTTTTTTGCCTCGCCGAGATAGCGACGCCGAGCGTTGGGCCAGGGTCGAGATGGCAGCCGCCGACCTGAAGCGATTGCCGCCCATCCTGGTGTACCAGGTCGGCCAGGTGTATTTTGTGGATGATGGACACCATCGCGTGTCGGTGGCGCGCCGCTTGGGCGCGACCAAGATTCGAGCTTACGTGACGCCGGTTCATACCAAGGTGCCGCTCGCACCCGACGTTCAGCCGGACGAGTTGATTCTGAAAGCCGAATACGCCGAATTCCTCGAACACACGCACCTGGACGAACTCAGGCCGGGAGCCGACCTGAGCGTGACGTCGCCAGGGCAATATCAATTGCTCTGGGAGCATATCCAGGTTCACGGTTGTTTGATGAACCTGGATCAGACAGAGACTTACAAGGCGGCGGCGCATTGGTACGATCAGGTCTATCTGCCCGTGGTGCAAGTGATTCGCGGGCGCGGCATCTTGCGCGATTTCCCAGGGCGGACGGAAACGGATTTGTACGTGTGGATTTCGGAACATCGCGCTGCATTAGAGCAAGAGTTGGGTTGGACGGTCAGACCCGAAGCGGCCGCGGCGGATTTGACGGCGCGCTCCAGCGCCAGGCCGCAGCGGGTGCTGGCCCGCGTGGGCGAAAAGATTCTGGGGGCGGCGCGCCCTCCCCAGTTTGAGGCCGGCCCGCCGCCGGGGGAGTGGCGAAAAAAATATCCCGCCGTTGGCCAGGCAGACCGCCTGTTTGCCGATATCCTGGTTCCCGTCAGCGGCGAAAAGGTGGGCTGGTATGCCCTGGAGCAGGCGCTAGAATTGGCCCGGCGCGAAGGCGGGCAGTTGCGCGGCCTTCACATTGTACCCTCGCCGGCGCATCTGCATAGCCAGCAGGTCCAGGCCATCCAGGCCGAGTTCAGCCGCCGCTGCAACGCGGCCAACATCCCCGGCGAATTGACGGTCGAGGTCGGCAAAATCGCGCCCAAGATTTGCGAGCGGGCGCGGTGGACGGACCTGGTGGTGGTGAATCTGGCACACCCGCCAGCGCCCCGCCCATTTGTCAAGTTGCGCTCTGGATTTCGGAACTTGATTTATCGTTGCCCAACGCCAGTGCTGGCCGTGCCGCGCGTTTCGCCCACGATGGAGCGCGCCTTGCTGGCTTACGACGGCAGTCCCAAGGCAGAAGAAGCGCTTTTTGTGGCGACGTACCTGGCGTGCCGCTGGAAAATTCACGTGACGGTGGTGACGGTGATGGAGGTCGGGCGCACAACTCCCAGGGCGTTAACGCGCGCTCAAGACTATTTGGAGGCGCACGACGTGCAAGCGGCCTTTGTAAAGGAGCGCGGCCCGGTCGCCCAGGCGATTTTAAAGACGGCGCGAGAGCGCGAGAGCGACGTGATCATTATGGGAGGGTACGGAGTCCGACCGGAGTTGGAAGTGGTGCTGGGCAGTGCTGTGAATCAGGTCTTGCGCCACAGCCAGCAATTGGTATTGATGTGCCGTTAGTATGGAGCGGATCATGAAACAAGATATAGATTTGCTCATTCACTCTGCTTCTCAATTGTGTATTGTACCGTCTTACGGCGGCCCGCAGCGGGGGGCGCAGTTGGGCACCCTGGGAGTGATTCAAGACGGCGCCCTGGCGGCGCGCGATGGGCGCATCGTTGCAGTGGGGCCAAGTCCTCAACTGCGCGCTGCGTATGCCGCTCGACGTGAACTTGACGCCGCCGGGTGCGCTGTGATTCCCGGCTTTGTTGACCCCCACACACACCTGGTTTGGGCGGGCGACCGCGCCGCCGAGTTTGAATTGCGCATTGCGGGGGCGTCTTATATGGATATTATGGCCGCCGGCGGCGGCATTGTGTCTACCGTGCGCCAGACGCGCCAGGCCACCGTTCAAGAACTGGCAGCGTTCAGCCGGGCGCGGCTCGACCGCATGTTGGCGCACGGCACCACCACCGCCGAAGTCAAAACCGGCTACGGCCTGGATACGCCTAACGAGCTCAAAATGCTGGACGTCATCCACGTGCTGGATCAATCGCACGCGGTTGACCTGGTGCCGACGTTCTTGGGCGCGCACGCTATCCCCCCCGAGTACAAGGGCCGCGAAGACGAGTACGTGGACTTGATTATTGACGAGATGCTGCACGCCTTTCACCTGCGAGTGACCACGTTGAACATGCCATGCTTTTGCGACGTGTTCTGCGAAGAGGGCGCGTTCACGCTCCAACAGACGCGGCGCATCCTGGAAAAAGCCAAAGCTTTGGGGTTTGGGCTCAAGCTGCACGTAGATGAATTCAAGCCGCTGGGCGGGTCGCGGTTGGGCGTGGAGCTGGGCGCGACTTCGGTGGATCATTTTGTGACCACACCGCCGGCAGAGGTGGAAGCGGTGGCCAGATCGAGTGTGATTGCCGTGTCTCTGCCGGGCACGCCATTTGGGTTGGCGCACACAGACTATTCGCCGGCCAAGCGGCTGATCGAGTACGGCGGCGCGCTGGCGCTGGCCACGGATTGCAACCCCGGCACGTGTTGGTGTGAGAGCATGCAGTTTATCCTTGCCCTGGCGTGCCGCTACATGAAATTGACGCCGTCCCAGGCGCTGGCCGCCGCCACGCTCAACGCCGCTTACGCCATAGGGCGCGGCGGCGAGGCAGGCAGCCTGGAGATAGGCAAGCTGGCCGACGTGCTCATCCTGGACGCGCCCGATTACCGGCACCTGGGCTATCGGTTTGGCGCAAACCTGGTCCGCACGGTCGTCAAGCGTGGGCAAGTGGTGATAGAATAAAAAATAAAGGATTGGGAATGAATCGTCGCGCGAACAATTTGTTGGTTGGCATTGCTTTTGCCATTGCATTTTGGTTGATCTGGAGCAAGCTGCGCATTATCGTGTGGGTGCACATGCCCTGGTATGTTTTGCTGGGCCTGATGATTGGCCTGGCGCTGGCCATCTTTCTCGTGCTCGATCACCTGGTCAATCGTACCCGGTAAGCGGCGCCCTGCGCAGAGGAAACGGCTCGTACATTCGAGCCGGTGGCTGCCGCGTTGCGCCGGAAGCCGGCAAGGAGATTATGGGAGACAAGCTGCACATACTGATCGCCGAAGACGAAAGCATTGTGGCCAGAGATATCAAAGAAAACCTTGAAGCCTTTGGGTATGACGTGTGCTCTATCGTTTTGTGCGGCGAAGACGCCATCCAGAGCGCCGCTGAACATCGGCCCGATTTGGTGTTGATGGATATCACTTTGCAGGGAAGTGTGGATGGCATTGAGGCCACCCGGCAAATCCGCGAGGAACTTGACATCCCGGTGGTCTATCTCACGGCCCACGCCGACGATGCGACCTTCCAGCGCGCCAAATTGACCGATGCGTTTGGCTATATCCTCAAACCATTCGAGGAAAGAGAACTGCACATCAACGTCGAAATAGCCCTCCGCAAGCACGCTTTGGAAAGACAATTGAGAGAGAGCGAGCAGTGGCTTGCCACCACCCTGACCTGCATCGGCGACGCCGTCATCGTCACCGACCTCGAAGGACGCATCAAGTTTATGAATCCCGTGTCCGAGGCTCTGACGGGCTGGTCGCAGGCTGAATCCCTGGGCAGAGAATTGACCAGTGTGTTTACGGTGTTGGATGAAGAATTGCCCTTGTTGACCCGTGACCTGGTGGCGAGGGTGTTGAGTGGGCAAGGCAAAAGTCACGCGGCCAGCCACAGCATGCTCCAAACCAGAGACGGCGCCTCTATTCTCATTGACCATACGGCGGCCCTGATCAAAGATGGCAAAGGAGACGTGTACGGCCTGGTGCTGGTTTTTCGGGATATTACTGAGCGCAAGCAAGCAGAAGAATCGCTGCGCCAGCTTAACGCCGAACTGCAGGCGCGCAACACGGAACTGGACGCATTTGCCCATACTGTGGCGCACGATCTCAAAACACCCTTGGGCCCCATCGTCGGTTTCGCCCACGTGTTGGAGCAAGAGTACACCACGCTGCCAGACGAGGAGATACGGCGCTATCTGCGCACCATTACGCAAAAGGGGCACAAGATGGCCAACATTATTGACGAGTTGTTGCTGCTGGCCAGCGTGAGCAAAATGGACGAAGTGAAACCGGTTCCCCTGGATATGGCGCGCATTGTGACCGAAGCCCGGCTGCGTCTGACGGACATGATTGACGAATTCGACGCCACGCTCGTCGCGCCGGATATCTGGCCGGTTGCCCTGGGCTATGGCCCGTGGGTGGAAGAAGTATGGGTGAACTATATCAGCAACGCCATCAAGTACGGCGGCCGCCCCCCCTACGTGGAACTGGGAGCAACGTTTGCCGCGTCCTCCAAAGTCAAGGAAGGCTATGTGCGCTTGTGGGTGCGCGATAATGGCCTCGGCATTGCGCCTCGGGATCAAGACAAACTGTTTGATCTGTTTACACGGTTGGATCAGGTCAGCATTGAAGGGCATGGCCTGGGATTATCTATCGTGCGGCGTATCGTGGAGAGGCTGGGGGGGCGAGTGGGAGTGGAAAGCCAGGTGGGGCAGGGGAGTGTGTTTAGTTTTACATTGCGCGCGGCAGACTTGGGCAAGAAAGCCTAGATCGAGAGGAAATGCGATATGGCAAATGCCAACATACTCATTGAACAAGAGTTGCGCTGGCTGGCAGAGGTCAACGAAGCCACGACCGGGTTGTCCAGGGCGCTCGGTTCGCTCGTGTCGCTGGATGGCCTGGCGTCTCTCGTGTTAGAGCACGCTATGCGTCTCACAGACAGTACGTTGGGTTGCGCGGGTTACATTGACCCCCAGACGGGCCGCATGGTTAATGCAATCGTGCGAGATAGTGGGGACGAGCGCCAGGTTCCCGATCAGCCCGCCCTCTTTGAACAGCTGGGCGCGTTGTGGGGCTGGGTGCTGGATCAGGGCCAACCTTTGCTGACCAACGCGCCGGCGGATGATCCCAGATTGGTGGAAATTCTTCAGGGGCACGTTCCCGTCGAGCGTTTCTTGGGTGTGCCGGTCACGTTAGGCACACTGGTGGTGGGAATGGTGGCGCTGGCAAATCCAAAGCGCGATTACGCTGAAAAGGACCTGGCAGCAGCCGAACGCCTGGCGGCGCTGTACGCGCTCGCCATCCAGCGCGCGCGAATGGAAGACGAAATCAAAGGGTGGAATGAAACGCTGGAGCAGCGTGTGCAAGAACGCACCGCGCAACTGGCTGCCGCCTGCGAGGACGTGCGGCAGAGCGAAGCCAGGTTCCGCCACCTTTACGAAAACGCCCCGGTGATGATGCACTCGACCAACCCGGATGGCACCCTGTGCGACGTGAATCGTAAATGGCTGGAAGAAACCGGCTACGCCCGAGACGCAGTGATTGGCCAAAACGTCAGCTTTTTAATGACGCCCGAATCTGCGGAGCATGCTTTTAGCAAGGTCCAACTGCAATTTGAGCGCGAGGGCGCCGTGCACGACGTCCCCTATCAATTCGTCACCAAGAGCGGCGCGGTCATGGACGTGCTGGTCAGCAGTGTGGCGAGTGTGGAACCTTCCGGCAAGCGCGTGTCTCTTTCGGTAGTGCGCAACGTGACCCGGCAAAAACGCGCCGAGCACGGGCTGCGCCTGCAAAGCGCCGCACTCGAAGCTGCGGCGAATGCGGTTGTCATCACGAATCGCTACGGGCGCATTTTGTGGGCCAATCCCGCTTTTACGAGCCTGACGGGCTATACCCTGGAACAGGTAGCCGATCAGAGCATGCGCGTGCTCAAATCGGACCAGCAAGATCAAGAGTGTTATCGTAACCTTTGGGAGACGATCCTTGCGGGTCAGGTGTGGGAGGGTGAGTTGGTCAACCGCCGTAAGGACGGCAGCCTCTACGTGGAGGCGCAGACGATTACGCCGGTGCTGGACGAGCACGGCGGCATGGCTTACTTTGTCGCCGTCAAGCAAGACGTCACCAAACGCAAACGCGCGGAGCAGATATTGAAAGAAAGCGAGGAACGTTACCGGCGGCGCTCAACCGAGTTGCAGGCCCTGTACGATGCCTCGCTGCGTCTCAATACACAATTGGATACGTCCGACTTGCTGCGCCTCATCGTCGAGCAGGCCGTGGCGCTGCTCAACGCCGAAGCGGGGGGGGTGTATATTTACGACGCGCACCACGACGAATTGTTCTTTTCGGTCGCCGTTGGCTCTTTTAGCGAATTGGTCGGAGCCAGGCTCAAGCCCGGAGAAGGGCTGAGCGGCCAGGTATTCGCCAGTCGCCGTTCGATGGTGGTGCAAGATTATCCACACTGGCCGGAGCGGGCGGCGGTGTACGAGGGGAAATCATTCCCTCCGGCCATATTGGCGGTGCCCTTGCTGGGCAAAGACGACGTAGTGGGAGTGCTGAACATTGGCGACTGTAGAGGCGCCCCGACCTTTGATGATCGCGACATTGGGCTGGCCGAGTTGTTCGCGGCGCAAGCCGCGCTGGCCCTGGAAAACGCGCGCCTGTACGCCAGGGCGCAGCAGCGCACTCAAGAGTTGGTCGCGCTCCACAAGGCTGCCCAGGCCATTACCTCTGTCCTCGACCGGGACAAGGTGCTCCGGCGGGTTGTTGACGAGGCCAGGGAATTGCTGGGCGCCGAAGGCGCTTCGGTGCTGCTATGCGATTCGCGCTGGGATGCGCTGGTGTTTGCCGCGGTGGCCGGTCCCCGCGCCGAGGCGTTGATAGAGACGCGCGTGCCGATTACGGCCGGCGTTGCCGGTTGGGTGGTGCACGAAAAGCAGCCGGCGATGGTTAACAACGCGCGCCGCGATCCGCGTTTTTACAGCGTCGTTGACGCTCAGACTGGCCTGACGACACACTCGCTTGTCGCCGCGCCACTCGTGGTGAACGACGTCGTTATTGGCGTGATTGAGGCCATTAATCCACAGGTCGCACGCCGCCCATACGACGGCGACGAGTTCACGGCCGGCGACCTCAAGGCGCTAGAGATTATGGCTGATTCGGCGGCCATGGCCATCGAAAACGCGCGCCTCTACGAACAAGCCCGCCGAGAAATCGCCGAGCGCAAGCAAGCCGAAGAATCGCTGCGAGAGTCCGAGCAAAAATTTCGCGCGCTGGTGGAATCCGCCGACGACATCATCGCGCTGCACGACCCCGCCGATGGGCATTACCTGTTTGCTCACCTGCCGGGGCGCTATCGCTTTGCGCTGCGCGACCTGGAGGGCCAGTTGCCGCAGAGTTTCGTGCTGCCCGACATGGCCGAGATGTACACGGAGAATATACGCCAGGTGGCGCGGCAAGGCATTCCGCGCACATTCGAGCACGGTGCGCGCTGGCAAGATGAACGTCTGCATTTTTTGACCACACTTTCACCTATCAAAGACGAAAGCGGCAGGGTGTCGGCGGTGATGAGCATCAGCCGCGACATCACCGAGCAAAAACACATGCAGACCAAGATGATACATACCGAGCGGCTGGCGGCTATTGGCAAGCTGGCGGCGATGGTGGCGCACCAACTCACACCCCCATTGCAGTCCGTCGTCGGCAACCTGGGACTGGTGCAAGAGGCCGCTACAGAAAGTGGGGACGCCAGGCAATATCTTTACGCTGCCCGCGACGAGATGGAGCGGATCGCTCGCATTGTGGCCCGCATGCGCGATTTGTATCAGCCCGAATCGGACGAGAAAAGATTTGCTGAGGTGGAATCGCTGTTGGCGCAGGTGTTGGAACTGGGCCGGAAGCGATGCCAGGAAAATCAAATAGAGGTGGAATGGTTGCCTGGAGAAAGCTCGCCGGTGCTGCTGGCGCCCGACCAAATCAGACAAGTGTTTTTAAATTTGCTTATCAATGCCATAGAGGCCATGCCAGATGGAGGGCGGCTGCAGGTGGGTGTGATCTACACCGAGTTCCCGGCCGGCGTGCGTATCCGCTTTAGCGATACCGGCGTGGGCATCCCGCTGGACGTGCTGCCCCACATTTTTGAGCCTTTTTACAGCGCCAGGCCCCAAGGTGCTGGGTTGGGGTTATCTATCAGTTACCACATTGTCAGCGAGCACGGCGGGCGCATCGAGGTGGAGAGCGAAGAGGGCAAGGGCAGTACGTTTACGGTGTGGCTGCCGGCGTAGCGCGCGAGAGTGTGTAGATGAAGATCATTCTTTTTGTGGAAGAGGACCCTCACGAAGCTCGATTGGTGATTCGCTTGATGGAGCGTGAGGGCTATCGTGTTCTCCACGCGCCAGATGGCGAGAGCGGCTTGCAGATGGCCATGGAAGAAAAACCGGACATCATTCTGCTGGGTTGGGAGCTGCCTGATTTGGACGGTCAGACGGTGGCCTCGCTCATCCGGGGAGTGCCCGGCCTGGACCGGGTGCCGCTGGTGGCCGTGACGGCCTGGCCGCCCGATACGGCCCGCCAGATGGCCGCGGCGTATGGGTGCGATGGCTATATCTCCAAGCCGATCAATCCCAGGGAATTTCCCGCCCAAGTTGCCGCTTATTTCAATAGAGTGTGACCACAAAATGTCCCCCCAATCTGATCATCGCGCCTTGCCGCGCTTGAACGAAAATGCCAGCCAGGTGGGGCAAGATACCTTGCGCGTGGCTTGGCCTCCCGCGTCTCAAAATTCTTCCGTCAAATTTTTGCCGGCCAGCCAGTTTTCGTGGCAAGAGCTGACGGATGCTTACAACCAGACACGGATTGATTATATCGTTCCAATGCCGATGAGCGTTGCCCGCTTGCAAGAGTACGTCCGCAACTATGACGTCAACCTGGATGCGTCTGTCGTTGCCATCGAAGAGGGTCAAATCCTCGGACTGGCCATGTTGGGCGTGCGCCCCCGGCATACCTGGCCCACGCGCGTGGGAGTGCTGCCGGTCTGCCGGCAGCACGGCACGGGGCGATTCCTGATGGAATATCTGATAGACCAATCCCTTCGCCTGGATGCCGATTATGTTATTTTGGAAGTGATCAAGGGCAACGAGTCGGCCCACAAGCTGTTTAGAAAATTGGGGTTTCGGGAAACACGGGATTTATTGGTGCTCCGCCGCCCCCCCGATACGCCGGCCATTCACGTTGACCCTTATGCGGTCGAGCCTCTCAACTACCAACAGATATTGGAGCGTCTACGCCAACGCCACAGCCTCCCCTCCTGGTTAGACGAAACGCCGTCTTTGGAACGTGCCGGCAACCTGGCCGGGCTGCAGGTTGAGCTTGAAAATGGTGATTGGGGTTGGATCGTGTATCAGAACACGATTTTCCAACTCTGCCACCTGACGCTGCAGACTGAAGCCGGCGACCCGCGCCAGGTAGGCCGGGCGCTGTTGCACGCGCTTCACACGCGCCACCCCGCCCAAGACACAAACACCGAGAATGCCCCCGCCGATGACCCCCACCTGCCTGCCATGCGAGACTTGAACTACCTGGAAGCTTTTCGCCGCATCGAGATGCGGCTAGATTTAAAGGCAGCCGCCCCTCTGTGATTTGCTCCTGGCGAGCGGCTAGCTTACCTCTCCGGCAGCCGCCTGGTTGCGCGCGCCTTGCCCAACCGGCATTTTCCCGGCGCCAAGAGGAGCGCGACGCGGCTCGAATCCTTGTGGTCTCATGCAAACTGAGGTACAATCTAGGCGCATTACTACTAGTGGAGGTTTGAAATGAATAAAGAAGTTGGAACAATTGCCGTCAAGCGTGGATTGGCCCAAATGCTCAAGGGCGGTGTAATCATGGATGTGGTCACGCCCGAGCACGCCAGGATTGCCGAAGAGGCCGGGGCGTGCGCGGTGATGGCGCTGGAGCGCGTGCCGGCAGATATCCGCGCGCACGGCGGCGTGGCGCGCATGAGCGACCCCGAGTTGATTCTCAAGATCATGGACGCTGTCTCGATCCCGGTGATGGCCAAGTGCCGCATCGGCCACTTTGTAGAGGCGCAAGTGTTGCAGGCCCTGGGGGTGGATTACATTGACGAAAGCGAAGTGCTCACCCCTGCCGACGATCAAAATCACATTGACAAGCACCAGTTCCAGGTGCCGTTCGTGTGCGGCTGCCGCAACCTGGGCGAGGCGCTGCGGCGTCTCGGTGAAGGCGCGGCCATGATTCGCACCAAGGGTGAAGCGGGCACCGGCAACGTAGTCGAGGCGGTGCGCCACGCGCGCGCCGTGCTCGGAGAGATCCGCCGCTTGCAGACGATGGATCGCGCCGAGATGATGGCGTATGCCAAAGAGATAGGCGCGCCTTACGAATTGGTGGTGGAAACGGCGGAACTGGGGCGCATGCCGGTGGTCAATTTCGCCGCCGGGGGCGTAGCCACTCCCGCCGACGCTGCGCTGATGATGCAGCTGGGTGTGGACGGGGTGTTCGTGGGCAGCGGCATTTTCAAGAGCGGCGATCCGGCTCGGCGCGCCAAGGCCATCGTTGAGGCGACGACGCACTATAATGACCCGGCGATCATTGCCGAAGTCAGCAAGAACCTGGGCGAGGCGATGGTGGGCATCGAGATCAGCGCCATCCCGACCGGCGAACACCTGGCCGAGCGCGGCTGGTAATTCTTTGGACGACGAAATCTCTATCCGATTGGCTACCCCCGACGACGCCGGGGTGATCGCGCATCATCGCCGGGCAATGTTCGCCGCCATGGAGCGGGGCACACCAGCCGAGCTTGACGCTATGTCGGCTACGTTTCTGCCTTACGTGCGGCGCGCGCTGGCCGAGGATTTGTACCTGGGGTGGTTAGCTTGTACAAGTGATGGCCGCGTGGTGGCGGGCGGCGGGTTGATCGTACACGAGTGGCCGGCGGGGCCCGGCAATCTGAACACCCGCCGCGCCTACATCCTCAACGTGTATACCGAGCCTGAGTATCGCCAGCGCGGGCTGGCGCGGCGCATTGTCACGTCCATTCTGGATTGGTGCCGCGCAGAGGGATTCCAGACGGTATCATTGCACGCCAGCCAGGCAGGGCATCCCTTGTACGAAGATTTGGGGTTTGTGCCAACGAACGAGATGCGGTTAAAGTTAACATAAAGGGAGGAGGACCTTGAAACAGTCCCAAGTCAATGGATCAGGCTCGTTTTTGTTGGGTCTGGGAGTGGGCGCGGCGCTGGGTTGGATAGCGGCTCAACAGGCATGGGGCATCTACAAGTTGTGCAATAGCGACGCCCACAAGACGCTCGCGCTGTATCCTCCCCACGTCAAGACGGGACTGGCGTTTGAAGAGATCGAAGAGACGCCGGCTTTTGTCAAGAGGCGCACTCTGGAAGACGGCATCGAGCGCATTGTTTACACCCCCAAGAATCGCCGCTTTCGCACGCCCATCGTCATGCAGCACGGGATGTGGCACGGCGCGTGGTGCTGGCGATTGTGGCAAGAGCTGTTGGCCGAGTGGGGCTGGGAAAGCTGGGCGCACAGCCTGCCGGGGCACGCCAATTCGCCCGTGCAGCGTCCCCTCGCCCTCTGCACGCTGGATTACTACCTGAGCTTTCTCAGAGCCGAGATAGAACGCCAGCCGCGCCGCCCCATTTTGATGGGACACAGCATGGGCGGCGCGCTGACGCAGTGGTATCTCAAGTATGTGGGCGATGATTTGCCCGCCGCGGTGCTGGTGGCGCCCTGGGTTTCTCACAGCATGTTCAAAGACGGGCTGGTGGATTTGATCCGGCGTGACCCGCTGTGCGCCTTGTTGATGATGAGGTCTTGGGACGCCACGCCCATGACGCGCAATCCGTATCGCGCGGCGCAGACCCTCATCAGCAAACAGGCGGTCTGTTCGCCCGAACAGTTGTATGCTAACCTTGGCCCAGAATCGGTGCTCGTCTTGTATCAGCATAACCCGCCCTTCTGGTCGCCGCCAGAAAAGGTCAGAACCCCCATGCTCTGGCTGGCGGGCGAGCAAGACGCCGTGCTGAACGAACCCGCCGAGCGCCGTTCGGCGGCGCACTACAAGGCCGATTACGTCGTGGCTGAAAAAGCCGGACACAACTTGATGATGGAACACAACTATCGAGAAACGGCGCTCACTATTCACAACTGGTTAATCAAGCGAGAGATTGGATAGGACTTTGAAAATCGGAGTCTTGGCGCTGCAAGGTGCGTTTATCGAACACGAACAAGCGCTGCGGCGCATTGGCGCGGAAACGCGCCAGGTGCGCCTGCCGCGGCAATTGGATGGGCTGGACGGCTTGATCATGCCGGGCGGCGAAAGCACCACTATCGGCAAACTGGCCGTGCAGTATGGGCTGATGGAGCCGATCCGCGCGATGGCGGCTGCCGGCAAGCCGGTGTGGGGCACGTGCGCCGGGATGATCTTTATGGCAAAGGATGTGGGGCGCGAGCAGCCGCTGCTGGGTTTGATGGATATAAGGGTGGCGCGTAACGCATTTGGCCGCCAGGTAGATAGCTTTGAGACCGACCTGGATATACGTGCCATCCACACCCCCCAAGACGCGCGTCCCTTTCACGCCATCTTTATCCGCGCGCCGCTCATCGAGTCGGTGGGCGCGGGCATCGAGGTGCTGGCGTGCCTGCCCTCTGCCGCCGAAGGACAGATTGTGGCCGCGCGGCAGGGCCGCCTGTTGGTCACGTCGTTTCACCCTGAACTGTCGGGCGACGAGCGCTTTCACCGTTATTTTTTGGGATTGGTAAACTTGTCATGATTCGTTTGTTTAACCTGCGCGATATTCCGCTGGTGGCCCGGCTTGAAAACAGCGGTGTGCCTTTGTGCAACGAGTTGGCGCTGGTGCATGGATTGCATCCTCTGCGCTTGGCGCTCACTGGCTACTTTTCGCTGCACCGCCGAGAAATCCACACATGCGTTGCACCGGGTGGAGCGGCGCCGGCCGGCTTTGCGCAGATGCGCTCGCGCGGGGAGCGCGGCGTGATGATGCACATCGCGCCATCGTTGTCTGTACGAGAGGCCGAATCTACCTGGTGCGCTTTGCTGGATAACATGGCGGCCACGGCCGGCGCCCACGGCCTGCAGCACTTTATTGCCGAGGCGCCCCCCGATGGAGCGGAGCTGGACGTGCTGCGCCGCGCCGGGTTTGTGGTATATTTGCGCCAGGATGTTTTGTGGCTGGTACGGCGCAAGATGGCGTTGACCGCAAACCCGCCACTGCTGCGCGAAGCGACGCCGCTCGACACGTGGGCTGTTCAGCAGCTTTATTACAATACTGTGCCGCGCCTGGCGCAATTAGCCGAGACTGCCCCCTGCATCCAGCCATCCGGCGCGATGCACGACTATGTGCTGGAAGAGGCCGGCGAGGTGACGGCTTATCTGCAAATCCGGCGCGGGCCGGGAGGAGCGTGGTTCAACGTGATGATTCATCCGCAGGCCGAAACGTGCGCGCAACAGGTGCTGGAGTACGGCCTGGTGTTGTTGGGCGAACCATGGCACGAGCCGGTCTATTGTTGTGTGAGGCGTTACCAGGAATGGTTATGGGAACCTCTTTTGGCGTTAGAGTTCAAGCCATTCATTTCGAGCGTGGTGTTGGTCAAGCGATTGGTGGCGCCAATCGCAGAGCCGGAGCCAAGTCTGAGCGCGGCGCTAGAGGCGCACGCGCACGTCACGTCGCCTGTCGCGCGCGCCGCGCCCAGCAAGTGACGCCAACGATTAACAAGTAATCCACAGGACGGCAGTAGCCGCGAGCAACGAGTAACAAACATAATGCAACAACAGAAAATTACGGACGATTTGGATATTTTATTGAGCGTACTGCCCGAGTCTATCCGGGACCTGGTGCGCGACGCCAACCGCAGCGATACGCTGCTCGAAGTTGTGTTGGACTTGGGGCGCAAGCCCGAAGCCCGCTACGTGGACGGCGAAGTAACGCTGAGCCAGCAGGAAGTCACCCAGGTTAACGTTGACCACGTTGTCCGGTTGATCGGCGATTTCGACGCCGATAATCGCGCCGGGCTGGAGCGCACGCTGCACCGCATCAGCGCCATCCGCAACCGGCGCGGCAGCATCGTCGGCCTGACGTGCCGCGTGGGCCGTGCGGTGTATGGCACGATTGACATCATCAACGACATTATCACGTCTGGCAAGAGCATCTTGCTGCTGGGCAAGCCAGGCGTAGGCAAGACGACCATGCTGCGCGAAGCCGCCCGGGTGCTGGCCGACAAGCGGCGCGTGGTGATTGTGGACACGTCCAACGAAATCGGCGGCGATGGCGACATCCCGCATCCGGCGGTGGGCCGCGCGCGGCGCATGCAAGTGCCGCAGCCCAGCCTGCAGCACGAGGTTATGATCGAAGCGGTCGAAAACCACATGCCCGAAGTCATTGTGATTGACGAGATCGGCCGCGAACTGGAAGCGCTGGCCGCGCGCACGATTGCCGAACGCGGCGTGCAACTGATCGCCACCGCGCACGGCAACACGCTGGAAAACTTGCTGCTCAATCCCACACTTTCGGATTTGGTGGGCGGGATTGAAAGCGTGACGCTTTCGGACGAGGAGGCGCGGCGGCGGGGCACGCAAAAGACGGTGTTGGAGCGGCGCGCTCCGCCCACGTTCGACGTATTGATCGAGATTCAAGACCGCCAAAAGCTGCTGGTTCACCACGACGTTTCGCAGTCGGTAGACAAATTGCTGCGCGGGCGCGCTCCAGATACCGAACTGCGCTTCCGCGACGAACAGGGCCAGGTGCACGTGACGGCCGGGCCGGTCGAGCCGGCGGTCGAAAGCGCGGACAGGGCCCCGGCCAGGGCGCCTGCGTTCGAGGCGCCGGCGCGCCGGACGCGTGTGCCGCTCGAACCCAAGCACGTGTTTGCCTACGGCGTGGCGCACAACCGGCTCGAACAGGTTTCGGCGCGCCTGCGCGTGCCGCTGGTCGTCGTCGAAGACTTGTCGTCGGCAGAAGTGTTGATGATTGTCAAGAGCCAGTGGAACAAGCGCCCGCGCGCCGTGACCGACGCCGAGCGGCGCGGGCTGCCGATTTACGTGCTGCGCTCGAACACGACTCAGCAAATCGAAAAAAGCCTGCTCGACATCTTTGACCTGGGCGACCAGCCGACGGACCCGTACGAGCTGGCGATGGACGAAACGCAAGACGCCATCCAAAAAATCATGTCCGGCGCGCAGTCGGTTGACCTCTCGCCGCAAAATGCTTTTGTGCGCCGCATCCAGCACGAAATGGCGCGCGAGGCGAATCTCGTCAGCCACAGCTATGGCAAAGAACCGCGCCGCCGGGTGAGGATTTACCGGGAATAATGTTCATCACTTTCGAAGGCCCCGACGGCAGCGGCAAGACGACGCAGTTCAAGTTGCTGGAGGCATTTCTGCGCGGGCGGGGCTACAATGTGCTTGCCGCGCGCGAGCCGGGCGGCACGGTCATCGGCGAGCAAATCCGCGATGTGCTGCACAGCCTGCGCAACCTGGACATGCAGCCCCGCGCGGAAATCTTGCTGTATTGCGCCAGCCGCGCGCAACTGGTGGGGCAGGTCATCCGCCCGCATCTTGACGCCGGCGGGTTGGTGTTGTGCGATCGTTACGCGGACAGCACGTTAGCGTACCAGGGCTACGGGCGCGGCCTCGATTTGCAGACGCTGCGCTTGATTTTGGATTTTGCTACCGGCGGGCTAAAGCCGGATGTGACGATTTACCTGGATGTGAATGCCGAGGAGGGCTTGCGCCGCCGCAAGTGCGGGGGCGGTGAGTGGAATCGCATGGACGAGCAGGCGCTCGAGTTTCACCATCGCGTGCGAGAGGGATACCAGGCGATGGCGCGCGCTGAACCAGGGCGGTGGCGGGTTGTGGATGGCGCGCGCTCCGTTGAAATCGTCGCCGGGGACATTCAGGACGTGGTGGAAAAAGAATTAGAGGCAGGTGGAAAGTACGAGGATGGCTAAAAATCGTCGCCGGCGCCCATGCCCATATCTCCCATACTTTCCCCTAATTCAGGCATAGATTGTTCGATAGATTCAGGGTCTTCGCCGGCCTCCAATCGTCCCACTACTTCGTCGAATTCCGGCGGCATCTCTTCGCCGGTTTCGTGAGCCATCTTGCGCATCCAGCGCCCAACCGAGCGTGGGTCGCTTTCGTCCAGCCCGTCCAACGCAGACTCGTCCGCCAGGCTGTCCATGCGGCCCGCCTCCGAGCGGACCATGCGCACGCGGCTGACCAGGCGCGTCAGGTTAGCGCCGCCGCACACAGGGCAGCGCGCCCGGCTGTGGTTTACGGCAGAGATGCTGCGGAAAAATACAGACACTCTTTTCTTGCAGTCGGCGCAACGATACTCGTAAATTGGCATAAGACACCTCGACACGAATTTCTAAAATTATACCATAGGAGTAGTCTCTTGGGTGAGCATCTTTACCAGTTTGATCCCCATCCGCTCCTGGTCGTGATTTCAGGCCCTTCGGGGGGGGGCAAAGACAGCGTGATTGCCGGGCTAAAAGAGCGCCAGCACCCATTTCATTTCGTCGTCACCGCCACCAACCGTCCCAGGCGCCCCGATGAGATAGATGGCAAAGATTATGTTTTTGTCACCACTGAACAGTTTGCCGACATGATCGAGAAAAACGAGCTGCTGGAGTACGCCATTGTCTACGGCGATTACAAAGGCGTGCCCCGGCAGCAAGTGCGCCAGGCGTTAGCGTCTGGATTGGACGTGGTGATGCGTCTGGACGTGCAAGGCGCCGAGACCCTTCGCAAGCTGGCGCCTGAAGCGGTGTTGATTTTTATCACGCCGGCGACCGAAGAGGAATTGGTCATGCGCCTGCAGGCGCGCAAGACCGAGTCGCCCGACGCGCTCAAGATTCGCATCGCCACCGCGCGCCAGGAAATCAAGCGATTGGACGCTTTTGATTACGTGATCGTCAACCGGCAAGATCGGCTGGACGAAGCAGTGGACGACGCGATGAGCATCATCCGCGCCGAGCACTGCCGCGTGGTTCAGCGCAAGGTGATGTTATAATGTATGACTTGAGGCGCACGTTCCCAGAAACGTAGGAAGATGGAATTTTCGTAATGAATGATGCAACTGAACAACAGAAAGATCATATCTTACAAGACTTGCTTACGCCCTCTTTGCAGGGGTACGATCATCATAGTGGCGATCGCCGAAACAAACCCTGGCGGCTAACTTCTCAACTCTGGGCTGCCTTTTTGGGTGGGGTTTTGTCCTATACTGTGATTGCTTACGTCAATGGTAAAAATCTGCGTATGTCGAGATCTCGCCAGTTTGCAACGCTATTGGTCGGTGTGATGGGATTCATTACAATGATCCCGCTCAGCTATTTTTTGGCTATGGCTAAATTGCCGGCTGGCTGGGCCGGAAACTCGGAAATTGTCACAATCTTCAATCGAGCTTGGGCCTTATCGGTTTACACCATCATCTACCAAATCCAAAAACCGGCTGATCGGATCTATCACTTTATGAATGAAGGTGAATATGCTTCTTTCTGGGTGCCTGGGTTAGCTGCAATTATTGGGCTTGGCCTGTTGCAAAACGCGATTGTAAGCTGGTTTTTTGATGTTTTTTCTCGCTTCTTATAAGCACTTTTAACGTGAGGCCTGCAAATGGATCAAGTTGTCAAGAACCTGACCTTGGCTCAACATTTTCTCGACATTGGTCAACCGAAACGCACGCTCGAGATATTAAGTCGAGGAGGCAGTGATATTTTTCCAAGTCCACATTTTTGGTACCTGCGAGGGCGGGCACTTTATGACCTGGAACAGCACGTCGAAGCAGCCCAAACTGTACAATATGGACTCGGTCAATATCCTGAATCTATTCCATTGCTTCATTTGGCGAGCAGGTGCCAGACCATGCTGGGCGATCTAGCAGCTGCCGAACGCACTATTCTTGCAGCCCTGCGCCAGACGCCCGAAGACCCGGTGTTGCTTTGCAGTTATGCGCTCTTGGTGGCGCGGGCAGGGCAACTAGATAAAGCAGAGCGATTAGTCAAAGAGGCAACACGGCTTGCACCTGAACATGCCTATGTAGCTCACACGCAACTGACGCTTTCTTATCTCCACGGTAACGACAAACAGACGATTCAAAAGGGGCAAGAGCTTTTAGCCAAAGAGCCTGAAGATGTTTATGGCCATTACATGCTGGGCAGTTTGGCGCTGGCCCAAGGTGAAGTAGAAGCTGGGGTCCGACATTTGAGAACCGCTGTTCGCCTTGATCCGGCTGATCCTGCCATCGTGGAGGTGACGCGGCGCAACAAATTTGCAAGCCATTGGCTACTTTGGCCGCTACGCCCAGCTTACCGGCTTGGTACCATCCGTCTGTGGGTTGGCGCGATTGTCATCATGCTGGCGCTTCGGGGATTGGGCTATTACCAGGCTGCTGCTATCTTTGCATGGGTTTATCTGGCTTACTGTGCATACAGTTGGGTTGTGCCACCGTTGCTTAAATGGTGGATTACTTGGAGGTATAAATGAGTTCCGAACGCATTGCAGCTCTGCGCAAAGCAATCGACAGTGGTCCTGACAACCATCTATTGCGTTTGATGCTGGCGGAAGCACTTGCGCAAGCCGGGCAGGTTGAGGAGGCTGTCGAACAGTACGAGACCTTGCTGCACGCTGGACACCTGCCACCTGAGTCGCTCGTTTCAGCAGGAGAACTGGCGCTCAAAGCCGGTCACGTGGATTTGGCTACACGGTACCTGGATGCTGCCTTGAGGGCAGGCGTGGTTGAGGGAGTGGCCGCTCTTCAGGCGAAGCTGAGTGAGAAATTGGCTGACGCCGGTATTCTTAGGCTGGCTCAGGCTGGGTCGCAAGTATCGCCTGCAACCCCGGCCCAGGGCTATATCGAAAATTATACTCGCGTCACCTTTGCGGATGTTGGAGGACTTGAAGCTGTTAAGAAAATCATTCACCGAATGATCATTTTGCCATTTCTACGCCCAGAAATCTATCAAAAATACGGCAAACAGGCTGGAGGCGCAGTGATGCTCTATGGGCCGCCTGGCTGTGGCAAAACACTCCTGGCGCGCGCCACAGCTGGAGAATGTAACCTGCCGTTCTTTAACATCCGCATAGAAAATGTCCTCGATCCGTGGTTTGGCGTCAGCGAGAAAAATCTCCACGAGGCTTTTGCACAAGCGCGGGCCTATGCCCCTTGTGTGGTCTTTATTGACGAGCTGGATGCAATTGCCTATGCACGGCACAAACAGCACGGCAGTGTGGGACGCGCTCTGGTAGACCAGATGCTTCAGGAACTTGATTCCATTGGCGCCGATAATCGAGACTTGCTTATCCTGGCGGCAACCAACGCGCCGTGGGATGTAGATAATGCACTCTTGCGTCCCGGCCGCTTTGACCGCCGAATCTTTGTTCCTCCCCCCGACAATGTAGCGCGGATCCACATTCTCAAGCTAATGCTGACCGGACGCCCCACTGCTTCACTCGACTTGGAGCGTCTGGCCAAGTCCACCTCGCTCTTTAGCGGCGCCGATCTGCGCGCCCTGGTTGAGCAAGCAATTGATTGGGTCATCGAGGAAACGCTTGAGACCGGCCAAGATCTCCCATTGGCAATGAAACACTTGGAAGCCACTATCGTCGAGATGCGTCCCTCAACCATAGACTGGCTCGTCCGCGCCCGCAATTATGTGGAATTTTCCAACCAAGACGACAGATACAAAGATCTGGCTGTGTTCCTGCGCACCCCAGAAGTGAAAAAGTGGAAAGAGTGATCCGATGTGGGTTGAATGGTTCAAGCTTGGGGCGGTGGCCGCGCTGGTGCTGACGAACGGCTTTTTCGTGGCGGCCGAGTTCAGCCTGGTCAGCGTGCGGCGCACGCGCATTGAAGAACTTGTCGCGCGCGGCAATGCTACGGCGCGCTCGGTGCAGCAGGCCATCCACGATCCCGACCGCTTTATCGCGGCCACGCAACTGGGCATCACCATCGCCAGCCTGGGATTGGGCTGGATTGGCGAGCCGGCCCTGGCGCACCTGATCGAGCCGCTCTTTGGCTTTTTGCCGCCCGGTTGGGGCGACGAGGCCAGTCACATCGCCGCCGCCGGCGCCATTGCATTCGGCGTCATCACCTTCTTGCACGTGGTGGTGGGTGAACTGATGCCCAAGTCCATCGCGCTGCAGCGCCCCGAAGAAACGGCGCTGCTGGTGGCGCAGCCCACCTTGCTCACCGAGCAACTGTTCCGCCCCATCATCTGGGCGCTCAACGGCACGGGCAATTTGCTGCTGCGCCTGATCGGTTTCGAGGCGTCCAGCGGCCACCAACTGGTTCATTCTGTGGAAGAACTCAAATTGCTGGTCAACGCCAGCCAGGAAAGCGGCGTGCTGGAAGCCGGCGAAAAAGAGATGCTGCACGCCGTCTTTGACTTTGGCGATATGGTCGCGCGCCAGGTGATGGTGCCGCGCACCGAGATGGTGTGCGTGGAGGCCAGCGCGCCCATTGACCAGGTTATCGAAGTCGCCGCCTCGCATCGGTTGACCAAGTTTCCCGTGTACGAAGGCGATCTCGATCACGTTATCGGGATTCTGCATACCAAGGACCTGGTGCAGATTGTCCACCGCCAGGGCGCGGCAAACAAGACGGCGCGGCACGTGATGCGCGAGGCGCTGTTCGTGCCGGAAACGATTCACGTCAATAAATTGCTCGCCCGCTTCCAGGCGCGTAAGCAGCACATTGCCATCTTGCTCGACGAGTACGGCGGGACGGCGGGCCTGGTGACGCTGGAAGACCTGGTGGAAGAAATCATTGGCGAAGTGTACGACCAATTCGAGAGCCAGGAGCCGGATATCGTGCGCCTGCCCGACGATGGTTATAGCATCAATGGGCTGACGCTTATCGAAGAAGTGAACGAGGCGTTACAGCTTGATCTGGAGGACCCGCATTACGAGACGATTGCCGGTTACGTCTTGGGCCGCCTGGGGCGCATCGCCCAGGTCGGCGACGAGGTCGAGACGGAAGATATCCGTCTGCGCGTGGAGGCGATGGATGGGCTGCGGATTGAGCGGGTGGGGGTGAGATGGCAAAGGCTGCCTGATGAACGCTGAATTTGTTCAAGTCGTCGCCTTGCTTCCTGACCGCACCCCGCCGGATGCGCGCGCGCGTCCGGCATTTTACTATGCCGTGCCGGACAGGTTAGCCGGCAGCCTGTTGCCCGGCCACTTTGTTTTGGTCCCGTTCGGCAAGCACGCGGGGGGCAAAGAACGCCTGGTATCTGGCATTGTTTTTTCCACAGATGTAGGACAGGGTGCCAACCCGTCCTACACCCTCAAGCCCATCGAGGATTTGCTCGACCCGCAGCCGGTGGTGAGCGAGGCGCACTTGCGCCTGGCGCAATGGATGGCGGACGAGTATGTGGCGCCGTTGTGCGAATGTGTGCGCCCGTTCGCGCCGCCTGGGCAAACTATTCATTCTGATTTGGAATACGCGCTTGTGCCCTGTGCCGACGACCGCCAGCCTCCCCTCCTCACTGCTGCTCGAGGGCAGGCAACCCCCGACCAACCTGTACCACAACTGGGCAGTTTGCAATCCCGCATCGTCGCCGTGCTGGGCGAACGGGGGCCGCTGCGCGCCGGGCAATTGAGCGCCGCGCTGCGCCGCAAAGATTGGCAGACGGCCGCCAGGCCGCTCGTGGCGCATGGACTGGTGACTGCCACACGCGTGTTGCCGCTGCCGCGCACGCACCCCAAGATGGTGCGTTTTGTCGAATTAGCGCCCGCCGCCAATGTTGACAGGTTGGGCAATACTGAAGACACTATACAACGCCGCCGCCGCGCGCTCGACTTTTTGCGGCGCGAGGGCCGCTCCATGGAGGTTGAATGGGTCTATGCTGAATCCGGTTGCACTGCCGCCGATCTCAAATTCCTCGAAGAAAAGGGGCTGATTCGAGTTCGTCTCCAAGAGGTCATGCGCGATCCTCTGGGGGGCCAGGAATTTGTCCTCGTCACCCCACCGGCCCTAACCGCCGATCAAGCCGCCGTCTGGCAGCGCATCAGGGCCGGCCTTGAACAAACCCTCCCCACGTCTCTTGGTCAGCCCTCGACAGCGAGTCACCTGGTCGCCATGACACCGTGTCGCCATGTCACCGTGTCATCGCGCCCCCCCGTCTACCTCCTCCACGGCGTCACCGGTTCTGGCAAGACCGAAATTTATTTGCGCGCTGTGGATGAAACTTTGCGCGCAGGAAAGCAGGCTATTGTGTTGGTGCCCGAAATCAGCCTGACGCCGCAGACGGTCCGCCGCTTTACGGCGCGTTTTCCGGGCAGGGTGGCTGTGTGGCACAGCCAGATGTCGCAAGATGAAAAGTATGACACGTGGCGGCGCATTCGCGCGGGGGCAGTTGAGGTGGTCGTGGGGGCGCGCTCGGCGCTGTTTTCGCCGTTGGAGCGATTGGGACTGATCGTGATGGACGAGGAGCACGAATCGAGCTATAAGCAAGACATTGATAGCGACCTGCCGTTCGAGTTGCCGCCTTATCACGCGCGCGAAACGGCGCTCGAGCTGGCGCGGCTGACCGGCTCGGTCGTCATCATGGGCAGCGCCACGCCGTCGCTCGAGGCCTACACGCGCGCGCAGCGCGGCGAGTTTGAATTACTGGCCCTGCCGCAGCGCATCCTCAGCCTCGACCAGCGCGTTACAGATATTCAAGCGCCCAAGACGCGCTTTACGGATTTGCCCCCTGTGCAAGTGGTGGATATGCGCCAAGAGTTGCGCGCCGGCAACCGGCATATCTTTAGCCGCCTGCTGCGAGCGGCGCTGGGCGACGTGCTGAAAAACAAGCAGCAGGCTATCTTGTTTCTAAATCGGCGCGGCAGCGCCACGTTTGTCTTGTGCCGCGATTGCGGCCACGTGATGACTTGCCCGCATTGCGACATTCCCCTCACCTACCACGAAAATGCACAGTACGCATTAATGTGCCATCAATGTAATCACCGCGAGCCAATACCCGACCACTGCCCCAAATGTGGCAGCGCGCGCATCAAGTATTTCGGGCTGGGCACACAGCGCGTGGAAAAGGCCGTGAATGAATTGTTTCCGCATGCGCGCGTGCTGCGCTGGGACGCCGATACGGCGGCCGTTCGAAGCGCGCACGCGATCTTTTTGCAGCAATTTATCGAGGGCCAGGCTGACGTTATGGTGGGTACGCAAATGATTGCCAAGGGGTTGGATTTGCCGCTGGTTACGTTGGTGGGCGTGGTCAGCGCCGACACGAATTTACACCTGCCGGATTTCCGCGCCGCCGAGCGCACTTTCCAATTGATGGCGCAGGTGGCCGGCCGCGCCGGGCGGGGGCCGGCCGGCGGGCGCGTGATTGTGCAGACCTATACGCCGGAGCACTATGCTATTCAGAGGGCCGCGCAGCACGACTATGCCGGCTTTGCCCGGCAAGAGCTGGCTTTTCGCCGCCAGATGGACTATCCGCCGTTCACGCGCCTGGCGCGTTTGATCGTTCGCCACGCCGACCCCCGCCGCGCTCAACGCGAGGCTGGACACATGGCTGCCGCATTGCTGCCTCACCTGGAGGCAGTGGGGGCAGACGAGCGCGCCCTGGTGGGGCCGGCGCCTTGCTTTTTAAGCCGCCTCCACGACGAATACCGCTGGCAGATCATCTTGCGCGTCCCCGATCCTGCCGCGATCCTGCGGAGCGTATCTCTGTCTCAGGATTGGCGTGTGGATATAGACCCGGTTGGCTTGCTCTAGGAGCTTGTCGGAGAGGAACTCGTTTGTAGTGCGCGCTTCGCGCTCAAGCGCGCACTACGAGCGTATCCACCGCTGTATCATCTCAATCATCCGGGGTAGGAGCAGGTCTTGCACCTGCCCCCCGAGGGCAACCGCAAGGGATTGCCCCTACATTTTGAGATGATACCCGCCGCTCTCCGACAGGCTGCTGGCAGGCTGCTGGGGGCCCGCTGTAGGGCAGGTAGGCGGTTCTAGGGGGTGTACAGCGGCAGGCTCACCGTTACCGTGCAGCCTTCGCCGTGGGTGCTATGCAGCGATATCGCCCCGCCGTGCGCTTCCACGATTTGCTTGGCCAGCGCCAGGCCCAAGCCCGTGCCTCCGTAACGCCGCGTCGTGCTGCCATCCACTTGATAAAAACGTTCAAAGATGCGCGAGTGTTCTTCGGGAGGAATGCCAATGCCGTGGTCAATCACCGAAATGTGGAGGGCGTCTTGAACGATTTGCGCGGTGATGGTGACGGTGCTTGCCTGCGGCGAGAACTTGCAGGCATTATCGAGCAATTGGTGTAATGCTTGCGCCAGCCGGCCAAAGTCGCCGGAAAAGAAGGGCAGGTTGGGGGCACAAGTGTTCTGCAGCTTGATGTTGGCGCTGAGGGCGCGTTGGGCCGTCATCTGGCACGCTGTGTCCAGTAATTCGGCCGGCTCGATTTTTTTCAGGCGTAGAGGCTGGCTGCTCAGGTCTTGCATCGTCGTGATGGATTCGACCAGTCCCGTCAGAGTGTGGACGTGGCGCACCGTCACATTCAGCGCCATGTGTTGTTCTTCCGGCTCCAACTCGCCTTGCGCCAGCAGTTCCACGTAGCCTCGAATCATTGTCATGGGCGTGCGCAGTTCGTGGGCGACGTTTCGGATGAGCTGCTCGCGCAGCACATCCAGGCGGCGCAGTTCGTTATTGGCGCGTTCCAATTGTGCGTTGGCCTTTTCCAGGTCAGCGGCATATTGAGTGCGCGCCACGGCCACGCCAATCTGGTTGCCGATGGCCGACAACAACTCGACTTCGTGAGGCTCAAAACGGCGCTTGGTCCGGCTCAGGATGCCCAGGGTGCCCACAATGGGGTGCTTTGTTTCGGCCTCGTCCCACGCGCGCAGCGGCACACACAGGTATGAGCGGAATCCGTCTTTTTGCTCGGACGAGTAAGCCAGGGAGGCTATCCAAGGATCATCGGCGAGGTTGTGTTCAATCTGAGGATAGCCGCTCTGGGCCACCTGGCCGATAAGTCCTTCCCCGAGTGGAATGGCCGGCGCAGCAGCGCGATAAGCGTCCGGCACTCCACGCGTGGCGGCCAGGACGAGTTGATGGGTGGCAGAGTTGAGCAAGCGCACCGCGCCGCCATCCGCTTCGAGGGCGACCAACGCGGCATCCAGCGCGCGATTGAGCATGGTGTCCAGGTCAAGCGGGCCGCTGATGGCATACGAAACGCGGTTGAGCGCCGCCAGCTCGCGGTTTTGTACCCGCAAGCCCTCGGTCTGTCGGGCCACTTCGGCTTCCAGGGAACGATTGAGTTGCTCCAGTTCGCGTTGGTAACGATCGCGCTCGGCGATCAGGCGCGCTTTGTCTACTACCCGCTCGATGACGACGGCTACTTCGTCCATATCGTGAATGGGCTTGGTGATATAATCCCACGCGCCCCGCCGCATTGCTTCGATGGCGTCGCCCAGCACGCCGGTGCCTGAAACCACGACTACGGGCAAAGCGGGCTGTTCGGCCTTGAGGTGGGCAATCACTTCCAATCCATCTACGCGCGGCATGCGCAGGTCTACCAGGACAATGTCGAACGATTCTGCCCTGGCGCGCGCCAGACCTTCGGCGCCGTCGGAAGCGGTGGCCGTCTGGTATTCACATTCTGCCAGGTAATCGGCCATGGCGTGGCGGATGAGCGGTTCGTCGTCAATAATCAATACTCGCTTGTCATTCATGGCTTGGTTCCCTCTGGATACCGTGCTGGCGCGGCGGTCAGGGTAACAGATCTAAAAAAATGTTCATATCTAGCACTGGCTTGTGCACCACGCAATATTCCGACATGCCGATTTCTTTGAGCGACGGCGAGAGGGTGAATTGGGGCGACCCGGTGCAGATGATAAAGCGCGAGTTGGGCGAGATGCGGTGCAGCGCGTGGATCGTTTCAATGCCGTCTATGCCGGGCATGCGAATGTCTACGATGCATACGTCGAATGGTTGTTGTTGTTGCAATTGGATGGCAGATTCGCCGTCGCCAGCGACGGCCGTATCGTAGCCGGCCTCGTACAAAAAATCAGCCAGCGAAATGCGAGATAGACGTTCGTCGTCCACAATCAAGATGCGTCTAGTTGGCATAATGCCCCCTTTGTCCAGATTGGTCAGACGCCAGCGGCAGTTCGATGACAAAACGGCTGCCCCCTTCTTTTCCTGGCTCAACCCAGATGCGCCCGCCGTGGTGTTCGACGATGATAGACCAGCACAGCCACAAGCCTAACCCTGTTCCTTCTCCGACTTCTTTGGTGGTAAAGAATGGCTCGAACAGCCTCGCCCGCATAGCTTCGGGAATGCCTGGCCCGTTGTCTTCCACTTCCAGGCGCCCCCACGCCTCGACCGGAGTGGTGAAGCTTGGGTTTTCGGCGTCTTGTACGTACATGGTGCGCAGCGTCAGCCGGGGTCTGAACGCCTGCCCCCGGTTCTTTTTTTCTTCCGCCACAGCCTGCGCTGCATTGTGTAACAGGTTGAGAATCACTTGCTGTATCTGTTGCCCGTCGCACGCTATGGTGGGCAAGCCGGCCGACAGTTCACGTACGATGTCCAGATGCCGGAAATCGTAATTTTTCTTCAGATCATAGTCGGCGGCGGCCAGGCTCAGTGTCTGCTCGACCAGCGCATTCAGGTCGTGAGGAGCGATTTTGGACGAGCTTTTGCGCGAAAAGCTTAACAGATCGGATACGATCTTGGCGGCGCGCCCTCCCGTGGCTCGAATACCTTCCATATAGTCGAACACGCCCCGGTCACGCAAATAGCGCTCCAGCCCTTCCGGGTCTATGCCGTACGTTTGCAGCCGTTCCCGCGTGCGGGGGCGCTGCGTGTCTAGCGATACCTGCAGCATCTGCGTGCTTTGCATCATTGCGCCCAAAGGATTGTTGATCTCGTGCGCCACGCCGGCCGCCAGTCCACCCACGCTGGCCATCTTGGCCGATTGCAGCATCATTTCTTCCAATTGCACTTGCCGCGTCACGTCGTCAATGCGCAGCACAGCGCCTTCCACCGCGCTGGCGACCAGCGGAAAAACACTGACATCATGATAAACGATTCCTGTCTCCATCACCAGCGGCTCTTTGTGCCAGCGCGCCGCTTGGCGTTCGTGTACCACCTGATCAAACAAGCTGCGATAGTGCGCCAGGGCGGGGCACGTTTCCCACAGCGGGCGGTCCTTGACTTGCTCGGCTGATTTTCCGGTGAGCGCCTGGGCAGCAGGGTTCCACAGCAACACGTGTCCCGTCTGGCTCAGGGCGATTAGTACGGAGGGCATGGATTCGGTAATGTTGTGGAGCAGGTCTTGCAGTCGCGTGATTTCAGCCTCGGCGCGCACGCGCTCGGTGATATCCCAGAACACGCCCAAGACGCCGGTTATCCGCCCCTCCGCGTCATACAGCGGCGTTTTAATCACCTGCACGTACAGCTTTTCGCTGCCGATGGGTTGGTGTTCTTCCACGATTTCAAAAACTTGCCCAGATTCGATGACCCGCTGGTCGTCTTGCCTGTATTTTTCCGCCAGCCCAGGCGGGTGGAGGTCAAGGTCTGTTTTGCCCAAAATGTCTTGGAGGGTTTTGCCTTCGGTGGTGCAATAGCGTTGATTGGCAAACGTAAAACGCCCGTCCAGATCTTTGCTGTAGACGTTTTGCGGCAGGCTCTCGATCAGTGAATGAAACATGGCTTCCGAGCGGCGCAGCGCTTCTTCCATTTTTTTGCGTTCGGCGATCTCTTGTTGGGCCTGTTCGAACAATTGCGCCTTGCGCCAGGCGGCGGCTATCTGGTGCGCAAAGGCCGTGATGGCCGAGGCGTCGCTTGCGCGTAAATCGTTTGACTGCACCGAGAGTATGCCAATCACCTTGTTTTCCACAATGAGAGGGGCGTTGATGAATTGGGAGATGGAGAGGACGTTTACAATTTGCCGGGCAAGGGGTCTGAGCGGGGCGGGCACCACTTGCCGCGTCACCTCTGCCACGTCTTTGACAAAAACGGTCTGGCGTTCCTGGACGCATTGCTTGTAAATATCTATAGCCTCCACTGCTATGGAAAAGGTCTCGGCTTGAAGCCCGGTGAGTTGTTCGAGGAGCGTGATGATTTTGGTTTTATAGCTAAAGTAGTGGGGAAATACTCGGCTCTGCGTCTCATCAGTGTAGAATACCACACAGGATAAACCCAGTTCTTCCAGTTTCTTTGAAACAGCGACAAATATCTCTTGGGGAGTAAAGGCATGGGCGGTGGCGAGCGCCACCTGGTTCAGGGACGCCAGCAAGCGTTCTGTGCGCTTGCGCTCGGTGACGTCTCGCACGATGGCCTGCAAGTATATCCGGCCGGATAGCTCTATGCGGTTCAATAACACCTCGGCGTCGAATGGGGTGCCGTCCAGGCGGGCATGCTGCCAGTCAAAGTGCTGCGACTCGCCGTGCAAAGCGCGTTCGATTTTCTCCAGCGCCTTGTCTTGAGAAGCGCACCCGTCCGGTTGAAGTGGAGGAGAGAAACGGTACGGGGGCTGGCCAATGATGTGCTCCCGATTGCACCCGAACATTTGCAAGCTTATCGAGTTGCAGTCAATAAAGCGATCTTGCTCCATGATCAATATTGCGTCGTTGGCGTTTTCAAACAGGGTGCGGTAGCGAGTATTGTTTTCTCGCAGCGATTTTTCCGCTTGCTCGCGCTCGGTCAGTTCCAGCGCAAGTTGTTTGTTGGCTTGGAGCAGTTCGATGGTGCGTCTTCGCACACGCGCTTCCAACTCGTCGTGAATGTGTTGCAGCTCCGCCTCTGCCCGCTGGCGCTCGGCAATCTCGGCGTGCAAGTCTTGATTGGCGGCCGCCAGCGCGACGGTGCGCTCGTTGACCAACTCTTCCAGGTGCTCACGATAGTCCCGTAATTCGGCGGCCTGGGCGCGCGCTTTTCCCACGGCTTGTTCTAGCTGGCCGGTAAAGAGCCACTGCAAAAGAGCGATGCCCAAAAAAGAGCCGCTCACCGATATGGCAAAAGTCACGACAAAATCGATCTCCCGGTCGCCATAAAGCCACCCGCCGAACAGGTAGGTTCCAATGCTGAGCGCCAGCACGATCCACTGCGCCTTGATGCCCAGGAGCATGGCGGCCAGTAAAATCGCGATGACGTAAAAAAGCACAGACATGGTGTACAGGCCAATGGTGCACGTGCCGTAGAATGCGTGCAAAAAGAACACGGCGGGAGGAATATAACTTGCCAGACGCCAGCGCCCCCGCAGCGCCAGCCACCATCCCCCGCCCAGGGGAATATCCATCCACAACATTCTCGCCACGGCCTCGAATGGGAACGCCCCGCCCACCCATCCAATTACGATCACAAGCGTAAACGCGCCCAGCGCCGCTCCCGTTGCCGCCAGGATTACTTTGGTCATGTATTCTTGCCGCGCCTCGTCCTCGTTGTCGGCGCGCGGCTTGGTCAGCGCGCGCCACAAGCTCTGCGGGCTATTCATCATTTTCCCCCATTCGTTCAAAAACAAGCGGCAGCTCGACCACAAAGCGCGTTCCCTTTTCTACAGCGGCGATTTCACCCTGTTCCGCAACCGGCTCGGCCCACATGCGCCCCTTGTGGCGCTCTACCACAATGGACCAACACAACCACAATCCCAGGCCGGTTCCTTCTCCCACATCCTTGGTGGTAAAGAATGGCTCGAACAGCCGCTCCCGCAACCTGTCTGGGAGTCCCGGGCCGTTATCTTGCACTTCCATTCGCACCCATCCTCGATGTTGGAGCGCCCCGGCCGCCCTATCGGAAGGCGCCGGGCTGTCTTTTCTGTACGAGGTACGCAGCACCAGGCGAGGTTGGTATTCTCGCGCCAGGGTTTTTTTGTGCGCCATCGCCTGCGCCGCATTGCGCACCAGGTTGAGAATTACTTGTTGAATTTGCTGCCTATCGCAAATCACGTCCGGCAGGTCGCCCGCCATCTCGCGCACAATGTCCAGGTTCCGAAAGTCATACTTTTTCTCCAGATCGTACTCGGTGATGGCCAGGCTGAGCGTCTGCTCAATCAACGTGTTCAGATTGTGGGGGGCGGACTTGGACGAGCTTTTGCGCGAAAAGCTCAACAGGTCAGAAACAATTTTGGCGGCGCGTTCGCCGGCCTCTCGAATGCCGTTCAAATAATCTATTACCTTGCGTTCTTGCAAGTAATGCGCCAGTCTGTCTGCTGCCACCCCGCACGCTTCCAGCCACTCGCGCGTGCGGGGGCGCTGCGTGTCTAGCGACACCTGCAGCATCTGGGCGCTTTGTATCATTGCGCCCAAAGGATTGTTGATCTCGTGCGCCACGCCGGCCGCCAGCCCGCCCACGCTGGCCATCTTGGCCGATTGCAGCATCATTTCTTCCAATTGCACTCGCCGCGTCACGTCGTCAATGCGCAGCACGGCGCCGTTGATGCCGTCGGCCAGCAGGGGGTAGACGCTGACGTCGTAGTACGTCGTGCCAGATTGGGTTATCCATTGCTCTTTGTGTTGGTGCGCGATCTGGCCTGTGCGCACAACTCGCTCGAACAGGCTGTGGTAGCGCGCCAGTTCCGGGCAAGCCGGCCAGAGGGGGCGCCCCAGCATTTGAGCCGCCGTCTTGCCGGTGAGGGTCTCGGCGACCGGGTTCCAGGTCAGCACATGACCGGCAGGATCGAGCGCGATCAGCGCCGAGGGCATCGAGTCTGTGATATCTTGAAGCATGTGCTGCAAGCGCAAGATGGCTTCTTCTGCCTGCTTGCGCTGGGTAATATCCAGAAAGGCGGCTGCCATTTGTCCGGGCGAGGTTTGGAAGGCGTGGACCAGGAAGGCCCCGCTGATTTTTCCCCCATCGTAGTTAATTTGCTCAGATTGCCATGCCACGCCCTCGGCGGCGGCGATACGATAGTGTTCAGGCGCTTCCGTTTCGGCCAGCCCGGGAAAGGCCTCTTCGATGGTCTTGCCGACGAATTGGCTGTTCTCAATGCCCAGAATCTCGTCTGCCGCCGGGTTGGCGCCGGTGAACACCAGCCTCCCGTCAGGCTCCAGCTGGTACATGTGCATCCCCAGTGGAATGGATTCGATAATGTTGCGGAATCTTTTTTCCGATTCTTTGAGCGTCTGTTCCGCCCGCACTCGCGCAGTGACGTCTTCCGCCGTCGCCACCATCCCATCCGCCTGGCCGTCTTTATCCAGCAATGGCGCGGCGTTGACCGAGATGAGCACGCGCTGCCCATTCGGCCACTCGATGGCGTGGCGAACGTCGAACACCGTCTGCCGGGTGCGCATCACGCGCGCGAACGGCAACTCGTCGTCAGGAAATGGATGTCCATCGTAATCGGTGGTATGCCATTCAGGCGCATTGTACGCGCATTGATGGAGATCAGTCTTGGACAGCCCCAGCACTTGCTCTGCGCGCGTGTTGGCAAAAGTGATCTGCCCGTCGCGATTGACCATCACAATGCCCACCGGGCTGGTTTCGGTGATGCGGCTCACCAGGTCGCGTTCACGGCGCAGCGCTTCTTCTGTTTCGATCCGGCTGATCGCGCCGCCAATTTGCAACGCTAACAATTCCAGCGCGTGGCGGGCGCCAGTGGGGATGTCGTCGTGCATGTGAGACGCCATGTTCAGCGAGGCCACGACGGATGCCTCTTTGTCCGCGCTTTTGCGCTTGATGGGGACAATGGCAAGCGCGCGCAGGCCTTCACCTTGAGAAATGAGGTCCTGCGTTTGGGGCAAGAGTTGGGCATATTGTTTATAAATAGGCTCGCCGGCATGAATCAGACGCGCCTGGAGCGTTTCGGCGCCGTAATGCCGGACGTGCTCTGCGAACTGGGGAGATAATCCTTGATGGGCGATCAGGTCTATGTCTCCGCTGCACGCATCAACCTGGTAAATGCCGCCGGAATCAATCCCCTCCACGTGCAAAGCGGCCGCCAGTACCAGCTTTAACGCTTCCGCCAAGCTGCTCGTTTCGCCCAGGGCCACGCCGAGATCGCGCTGGATGCGCAGCAATTTTTCCGTTCGCCTTTGCTCGCTGACGTCGCGGGTCATAACCTGGATGGCCTGGTTTTCTTCGCCCTTTTTCAATACGCTGACAAAGGCCTCAATCCAGTGCGGCTGGCGGTCTGCACTGGTAATTTTTAATTCCAAAGGGCCCATATTTGCGGCTTGCTCAAGCTGCGCCAAGAGTTCGATGTAGTGTGGCAGTTCCGCCTCGCCGAACAGGCCTAATTGTGTAAAGGGTTTGCCGACCAATTGCTCCCGGCGCATGCCGCAAAGTTGTACTGTGGCGTCGTTGCAGTCCATTATTACGCCGTTCATGCTGACCAGCGCGGCCGGGGCGGGGGACAGGTGAAATAATGCCCGGTATTTTTCCTCGCTTTCGCGCAGCGCGTCTTGTGACTGGGCGGCCTGGATGATTGCCGTCGTAAGCGAACAAGTCATCAGAAGCACAATTCCCGTGTAGGCGTACTCGATCAGGTAAATGAACTGGTACAGCCCGCTGCTCACGCAGATATCATTCAGCGTACCGGCAAACAAGACCGCCATCGTCGCGAGCAATGGCGCGGCTTGCTTCTGGCGCCCGCTGCGGTAAAAACACACGCTAATCCACAAGATATAGATGAATAACACCACCCCCATAACACTCTGCAGGTTGGTGAGGGGGCCAGGGGTGACCTCGTAATAGGTTGCGGCAAGGCCAAAAGGCAACCGGATGTTTTTGACGACAGGTTGATCTACGAGCCAGGTGAGCCGGCCTCGGTCTATTACCCCGACGATGGCGGCCAGGGCAAAATACACTGTAAGGACGCGCGCCCACCTTCCCGGTTTGTGTGCTGTATAGTCAATGATGAACCACAGCAAGGCAATGCTGGCGAGCGCCAATGCAATCACTTGCGCGCGCTGCCACTGGGCGCCCTGGGTCACTGAGGTCGCGCTATACAGGCCGGCGCAAAAGATGTCGTAAAGGCCTGTGGATACGCACATCAGAGCAAAGGTGCGGTTTTCTCGACGCTGCGGCTGCTGGAAATAGATTAATAAATAAGACAGACCAACGTAAATTGTGATGCCAGCCATGATGAGGGCAGATATCGAGAAACTGGTCATAATTGCGCTCTCTTTCTTGCCTCACGCGGCATGTTCTGGCCCTTTCATCTACACCTTGCTTTGACGGTGCTCTGCAAATTATACCAGGCGCATACTGAAAATTCATCACAGAGAGACATTGGGGTGGCTGACTTTGTGCTTGTGCAGCGTGCGGCTAGTATATGATTAAATTACAGTAGGTGCAAAACTCTCGTACTTTAACAACTAAATCTTTTTCGAGTTTCTCCA
>CAZYXV010000030.1:0-41685 GCA_964651475.1 uncultured Anaerolineae bacterium | reverse complement strand
TCGCACCCTCGCAATGACAACAAAATTGCAGATTGTGCCCGCGCCCAGTATAGGTTAGAAAGTTGAGCATTGAGACAATCAGTGCTATGATTGGGCCATGGACAATTATGCTCTATTCGCTCGTTATTTTGATTTGTTCAGCGCGCAAGCGGCTGACGACTTGCCCATGTACGCCGGCCTGGCGCAGCAAAACGGCGGCCCGGCGCTAGAGTTGGGGTGCGGTTCAGGGCGCGTGATGTTGGCGCTGGCGCGCGAGGGGCTGGACGTCACTGGCATAGATAATTCGCCCGCCATGCTGGCCATCGCCCGGCGCCGTTTCGAGCAGGAAGGATTGAGCGCGCGCGCCGCATTGGTGCAGGCCAACTTGGGCGATTTTGACCTGGAGCGCCGCTTCAGGCTGGCTATATGCGCGCAGAACACATTTTGCCATATGCTTTCCAGCGCCGACCAACTTGGGCTGCTGCGCGCCGCCCGGCGCCACCTCGAGCCAGAGGGGCTACTGGTATTGGACGTGTTCAACCCCGACCCTGCCGCGATGGTCAACAACGACCGCCGGCTGGTATTGATGGGCGTGGCCACAGACCCCGCTACAGGGCGAACATTCACGCAAACCCTCTCGCGCGATATAGACGCTGGCGAGCAAATCGAGCACGTCGCCATGTTCGTGGACGAGCTGGATAACACGCGCCTGCTCGAACGCCACGTCTTTGAATTTGACCTGCGCTACGTCTATCGCTTTGAGCTGGAGCTGCTATTGGACAAGGCCGGCCTGGCGCTAGAGGCGCTGTACGGTTCGTATGATTTGGAACCATACGCTGGTGAAAGCGAGCGGCTGCTGGCCGTGGCTAGGCATGCCCCGTCATCTCGCGCGCCAGTTGCTCGAAAAACGTCTTCATCGTCTCGTGGCGCTGCGCCGCCATCTGCCGCCCCGTCGCGGTAAGCATGTGCTCCGCAAGTTTCGAGAGCTTGACTTCGTATTCGTGGACGGGCGTGTGTTCACCCGCGCTGGCCTGGTCGCTTTTCCAACGCTCGGCATAGTTTTGCTCCACGGGCGCCCATAGCCGCTGGCCGGCGCGTCCGCCGTAAGCAAAGACACGCGCCACGCCAATCGCGCCGATGGCATCCAGCTTGTCGGCGTCGAACAGCACCTGGGCTTCGAGTGTGCGCGGCGGCGGACCTTGGCGAAAGCGATGCGTCCGAATGGCTTCCACCACCGCTTCGACCCTCTCGCGCGGATAATCGGCCAGGATGCTGCGGGCGCGCACAGCGGCGTACTCGGCGTGATCCGCGCCCTGCGCTTCAGCCTGCTGCCGGCCAACGTCGTGCAACAGCGCCGCCGTGCGAACAATGTTCACGTCGGCGCCTTCGGCCTCTGCAATGCGCACCGCCAGATCCGTCACGCGCAACACGTGATCGAAATCGTGCACGGGGTCGTCCTCGTCGTAGTAACGGCGCGCTTCCTCCGCGCTGAGCGCCACGGGGCGCGTCAGCACCTCGTACAAAGCCCCGGCCACTTCCAATGCGGCCGTCGGCCGTCCCCACCGTTGCGCCGCCACAGTCACCCGCTCGAGCGCCGAACTGCCCGGCCCCAACCATTCGCGCAGCGTAGCCATCATCTGAGACGGCTTGGGCGCATATGCCCCCGCCCCGCCGCGCACCACCAACCAACGGTTGCCATCTTCCTGGCCGGCAATATAACCGCTCAAAATAATGGGCAACCCGCACGCCAGAGCCTCCGCCACGGTACTGGGGCCGGCTTTGGTCACAATGACGTCCGAGGCGCGCATTAGCAGAGGAATCTCGCGCGTAAAACCAAAGATACGCTTGGGAACCGGCCAATCGGCCTCTTCAAGCTTTTCGCGCAGTTTTTCATTGCGGCCGGCCACCACCAGCATTTGGATATCCACTTCTGACCTGGCGACTGTTTCGGCCACAGTATAAAGGTTGCCCATTCCCTGACCGCCGCCCATCACCAGCACCGTCTTTTTATCTTGCGCCAGGCCCAATTCAGCGCGCACGGCCACCTTGTCCCGCGCAAGCACCTCGTTAAAGCGCAAACTGATTGGCAAGCCAGTCACCACCATGCGCTCGGGCGGCACGCCAAACATGCGGGCGCGCCGCGCCGCGATGCGCGTGGGCATGACGTATCTGACTGCGCCGGGGGCGCACCACAGAGCGTGAATCGTCGCCAGGTCGGTCACCACCGTAGCCAGCGGCGTGGTGATCTGCTCTTTTTGCATGACCCACAAAACGGCATAGTTGAACAGCGGGTGAAATGAGACGATTAAATCAGCGGGGTTTTCCAACAAGACCTGGCGGGCGGCACGGCGCGCCACAGGCCAAAAGGTGCGAATCAAACGGCGCGCTCGCTTGGGTGAATTGAGCAACTCGTAACCCGGCTGCCAGATCTCTGCGCCATACTTGATGATATAAGGATACATCGAATCCAGCCGGCTGAACGGGAATGGAGCATAGCCCCGCAACACGTCCACCATTTTGACTTCGACTTCGCTGCCGTAGCGGGATTGCAAGGCTTCCATCGTCGCTTCGGCGCTGGAGCGGTGGCCTCCGCCGGTATCGGCCATTAACAATAAAATTCGCTTTGGCATACATACACCTTCCATAATGCGTGATACGTGCGGCATGACGTGCACTCGATGGGGGGATTATACTCTGGCTCGCAGAAGGTGTAAAGTAAAACGACGGTGTGGCTTTTTCCAAAATGCGGTATAATCAGCCGGGTCTTTTTTTCTATGGGGTCAGGACATGGATTTTTTATCGGTCTTGCTGATTGCCGTCGGCATGGCGATGGACGCTTTCGCAGTATCGTTGGGCATCGGCACCACGCGGCGGGCCAACGCGCCGCGCCCAATATTCAGGCTGTCATTTCATTTTGGTTTTTTCCAGTTCTTTATGCCCATCCTGGGATGGCTGGGCGGGAACACGGTGGCTCACATCATCTCTCGATTCGATCACTGGGTGGCGATGGGCCTGCTGGCCTTTGTCGGCATCCGCATGATTCGCTCCGGGCTGGACGCCGACGGCGAATCTTTTACGGGCGATCCGTCGCGAGGAAGCACCCTGATGGTGTTGTGCGTGGCAACCAGTATTGACGCGCTGGCCATCGGGCTGAGTCTGTCCATGCTCAACGTGAGCATCTTGTATCCCAGCGTCGTGATCGGCGTTGTCACCGCGGGGCTGTCGCTCGTCGGCTTGCTCATCGGGCACAAACTGGGCGCGGCCTTTGGCAAGCGCATGGAAATACTGGGCGGAATTATCTTGATCGGCATCGGGCTGCGCGTGCTCGTCACGCACCTGTTGTGAAACGTGAAATATAAAAAGGAGAACCATGACTATTACTACACCCGAATGGGTCAGAGACGCTATTTTTTACCAGATCTTTCCAGATCGCTTTGCCGCCAGCGAGCGGGTGAGCAAACCCTCGAACCTGGAAGCGTGGGACACGCCCCCCAGCGTGTTTGGCTTCAAGGGCGGCGACCTGTTGGGCGTGGCCGAAAAGCTGGATTATTTGCAAGACCTGGGCGTCACGGCCCTGTATTTCAACCCCATCTTTGCTTCGGCCGCCAACCACCGCTATCACACCTACGACTATTACGCCGTGGATCCGATTTTGGGCGGCAATGCGGCGCTGCGCGAACTGATTGACCTGGCGCACGCGCGCAATATCCGCATCGTGCTGGACGGCGTCTTTAATCACGCCAGCCGGGGTTTTTATCAATTCAATCACACACTGGAAAACGGCGCCGCCTCGCCTTACGTGGATTGGTTTTACTTTAATCAAAAGTGGCTGGAAAAGGGCCGCCAGTTGGAAGCCTACCCCCTCAAGCCCAAACGCCTCAAGGGACAAGATGGACGCATCAGCCTGGAGCAACTGGGCTACCAAGCGTGGTGGAACTTGCCGGCTCTGCCCAAATTCAACACCGACACACCCGCCGTGCGCGATTTTATCTTGGGCGTGGCAAAATATTGGCTCGACTTTGGCATAGATGGCTGGCGATTGGACGTGCCGGAAGAGATTGACGACGACGCCTTTTGGCAAGCCTTTCGCCGCGTGGTCAAAGAGGCCAACCCCCAGGCCTACATCGTGGGCGAAATCTGGGAGGACGCGCGGCGCTGGCTGCAAGGCGACCAGTTCGACGCGGTGATGAATTACCTGTTTACCAAAGCCGTGCTGACGTATTTCGCCGGCAAGCAACTCGATCTCCAAGACGTGCGCCGGGCGGGCGGCTATCGCCGCCTCAAGCCAATCAACCAACGCGAATTTACGCGGGCCATCAATGATCTGCTAGATATGTACGATCCGGCTGTGACGCAGGTGCAGCTCAACCTGCTCGATAGCCACGATACGCCCCGCCTGCTCACCTGCGCGCGCGGCGACGAGAGCGCGCTGCGGCTAGCCGCGTTATTCATGTTCACCTACCCAGGCGCGCCGTGCGTCTATTACGGCGACGAGATCGGGCTGGATGGCCGGCACGACCCCGAATGTCGCAAGAGCTTTCCATGGGACCAGAGCCGCTGGAACCACGACCTGCGCAACTATTTCAAGCAGTGCATCGAGTTGCGCAAAACACACCCCGCGCTGCGGCGGGGTAGTTACCACGTGCTGCTTTCCAAGAATGACGTTTACGCTTTCGCGCGCCGGCTCGATGGCGAGACCGTCGTCGTCGTGCTCAACATCAGCCGCGACACGCGCAACGTGTCATTGCCCGTCAAAGATATGGTGAACAACAACGCCGTACTAAAAAACGCCTGGGGACAAGACACCTTCAAGGTCTCGCGCGGCAAACTGCGCGATATCAAAATGGCCCCACGCAGCGGGCTGGTGCTGGCCTAAGCCGCCGCCAACCAGGTTTCTGCCAACGCGGAAACCTGGTTTCTTTTTCTCTGTTGACATTCGCCTTGTCCGCAAATATAATGAAAACTGTGATTACGGTTATCATTATAGACGACCATCCCATTGTTCGCGCCGGCATGCGCGCCATCCTGGAAGCAGCGGACGATATTACGCTGGTGGCGGAAGGCGCCAGCGGCGATGATGCGCTGCGCCTGGTGGCCGAACACCATCCCGATGTATTGGTGCTGGATGTGAACCTGCCCGACCTGAACGGGCTGGAGGTTGCCCAGAAACTAGAGAATACCAACACGGCCATTCTCATCCTGACCGCCTACCAAGACAGCCACCTGATCTTTGGAGCGTTAGAATGTGGCGCGCGGGGCTATGTTTTAAAAGACGAGGCCTTGGAAACACTGGCGAACGCTGTGCGCGCCGCCGCCCGCGGCGAAAGCTGGCTCAGCCCCTCAGTAGCCAGCCAGGTAGTGCACCGCGCCGTGCAATCGCCGCATCCCCCTGCTACATCTATAGCCGATAACACGATTGACCTCACTCCCCGCGAGACAGAGGTGCTTTGCCTGATAGCTCAAGGGCTAGACAACGCCGCCATTGCCCGACGCCTGGTACTGACCCGGCGGACGGTGCAGAACCACGTCAGCAACATTTACAGCAAACTGGGGGCAAGTTCGCGCACAGAAGCCGCGCTGTATGCCATCCGCCGCGGGCTGGTGCAAATTTCGCACGCCGAGAACGCGCTCGATGAAGCCTGACGTTACCTGGCAAGAACATCTTTGGCGCGGGTTGGCCGCTGTGATGGCGCTCCTGGTTCCGTCCCTCGTAGCCTACACTGTTTACGATCAAATCCGTATGCCGGCGTTTGTGCTGGCGCTGGATTGGCAAACCGGGGTCATCCGGGAGGTCAATCGAGGTTCCCTGGCCGATACAGCCGGATTCTGGCCCGGCGACATTGTTCTAACCGTGGATGGCGCTCCTCTAAACGAATTATCCATGACCAGGATTGAGAACGTGCCGGTGGAAATCGAGCGAGACGGTCAACGGCTCACGCTGGAATTGCCAGTCGTCCCGATTGTCACACTCAACCTTTTCCCGTTGGTCAGCAGTGCGATTGTCGCGCTGGCCTACTGGGGCTCCAGTGTGCTGCTGCTTGTACGGCGTTCCCAGCAAAAGCAAATCCGCCTCATCTTCTTGGCCGCCCAAACCCTGGCTATTACGCTGCTCCTGCCCATTGCTTACAATTATCCCCGCTTCATGCCGCAGTGGGCACTCGATTTAAGCGTCGCATGCCTGTTTCTATCCGCGCCATTGATTCTGCACCACTGTGTTACTTTTCCCATCGAGTTGGGCGCTCCTCGCCAGCGCCGCTGGGTGCTGAGTTTGCTTTACGCGCTGGCGCTGCTAAACGTGATAGCCTGGTTTGGCGTTCCCGGTCTGGGCACACGACCCGGCGCGATTTCTACAGCGTTGGTGATTGCCGCCGCGCTCGTCGCCGCCATTTACGTCTACGTGCGCCGCGCCTCCTCCGATGATCGCCGCCGTTTGCGGCTGATCTTGTTTAGCACGCTCCTGGCAGGGGGCCCCCCACTCTTGTTTTATCTGGCGCCGGCAATACTGAATTATCCCTACCACATACCGCTGTGGATGATTGGCTTCTTTACCCTCGTCATCCCCCCCACCTATCTCTACGCCATCTTACAACACAACTTGTTTGGCATTGACCATCTGCTCAACCGGGCCTTGGTTCATGCCCTTCTCTCGCTGAGCATCTTGCTTCTCTATCTGGGGCCATTCGTACTGATTTATCGCTTCCGTCCCAACGACATGCTTGCCCAAATGATGGTCGCCGCCGGGTTGACGTTGCTGGTGGGATTGAGTTTTGACTGGACACGCACGCGAGTGCAGCGCTGGGTAGACCTTTTCTTTTACGGCGGCTGGTATGATTATCCCCACGTCGTAGAAACCATTAGCGACGCGCTCGCTCACTGCATCAAACGCGAACAACTGACCCGGGCGCTTACGCATCAGACGCCCGCGATGATGCAATTGAACAGCGGCCAGTTGTACATCAGCCAGGCCAGCATCGTTCCGCCGCCCGCAGCATCCCTGCAGCAAATGCAATTCCCGCTCACATTTCAGGGGCAGATCCACGGCGTGTGGATAGCCGGTCCGCGGCGTGACGGACAAGATCTCTCCGACGCCGACCGGCGCATCCTCAAAACGCTCGCCCGCCAGGCCGAAACTGCGCTGGGCAACGTGCTGCTGGTAGAAGCGCTGCGCCGCCAGCTCGAAGAAATTCGCGCCAGTCGCGAAATATTGGCGTTGGCCCAGCGCCAACTGCTTCGCTCTCGCGAAGCAGAGCGCGCCCGCCTGGCGCGCGAATTACACGACGGCCCGCTTCAAAACCTGATCGGCCTCAACATGCAGTTGGGACTGCTGCTGGCCTCGGACAAAGTGGACACGCCCGTCACAGACGAGCTTGAAGACATGCGCGCCAAAGTACAATACCTTTTAGCAGACCTGCGGCAAGTGTGCGCCGAGCTGCGCCCGCCCATGCTCGATACGCTTGGATTAGGCGCCGCCCTCCGCGCCCTGTCCGAAGACTGGTCGGTCCAGCACAATATTCCCATTCGCCTGGATTTGCCCGCCGATGCTGCACTGCGCGTCTTGCCCGGCGAGGCCGCCGTCAACATTTACCGTGTGGCGCAAGAGGCGCTGACCAACGTCGCCCGGCACGCTCAAGCTCACACCGTCAACCTCTCTCTGCACTGGGACGCAACCCATCTAACGCTAACCATACAAGACGACGGGCAGGGATTTGTTTTGCCGGATGTTTTCAGCGATCTGGCCGTCCAGGGTCACTTTGGGCTGGTGGGGATACAAGAGCGGGTGAACCTCATCGGCGGGCAACTGGCAATTGAGTCCTCCCCCCATCGCGGCGCCACCGTGCGCATCACCTGGCAAACGACGAACGAGGAATGACGAACGGATAATCTGCCCGCTTTACATCGTTAATCGCCAAAACAACAATACTACACTCCCCTCATAACCCGGTACAACAGTACCGGTCTTTTCCCCCAAAAAACAGTACCGCGCCCCGATGACAGTAACACTGATTTGTGTTATTCTGTCATCAGATTGCCTTCGCTCAGGAGATACAGGTTATTTTTACCAGCAAGGACACAAAGGAAGAAAAATCCGTCCCTTGTGGTGAAAAACACCTTCACGTGACTTGTGTCTTTGTCCTCGATCTGATGGGGGAGGTTAATATGAAAAAGACACTCAGCCTGGTGGTTAGCCTGTTGGCTATGCTCTCTCTGGCACTCGTCGCGGCGCGCGCGAGTCTGGCGCGCGCGTTGGAACCGCCGAGCGTCGAGGCCGCGCTCCAGGCGCCGGCCGGAACCTATGCTCTGTTAATCATCGCGCCTGGCGAGTTCGAGCCGGCGCTCGACCCGCTGGTCGCACACAAGAACGCCACCGGCATCACCACAACGCTCGTCACCCTGGAAAGCATCTACGGAGACGCACGCTTCGTAGGCGTGGACGAACCGGAACAGATCAAACAGACCATTGCCTATTACGAGGGTCACTATGGCATCCAATACGCGATGCTGGCAGGCGACGTGGACAAGCTGCCGGTGCGCTGGGTGACTTCCCGGCGCAGCAACCACCCCGAAGAAGTAGAGTATTACTTCCCCAGCGACCTGTATTACGCCGACCTCTACGACTCTGGCGGCGCGTTCAACACCTGGGATTACGACGGGGACGGCTACTTTGGCGAGCACGTGGTCAGCGGGAACTGCGCCGCCGATCCGTACAGCGTAAACCTCGACCACGCCGACCTCCACCCCGATGTGGCGGTAGGGCGCGTGCCGGCCTCGACCGCCGCCGAGATGGAGAGCTATGTAGCCAAAGTCATCAAGTACGAACACCTGACCTTCGACCCGGCCGACGACTGGTTCCACGACGCGCTGTTCATCGCCGGCTCCGGGCGCAAGTGCGACGCCGGCATCCATTTTAACGACGTACAAAGTACCCTGGGAGGAGATTTTGACTTTCAAACTTATATTCACGACAGCTACCTGACAGCCTCTCCAGACCAGGCCTACCGCCCCTGCTTCTGCACCGGCACAGAGACGACGGCGGAATGTCGAGCGCGCACTGGCCTTTCGGCGGATGAGATTGACATATTCGAAGACGCGATGTGGGGCAGCACAACGTGGGACAAGGACCACGCCGTCCCGGCGGCAGAGTTTGCCGCCGTCGGCTTGCTGGGCTGGCACGACCATACCTCGCGGGTCAGGAATTACACCACCGACGTGAACAACGCAGACAAGTTCACAGTCGCTTTTTCCGATGGGTGCAGCGATGGGGGCTTTGCCGGCGGCCCACCTGGTGGGATGGCGCGCTTTGCTCCTGTATCCGAGGGCACGCGCAACGTGGGCGGCCAGGATATGCCTTACCTGACGGTGGACGGCGACGAGATCCAGGTCATATTCGACCCGGAGTGGGTTGACCACGACGGGGATGGGACGGATGACAAATTCTACCACGTCACCGGCTGCGTGCTGAACGGCACAACCTATCCGCGGTCCGGCGATCACTGCGGCGGCGGCATCCTCCCAGATATGACGCTGGCAGATGGTTTCGAGGGCGGCAGCGATCCAGTCGCGATGACGCGCCCGTACATCCTGAACGCTCCGCCGCCCGCGCCATTGCAACCCGCCGCGTACGATTGGGAATTCAACCCGGAGGAGAAACTGTTCGCCAAAAACAGCGCCTCCGGCGACGAGACCGGCTGGGTGGGACTGGCGGCCGCGACGAAAGGCGCCAGTTTCCCGGCCAACGGCGAGCTGATGTACCAGTTCTTCAGGGGATACAACTCACCTCACTCCAGTGTGGACGGTCGCAATCGCCTGGGCGACATGTGGCGCTCGATGCTGATGCGATGGCTTGACAATGAGGTTTTCGACGCGAGCGGCGATTTTAGCTTTGCGCCAATTTTTAGCGACTATGACATCAGCCGCAATGACTGGTTCGAGACATACTGTGCGATGTATGGCATGCAGCACACGATGATGTACGCGCTGTTCGGCGACCCGTCGCTGCGTGCAGGCGGCGTCGAAGGGCTGGCAGACACGACCCCTCCCACCACATCGGACAATGCTGACAACGACTGGCACAACGATGGCGTTTCCGTTGCGCTGACCGCGAGCGATGCCGGTACGCCGCCCTCCGGCGTCCGCGAAACGCGCTACCGGATCGGAGGCGGGGCGTGGCGGACAGGCAATCGCCTCACCGTCAGTGCGCCCGATGATCACAGCAACGACGGCATCCATACGTTCAATTACTACTCGATGGATTTTCTCGGAAACACAGAGACGACGAAAAGCGATCAGGTCAGAATTGACACCGTGAAACCCGATACCGACATCGCGTTGGACGGCGAGCCGCCGGCGATGGTCTTTTGCTTCCCGGGCCAGTCGTGCCCGGAGCAGGGCTGCTACAACGATGAGGTCACCGTGGCGCTTACGGCCACCGACGGCCGCTCCGGCGTGGCGTCCACGTGGTACGAGATGGGAGGCTACATCCATACATACACCGGCCCCTTCGACGTCCACGGCGGGGATTACCTCGACTTCCGCACACTCCATTACTGGTCGGAGGATGAGGCTGGCAACGTCGAGGGGAGGCACGAAGTTGACTTTTGCGTGAGCAACTGGAGGGCGGGGATGCTGCGAGACGAGATCCGCATCCTGGCAGCGCTCAAAGACATTGTGGCGATGCGCATGCGGCCCGAGTTCGCCGCGACTCTGCCCATCGAGGCCGTGCAGTTTTATTACGCTCGCCAGGGAGTAGCCCAGCCGTACTGGACGTTGATTGGAACTGACACCAACATAAAAGATGGCTGGGGGGTTGACTGGGATACCCGCCAGTTGCAAACGGACGGAGGCTACATCGTGAGAATGATGGCGCTGGACGCTCCTCCAACATTGGGCACGCGGGCGCTCCAACCGAGTGCGGTGCTCTATCAAGAGCAAGTCAGCGTCACGGTCAGCAACGTGCCAAGCGCCTCTTACGAATTCAACCTGTCCGCCTTCCCAACCGAGGCAAGCAGAGGGGAAGAGATCGAGTATACCCTCGAGTTCATCAACCAGATGGGCTATCCGCTCACAAACCTGACCATGACGTGCAGCATAGACACTGGGCTGTTCGACCAGATTGGGATGATGGACGGCGGCGGGCTGGACGCCTACGGGAATCCGACCTGGTCTACGGCGCAGGTTGGCGCTGGCGCGACGTGGAAAGGCCATTTTACCGCCACCACAAAGGCCGACCTGACGCCCGGAACCGTCATCGCCAGCCAGGCCTTCCTGACCAACGACCTCATCCACCTCGCATTGAGCGACGACCCAACTACTCCCGCCGCCGGGGATTGGACGAAAGTGCAAATCAAGCTGCTCAATGGCGTGATTGTGGGCAAGGTCAGAGAAGCAACCTACAGCCAGCCCGTCTCGGCCACAGTGACAATCGCCGGCCCGGCCTCACAGACGCTCGCGACCGGCCTCACCGGGGTATATACCTCCACGCCGCTCACGCCGGGCATATACACCGTGAGCGTGCAGGCAGAGGATTACGAGTACCTCGTCCCGGCCGGCCCCGTGACCGTCACGCTGGACGGCACAGCCGCAAGTGTGCACGCCGACTTTATGTTGAACATGGCCGACATCATTCCACCCGTCTCGACCATCTACCTCTCCGCCGATCAAATCGTTCTGAGCCATACGGCGATCATCTCCGGCACGGCCTACGATTACGCCCCAGGCTCGGGGGTCAGCCAGGTGGAGGTGAGCATCCTGCGCAGCGACCACGAGCAGTACTGGGACGGCGCTGCCTGGGTGGTCACGCCGACCTGGCTGTTGGCAGCCGGCGCGACGACGTGGACGCTCGATTGCAGCGGCATTGCCTGGGACGAGAGAGCTCCCTACGCCATCGCGTCGCGGGCCACCGACGGCGCGGGCAACGTCGAGTTGCCGCTGGCCGCCAGCACGACGCCGCGCCTCCAGGCGCCGGCGCTCATCTCCCCACTTGATGGAGCACAGGTAGACAAGCCAACCTTTGTGTGGTCGAGCGTGCTCGACTCGCAGTATCACATCCAGGCGGACGACGACGACGACTTTGGCTCGCCGGAGATAGATGATGTCTACCTCGACTTGAGCACGCGCACCGGGCGACAACTGGCCGGCGGCGTCTACTACTGGCGGGTTAAAGCCATCAACCGGGAATATGGATATCCCGAAAGCGAGTGGAGCGCGGTCTGGCGCGTGACCGTGACAGCCAAAATCTACCTGCCGCTCGTGCTCAGAGAATTTGCGGACTAGAGAAATTTTTCAAAACAAGGAAGGAAAAAATGATTACGCAAAAATGGTTAATCGTGAGTGGTATGGTGGTGCTGGGCATACTGGCGCTGGCGGCCGGCTTGACCCAGGCTCAGGAACCAGAGCCGCAAGAGGAAATCAGCGCCCCATACGTGATTGAAGAAACCGCAGGCGTATTGAGCCCCTTTTCCATCCAAGGACAACTGACCGACAACGGCGGCCATGTTCTCGATGACGCCTGGTACGAATTCACCTTCCGCCTCTACGAACAGCCCCAGGCCGGCGTACCCATCTGCACGGACACCCACAACGTGGCGATAGTGGGCGGCTTGTTCAGCTCCTACATAAATTGCGGAGATGCGCTGCACGGGCAGGGAGTCTATCTGGGTATCGAGGTAGAGAGCAATGGAGAGATGACATCTCGCCAGTACATCCGCCCCGTCCCCTACGCCCTCAGCCTGCGGCCAGGAGCATTGATCAGTGACACCCTAGACGAGTTGCTCGTCATAGACAATACCTCTACCAGCGACGGAGATATTGACACACTCATCCTCCGCAATGACAGTGGCAGCGGCGAGGCGCTCGAAATTGCAGCACAGAATACCGGCGTGGCATCCTTCGCGGCCAATGGATATGGCGCCTATGCTCGCAGCGAGAATGGCATTGGCGTCTATGGCCAAAGCAACTCTCCCGACAGCGCCGGGATTTATGCGCGGGGCGCAGATGACGGCGCCGATCTCATCTTGGGCGGCAATGCCGACACTAGCGCTGGGGATGATGGCAAGATACTTTCGGATCCGGCCTACGCCAGCAGCGATATCTACTTCGTCAGTAACGACACAATCCGAATTGATTTGGACAACGATGGCGATGGTGAAGACAGCGATTTCGAGGTTCGCGACAAGGACGATGTCCTCCTCTTTAACGTGGACGAGAGTGGCAGGACAAGCGTGCGGGGAAACCTGGTAATCCAGAGCAGCAGCACGGGTGACACGATCATAGAACTGGGCGAGGGACTGGACTATGCCGAGGGGTTTAACGTGTCCGATGAAGCCGGGATCGCCCCCGGCGCCGTCCTGGTCATTGACCCTGAGCAGCCAGGTCAGTTGACAATCAGCCGTACCCCATACGATAGCCGGGTGGCCGGGATCGTGGCCGGCGCCAAGGGGCTGGGGTCCGCCGTGCGCCTGGGGGCGGGTCAGTTCGACCATGACGTCGCCCTGGCTGGCCGTGTGTATTGCAACGTAGATGCCACGGAGACAGGCGTAGAGCCAGGAGACCTCCTCACAACGTCCAACACGCCCGGTTACGCTATGAAGGTGACGAATCCCGCGCTGGCCCAGGGCGCTATTTTAGGCAAGGCGATGGAGCGGCTGGAACAAGGCAAGCAGGGACAAATCCTGGTTCTCGTAGCCTTGCAGTAACCAGGAGGTGCGACTATGCAGAAACAATGGATCACTATCTTGCTCGCCTGCCTCGTAATCGTGAGGCCGGCATCGCCGCTCCAGGCCCAGTCTGCCTCAGAGATAGTGACAAAGGATGAGGCTCTGGCCGTGGCGCAGAACTGGATCACCTCGATCATCCAGAACAAGGGAAAGTGGGGTGATTCTCAAACCGCTAAAGTGGAAACCATCCAGGAGCTTGAACGCGGGGAGCGCGTGCTCGGTTACTTTTGCCGCGTGAGGCCCCATGGCTTTATCGTGATTCCGCTGCGCAAAGAGATGGCCCCCGTCAAGGCGTACTCGGACGTCAGTGATTTGGACCCCGAGTCCGATGAGGGGCTAGCCAACTTGATCAAAGGCGAGATGGAGGATATCTTGAACAGAATCGAAATGCAACCCATCCTCGTCGAGCCAAAGGGAGAGGAAACTATGGAGAACAACTCCCCCTGGCAAGACACTTGGCAGCAACTAACAGCTAGTCCCCGCGCCTTTAAAATGGGGCTGGAATCCGGTGCAGTGACGATGAACTATCAGGAAGGAGGAATAATGCTCACCTCCGCGTGGCACCAGTACCCACCTTACAATGACCAGTGTCCCAATATGAGCTGCAATCTTTCCGCTTACTGTAGTTACAACCAGAACGCAAAAGTGGGATGCACCGCCATCGCCGGCGGCCAGATTATGCGCTACTGGAACTGGCCGCCCTATGGCGGTCCCCCGCTGGGATCCGCGAGTCCTTATAATGACGCCTACGACTGGCCCAACATGCCCGACGAATTCACAGCCCCCGGGACGACGGTTCCCGACTGCGATTGGCCCACGCTCCAGGTCAACGCTGCGGCCGAGCTTGTGGCCGAGGTAGGGCAGGCCTGTGGCATGAGCTACGGATGCGACGCCTCCGCTTGCTCGGGACGGAACATGGAGGCGGTGTACGAAAGCTACTACCGTTATTCTAATGTCCGCGTCGTCGAGCGGGCGGACTATGCCACAGCAGGGGCATGGTTCAACGAAATGAAAGCCCAGTTCAACCTGAACCGGCCGGTGCAATACCGATTCGAGACCTCTAGCTTTACGCATGGAGTTGTTGGAGATGGCTGGCAAGAAATCGGCAGCCCACCCGTGCAGCAATGGCACGTGAATTACGGCCACGGCGATTCGGATACCGCGTGGTATACGGTGGATTATTGGTACAACGCTGGCGACGACGAATACATGCTCATAGACATCTACCCGGCCCAGGCCTTGGGGAGCACACTCTCTGGCGCCTACCCGCAAGACGCGTCATTTCCCTTTCGTTATTTCGACCAGGACGCGGCGGGCAACAGCGCCACGTTCGAGAGTGGCCAGAGCCTCCAGTTTTTGCCTGGCGTCACAGCGACCTGTGAGAGCACCACGGGGGGATCAATCCGATTCGAGGGGTCGAGTTCCCATAATACGTGGCTCTTTGCCAGAGGGAATCGGTCAATCGGCATCCGCATCTACAATGGCGCGATCAAGCTAGATCGCTACGGGAGCATCAAGTTTCAATAAGGAGGTAATCACATAGAAAACCGTGAGATAGAAGATACAAGACAGTACACCCCATAAAATCGCACAAGAACATATCAACAAAGAAAGGAAAAAAATGAACACGTACAAATGGTTAACCGTGAGTGGTATTGTGGCGCTGGTCATACTGGCGCTGGCCGTGGGGCTGACTCAGGCCCAGGAGACTGGGGCGGAAGATGGCGACATACCCAACGCTGGGGCCGCAGTAGCAGCGCGTGTAGCAGGCAGCATCCCCATCCAGGGGCGCCTGACCAACAATCAAAACAATCCGCTCAATGGTTCCCATTCCCTGACCTTTCGTCTCTACAACAGCGCCTCGGTTACAGCAACAGCGCTGTGCGTAGACACCGATACAGTGGACGTTGACGATGGGCTGTTCGCAACCTACATAAGTGGATGCAGCGACCACGTGACCGGAGATCAGCTATACGTGGGCATCGAAATTGGCAGCGACGGTGAAATGAGCCCGCGTCAGCCCATTTACACTGTACCTTATGCTCTGAGCCTGCGGCCGGGAGCAGTGATCAGCAATTCCAGTTCCTCTGAAATACTCACTGTACGCAATGGAGGCGACGGCGCGGGTTTATATGGCGTAGGAACACCCGGCGTGCTCGGTGCGAGCAGCGGCTTTGGCCACGGCATCGTAGGACGGGCCGGCCTCTTGGGTGCTGGCGTCAAAGGAGAAGGCCACCCACTCGGCTTTGGCGGGTTGTTCACAAGTACAGGGGGCATTGCCCTCAGAGTCGAAAGCGATGCGACTGCTCTCCAGGTCGAAAGTGCCGCCCTCGCTCTCGATGTTACCGGCAGTGGGCGGATCAGGAGCACCGCCAACTCTTACATCTGGATCAGTGGTAATAATCTGGCAAAGGCCAACAGTGATGACACGACTGAGTTTGCGCGCGATCTTTACGGGGGGTTTAAGGTCTCGGGAGGCGCTGATTGGGGGAACCCCAAAGTTGTGGTGTTACCGGTCACGATACCTGGGCAATTGTACGGGCAGAATGTCACCGTAACTAGGCTGGACCTGTACTATAGGGTCTCAGCGGATCTCACTGCCATCACCGCCATCAGTGTGCGGCGGCAAAACGGGGTGGACGCAGGAGACGTTGTATTCACAGATGATACGGATTATGCTTGTATAGAGACCCAGTGTGAGGAACATTGGGATCTAACCCAGAACAACGTGCTCAGCGATCAACGAGGCATTCTCTACATTGCTTTTGAGTTAGGCTTTCCCGATGATACCGCCTACGTGCACATTGGTGGTGTACGGCTGACACTGGAACACGACTAGGCAGGAGGTGGACGATGAAACGAGTTGTGGTTATCTCGGCCTTGATCATCCTTATCTTGCTGACCGGCAGCGCCTTGGCGATGGAGTCCGACAACTACAAGCTGGACTGGTTCACGCCGCTCACCAGCAGCGGCGGCGGCGTGGTTAGCTCGGCCAACTATGCCATCAACTTTACCGTCGGCCAGGCCGTCATCGGCACGGCCGATAGCACGAGCTATGTGGGCTGCCTGGGCTACTGGTGCAGCACAGCAGTAGAGTATCGAGTTTACCTGCCGCTTATCTTGCGCAACGCCAACTGAGCGACGACAGAAAGCAGCCTGGTGCGGACACTGCCTTCATCAGCACATCCAGCGTGCCGGGGGCAGTGTCCGCAGAGGGCAAGCGCGCAGCCCTGGTCCATTGAGGGAACCAGCCATGACACGTGTCTTGATTGTAGACGACCAGCCCGCCTTTCGCCGGCAACTGGGCCAGTTGTTGACCCGCGCCGGCCTGCTTGTCGTCGGCGAGGCGGGAGACATTCCCACCGCCGAGACACTGGCGCAATCCCTGCGCCCCGACCTGGCCATCGTGGACGTAACGTTGCCTGGCATCAATGGGTTGGAAGGCGCCCGCCGGCTCAAGGCTTTGCTTCCAGGCCTGCGTGTGATCCTGATCAGCGCCTATCGCGATCGCGCCCACGTCTTTCGGAGCGCGGCCGCTGAGGCAGGCGCCGAGGCTTTTATCGCCAAAGATGATTTGGATATAGATACCGTGCGAACCTGGAAACAAGCTTGAAATGCTGAAAGGAGTAGAGTGAGGATAACCAGTGCGGCAGGGCCATTTACACCAGCGCAATTTTAATGTAATATAGTAATAGCCCGGGTCACTACGCTATGCTCATCTCCACCTCTTTCGTCTGGCATGGACGTGTATGTTAATCAACCATTTTCAGATAGGAGGTCGTATGAATATCAAGCAAGCATCTTGCCTCGCTCTGTTAGTGATAATCGCCGCAGCTTATGCCTGGTCGCCCGCTCAAATCACACGGGCGGCGCCTCTTGAAGCGGATGCCCCCACCCCACCCACCTCCCCCGTCAAGCTCCTCTTTATCCACCACTCCACCGGCGGCAACTGGCTGGCCGATCCCAACAACGATCAACCTTATGGCGGATTAGGTCTGGCTTTGCGAGATAACAACTATTACGTCAGCGCCACCAACTATGGCTGGGGGCCAGACGGCATTGGCGACCGCACCGACATCCCCAACTGGCCCGAATGGTTCACCGGTCCGAACCGGGATACGGTTATGGCCGCCGTGTATAGCGAGAGCGGCCAGAACGTTGGCGACTTTGGCGCGTGGTCCCGCATGTCCGCCGATCCCGGCGGCGAAAACGAAATCATCATGTTCAAATCGTGCTTCCCCAACTCGGACCTGTACGGCAATCCCGATGATCCCCCCGCATCCGAACCCAACGACGAGTTTAGCGTGAGCAACGCCAAGGCGGTCTACAACAACATCCTCACCTATTTTGCTACCCGGCAAGACAAGCTCTTTATCGTCATCACCGCGCCGCCGCTGATGCAGAGCGAGACCGAATCCGACCGCGCTGCCAATGCCCGCGCTTTTAACAACTGGCTGGTCAACGACTGGCTGCGAGATTACGCTTACAACAACGTGGCCGTCTTTGACTATTACAACGTCCTCACTGGCAAAGACGATGCAAACGCGCCAAGCGGCAACCATCACCGCTGGTGGAACGGCGCCGTGCAGCACATTCAAACGATCAACAGCAACTTTTCCGCCTATCCCAGCGGCGATAGCCATCCCTCCACCGCCGGCCACCAAAAAGCCGCCGCCGAGTTTGTGCCCCTGCTCAACGTCTTTTATCATCGGTGGAAAGAAGGCGCGCCGGCTCAACTGCCTCCACGCCCAACCCCTGCGCCGCTGCTCACCGCCACACCGGCGATAGAATCCCCGCCGCCAACCGAGGCGGCGCCCGGCGCGCCGCCTGCACCCTCAACAGGCATCGTTGACGATTTTGAAGCTGACGCTGACCGCTACACGGATGGCGATAATGCAACCATCACCCTCACCCCAGACAATGCAACAGTGCACAGCGGCTCGGCCTCTCTGCGCGTCAACTATGATATTGCGCCAGGAGGCTGGGGCGGATTTGGACGCACCTTCGAGCCGTCCCAGGATTGGAGCAGCGGCTCCAAACTTGCGCTATGGCTGCGCTCTGAAAAAGCGGGGCAAACAATCACGCTGATATTGTTCTCCGGCGACCCGGCCTCGCCCACGCCTTTCGAAGTTCACCTGGAGCCAAGCACCGATTGGAAGCAATTCGTCTTTCCGTTGGACACTTTCACCAAGCCCGATTGGGCCGGCGCGGAGGGGTTATCTGCATTGGAACCGGGGCGCATCACAGGTTATGGGTTCAGCCTGGGAGATGCCGACGGCAATCAAAATACGGGTGTATTGTGGGTTGACGACATCGGCGTTGTCACAGGTGAGGCGCAGCCGCCCCCACCCCCCGCCTCCCAACCTACCTCAACGGCGACGCCGGTTGAGGAATATCAAGCCACTACTGAGCCGGCGGTCACCGCCGCGCCGACCGCGCCAACGGGCGCCGCCCCATCTGGCGGACTATGTCCTCTTGCAATGATTGTTCTCGCATTGGGACTGGTGTTTGCCCTGCTTGTCCACTCGCGGTGATCAAGCCGGCCATACATAAGGAGAATCCTATGTGGCAAAAGCTATTTTTTGCTATTGCGATCTTGTTGACCCTGCTGGCCTTTTTGCTGATCAGCGGCAGTGGAACAATTGCCCAGGGGGCAAGGCAACACGCTGCGCTTGCATCGCAGGTCGCATTGGGTACGGCCTTCACCTATCAGGGCCAACTCCTCAACAATGGCGAGCCGGTCAACGATACCTGCAATTTCCAATTCGAACTCTGGAACGACCTCGACACAGGAACCCAGATAGGCGCTACATTTCCGGTGACAGATGTTACTGTGGTCAATGGACGCTTTACGGTGCAACTCGACTTTGGACAGGTCTTTGCGGGCACCGCCTTGTGGCTGGGGGTAGCGGTCCTTTGCCCAACTGATCCCGCTTACATTGCCCTCAATCCACGCCAGCCGCTGACCGCCGCTCCATACGCATTGGCCTTGCCTGGTTTGTGGACGCAGCAGAACGATGCCAGCCCCAACATTATCGGCGGCCACATTAGCAATACGGTTGCGGCAGGCGTGTACGGCGCGACCATCGGCGGCGGCGGATCGCAGAACACGCCCAACCAGGTCGCTGGCAATCTGTCCACTATTGGCGGCGGCTCAGGAAATACCGCCGGCGGCAACAATGCCACCGTTGGCGGCGGCGCGAGCAACGCCGCCAATAACTATGGCGCCACAGTGGGAGGCGGCCAAGACAATATCGCAAATGGCAGTTGGAGCATCATCGGCGGCGGCTTTCGCAACCAAGACTCTGGACAACGCGCCGCCATCTGTGGAGGTCAGGACAACACTACCGGCGGCTGGTACACCACTATCGGCGGGGGCGCAAACAACACCGCCAACGCTTACGGCGCTACTGTGCCGGGTGGGCTTGATGGAATCGCTTCACACTTTGGCGAGATGGCCTATGCCGGCGGCCGATTCGCCAACGCAGGAGATGCCCAAACTTCTGTTTACATCATGCGCCGCACCACGGCAAATGGTCTTCAGACAAGTCTGTTTCTTGGGGGCAGTTCCTATATTACCCAATCTCTTACCATCACCTCAAACCGGACAGTGGCTTTTGATATTCTGGTGGTGGCTCGAAGTGATGGCGGAACTTCGGCTGCCTACCGGCTATCGGGCGTCATTGATAATGACAGTGGCGCTACCAGCATGATAGGTACTCCAGATCACATCGTGATGGGTGAAGACACTGATGCAACAGGATGGGATGCCATGGTACAGGCTAACGACGCTCAAGATGCTTTGGATGTCCAAGTTATTGGCAGTTGGGGAGTCACTATCCGTTGGGTCGCCATGGTGCGCACCGTAGAAGTACAATGGTAACGCGGGGAGGGCTTTGTGAACACTTGGATGTGCAAGACCAAAATTCTGCTGACCTTGATTACCCTTCTTCTGTTAGTTGGGGTCGCTCTGCAACACATTCAACTCGCGGCCGCGCCGGCAGGTTATGATCTCTCGTGGTGGACAATGGATGGTGGCGGGAGCACCTGGAGCACTGGCGGCGCCTACGCCCTGGGCGGCGCCATTGGTCAGCCCGATGCCGACGTGCTGCAGGGAAATAATTACACACTGATCGGCGGCTTTTGGACCGGCGAGACAACCACGCCCCGCCGAATCTATTTGCCAGCGGTACTAAAAAGCTGACATTGACTCCAGAAAGGAATTGAGCTATGAAAAAAGTAACCTGGATTGTTTTTGTAGTCATCGTTGTTTCTTGTGCAAGTTCTTCGATTCAGAGCCAAGCTTCACCACCCGCTTATCCTGTTCAGGCGGACGAGTTGCCAGGCGGCGGCGTTAGCCAGGCGGCAGACAGCGTCACCCGTCTCCTGGCCGACGATCCCAGTCCGCCGGCCTCGCCTGTCAAGCTCATCTTTGTCCATCACTCCTGCGGCGGGAATTGGCTGGCCGACCCGGCCGGCAACGAGGTGGGCGGCGACCTGGGCCGCACCCTGATGAACAACAACTATTATGTCAGCGCCACCAACTATGGCTGGCTGGTGAATGGAGAAGATGTTGGCAGCAACACCGATATTGGCTATTGGTGGACGTGGTTCCGCGGTACCAACAGCGCCGACATCACCCAGGCCTTGTACGACGAGACCGGTCAGAACATTGGCGACTATGGTTCCTGGCCGCGCCTGGCAAGCGATCCCGGCGGCGAGAATGTGATTGTGATGTTCAAGTCGTGCTTTCCCAACTCGGCCCTGCAGGGAGATGCCGGGGCTAGCCCGCCCCCTATCGCCAGCAACCCGCTGCGCGACCAGCCGGCCGAGGGCAATCCCGACCACACAGTGGCCAATGCCAAGGGCATCTATGTTGATCTCTTGAACTATTTCCAGACCCGGCAGGACAAGCTCTTTATCGTCATCACTGCTCCGCCGCTGATAGACGGCACGTGGGGCGCCAATGCGCGCGCCTTTAACAACTGGCTGGTCAACGACTGGCTGGATGGTTATGCCTACAACAACGTGGCTGTGTTTGACTTTTACAACGTCTTGACCTCGAATGGCGGCGATGTGGATACCAACGACCTGGGCTCAGCGAGCGGCAATCACCACCGCTGGTGGAATGGCGCGGTGCAACACCTCAGAACCGTTGACAACAACACCGCCGCTTATCCCAGCGGCGACGATCACCCCAACCTGGCCGGCAACGAAAAAGCCACCGGCGAGTTTGTTCAGTTGCTGAACGTCTTTTACAACCGCTGGAAAGGCGGCGCTGCGCCAACACCCTCGCTCACGCTGACCTTGCCCAACGGCGGCGAAAGCTGGCCCACAGGCAGCCAACGCCAAATTCGCTGGTCAACCACCGGAACTGTGGCGCACATCAATCTCTACTACTCCACCGACAATTTTGGCTCGCGCCGCGACATTGCCTTGAACATCGCCAACACCAACGCCTACACCTGGACCACGCCTATCACTCCCTCTACCTCTGTCAAGGTGCGCGTCGAGAGCGTCATCAGCCCCACTGTGTACGACGAGAGCAACGCTAACTTTACGCTCTACACACCCGGCACATTCGACCACTTTGTCTACTTGCCGTTAGTGTTGAAAAACTATGCGTCTGCGCTGCCCACCTGCCCCTACCCCCTCACTGGCGTCACCATCAGCGGCCCAACCAGCGGCAGTCCCTCTCCTTCCAACATCCAATCCCCAATCTCCAATCTCCAATCCCCAACCTCCCCTCTCGCCGCTCAGCCCACCGGCCTGACCGCTCTTCATCGCAGCGGGCAGACTTTTCTCACCTGGAATGAAAACATTGGCGTCAGCGGCGAAGGCTACCACGTTTACCGGCACACCGCGCCTATCAACGCTTCCAACATTGCCCAGGCCACGCGCCTCACCGAAAAATGGGGGCCGCTGCCGGAAGGCTCCAGCATCTTTTACACCGACCGCGACCGTGACCCAGCCGGCAGCCTCTTTACCGGCCTGCAAAATTATGTCATCACCGACCTGGGTGCTCCGCTCACCGATACCGTTGGCCTGTTTGTCTGGACGAGCAAGCAGTCCGGCAACTTTTACTATGCAGTTACCACGGTAGAGGCGGGCGGCGGGGAGAACCTGACCGATTTTGGTTCCGGCAATAGCTCCGGCGCGGTGGCCGAGACTGTGGCTGATCCTGCGCCGATCCTGGTCTGGCAGTCGTCCAGCGGCAACGGGCGGGTCTATACACAGTTCATGGACTTTGAAACCTACAATCCCACCTTTGAACGGCCTTACGCACATCCCGAGGGAGGACTGCAATACGCTTACAATTACTTTGTAGGCCTGCCCACGCCCGATCAATGCGGCGGCTCGCTGCCTGCTTCACTGCCCGTACTGCTGCACATCGAAGGGTATGGCTCCCGCTATGTTGCCGAAGGTGGGTTAGGCGATCAATCATCCTACTTTTGCGCCGTCGAAATCTGGGGCGACGACCCGCGCCAGTCGTGGTACTATGGCTTTAGCGCCACTTATGACTACCGCTCTGGCGACCCATCCAGCGACCCGCCGAGCACCGGGCCCATCGTCAATTACGCCGAGGCGAGACTGCTGCGCTCTATTTACGACACACTGCGCGATTCCGATTACGACGCGTATCACCTCGACCCTCAGCGTGTTTATGTGTACGGCCACTCAATGGGCGCCAGCGGCGCGTTGGCATTAGCGATGCGCTACCCCAATGTCTTTGCAGCGTCTTATAGCAGCGAACCAATGACCAACTATCGCACTGCGGGCGACAGCGGCGGCGACGACTGGCGCAATGACCTCATCCCCAAGTGGGGCACGGTGGCCGCCAACCTGCCCATCTCCAATGTTGGGCGCTATGCCGGTCACCTGGCTACCTACAATGGTAATGGCGTCTGGGATTGGCAGAACCACCAGGCCAACCTGGTCAGCCGGCGCGGCGACGAGATGGCGCACATCAGCCTGGCGCACGGCACGCTGGATACAGTCATCGAATGGAGTACGCAAGGGCAGCCAGCATACGCGCCTTTTTACCAGGGACGGCGCGCCTTTTCCGGCGCAACCCTGGCAGCCGATCACACGTGGATTGGATGGGCTGGCATGGGGCCCAACGTGGGCGAGGTTGATTATGGGCCATTCTACAATTTTAGCGTTGTGCGCGACGAAAGCATCCCCGGCCTGAGCAATGCCAGCGGCAGCAGTTCCGCGCCGCCTGCCAGCAACATCAGCGCCACTTACAATCTGAACCTTGAATGGTCTGCCTCGTGGGACGATTGGGACGGCGCACCGGTAGACACAGCCGGCCAGTGGCGCATCAGCCTGCGCACAACGGACGATTCCAACCAAACCGTAGACGTCACCCCTCGCCGCTTGCAAGCCTTTAGCATCTTGCCGGGCGCCAATTACGCCTGGGAAAATCGCCGCGTTAGCGATAACGGTTTGGTTGCCAGCGGCAATGTCGCCGCCGACGCCTATGGCCTCGTCACCGTGCAGACTTTCGCCGTTTCGTCTTCCGGCAACCGCCTGGTTTTACAGCCAGCCGGCGGACCTGTGCCCGCTTCACTGACACTGGTTTCGCCCAACGGCGGCGAAAGCTGGCAGGCAGGCAGCCAGCATCCCATCCAGTGGACGAGCACTGGCAGCATACCCAATGTGAGTCTGTCCTATTCCACCGACAACTTTGCCACCAGCCACATCATTGTTGCATCCACCACCAACACGGGCAGCTATAACTGGACGACGCCCATCACGCCCTCCGCCTCGATGCACGTGCGCGTCGCCAGCACCGTCAGTCCCACCACGGTTTATGACGACAGCAACGCGAGCTTTACATTATCTGGCGCCGCCGGCCCGGATACCTACGTGTTCACTGCCACCATCGCGCCGGCCAATGCCACCCCTCCCGTCACATACCAATGGTCGCCCAGTCCACATAGCGGGCAAGGAACGGCAGTTGCCTCCTATCAATGGACCACGGCCGGCACCTATGTCATCACTGTGACGGCGACCAACTGCGGCGGCCCGGTCGTAGACACCCACACCATCACTATTGGCGCCTCTGGCTGCGCCCATCCTCTGACCGACGCCGCCATCAGCGGGGCCACCAGTGGCTATACCGGTACTGCTTACTCTTTTAGCGCCAATGTTACGCCGGCCAACGCGACGCTGCCCATCACCTACACCTGGTCGCCCAACCCTGACAGCGGGCAAGGTTCGGCGACTGCTTCTTATCAATGGAGTACCATTGGCGTCAAAACCATCACCCTGACCGCTGAAAACTGTGGAGGAACTGCCGATGACACACATCTGATAACTATTGCATCGCCTGCCACAGCCACGGTCCGCCCCTTGCCCGACACCACCAACGGCATCCACGTTTTCAACGACCAGTTAGCCAGCAGCATGAGCGAAGAACAATTCGAGTTCGCCGCGGCACACTATGCCGGCACGCAAAAAATGACCCGCGCCGATGCAGACCATCTGCGGACCTACAATCCCGATTTCGTCATCCTGCACTATCGCCTGGGAATGGGATTGGGCTATCGAGCCATTCAGGGAACATGCGAGCCAACCGGCGACTGGCTCGCCATCATCGAGGGAGATGACTGGGTGCAAGAATGGCCCGGCGATGCCAACGTTTTGGAAAATTGGTTTTACCACTGGCCCGAAGCGGGCACAACCCGCGTGCTCAACTGCGACTGGGGCTGGTACCTGATGAACCCAGACAATTCTTCCTGGCGAACATTTTGGTCAGGCGAGGTGTTGCGCCAGTTCCAGGCCAATGACGATGATGGCCTCTTTGCCGATAGTTTCAGCGTGCCCAACTATTTAGGCTTTGATCGCTACGACCCAAACTTGCCAGAGTTAGACAACACCTTTGAAAGTCAATGGGCAACGCGCCTCGAAAATTTCATGAGCTACGTGCAGCAAGGCAGCCTGGCTGACTATCACTTTATTCCCAATGCGGGGCAGTGGGTCACCAGCCGCGAAACGACCGATTATTCAATCGCGGACGGGGTGATGATCGAGGGTTTTGGCGGTTGGGGTTACGCCAGCTATTTCGAGCTGGCCGACTGGCAACTGCAAATGAACCGCATCTTGGGACTGGTCGGCCAGGACAAGGCTATCCTGGCTCAACAATATATAGACGCTGGCGACGTGGATGACCGGATGTTTTTGTTGGGCAGCTATTTGCTCATCAAGGGACGCTACACGTATATCAATTTTGAGCTTGACCTGGAGCCAGAATGGTTTCCCGAATACGGAATCCCCATCGGCAGCCCCACAGGGGGAACTCCCGCAAACATTGGCGCATTGTGGAACGCGGGCTGGGGAGTCTACGCGCGAACGTACAGCAATGGCCGGGTGCTGGTCAATCCAACCGCCGCAGCCCAGACTGTCAACCTGGGTCAAACGTATTACCAGGCCACGCCCAACGGCGGCGGCTTTATCCCCACCGATGGCGACGTTTCGGCATGGACGGTGAGCTATGCGCCAGTGACCAGCGTAACGCTGGCGTCAAACCGCGCGGCAGTGCTGCTCAACACCGCGCCGTAAAGGCAAAACCAAAAAGACCTGTAGGGTTTCCCAAACCCTACAGGTCTGATTTTGCCAGCGAGATGAATACATCCTCCAGCGTCGGCTCGACGAGATACGCCTGCCCCGTCACACCTTGCGCGGCCAGCGCCTGTTGCAGCGACTCGGGCGTGTGCGCGCCGGGCGCAGTGATGCAATGCAGCCGGTCGCCGGATAACCCCACCTGCTCCACGCCTTCCATTTCACCCAACACAGCAATTCCTTCGAGCAACTGCGTTGTGACAAGATTCCACGCCTGGCCGCGCAGTTGATTGGTTTTGAGGCCGGCCGGCGTGTCTATGGCCAACAAGTGGCTGCGATGCATGAACCCAACGCGATGGCAGTGCTCGGCCTCGTCCATGTAATGCGTGCTGACAAACACCGTCGTTCCACGTTCAGCCAGCGTATAAATCAAGTCCCAAAACTCGCGGCGCGCGGTGGGGTCAACGCCGCTGGTCGGCTCGTCCAAAAACAACAGGGGCGGGTTATGAATCAGCGAACAGCCCATCGCCAGACGCTGCCGCCAGCCGCCCGAAAGCGCGGCAGCGTGCACGCCTTCTCGCCCGGTCAATCCCGCCATTTCCAATATTTCTGCCAGGCGCCCGTTCTGGCGAACGCCATATACGCCCGCGTAAAATTCCAGGTTCTCGCGCGCGGTCAACTCTTCGTAGAGCGCAAACTTTTGCGACATATAGCCCAGCCGCGTCTTGACCTCTTCCGGCTGCCGCGCCACGTCACACCCCATCACCTGGGCATTGCCCGCCGTCGGGCGTAACAACCCGCACAGCATGCGAATCGTCGTCGTCTTGCCGGAGCCATTCGGTCCGACCAGACCCAGCACCTCGCCCTGGCGCACGGCAAACGTCACACTATCTACCGCCGTAAACTCGCCAAACTTTTTCGTCAGTCCTTCGCAAACAATCGCGTCCATATTCGTCGCTCGTTGTCCATTACTCGTCCGTCATTGACATAAACACGTCCTCGAGTGTCGGCTCGACGGCGCGCAGCCGGATCACGCTGACGCCCCCCGCCGCCAGCGCGCCCGGCAGCCTCGACAAAACGCCCTGGGCATTTTCCACGCGCAAATGCACGCGCTCGCCAAAGACCTGCACATCAGCTACATCCGGGTCAGTCGCCGCAATCTGGCGGCTCTTGTTTTGCGGCTGCGCCACCAACTCCAAAATACGCCCGGCCAGCGGCGCCGTCAGGTCGTGTGGTGTGCCCTGCACCAACACTCGCCCGCTGCGCATAAAGACCACGTGATTGCAGCGCACGGCTTCATCCATGTACGGCGTGCTGATGAGGACACACGCGCCCTCGGCCAGCAGCTTGTACAACAGGTGCCAAAATTCCTGGCGCGCTACCGGGTCCACCCCGCCGGTTGGCTCGTCCAGCAACAAGACGCGTGGGCGGTGAATGAGCGCGCACGCCAGCGCCAGCTTTTGTTTCATCCCGCCGGATAAAAACTCGGCGCGGCGGTTGGCGGCGGCCATCAGCCCCACAAACTCGAGCAGCTCGCGTGCGCGCGGCTCTCGCTGCTGTGATGGCACGCCGTAAGCTTCAGCAAAGAAGCACAGGTTTTCCATCGGCGTGAGGTCGCCATACAGGCTAAAGCGCTGCGGCACGTAGCCAATCACCGCGCGCGCCTGGGGCAGGTGCGTGCGCAAGTCAAAGCCGGCTATCACGATTCGACCTTCATCGGGAGTCAACACACCGCATAGCAAGCGTATCGTCGTCGTCTTGCCTGCGCCGTCCGGCCCCACCAGGCCCACAATCTGCCCGCCGTTCACGACCAGGTCCAGCCCATCCACCGCGCGCACCGCGCCAAAGTGACGGGATAACCCTTGTGTTTCAATCAGTGTCTCGTTTGCCATATTCTCTATGTCGCATTTCGTATTCCGTCTACGCAATCCGCAATGCGAAACACGCAATATACATCATTTAAACACCACGTCCGCCGGCATGCCGGGCTTGAGCTTGCCTTCAGGGTTGGGCAAACCCAACTTGACGGCAAATACCATCGTGCGGCGGCCCTCCATCGTCTGCACGTTGCGCGGCGTGAACTCGGCCTGATCGGCAATATAAACCACCGCCCCTTCAAACAGCACACCGGGGTGAGAATCCACCGACACTTGCGCCGCCTGCCCCAGTTTCACCTGCCCGTAACGGTCTTCGGGCAAATAGACGACCAACTCAAGTTCGTCCAAACGGCCAATCACGTACGCCACTGTGCCCGGCGCCAGCATCTCACCCGGCTCTACGTTCCGCGCAACAACCACGCCATCCACTGGCACGTGCACAATGTGCTTGCCAGCCTGTACATCTAGCACCTGGAGCGCCGCCTGCGTCTGAACCACGGCGGCTTCGGCGGCGGCGAGTTGCTCCTTGCTCACGCCGGCCAGCAACAAGTCGTACTGCGCGCGCGCCTGCGCCACCTGCGCCTGGGTGGCCGCCACGCGCGCCCTGGCCGCGTCAACTTCGTCCTGCGTCGCGCCGCTGTAAAGCTTGTTGAGCCGGGCCTTGGCGGCCTTTTCAGCCACCTGGGCAGCAGACAGAGCCTCGTCGGCGGCATTAAGGTTATAACGCGCCAATTCTTCCAAGGTGCCCAGCGCCGGGCAGACTTCTTTGGTAGAGCCGTCCGGCTTTTTAACGTCAACGCATTTCATCGTTTGCTCGTGCTGCTCGTTGGCCTGCCGCTGCGCAGCCTGCGCCGATTTGAGTTGCGCTTGAGATTGGGCCAGCGACGCCTCGGCGGCGGCAATATCGGCATACGTCGCGCCGGCCAGCAGGCGGCTGAGGTCGGCTTGCGCGCCGGCCAGCGAGGCCTGCGTCACACTGATGGCGGCGCGCGCTGCCTCGACCTGCTCTGGGCGCGCGCCGGCCGCTATCACATCGCGTTGAGCGCGCGCCGTCGCCACCGTTGCTTCCGCCTGGGCCTGCTGCGCTCGTACCAGTGAATCATCTAACCGCAGCAGCACCTGCCCGGCCTGCACGCGCTGGCCCTCTTGCGCCGCCAGTTCGACGATGCGCCCGCCCACTTCGGGCGCCAGGCGCACTTGCTGCGCTTCAATCGTGCCCGAAGCCGATAGAGGCGCCTCGGCCGAATCGGCGCCCTGCGTCCACCACCACGCGCCGCCTGCAATGGCTAAAACCAGAATAACCGGAATAATGCGTTTCATAGCCTCACCTTCTACTTTCTACCTTCCACTTTCCACTTTTAATCTAACCGCTTGCGGAACCGCGACGCCGCCAGCGCCATGAGCACCACGCCAAAAACGATCAGCGCGAACACTTCTTGCGTTAACAAGGTGAACCCAACCCCCTTCAACACGATACTGCGCACGATGACGAGAAAGTACTTGAGCGGGATAATCACGCTGATCCACTGCAACAGTTGCGGCATGGAAGAGATCGGGAAAAAGAACCCCGACAAAAAAATCATGGGCAGCAAGGTAAAAAAGCTGAGCATCAGCGCCTCTTGCTGAGTGTGCGCCACGGTCGAAACGAGCAAGCCGATGCTGAGCGTCGTCATGACGTACAGCGCGCACAGGGCCAACAGCAGGGGAATGCTGCCGCGCATGGGAATCTTGAACCAGATCATGCCGACGACGAGCACCTCCAACGCATCGGCAAACGCAATCGCCACATACGGGACCATCTTGCCTACGATTAATTCCCACGAACGGATCGGCGTGACGATGAGTTGTTCGATGGTGCCGCGCTCGCGCTCGCGCACAATGGCCGTGGAGGTCAATACTGTTGTCATGACCTGCAAAATCATGCCAATCAACGCCGGAATCATAAAATACGAGCTGACCATGTCTGGGTTGTACCACACCTGGGTGCGCACATCAATTGCCTGGGTCAGCGCCCCACCCAACCCGGCGCGCGCCAGCCGCTCCACTTGCAAGCGCGTGGCCTTGCTCTGGCCGATAAGGTTGGCCGAAGAGAGCGCTGTGCCGGCCACGGTGGGGTCGCTGCCGTCAATGACAAACGCCACCTGCGCCGTCTGCCCGGCGGCAATCTGGTCGCCGTAATCCGGCGGGATAACCAGCCCCGCCTTGGCCTGCCCGCTGTCAATCAGTTGGGCCAATTCTTTCTCGCTGTCCACGTCAAAAGCCAGCACAAAATAATCAGCGGCGCGGTAAGCGTCTAGCAGTTGGCGGCTGTAGGGAGAGCGAGATTGATCAAACACGGCCAGCGGTACGTTGCGCACGTCATTAGTCACGGCATACCCCAAAAGGAACAATTGCATAATCGGCATCATGAACGCAATCGCCAGCGTGCGCGGATCGCGCCGGATTTGGATAAATTCTTTGCGAATAATTGAAAAGATACGTGTTAGCAACTTGCACCTCTACCTGGGAGCTGGCGGCAAGATGCCGCGCAAAACCACGTCCACCACGCCATCTACAAATGTATCAACCGCTATCTCGCGGCCTTGCTCATCCTGCAAAACGTGCCTGAGCAGCAAAAAGGCCACAAGGCTGCCCATGAATGTGCGCGTAACCATTTCCGTGTCGCACGGCCTGATGCGCCCGATCTCGATCTGATGCTGAAAGTACGCCTGCAACGCGCCGAGTATACGGCCTACCACCTGCCCCTGAACCTGCCGCACAGCGGCCGGGAACGACTGCGTGTTGGCTATCATCACTTTGAATAACGCCGTGTTCATAGGTTGCTCGAACAGTCCCAGATAAAAACGGCCAAACCGCGGCAAAAATTCTTCGGGCGGCAAGTCAAAAGAGACCTGCCCGGCCAACGAGCCAAAACCTTCTTCTATCCGTTCACTCAGCAAAGAGGTAAAGAGATCGGTCTTGTCCTTGAAATACCAGTATAATAAGCCGGGCGAAATCCCAGCCGCCTTGGCCAAATCCTTGATGCTGGCGCCGTTAAAACCCTTTTTGGCAAACACCTTTTGCGCTGCATCCAGGATCTGCTTGCGGCGCTCCTCGTCTTTGGGTGACATCTCACGCTCCTTTACCATCCAGCTTGTTCATTTATTGATTGAACGTTCAATCAATATTATACACCATACGTCGCCGCCTGTCAATAGGCAATCGCCCCTGGTTTTCAAGTAGGGCGATTTCCAACTTGTGGCGGCAGGTTGGCAACCTGCCCTACAATACGCTAACTTGGAAACTGGAGGCAACCGAAAAGTGCGGAAAATAAAGCGTTGCTGTAACAAGAGATTGGAATATAATAAACATGTGCTTGCCGCCGGATACAGATGCCTGTGGCGCGTGTTGGCGCGGGGATAGTGTACTTTGTGAGGGTGAGCTACTATGAACCTTTTTGACATGAAAACTGTCTTCTTCAGTTATACCGTCAGTAATGCGATTTGTGCTGCCGTCATAACCCTCTTGTGGATCCAAAACCGCAAGCATTTTGCGGGGCTTGGCTTTTGGCTGGCTGATTTCGGCATGCAATTTGCCGCGATAGTGCTGATTGCCCTGCGTGGCGTCGTGCCGGACCTCGTATCTATGGTAGTCAGCAACGCTTTAATAATTTTGGGCACCATCCTGCTGTATGTGGGCCTGGAACGCTTTACGGGGAAACACAGCACACAAATTCACAACGCCATTTTGCTGGCGCTTTTTATTCTCGTTCACACATATTTCGCGGTTATGCAACCCAGCCTGGTAGCGTGTGATGTCAATCTCTCACTGGTCTCGCTGGCGCTAGGGCTTCAGCTCGTGTGGCTGATGTTATACAGGGTGGATGTTGACATGCGACCTACCACGCGCGGCGTCGGTTATATGTTTGTCGCTTTTTGTGCGGTCAGCGCTATCCGCATCATAGTGGATTTGGCAGTGCCGCCGCAAAACGACTTCTTTCACTCCAACACCTTCAAAACGCTGCTGGTTCTGACCTACCAAATGCTTTTCGTCGTCCTAACCTTTGGCCTGGTGCTGATGGTCAATCGCCGCTTGTTTGCCGACCTGGCGCGTGACATCGCCACGCGCCAGCAGGTGGAAGAGGCGCTGAGGTTGAGTGAAGAAAAGTTCTTCAAGGCCTTCCATGCCAGCCCAGATGCCATTCTCATCTCCCGCGTAAGCGATGGGTGGTTCATTGAAGTTAACGAGGGCTTTTCCCGCCTTTCGGAATATTCGCGAGAGGAGGCGCTGGCCAGTTCCTCGATAGCTCTGGGCATTTGGGCCAACCCGCAAGACCGGGACAGGTGTATTTCTGCCTTACGGGAGAACCATAGCGTCCGCGACTATGAATACGACTTTCGCACCAAGTCCGGCAGAATATTGAACTGCCTCTATTCAGGCGAAATCATCTATCTGGGCGGCGAAGCTCACATGTTATCGGTCGTCCGCGACATGACCGAGCGCAAGCGGGCAGAAAAAGCGCTGCGGGAAAGCGAGAAAAAATATCGCGGTTTGGTGGAAAACATCTCGGAAGTGGTTTATCGGATGCGCCTGCCGGATGGCGTGTACGAATACGTCAGCCCGGCCTCCGAACACGTATTGGGCTATCCACCCGCGGCGTTGTACAAAAACCCGCTCCTCATCCGGCAAATCATCCACCCCGATTTCCAGGCTTATTTCCAGGAACAGTGGGATGATCTGTTCGCTGGCCGCGTGGCACCGACGTACGAGTACAAGATTGTAGACGCCCAGGGCCGGGAACGCTGGATTACCCAATCCAACACGGGGATTGTGGACGAGCACGGACGCATGGTTGCGCTTGAAGGCATTTGCCGCGACGTGACCGCGCTCAAACAAGCAGAGGAAGCCTTGCGCGCAAGCGAGCAGCGCTACCGCATGCTGGCCGAAAACGCTACCGATGTCATCTGGACAATGGATTTGCAAGGCCGCTTTACCTACGTCAGTCCATCGGTTGAGCGGCTGCGCGGCTATACGCCAGAAGAAGTAATGCAACAGTCCATCCAAGAAGCCCTGACGCCTGAATCGCAGCCAATCGCGCTGTCCGGCATCCAGCGGGTCGTCGAAGCTGAATTGGCCGGCGAGGCGCGGCGCCTCACCCCAAATCGCAATGAATTGGAACAGCCTTGCAAAGATGGCTCGACGGTCTGGACAGAAGCCATCACCCGCGTCATGCGCGATGAGCAGGGCCGCTTTGCGGGCATCTTGGGCGTCACCCGCGACATTAGCGAGCGCAGGCAGATGGAAAAAATCATGCGCTTGCGCCTGAGCTTGTTCGAGTTTGCCGCTGACCATTCGCTCAACGAACTGATGCAAAAAGCGCTCGACGAAATCGGGCAAATCACTCACAGCCCCATCGGCTTTTACCATTTTGTAGAGGCTGACCAGAAAACACTCTCGCTCCAGGCCTGGTCTACGCGCACCTTGCAGGAATTTTGCAAAGCGGAAGGCAGGGGATTGCACTACAGCCTGGACCAGGCGGGCGTGTGGGTAGATTGTGTTCACCAGCGCAAACCCGTCATCCACAATGACTATGCAGCGCTGCCCGCTTCGCGCCGCAAAGGCATGCCAGACGGCCATGCAGAGGTCAAGCGTGAGCTGGTTGTGCCCACCCTGCGCGAGGGGCGCATTGTGTCCATTCTGGGCGTCGGCAACAAGCCCTCCGACTATGACGAGAAGGATGTCGAACTGGTCGCTTATGTCGCCGATGTGATCTGGAGCATTGTCGAGCGCAAGCACGCCGAGACTCAACTGCAAGACTATCAACGCCGCCTGGAAGCGCAAAACCACGAGCTGCGCAAACTTTCACTGGCGATTGAGCAAAGTGGCAACACCATCGTCATTACGGATACGGCCGGCACCATCCAGTATGCCAATCCCCGCTTTGAACAAACCACTGGTTACACGCTGCGCGAGGCGCTAGGGCAAAACCCGCGCATCTTGAAATCGGGCGAGCAGAGTGCAGACTATTATAAAACTTTGTGGAATACCATCACCAGCGGGCAAATCTGGCGCGGCGAGTTTCACAACCGGCGCAAAGACGGCACATTGTACTGGGAATCCGCCACCATTGCGCCCGTTCAAGACGCCGCCGGGCGGGTCACCAACTATATCGCCATCAAGGAAGACATCACCGGGATTAAACAGGCGCAGGAAGCGCTGCGCCAATATGCCGAACAACTGGAGGTGCAAAACGCCGAATTGGATACTTTTGCCCATACGGTAGCGCACGACCTCAAAAACCCGGTGGGGATTATTACAGGATTCGCCCAAGTTTTGGTCAATGATTATGAGACCACTTCACCCCAAGAGATAGCCCAAGCCTTACACCACATTCTTCGGGCCGGGAAAAAACTCGATGCCATCATCGAAGAATTAATGCTGCTGGCCGGCGTCCGCCAGCAAGAGATTACACCCCAATCGCTTGATATGAGCAGCATTGTTCGTGAAGCTATTGAACGGCTGCAAATGCTCATTCAGGGCCAGCAGGCTCACATCGCTTTGCTTGATGAAGCGGGGTGGCCGGTGGCGCTAGGCTATGCGCCGTGGATCGAAGAGGTGTGGGCCAACTATATCGGCAACGCCATCAAATACGGCGCTGCCGAAGGCGTGCCGCCGCAAATAAAACTTGGCGCAGACCTCCTCCCCCTTTCAGGAGGGATGGCGCGCTTTTGGGTGCAAGATAATGGCCCTGGCCTGAGCGCGGAGGCGCAAACGACCTTGTTCACCCCTTTCGCGCGGCTTGACCAGGTTCGCGCCAAAGGGCACGGGCTGGGGCTATCTATTGTGCGGCGCATTGTCGAAAAGCTGGGCGGCCAGGTTGGCGTGGAGAGCGCTCCCGGCCAAGGCAGCACGTTTTTCTTTACCTTGCCCGTGGCCGCTATGACTCACACCTCGCCAACCGCATCGTCCTCGTGAGCCCGCGATGGCCCAAAGGGCAAGCGCAGCACCACTTCGCCCTTAAATATTTCGCCGGTTGGCTCAAAGCCCAGCTTGAGATAAAAGCCCTCCGGGCTGCCCTCGCCTTGGCGACAACTCACCAGCAATTCTGTAGCGCCGGGCCGTGTCTTGACATATTCCACCAGACGCTGGATAGCTTGCCGGCCATAGCCGCGGCCGTGGTACGGCTCGGCAATCATAAAGCGCCACAAAAAGTATTCTGGCTCGTCGGCGGCATCCACCAGCATCAGAAAGCCCACCGGGGCTTTGCCGGCGTAAATGGCGCGGAACCAGGCATCCTTGTTAAAATGGGCTTGCGCCAGCGAGATGGCGTTGGGCGCAACAAAATTCTTTTTGGGCTCGGTCAAGGTATCGCTGAGCGTGCAAATGTCTACCACGGTGTCTGCGGTGATTTCGCGCAAGCTCACCTCGTCATAAGGGCCAAGCCTGGGCCGCAGCAAGGGCGCCAGCCGCCCAATGGCGGCTGGCACTGGCTGCCTGGCGGCCTCGTGCTCTTGGGCAGCCTTGCCGATCAGGTCGAGCGCCACTTCCCACCAATGCGTATCAACCGTTTCGTCGGTGGCTTCGTTCACCAGCTCGTCAAACATAAAGGCAATGTTCCGCCTGGGGCGGTACGAAAGCAGGGGGAGCAAAATATCCAGGCTTTGCGCCAAATCATACAGCGCCGCCCGCAGCTCGACCGGAATATCGGCCGTGTCTATTTTATTGGCAATGTTGGTATCCATTGTATCCTCCGCGTCACAACAAATCTGGTGATCAGGCGAGGCCAGGATCTGGCGCATCTGGCAGCCGAGCAACCGGCCGCGCAACTGGCTAAAGATGTGAAACACATCGCGCCTGGAGCCGGGCAACAAGGCGAGAGTATAGCGTAAAAAAGCTACCTCGACGAGCGGATTCCTTCCAAGAAATTCAAAAGCGTTTCACGAAATTCCTTCCCATACTTTGAGCGGAACAACTCTGTGCCGTGAGCCGTGCCGGGAAAGGTTTTAAATATCTTGGGTTCCGGCGCTTTCTCGTAGAGGCGCGTCATTTCGAGCGTCCTGTCAACGGTGGGGTCCTTATCCGACACTATGAAAAGTTTGGGCATATCGGGGTTGACAAACCTGGCGAGGTCTTGCTTGTCTGGATCGCCAGAGCCAGTGCCAGAAACAATCACGAGGCCAGCCAGTTCTTCGTCAAACGCCACACTGACGCAGCCGCGTCCGCCCATACTGGCCCCCATACAAATAATGCGCTGGAATCCCTTTTCACGCAAAAAGCCAATAGCGGCCCTAATGTCTCTGCTGAGGACGTCTCCCGATGTATCCCCCCCGCAACCTGATTGACCATAGCAACGAAAGTCGAAGGTAAGCGCCGCCAATCCTGTGCCAGCAATCTGGTTGGCGAAAGGGATCCAGTTTTGTTGATCGTTTTCCCCCGCCATATGGGTCAGCACAACTGCGGTATCCCCTTCGCTCACGAACAGAGTGCCAGCCAGTTTTACGTCATCCTCGGTCGTAAGGTTCACGATCTCAGTGCGATATTTGACGGTTGGCGCCGGCGTGGGTGTCACCGTGGGCAAAAGTGTTGGCGTTGGGGGTTCAGGGGTTGCCGTACCTGTCGCCGTGGCTTTAACTTCCAATGTCGCTCTGGCGGTGGAAGTTACCGTAACGGTTATCGTCTCAACTGTGTTGACGACGGCTGCCGTATTGCCGCACGCCGTCAAGAAAACCAAAACAAGCAGAATGGCATACGCTATTAACAGCCTTGGGGAATTGACTTTCACGCAATACCTCCTCGTAACATCAAACAGTGAACTGGACATTTTATCAAGGCTTTCAAGGGTGCGCCGCGCAATCTCCCGGTCAATTATAGCATCGTTGAGCCTATCCACAACCACTCAGTTATCTTTCATCTGCGAAATATCGCGCCCGGCGGCGGCCTTGCGGCGCATGTCGGTGTTTAGAATACGTTTGCGCATGCGCAGGTTGTGCGGGGTGACTTCGAGCAACTCGTCGTCGGCAATGTATTCGATACAGTCGTCCAGGCTCATCGGGCGGGGCGGAGTTAACCGCACGGCAATATCTTCCACAAATACGCGGATGTTGGTGAGGTGCTTTTTCTTGCAGACATTGATCGGCAGGTCGTTGCCGCGCGCGTTTTGTCCCACAATCATTCCCTCGTACACATCCACGCCAGGCCCGATAAACAGCGTGCCGCGCTCTTCAGCGTTGTGCAGCGCGTAGGCTGTGCTCGTCCCGTCTTCCCAGGCCACCATCGAGCCGCGCTCGCGCATCGTAATCTCGCCCGCCATCGGCTCGTAGCCGTGAAACAGCGCGTGCATGATGCCGGTTCCGCGCGTGGCGGTGAGGAACGCGCCGCGAAAGCCCAGCAGCCCGCGCGTGGGCACCAGGTAAGTCAGATAAACGGTGCCGTGCTCGCCGTGCTGGATATTGGTCATTTGCCCGCGCCGGTTGCCCAGCATCTCGACCACGACGCCCAGCACATCTTCGGGTACTTCGATATAAATTTCTTCCACCGGCTCAAGCAGCTGGCCATTTTCTTCTCGCAAGATGACCTCGGGCCGGCCCACCTGGAACTCGTATCCCTCGCGGCGCATGGTCTCGATGAGAATCACCAGGTGCAACTCGCCGCGCCCCGAAACGATAAAGGTATCAGCCGTGCTGCCATCCTCGACGCGCAAGCTGACGTTGTGCTCCAGTTCCTTCATCAGGCGCTCGCGCAGCTTGCGCGAGGTGTTCCACCGACCTTCGCGCCCGGAAAACGGGCTGGTATTCACGCCAAACATCATGCGCACCGTGGGCGCTTCTACGCGGATGGGCGGCAGCGGGCGTGGATCGTCAATATCGGCAATGGTTTCGCCGATGAAAATCTCGGGCAGTCCAGTCACGGCGACGATTTCACCCGCTTCGACTTGATCCACCTCTATCCGCTCCAGGCCCTGGTGAACAAAGAGCTGGGTAATCTTGTTGGAAAAGATTTGCCCATCCACCGCGATACGGGCCACCGGCTGTGCGCGCTTCAATTGGCCTGCGAACAATCGCCCGATGGCAATGCGGCCCTTGTAATCGTCGTATGCCAGCGAAGTGACGAGCAACTGCGCCGGGCTGTCCGGCTCGATGGTCGGGGCTGGGATATAGTCCAGGATAGTGTCAAACAAGGGTTGCAAGTCTGTGCCCACAACGCCGGGCGCGAGTGTGGCACGGCCATTGATGGCGTCGGTGTAAACGATGGGAAACTCGGCCTGCTCGTCTGAAGCGCCCAGGTCAATGAACAGATCAAAGGTGGCATTGGCCACGTGGTTCAAGCGGGCGTTGGCGCGGTCCACCTTGTTGATGACGACGATGGCCTTGAGGCCCAATTCCAATGCCTTGCGCAGCACAAAGCGAGTCTGGGGCATTGGCCCATCCACCGCATCTACCAGCAACAGCACGCCGTCTACCATGTTCAGCACGCGCTCGACCTCGCCGCCAAAATCGGCGTGGCCGGGCGTGTCTACGATATTGATCTTGACGCCGCGATACGTGACGGCGGTGTTTTTAGCCAGGATCGTGATGCCGCGCTCGCGTTCCAATTCGCCGCTATCTAGCACGCGCTCGACCACGGCCTGGTTGTCGCGAAAGACGTGGCTTTGTTTAAGCATGCCATCTACCAGCGTCGTCTTGCCGTGGTCCACGTGCGCGATGATGGCAATGTTTCTCAGGTCGCTGCGTACTTGTGTCACTTGCCCCCCTGCGTTAGCGGCGGCGGCCGCCGAGCATCTGCGCCCACCGTTGGCTGGTGGTGCGCGGAGTGGTGTACTGCTGTTGAAGTTCTTGCACCGTGGGCCTGGCATACGAGGGCGCCTGTACGCCGTAATCAAAACCGGGCGCGGTGCAGCGCTCCAGCCGCCGGCCAATCAAACGCTGGATGCCCTGAACCATTGGCTCGTCGGCCGGCGTGACAAACGTGATGGCGTCGCCGCTCGCTTCGGCGCGGGCGGTCCGCCCGATGCGGTGCACATAATCTTCCGCCGTGCCCGGCGCGTCAAAATTGAGCACGTGCGAAATGCCCTCCACGTCAATGCCGCGGGCGGCAATATCGGTGGCCACCAACACGCGGTAGCGCCCCTGCCGGAACCCTTCCAAGGCCGCCACGCGCTGGCCTTGCGTCCGATTGCCATGAATCGTAGCCGCCCTCACGCCAGCCCGTTTTAATTTTTTCACTAGGTTATCGGCGCCGTACTTGGTGCGCGTAAACACGAGCGCGCTCGTCATCTCGTCGTGATTCAACAAGTGCAAGAGCAGATTGACCTTGAGATGCTTGGGCACCGGGTAAAGTTTTTGATCAATCGCCTCTGGCGGGCGGGCCACAGCCACCTCCACCCTGACGGGATCACGTTGAACCTCTTGGGTAAGCGCCAGAATATGTGGCGGCATGGTGGCCGAAAAAAGCAGCGTCTGGCGCTGCGCCCCGCGCGGTAGAGCTTGCAGCACGCGCCGGATGTCGGGCAAAAAGCCCATATCCAACATGCGATCGGCTTCGTCAAGCACCAGAATGGACAGGTGCTCAAAGTGCGTTGTGTTGCGCTGGATGTGATCGAGCAGCCGCCCCGGTGTGGCGATGACCACATCGGCCCCGGCGCGCAGCGCGCGTTCCTGGTCTCGCATCCCGACGCCGCCGTACACCACCGCCACCTTCAAAGCCGTCTGACGAGCCAGTTGCCTGGCGTGCTCGCCTACCTGCAGGGCCAACTCGCGCGTGGGCACAAGCACCAGCATCCGTGAGCTTTTGGTCCTGCTCTTGTCATTCAGCAATACATTCAAGCCGGGCAGCAAAAAAGCAGCCGTTTTGCCGGTGCCGGTCTGCGCGCAGCCAACAATATCGCGCCCTTGCAGCGCGGGCGGAATGGCCTGCGCCTGGATGGGCGTGGGGCGTTCAAACCCCATGCGGCGCACCGCGTCTTGCAGCGGCGCCGCCAAATTAAAATCACAAAACTGTATCACGAAATCTACCTTCCTACAAAAAATCGCCCCGGCGGTTTCACCGGGGCGAGGTTTACACAACGTTCCAATCAAACTACCTGAGTGCGATTGCATTGTACCACACTTGGAGGCAAGTGTCCAATGTGGGTCGTGGCTATATCAGATTGTTTTCGCGCGCCAATCGCTTTGATGGCCTGTTTGACCTGGTGCTGGACATTGGCTGTTTGCGCGTGGTAGACGCCGCGACCTGCCAGGACCAGGCCAACGGCGTCATCTTTTACATCTGGTGAAGCGCTCGCCCCACCAGCACCCTGACCATCTCGCGGCGGTATTCGGATGATGCCACGTGGTCATCCGGCGGCGCGACCACGCGCCCGGCAGTCTCGGCGGCCTGCTCGATCAGCTCGCCAGAAAGGGGCTTGCCTTCCAACAGTTGCTCTACTTGCAGCAGCCGCGTAGCTAGCGGCGCCGCGCCGCCGACGGCAATGCGAACATCGGAAAGCGGGCCAAGCCCCGCCCGTGCTGAAGCCGCTGCGCACACCATCGGCGCGTCGCGGGGCGTGCGTGCCACTTTTTCGTATACCGTGCGCGCCACCAGCCGCCACAGCGGCAGCGCGACTTCTGTGATGAGCGCGCCGTCACGCACCAGTCGCTCGCGGTAATTCAAAAAACTAGCCAGCGGCGATTGGCGCGCTTCGGCGGCGTGGATGCTTAACGTGGCATCCATCGCCAACAACACCACCGGCAAGGGGCTGCCGCCCGTCGCCGTGACCAACGTGCCGCCCAGCGTGGCCGAGTTACGCAAGTTGAACGAAGTAGTATCGCGTGCGGCCTGCGCCAGTGCGCCAGCGCATTCGGTGGCGTCTAGTAAAGCTTGTAGAGGCGTGGCCGCGCCAATGTGCAGTGAGCTGCCCTCGCTGCGGATATAACACAGCCCCAGGTCGCGCAAGCTAATCACGGCGTCTAGCGTGTCGCGCTGGTGGGGCACGAGTGTTGTCCCGCCGGCCAGTACGGCCGATTTGACGTTGGGGCGGCGCAACAACTGCACCGCTTCTGGCAAGCTGGTGGGGTAAAGGATTTGTGTGATTGTCATTGTGTTACATCTCCATTCGAAACGTTGCCCGTGTAAAATCCGCCAAGGCTCTGCGCACCCTATGATACCACAAAAGCGGTACAAATGGCTGTTTTGCTTACAGGGGTGATTTTTGATAAAATAATAGGGCAACGTTTCAGGCAAATAGAGTACAAGCACAATGGTGGAGGTGAACGATGGCCCCGGTATGGTTAAAACACTATGACGAGCGAGTGCCCCCTCACCTTGAGTATCCCCGTATTCCGATCTATCAACTATTAGACGAAACCGCCGCCAGGCATCCCGAAAGGCTATGCGCCAATTTCTTTGGCAAGCGCTTTTCTTATCGGCAGATCAAAGATGGGTCGGATCGCGTCGCCGCCAATCTCCGCAGGCTGGGCATTCGTAAGGGAGATAGGATCGTATTGCTTCTTCCCAACTCGCCCCAATTTATCATCAGTTACCTCATGGACTTACACTTTTAACATTTGACTAATTTGAGTGCTAAGGTATAACTT